>CBDULP010000009.1:0-86138 GCA_965368085.1 uncultured Peptoclostridium sp. | reverse complement strand
GTAGAGCAGATATTGAAGATGTGCGGTTTGAAAATTGTGACTTGTCGAACATGGATCTGAGCGGCTCAATAATGCATAGGGTGGAATTTACAGATTGTAAAATAGTGGGTTTGAATTTAAGCGGATCTTTATTTCAAAATGTAGCAATAAACAAATGCAATGGAAGGTATGCAAATTTTAGATTTTCACGCTGCAAAAGAGTGAGGCTGGAAGAATCGTTATTAGGTTTTGCTGATTTTCAATGTTCTGAACTTACTGATGTAAGCCTGGTGAATACGGATTTTCAAGGATGCCAGATGTCAGGAACTAAACTAAAAGGTATTGATATGAGTACTTGTGATATTGATGCCATAGGGGTCAGAATAGAGGATGTTGAAGGGGCTGTAGTTTCACCACTGCAAGCGGTGTCCCTATCCAGATTATTGGGCTTGGTGATAAAAGACGATTTATAGAAAAAATTAATCAAAATAAAAAACTTCAACACGCATATATTTATTATAGATGTCATGATGCCTAAAATGAAGGGGTTTGAAGTGTCCAGGAGATTGGACAATAAAGAAAACTTGGGGATTGTCATGCTTACGGCAAGAAACGACAGTGCAGACAAGGTATTGGGATTGGAGCTTGGAGCCGATGACTATGTGAAGAAACCTTTCGATATAAAGGTCGACAGGATTTCGGGGAAAGCTAAAGAAATATACTATAATGAATAAACAAAGCTGCTCATTTAACATAGATGACAAGTGGAGAGGAAAAATACGAAAGTGAAAGCTCTAAAGAAAACGGCTTAATTAAGCTATGGGAAAAACAAAACTGAACAGTTTGTCAATATGTCAATACTGTGATATCATATAAACCTGTAAGTAAGTTACCGCATGTTTTTGCGGATTTCAATCCTGTGGCAATTATTGCAAAAAAGAGTTTTTTCACGGGAATTTGAAGTCAATATGAATATACCAGATTGAGAGATATTGAATGGAGGAAAATAGTTTATGATGAAACTGCCAAATTGCCCAAAATGTAATTCGGAATACACTTATGAAGACGGAAACCTTTTTGTATGTCCTGAGTGTGCTCATGAGTGGAGCGCGGAGGCCGGAGCTGAAAGCGGAGAAGGTGAAAAGGTTATAAAGGATTCAAATGGAAACGTATTAAGTGATGGAGATACGGTAACCGTGATAAAGGACCTTAAGGTAAAGGGAAGTTCGTCGGTTATAAAAATAGGAACAAAGGTTAAAAACATACGCCTTATTATGGATGACGACCATGATATAGACTGCAAGATTGACGGTTTTGGTGCCATGAAGCTTAAATCTCAATTTGTAAAAAAAGTATAGCATATTGAACCATAGCGGCAAAAATCCCGCAGGCACTTCAAAGCGTTTGCGGGATTTTTATATGAGCTTGGTATTGGAGAATTATAATTCGATTATAGTGCTTCAAATCATCAGATTAACAGTAATTTACTGATACTATATTTTGAACTTGGAAATGGCCTGCTGAACTTCCTGCGCTATTTCAGCTAGTCCCTCGCTTGAATTGGCTATGTCGGCCATTGAGGCTATCTGCTGCTCTGTTGAAGCGGCAGCTTCTTCTGTACATGCTGAATTTTCTTCGGCGATCGCAGATAGGTTTTGTATTATGCCGATTATTTCGTCTTTTCTTTCTTCTACGGCTTTTTCAGATTCATTTAAAAGAATTAGCTTATCTCCTGTAGAATTTATCGAGTTTGAAATTTCCTCGAATTTTTCCTTTACAGTTTCTACGCTTTTTCCCTGCTCTTTTATTATTTCGGATGCTTTGTCCATTATTTCAACGACATTTTTGGAGTTGAACTGGAGCTCTTTTACGACTGCGTCTATTTCCTTTGTGGATTCGCTGCTTTGCTCGGCCAGTTTTCTGATTTCCTCTGCCACAACTGCAAACCCCTTCCCGGCTTCTCCAGCCCTTGCAGCTTCAATGGCTGCGTTTAGCGCGAGCAGATTTGTCTGCCCCGATATGGAAGCTATGACATTGCTCGCCTGGCCTATTCTTTCAGAGCTCTTGTTTGTCTTTTTAATTCCCTCATATACGTCCATTGAGGCATTTCTGCTTTCGATAGTTTTTTGTGTGAGTATTTTTACGGTTTCAAGGCCTTCGCCTATAAGGGCTGCAACCTGGTTTGAGCCCGAATTCACATCATCCAGATAGCTTTTGTTGGACTCTATATACTCGCCTAGTTTCATTGCAGCCATGACTCCGTCGTCGGTATCCTTTGACTGTTCGGTTGCGCTCTTTGCAATTTCTTCAATGGTCTTTGCAACTTCCTCGGATGCAGTTGCAAGCTCCTGGGATGTGGCGGTAAGTTCCTCGGAAGAGGCTGCTACTTGTTCTGAAGACTGAGCCACTGTACTTATAAGCTCTCTGAGAGTTTTGGACATCCTGTCAAATGCAGTTGCCAATTCACCTGTTTCATCCTTCTTTTTGAGAAGGTTTTGTGATATTTCATGGCTTAAATCGCCGGTAGCTATGATGTTTGCGTGATTTACTATCTCGTGTACTGGCTTTGTAATGCTGTTTACGAGGAAATTGACTAAACCAGCAACCAGCACGATTGCAATGCCTGCTCCAATCAATACGTTCCTTATCGCATGGTCAACACTTGTATTTATTTCTTCGATTATTTCCTGGTCTACTTCTTCCACAAATTTCAGCCATTCATCTGTAACATTCTTTAGAGCTGTTACCTGTTCCCTGCCGTCGGCAGCTCTTGATATGGCGCTTTCTATGTCACCGGACTTTACAAGGGCGAATACTTCTCTTGCAATGTTACTGTACTGGACATTGATCTCCTTGACTTTGGCAAGGCTTTTCCTGGAAGTTTCAGTTTGGGCGTTTGCTTCTACTTTACTGTATACGGTCTCAAGTTCCGTGCTGATGCTTTCAAAAAGCGGTGGAAAATTTTCATCCCTATAAAGTATGTATGCCCTGACTGCGGCAACCTGCTCAAGGTTCATGCCTCTTATCTCCGATATGTACTTTTCAACGGGCACATTCTGGTTGACTATTACTTCATAGCCCTCGTCAACGGATTTTAGTTCAGAAAACAAGCTTACACTTATAAACAGCATGGCGATCATTACAGCAGCAAAGCTGACAGATAATTTCTTTTTGATGTTCAATTAAACCTCTCCTTTTTAAATTAATAATTGCTAAAATACATATGGCATGTTAAATAAATCCAGTGCTGAAATAAATTGTTTTTAAATATGATTATATAAGGATATAAATTATTATACAATGTATACAATTTTAATAGACTTATAACACTATTATACACGAATTTACATTTTTCGCACTAAAAACTTCAAATGATTTATATAATTAAAAAATGATTTAAGGTTTAATTAAGGTTGCGGTTATAATTGAATGTCACGTATTTTGTGAATTAGCATTTAAGAATAAAAAAGCCGAATGGATTGTAATCCATGCGGCTTTTTTGACTGCTACAGTCACCTTCTGAGAATTCAGGAAATCTGTTTGAATCACTATTTTGAAAGGGCTGAATTGCTGGGATCAAAAATTTCAACCCTGTTTCTTCCATTTTCCTTTGCTAGGTATAATGCTTTGTCGGCGTTTATAAGCAGTTCGTAAAATGATTCTCCGTCATTAAGTGTGGAAACTCCCATGCTTACGGTTACATGGCCTATATTTGCAAAGTCATAATTGGATACAAGCTTTGTAAGCCTTTGGGCTATGGAATAAGAGGATTGTACATTTGTTTTTGGTGTTACTATGAGGAATTCCTCTCCACCCCAGCGCCCAAGGGAGTCGCTGTCCCGGATATTATCTTTTAATATTGAGACTATGGATCTTAAAACGTTGTCTCCCTCGCTGTGTCCGTATGTATCGTTTACGGACTTGAAATGGTCCACGTCTACCAAAATAACTGATAAGGGGTTTGCATCTATTTGAAATTCAGATATTTCTTTGGCCAGGATTTCTTCCGTCTTCATGCGGTTGAATATTTCAGTGAGGCCGTCTATAGTGGCGAGACGGCGCATTTTAAGGAGAAGCTTTTCCTTTTCATTTGAATGCATATTGATTTCCAAAAATAGCTTTCTGTTTATCATAAGTACTATTGAAAATGTAAGTGCAATGGTGAGCATCTGACTGAGAATTACGAAAATTGTGTCGTTCAAACTCCCTAAAAAATAACTTTTATCGTTTGGAACAGTGAATGCCAAAATAATTCTGAACATGTCTACGATTATGAAGAGCATAAATATAATGCCTGTGCTTTTGGTTATGATTTTTAAACTATCGCTGGATTGCACAAATATCAGCCATAAGACCTGTGTTGAAATCAGTATGAAACAGGATGAAAATGTAACAATCCTCAAAGGAACTGAAGGGCTTATGATTCCGAAATAATAATAGGCGATAAAAAATATAATTAGGCACATGTAATTGTATTTTTTTTTCATTCGAACTCCGGTGAAGCGCGCTAAACCAAACAGAAAAAACATGGCGCCGATGATCATAAAGAGATTTGAAATTACAATAGATATAAAATCGGGGATGCTCCCCCTTACCACGGATAAAGTTATGCCTATTGCCTGAAGCACATAATCGGCCAGCCAGAATGTTATTCCTTCAAACCTGTTCTTGTTTTGAAGCCAGGTCATATATACTACAAATGCAAGCAATATGTTGGTGATAGTGTATATTAGGACAGTTGTCCTCGTATCAAATAAAACCATGGCTTGAACCTCCCATTGGTAAAGTCACGAGTGAGCGGACAGTATGTGCAAATGAATTTTAATAGGGGAAATGGTATTCTTAATGTAAGTTTACCCTTTTTAAGTCATCTATTAAACTGGATATCGAGGTTTTGATGGATATAAAAATTTTATGAGGATATGCACTATGCCTCTGCAAACTGCTCTTTAATTTCAAATAGCTTCATGTGAACATGTAATAGAGCATCCACTATTTCCGGCTGAAAATGTGTTCCTCGTCCTTTTAATATGATATCTACAGCTTCTTTGTGGGTCATGGCATCCTTATAGACCCTTTTGCTGGTCAAAGCGTCATACACATCGACAATAGCCATAAGCCTTCCCGATAAAGGAATTTCCTCGCCGCTAAGACCTCTAGGATATCCACTTCCATCCCACTTTTCATGATGGCTATAGGCAATCTCTGCTGCCAGATTTATAAAGTACTCGTTTTTTAAGGACACATCAGCATTGTTAAGGGCCTTATATCCTAAAAGGGCATGTTCTTTCATTTTCTCAAACTCATCATCGTTTAAACGCCCAGGCTTAAGCAGTATGTTGTCTTGGATTCCGACCTTTCCAACATCATGGAGCGGAGATGTCTTGTATAGAAGTTCAATATATCTGTCGGTCAATATATGAGCATAGCGCCCCTGATTTTTTAGGGTTTTTGCTATTATTTTTATGTAACGCTGTGTTCTTTTGATATGATTGCCAGTTTCGTTATCTCTTGTCTCGGACAAAGAAGCCAGAGTTTGAATCATTGTATCCCTTAGATTTTCATTTTCGCGAATTCTCTCCGCGACCTTTTCCTCTAAAATTTGATTTTGGTTCTCAAGGTATTTTTTAGCCTCGCTCATTGTCAAATGATTTTTTACTCTGTAGGCTACTTCGATCATTTCGAAAGGCTTGGTGATATAATCGACAGCACCTAAATCGAATCCCTTTTTCTTATTATCAATTTCACTGAGAGCGCTGACAAAAATAACGGGGATATCTCTCGTCTCCTCATGACTCTTCAGCTGGATTATGGTATCATAACCATCCATTACCGGCATCATAATATCCAACAAAATGAGATCAGGATGAATGGATCTTGCCAGCTTCAAAGAATTCTGTCCATTTAATGCCGCATATACATCATAATCATCTATCAAAGACTCGACAAGAATATCAATATTCTCTTTATAATCATCCACTATAAGTATCTTTTTCCCTTTTAATTCAAACATATGTCTTTACCATCCTCCTCTAATATTTTTACTATCAACTCTATAGCCTCTTCGTATCGATATATATTTACTAAGCTTTCCAGATTATGAAAATAATCCCCACTCATGAGGTCTGTGATGGTTTCCATGTGTTTTCGGATTTTTTTCACGTCATGATTTTCCAGTAAGGGAATCAGCTCGCGAAGAGTCTTTGTCACCTCATGAGAATCTGTAATAATTGAGCTACCGGTTTCATTAACTTCCGCATGACTGATTAGCGCATGCCTTAATTTCACAATGTCCCTGTGAAAAATTTTTACATTTTCTTTTAACTGGCTGTAATTTTGGGAGTTGTAATCTTCAAGGTTATATGACTTTTCGATTTGTTCAATTAAAAAACTGAGCCGAGTCCCATCCAGGCTTTTTACCAATCCTTTCAAATTATGTAGGTATTGTTTTACACCTTTATCATAGGGGTCCATTTTCAATAAATGCCAATATCCTGATAATTGACACAGTTGATCATTAATCCCATCAATCACTTTAATAATCAATTCATATCGATGGTTGTAACGGAGGAGCAATTCGTTGGCATTTATAATCTCAAAATTCTGCTGGGATAAAATTGTACTCAGTTTTACTTCATCAAGCTTCGCATTTTCTTTTTGGGGAATCATTATGTATTTCCCAATGATGTCTAGATATTTATTGACATCATGATTTTTGATTAAAAAGTCATTGATTCCAAGTTTATTGATAATATTATCATCCAGCTCCGTTACTGATGCGGAAATAATTACAATTGGAGACTCAATGCCCTTTTGCCTAATGAGTCTAGAAACCTCATATCCGTCCATAACAGGCATGATAAGATCCATTAATATCAAAGAGAACTTATGATTTTCTAAAATTTCTAAAGCTTCACGTCCATTTTCTGCAAGGGCTATGCTCAGGCCCTCCTTTTCCAAAATATCTTTTATAACTCTGCGGTTCAAAGCATTGTCTTCCACAAGCAATATATTTGCATCTGTGTGAGTTTTATATGAACTTTCACCTTTGTCAAAATCAAAGAGTATTTCAAATCGACTTCCCACACCTAAAGTACTCTTTATATTCATTTTACCTTTGAGCTGCTTTACTATTGAATTTGCAATTGGAAGTCCAAGGCCTAAACCGTCATAGTGTCTTTGAAGGTAGTGCTCTCCTTGATAAAACGGCTTGAATAAATGGTCTTGCTGAGCGATGTCAAAGCCTATGCCAGTATCTTCTATTTCAAAAGCTATCGTTTGGTATGATTTTTCATCTTTAAGGCATTTGGCTGCAAACTTAATGCTTCCATTATGGGTGAATTTTAGGGCGTTGGACAATAGCTGCTTTAACAGCATTTCGAGTTTTTGATAGTCCCCCTTTAATGAATAGGCGATTCTTTCATCATAATCAACTTCATAACTGAGGCCTTTTTCCTCTGAATAACTTCTGAAAACGTCATGAATCCTATCAATCCTCGTTCTGATATCAAATTCATTTATTTTAGGTGCTTTTAAATTATTTATGCTTTCCTCATAAAAAGAAACATCTTCCAAGCTCTCCATTAACATTTTTCCGCATTTTTCGATTATATCGATATATTGAGCCTGTTTTTCTGAAAGATCTGATTTTTTAAGCAGGTTGGCATGCCCCAGTATTACATTTATAGGTGTTCTGATTTCATGGCTTAGCATGGCCATTTTGTTGATTTCTTCAGTTTCCATATTGTACAGCGTATTTTGGCAGTGGCCATACTGCCTATTGACCTTTTCAAGTTGACTAGTCATTTGACTTTTTTCTATTTTGAGTTTTTGAAAGTCATAAGAAAGCTCTACGATTTTCAAAAAACCAGATAAAAAGAACTCCTCTGAAAGCATTATAATATCAGAGCCATAGTCAATGACTGTATCGTTCGTAAAAGAGCCCTTTAAAATGGCCATTCCTTTAAAGGTTTTTATCATTGATGAGTTTTTTGATTCGGTTGCCAATATATCCATTTTACTTTCGTTTTTTAAGTCCAATAGTTCTTCCAAATTGTCACCAAAATGTATTTCCAGACAGGGATGTTTATGGATAAGCTTGAGCTCCTCCAGATCGGTATATACTTTAAGTTTTAAAGAGGTTTCATTCATATAAAAGCACCTTCCACAAGTAAAAATTTGTATTCAAACGGATATTTTAAAGTCATATTTCTTTTGTGTCATCCAATTTTAGCTGTTATGTATTTTTATTATGCTCTGTTAGAAAGACTATGAAACATTGTTGAAACTATACTGTTTTAATGGAGTTATAATGTTATTATACATGATTTTATGTTGTGAGTGCTATTTTTATAATGCTTTTGAACCATGAATATAAAATATTTTACATACAATTAAATATTGGTTTTAAGAATTGATTAAAAAAGTCTAAAAAAGTCTATTTGTGATGTCGGAAGGATCGCATGAAATATATAACAGCTCTGATCGCACTGGAGTGTGTATTTTTGAAGCTTGTCGGGTTATAATAAAAATAAGTGTTAATATTATTGGGATAAAGCTGTAAATGAATCGGGCAGGTGAACATATATTGGGCAGGAAATGGATACTGGGCATAGCGGCCATAATGGCCGCGGTATTGTTGTGGGGAAGCTTTCAGCCGGAAAAGCTGAATACCCAGGTTGAAAAAGCCTTGGTAGAGGAGAATGGAGGGATGCCGGCGAGCTTCAGGAGTCTTGATATTCCAAAGGGCTATGAAATAAGGCAGTTTGAGGGCATTTCGCTAAACTTCATAGTGGAAAACAACATATCTGCAAACATACTCTCGCATGAAAGTGAAGAATTTTCGAATGCCACAGGGATAAACATAAAGATAAAGGCCATGGACTACGACACTATGGTCAAAAAGATGAATTTGGATTTTATATCACAGACGGGAAAATACCAGATAGTATACGTGGATCCGTACCAGACTTTAAACAGGTTCCACAGCTATCTGGAAGTGCTGAATCCATACAATGAAAATCCAGATTATCCCAAAATAAAGGGGCTGGACGATGATTTTTTCGAAAACCAAAAATACGTGTGCTCGTATTTCGGTGAAAACGACAAAATATACAGCATACCATTCGACAGCACCACGATGATACTCTACTACAGGAAGGACATATTTGAAAAATACAGGGACGAGTTTATTGAAGACAAGGGGTATGACTGGACTCCGGGAACTGCGGAGTTCACATGGAAGAGGTACTGCGAAGTGGCAAGGTGGATAGACGAGAACGTGCCCGACAATGAGGTCAAATACGGCAGCGGGCACATGGCCCAAAGACACAATTCTATATTTTGCGACTTTTCGAATGTGCTGGCATCATACGGCGGGGACTATTTTTCAGACGAAGGCATAAACACTCTGGGGCTTGAAAGCTTCGAGGATATAAAAGTTTTGGATGGAAAATTCACAGAGGCTCTAGACATGTACAAGGAAATAGTGAAGTCTTCGGCTCCCGAAAGCGTGAACTGGAACTGGACAGATACGGCAAATGCCTTTAGAAACGGTGAAATTGCGATGATGACCAACTGGGACGAGAACTACTCTTATATAGACCATGATCTGCAGTCGAGCGTTCGGGGCAATGTGGGATACAGCATACTTCCATATGGAAGCGAGAGGAGCGCCAATATATACGGCGGCTCGGGGATAGGAATAAACAGGTTCGCGAGTGAAAGGGAAAAAAAGGCTGCATGGCTTTATTTGGTATGGGCCACATCAAATGACATGCAGCTGAAGGTGCTAATGCACCCGGAAGGTGGAAGCCTGCCTACAAGAAAGTCGGCATACAGAGAGGTTGCTCAAAAGTACAAAATGGATGACAATGAGTTTCTTTCAATGGAGGATACGTATTTAAAGCACGTAAAGGCCGTAATGACGGCATGGGAGAGCCAGAATATTTATTTAAGGCCGAAAATTTCAAGCTTTTATGAAGTCGAGAGGGTTCTGATTGAGAACCTGCATGATATGATACAGTTTGACATCGACAGCGAAGATGTGAGCAGGACTATTTACAGACAGCTGTATGAGATAAGACGAAAAGAAGCGGAATCGGTGGAGGAAGACAATTGAAGAAAATAGCTGTTTTCAATACGCTGAGGTTCAAACTCGGCGTAATGGCCGTGATACTCATAATAATACCGGTTGCCGTAATAAGCATAACCTATTCCAAAACGGTCAAGGAAATAATAAAAAACAAGTATTCCAAGACGGCGCTCGAATCGGTATATGAAACAGGGGAAAAAATAGAATTTATTCTCGACGACATACAGGAATTTTCAACCGTAATAATATCAAATGAAGACTTTTTAACCATGCTGCGCGACAACTCGAAATTCAGCCGGGATGAATATAATGACAAGCTGAGGGATTTCATAACCCTAAGAGACGATATAGAGGCGCTGCATCTGTCTATGGATGGGGAGTTTTACAACACAGGAGTTAAAGAGACGCAGCCGCAAGACTTCTTATATGACAAAGTGGCCGAGTCAACAGGCCAGCCCGTATGGGTCCACACGAGAAATGTAATGGTTGAAATACTCTCGGGACAGTTTGAAAAGCGATATTTTACGCTCGGTCGAAAGATTGTGGACTTCAACACGCTTGACGAGTACGGATATTTGCTTATGGATTTGGACGAGGTGATTTTAGAGCAGGCCTATACGAATCTTTTGGACGATGACGGGGCTGACATATTCATAGTGAATAAAACAGGAAGGATAATAAGTCATTCTGACAAGAGCAAAATAGGCGAGTATATAATATTTGAGCCCTATGCAAATGAGATGCTTTCGGACCATACCGGGTATAAATACATACCCTACAGCAGCGGGGGAATCGACAAGGTTGCAATATACTCGACTATAGAAGGGCATGGATGGAAGGTTGTAAAGACCGTGTCTACGGGCTATCTGTACGGAGAGCTTGACAGAATACAGACATACCTGGTATTCGGCGAACTCATATATGTAATTGTAATGCTCATTTTCATGATAGTATTTTCCATAAAATACACAGATCCAATGATAAACATGATGGGAGTCATGAAAAGGGTTGAGCAGGGCGATTTGAGCATCAGAGCAGACATAAGGTCGGGCGATGAGATAGGCGAGCTTGCAAACAGCCTAAACAACATGATAGGAAAGATGCAAGAGCTCATAGACAGGCTGGTCAGGGAGGAAAAGGAGAAAAAAGAAGTGGAACTTGAGGCACTTCATGCGCAGATAAACCCCCATTTTCTATACAACACACTGAACACCATAAAGTGGATGGCTAAGATACAGGGAAACAAGAGAATAAGCAGCGCCATAACGGCGCTTATAAAGCTGCTTCGTATAAGCATAAACATAGGAAGGGAAATGATAAGCCTCGAAGAGGAGATAGAGCATGTGAAAAATTACGTGGTCATTCAAAAGCTGAGGTTCAACGAGTCGATAACGGTTGAATTTGACATAGAGAATGGATGCTTGGACCTTAACGTTCCAAAGCTCGTGCTCCAGCCAATAGTTGAAAACTCAATAATACATGGCATGGAGGGTGAAGACGGGGACATAAACATTCATATAAGGGCATTCAGGCAAAATGGAAAGCTCATAGTTGAAATAGTTGACGACGGCCCTGGCATAGACCGGGATACACTAGATAACATATTCAAGAGGCGCTCGGCAAAAAGTAGTTTCAGCGCAGTCGGGCTTAACAATGTAAACCAGAGAATAAAGCTTTACTGTGGCGATGAGTACGGGCTTAATATTGAAAGTGAAAAGGGCAGGGGGACAAAGGTGAGCGCACTCATTTCATTGAATGAGCAGTAAAGTAGAGTTTTATAAGAGGAAGGTGCTTATGTATAAGGTCTTAATCGTAGACGACGAAGTTCTGGTGAGGGTGGGACTCAAAACTACAATTGATTGGGAAGCTATAGGTTTTACCGTTGTGGCGGAGGCGTCCAACGGGGAACAGGGATTTGAACAGTATAAGAAACATTACCCTGACGTTATAATCACCGACATCAAAATGCCTAAAAAGGACGGGTTCTGGCTTGTAGAGCAAGTCAGGAAGAGCAACAAGAACGTCAAGATATTAGTGCTTACATGCTATGATGACTTTTCATATGCAAGGGATGCTTTGAGGATTGGAGCCGATGACTACATTCTTAAATTCGAGGTCGAGGACGAAGAGCTCATATCGGTAATGAAGTCCATGAAATCCAGGATTGAAGAGCAAAGCTCTACAGCCATGAAGCAGGAGATAGCAAATATAAACGTGAACGACATGAAAAAGGTATTGCTGGCGGATATGATTGAAAAGGGATTTTCGCTTGACAGCAAGATGATAAGCCGCTGCAGCGAGGCGGGATTTGGCATATATGACACAAGGTTTGTATTTGCAAGCATTGTCATACAGGAGGAAGAGCAGAACTCGGCATTGGAAATGCCGGTTCAAAGAAAGATTAAAGACGCAATGGCAAACATAATATTCGAAAAGCTTAAGGACGGGGGAGCTGAATACATCTACAGCAACGATATGAACAAATACACAGTGTTTGCGTCTTCTCCAAACCTCAGCATGGTTGAGGTCAACAGGATGATAGCATCGATTC
The DNA here is from genome assembly GCA_965368085.1 of uncultured Peptoclostridium sp. Classification (GTDB taxonomy): domain Bacteria; phylum Bacillota; class Clostridia; order Peptostreptococcales; family Peptostreptococcaceae; genus Peptoclostridium. The sequence continues at coordinate 73,515 of CBDULP010000009.1, read as the reverse complement.
GAAATGCGTCAAACCAGTACTTCGACATTTCGCTCAGCGTGGTGTATACGGACCCGTTTGACAGCGTGGACCAGGCCATGGATGCATACCAGAGTCTTGTGCAAAAGGAGCAGATACTGTTTTATGAAAGCGAAAAGTCGTTTTTCGTAGTTAACACAAACAACATAAATTTTTGCGAGGCGGACGTGTTCGAACTCAAAAAGGAATACAACAGGATTTTCATAGAGTATATAGGACAGGAAAAGCTGAAAAAGCTCGGCGAGCTCATATGCCAAATGAACGAGCGCTTCAAAAAAGACATGATAAAGCCTGCCGTGGTAAAGATATGGTATTCCGGGCTTATAGGGGACATATTCAAAAACTACGGACAGCTGTTTGAGCAGGGTGAAAAGATAAAGCACTACGAGCACTACCACTATGAGATAATCAATTCTCAAAGGCTCGAAGCGATTGCGGACATTACTCTTAAATTCATGGAGGACGTGCTTGGCGAAATCAAAATATCGAGATACAAGAATTCAAAGTGGATAATAAGCAAAGCCCTCTATTTCATAGAAAACAATTACGAGCAGAAGATTTCACTTGAGGATGTGGCGTGCGAGCTGAACCTGTCAAAGCACTACCTTTGCAACGTTTTCAAGAGGGAGATAGGCGAGAACATGTCCCTTTATATAAACAAGCTCAGGATAGAAAAGGCCAAGCAGCTCCTTTTGAAGACCGACTTCAAGATAAAGGAGATATTCGAGGACGTGGGATTTACAAACCAGCAGTATTTCAGCAAGGTGTTCAAAAAGATAACGGGAATGACCATTTCTCAGTACAGGGGAAAGGCAAGGACGAAAGCGGAATAATATGAATTGGCAAGGTAAGGTAAAAATAAGTATATGAATAAAAACATTGTTTTCGTATAACCTCGTAAAATGCCAAAACCATATATCTAGTGATTTCAATGGTTTTGGCGATTACAACTTGAAATGATTCAAAAAAGACTGCTCTAGTTGAGAATGTCGGCATTAGGCAAATGAAAAAACAGCCTTATAGCGCATGAAATTCGATTCTAATGGCAGTCTTTATTTTTGTGATATAAACTATATTTATAGATGAAAAAATCGAAATATGCCCTGAAAACTGCTCTAAAACATTAGTTACAAACTCTGCTGAATTTAGGGATTATCATAACAAGTTGATTTTTTAAAAAAATCTTGTAACGATTTGATTAATCATGAGTCTTATATACGAAGGGAGTGAGAAGATGGCGGATTTCGACGAAATATACCGTTTGTATTTCGAGGATGTATATAAATATGTTTTAACTTTAAGTCGTAATGAAACAGTTGCGGAAGAAATAACGCAAGAAACTTTTTTTAAGGCATTAAAGAATATAAAGCATTTTAATGGAAGCTGCAAAATATATGTATGGCTGTGCCAAATAGCAAAGAATACATACTTTACATTTTATCAAAATGACAAGAAAAGCTCTGAAAAAAGCATAATTGAATTTGAAGAAGCCTGTAATTTTGAAATAGAGCTTATAGACAAAGAAAAAGCGTTTGAAATCCACAAAGTGTTACATTCCATTGATGAGCCGTATAAAGAAGTCTTTACATTGCGCACTTTCGGCGAACTCTCATTTAGTAAAATTGGAGAACTTTTTGGAAAAACTGACGTTTGGGCGAGGGTTACTTACCATCGTGCAAAATTAAAAATTCAGGAGGGATTATCATGAAAATATCGTGCAATATAATCAGAGATTTACTCCCACTTTACCACGACGATGTGTGCAGCGAAGAAAGTCGTGAACTGATTGAAGAACATATTAAAACCTGCGACGAATGTAAATCTGAACTCAAAAAATATAGTGTAGAAATTAAAGGAGTGAACTGCATGAATAGCAAAGCCAACATTGAAGAAGCATTGCCTATCAGTAATATTGCAAAAAAATGGAAAAGAGATAAAAAAACATCTTTTCTTGCGGGAACTACATTAGTTTCTATCATAGGATGTATTTTTTCAATTGTTTCTTACCACTCGGCCGGAAGCTATGTTGCCCCTGACGGTACGCTGGTGGAATCTTTCGGATTTATTCCATTGGCATACCTGTTTGCATTAATTGCGGTCATTTCAATGATCTCATTGGGCGTTACATCTGTCGTAAAGTATTTTAACAGCAAGCAGTGAGTATCTGTTGTCCGTGACAAAACATATTAGAGATTATGAGAATAATGTGCAGTCGGATTATCCCTAATTATTACAAAACATGCCGTATGGAATGCTGATATAAAAACAAGAAAAGCCACGTGTTGGAATTAATAACCATCATGTGGCTTATTTTTGTCTTCGAAATTAGACTTGAGATGTGAATTAATACCATCGCTATTGCACATGCGATAGGAGGTCTTTTTTTCTGAATAAGTATGTCAGCTTTGTATATATAAGATATCACATTGTCGGGGAATACAGTGGCACATAAGGCTGGCAAAACAAATGGGACCATTTTTTATTAAAATAGCTCCGTGAAATATTAAAAAAGTATAAAAAAACAGGGTGTAAATTTTTTTTATGCTTTTTTGAGTAATATTAAATATGTTCAAATTAATATAATGCATTTATCAAATAAAATTTTAAGGATATTATGAGATAGGTGTTTACAAGAAACGACAGTTGAAAGGAGAAGGAAAAGGACTATGGGTCATGAAGTGAAGCTTAGAATTTCAAATATTGAAAAATCCTTTCCTGGAGTCAAGGCATTAGATAAAATCAGTTTTGCCATAAAAAAGGGAACTGTTCATGTAATATGCGGAGAGAACGGGGCGGGAAAATCCACGCTTATGAAGATCATAAACGGGATATACAAGCCCGACTGCGGCCAGATACTTATCGACGAAAAGCCTGTGCATGTCAAGAATCCAATCCAGGCGAGGAGTATGGGCATATCAATGATATTCCAAGAGCTCAACTATATTCCGGAGATGACAATCGAAGAGAGCCTTTTTGTAGGCAACTGGCCTAAGGACAAATACGGCAGGGTAGACTGGGGAGAGATAAGAAGAAAGACCGTAGAGCTTTTGGAGCGCGAAAACCTGGAGTATTCTCCGGATACGAAGCTCAAGGATCTTACAGTTTCAGACATACAGATGCTTGAGATACTAAAGGCCATATCTTACAATTCACAGATAATAATAATGGACGAGCCGACTTCAGCAATCACCCAGAAGGAAGTAGGGGTGTTGTTTGAAAAGATAAACGAGCTCAGGTTAAGAGGCACAAGCATAATATACATATCCCATAAAATGGATGAAATATTCACAATCGCCGACGAGATAACTGTATTCAGGGACGGATGCGTTGTGGACTCGAGGCCTGTACATGAGTACGACATGGATACCGTGATAGCCCAGATGGTGGGAAGAAAGCTTGAGGGCAATTTCCCCAAAGAGGAAATCGAGATCGGGGAAAACGTGCTCAGCGTAAGCGGGCTTACAAGTCCGGGAAATTTCAGCGATGTGAGCTTCAACGTGGGCGAGGGCGAGATAGTGGGCTTTGCCGGGCTCATGGGAGCCGGAAGAAGCGAAGTCATGAGGGCTCTTTTCGGGCTTGATGAATATAGCGCGGGAGAAGTCGTTATAAGAGGCAAAAAGGCTGAAATAAAGAGCGTAAAGGACAGCATAGAGAAGAAAATGGTAATGCTTTCAGAGGACAGGAGAAGATTCGGAATAATACCTGTTCGAAGCGTTAAAGAAAACGTTTCACTTTCGAACCTTGAAAAATTCATACACGGGGGAAGGCTTCACGAGCAGGACGAAAACGAAAAGATTTCACACTACTGCAACAAGATGAACGTTAAGACTCCTGACTTTGAAACGTCAATAGAGGCGCTAAGCGGCGGGAACCAGCAGAAGGTCATACTTGCAAAGTGGATGCTCACGGACCCGGATGTTTTGATACTTGACGAGCCTACAAGGGGAATAGACGTCGGCGCGAAATATGAGATATACAAGCTCATGAGCGAGCTTGCAAAGCAGAAAAAAGGAATAATAGTCGTATCATCGGAGCTTCCAGAGCTAATAGGAATGTGCGACAGGATATACGTAATGGCCAAGGGCAAGGTCATGGGAGAGCTTACAAAAGAGCAGTTCACCCAGGAAAATATAATGAGGCTCGCAACCGAGGCAACAGGCATTGAGGAGGGAAATAGCAGTGTTAAGTAAGAATAAGTCGAAAAAATGGTCGGACATAAAAAGTAAATACAGCATTTTCATGGTTTTGGCGGCGTTGTTTGCAGTATGCTGCATAGCAAACGAAAACTTTGCAACGCCAAACAACCTTTCAAACATATCAAGGCAGATTGCGGTTGGAACAATACTTGCATTCGGACAGACAATACTTATAATATGCGGCATGCTTGACCTTTCATCGGCGTCAGTGCTTGCTCTTGCGGGAGTATTTTCTGTATCGGCATATGTAAGCACCGAGTCTTTGCTGCTTGCATTTATAGTGGCTATAGTTGTCGGAGTTGCATGCAATGTTCTTAACGGACTTATGGTTACAAAATTCAAGGCTCCTCCGTTCATAGCGACTCTTGCCATGATGGCAATGGCGCGTGGGGCGGCCCTTCTATATACTAATGGACAAAACATATACCAGATAGGCGACTATGTGAAGTTCGGACAGGGATCTATAGCGGGAATACCTACTCCTATAATATTCCTTGTGGTGATATTGCTTATAACTGGATACATACTAAAGCATACTATATTCGGAAGGTCTATATACGCGATAGGCGGAAACGAGGAGGCTGCAAACGCTTCTGGTATAAACGTCGACAGGGTCAAAATGAAGGCCTACATAATAAACGGCATATTCGTCGGAATAGCCGGTGTTATATTCATGTCGCGTGTAAATGGTGGTATGCCAAACGGAGCTGTGGGATATGAATTCAAGGCCCTTACAGCGGCGGTAATAGGAGGAACAAGCTTTACGGGAGGAATAGGAACGGCATTTGGAACACTTGCAGGTGCGTTCATAGTAGGATTTTTGGACAACATAATGGTTCTTACTGGCGTCAATTCGTACCTTCAGCAGATAGTTAGAGGTGCAATAATAGCTCTTGCCGTAATATACGACATATGGGCAAAGAGCAGAAGGACAAAAGGAAAGCTTGGAAACATCGAGAAGGCAAGCTAAAACTAAGCAGTATTAACATAGAGAAATCTATTTTAATAAACATTAAAATCCAAGGGGGAATTTAAGTGAAAAAGAAGTGGTTAGCAGTTCTTATGGCCATGACGCTTGTAGTTTCAATGCTGTCAGGCTGTGGAGCAAAAGAAGAAGCAAATAATGTAGAAAAAGATGGATACAGAGTTGCGTACATCGCAAGGGCTCAGGCTGACTCATTTGCAGCATGGCTTGCAAATGCGGTAGTAGAGGAAGCTGACAAGTACGAGAACATAAGTGTTGACGTATTCGACGGACAGGCTTCGGATGATACAGAAAACGCTCTAATCGAAAGTGCGATAACAAACCAATACGATGCAATAATAATACAGCCTAACAACGGCGAAGCTCAAAGACCATATGCTGAAAAAGCTGTGGCGGCAGGAATAATAACAATAACAACAAACGCACGTATATCAGGAATAGAGGGGGCATCTTCAGTAGACGCTGACCCATACACTCAGGCTAAGGTAAATGCAGACCTTGCAGTTGAACAAGTACCTCAAGGCGCTAAAGTTGTAGTGCTTGAGGGTCCTCCAGGAAACTTCCACGCTGACCAGAGACTTAAAAGCTGGAAAAAAGAATTCTTTGAAAAGCGTCCTGACGTAGAGATAGTTGGACAGGAAATAGCCAACTGGAACAAGGACGAGGCTATGAACTACATGGAGACCTGGATACAGAAAAATGACAAGATAGACGCAGTAATAGCAATGAACGACAACATGGCGGCGGGAGCTCTTGAAGTTGTAAAAGGAAACTCGCAGTACGACGGAATACTTGCTTACGGTGTTGACGGAACAGCAGAAGCTTGCCTTCTAATACAAGACGGAAAGATGACTTCTACAAGCCTTCAAAGCGCTTACGCTCTAGCAGAAGGTCTGCTCGATACTTCTAACAAGCTTCTTACTGGAGAAGAAAAGCAAATAGACATAGACATAGACTGCCCTCTAATAACAACAGACAACGTTGCAGAGTATATAGAAATGCACAAAAAGGCAGGAGCTATAAAATAATAGTGTAAAACATTTATTGGTACATGAGCCCTAAGGGGCCATGTACCAATTTTGATAGTGCAGAATAAATGATGACAATAAGGAGAGGATATACAATGGAAAACAAGGCATTTTTCATGCAGGGTACAAACAACATGATAGTTAAAGAGGTTCCAGTTCCGCAGGTTGGAGAAAAGGATGTTCTTATAAAGGTTGACGTAGTGGGAATATGCGGTTCTGACGTTCACTACTACCAGCACGGAAAAATAGGAGACTTCGTGGTTGAGGGAGACTTCATACTGGGCCATGAATGCGCAGGAGAAGTTGTTGAGATAGGAAGCGGAGTGAAAAACATCGCTGTAGGAGACCGGGTTGCACTTGAACCTGGAAAGACATGCGGTAAATGCGAATTCTGCAAGACAGGAAAGTACAACCTTTGTCCGGGCGTAGAGTTCTTCGCGACTCCGCCGTATCACGGAGTGCTTCAAAACTACGTGACTCATCCGGAGGACATGTGCTTCAAGCTTCCTGAGAACGTTTCAAATGCGGAAGGCGCGCTTGTAGAGCCACTTGCAGTTGGTCTCCATGCGGCTGACCAGGGAGGAGTTAAGCTTGGCGACACTGTCGTGATATTTGGATCTGGATGCATAGGACTTGTAACCCTTTTGGCATGCAAGGCAAGAGGGGCTTCAAATATAGTAGTTGTAGACGTTTTGGAAAACAGGCTTGAAACTGCCAAAAAACTTGGAGCTACAAGCGTTATAAACGCCAAAGAGAAAAATGCTGTAAAAGAGATAGAAAAGCTTACAGGCGGAAAGCTGGCTCATGTCGCAATAGACACTGCAGGAGCCGACATAACAGTTAAGCAGACTGTTGACGTTATAATGCCTGGCGGATGCATAGTGCTTGTGGGAATGACTCCTAAGGACGAGGTGGAGTTCAACTTCATGAAGCTTATGGGCAAGGAAGGCGAGCTTAAGACGATATTCCGTTACAGAAACCTTTACCCTGTAGCAATAAATGCAATCGCAAGCGGAGCCATAAACGTAAAGGATATAGTGAGCCATGAGTTTGACTTTGAAGACACTAAAAAGGCATTTGACTTTGTTTCAAACAATGCAAGCGACGTTGTAAAAGCTGTAATCAATATCAAATAGGCTAGGGGAGAATTATATGTATTTTATCGGTATAGATCTTGGAACTACATCTGTAAAAATGATTGCCGTGGACGAAAAGGGAGCTGTGATAAAGTCGGTGAGCAAGGAATACCCGCTTGACCTTCCAAAGCCGCTTTGGTCCCAGCAGAGTCCGAATGATTGGTGGGAGCAGACAATTTCAGGTCTTAAGGAGCTTTTGGATGGAATCGACAAGAGCATGGTAAAGGCCGTAAGTTTCAGCGGACAGATGCACGGAATGGTAACTCTTGACGAAAATGACGAGGTGGTAAGGCCTGCAATACTTTGGAATGACCAGAGGACTGCAAAGGAGTGCGAATACCTAAACGGACAGATAGGACAAAGAAAGGTGTCCGAGTGGACTGGAAACATGGCGCTTACGGGCTTCACGGCTCCAAAGGTGCTTTGGCTGCGTGAAAATGAACCGGAAAACTTTGAAAGGGCCAAAAAATTCATGCTTCCTAAGGACTTCCTGGCATACAAGATGTCTGGAGTTTTTGCATCGGACATGTCTGATGCGTCGGGAACGCTTTACCTTGATGTAAAGAGCAGAAAGTGGTCAAAGGACATGATGGACGTTCTTGGAGTGACAGATGAGCAGCTGCCAAAGCTTTACGAATCATACGAGCCTGTCGGAACCATACGGAAAGAGCTTGCAGACGAGCTTGGGCTTTCAAATGACGTAAAGGTCGTAATAGGCGGTGGAGACCAGTCGGTTGCAGCTGTGGGCGGCGGAGTAGTAGGAAACGGCGCGTGCTCTGTTTCACTTGGAACTTCGGGAGTTGTTTTTAGCTCAACTGACAAGTTCTTCGTGGATGAGAATAACAGCCTTCACTCGTTCTGCCATGCAAATGGAAAATATCACCTTATGGGCGTTACTCTTGCGGCTGCGGCATCTCTAAAGTGGTGGGTAGAGGAGATAAACAAGTCGAATGACTACAACGGTCTGCTTGAAGAGGCAAAGACTTCCAAAATAGAAGATACTCTGTTTTACCTTCCGTATCTCATGGGCGAGAGGACTCCCCACAATGATCCAAACTGCAGGGGGACTTTCATAGGAATGGACATGACCCACAAAAGGGGCAACATGACCCGTGCGGTTCTTGAGGGCGTGGCTTTTTCACTGAGGGACACATTCGAGATAATGAGGGACATGGGAATAAACATAAGCGAGATAAGCATAAGCGGCGGGGGATCGAGCAGCCCGTTTTGGTGCCAGATAATGGCCGATGTGCTTGATGTACGTGTGAACAAGCTTCAGGCGAACGACGGACCTGCATACGGTGCGGCAATACTTGCGGCTGTAGGATACGGACTGTTTGAAACTGTTGAAGACGCATGCGAGGAGTTTATAAAGGTCAAAGAGAGCATAGAGCCTGTGAAAGAGAACATCGAACTTTACAATGCAAAGTACGGCAAATTCAAGAAAATATATCCTGCTACTAAGGAGCTTTTCAAGGAACTAGTGTAGAAGGGTTGAAGCTTGAAAGAGCATAGGTGAAATAGACAAAAAAGGGAAAGACCTGAACTGGATGCGCAGGTCTTTCCCTTTAATTAGTTTTATTTTCTATTTCTCCTTATAATAAATGCAGAACCCATGACCGTTACTATTAGTACTGCTGTCATAAATATTATGAAATTCCTCATCTGGACGCTTACGTCTTTTTTGTCCGTTTTTTGTTCCGATTTCAATTCTTCGGAGGTTTTGCCTTCGGTTTCAATCCTCATTCTTGCCTTTTCCCCAACATACTCATACAGCATGTTTCCACTGTCATCTATTATGGCCAAATTTCCCCTTAGCTTTGCCGCAAGCTCGAAGTCAGAAAGATATCTCCCCGCATTTATAACGGTTTTTTGATCGCTCCCGGTGAGCACAAGCATTTTTCTGCCGCTTTTGTAAGGTGAGTCTATTAGCTGTATAGTCGCGATATTACTGTTGTATTTTTCAAGCAGTATCATGTGCTCGTTTGATATGAATTTTTCGAAATTCGCATCAAATTTTATGTTGAGGCCTTCATTTATGTTTTTTATAAGGCTGTTCCTATCAGGTGTTCCTATGGCTATTATGTTGCTACTTTCATGTGCTTTGGAAAAGTTTTTAGATGTCACAATTGTAAGGCCATCGACTTTTTCTGCAGAGTGAGCCAAAAAGGCGGCTATTCCACATGCTGTGCTCAATTCCTGGGAAGTGGGATTGTCAGGCACTACCATGACAATGTCATTGAATTTAAGATCTTTTACAAAAGGAGCATCGTAGTCCTCAAGCAATGCATCCGCTTTGTATTCATAGGGCAGATATGCATATGACTCTCCAGAGATGAAAGCCCATGAAGCGCTCTGGGGTCGTATGTTGCAGTAAACGTCATCCATGTTGAGATCGAACGCTATTTTGAGATCGAAATAGTTTCCTCCTCTAAGCTCTTTTGGCAGTTCCACTTCAAATGAGTCATTGTCTGCATTCTCTTCTGTAAGTTTTTTGCTTCCTACTGGGATGTCATTTATATACACTGTCATAAGTGATTTCTTAAAGTCGAGCACCTTTGAATACCTGAACTTTATGTCCAGTTTTGCACCGTCTTTTATACTCCTGTTTTTGGGCACTCCTATCCCGAATGTAGCCTGCTGCCTGAAGAGCCCCTCAAGCAGAACATCTGAATAACCTAGATTTTTAAGTTTGTAATACTCGTAGTCATCTTGTTTTTGTTTTTCTGATGCCGCTGTGTTTACGTTTATGATCTGGACGCTCGAATTCATCTGGGATACAAGTTTTCCGTCTGTAAGCGCCTTGGCTGCATTTACAAGACTCGCCTTGTCGTCGGAAAGCACCACGAGCAATTTGTGGGAACTGCTGTAAGGAGAATTCATCTCCTTTATGACTGTAGAATTACTCATGTCACTTTTTTCCTGATCGCTGAGTCTTGAAATGATTTCACTTGGAGAGTTGGAGCTTCCCCCGATGAATATCATATCGGAATATTTCTTTGGAGAATTCTGAGAACTCCTGTATGCCCTGATATTCAGGTTATCGAATCTATGGGCTTTTCCAAAGCCTGCAGATATTATTCCAGCAGCCTCCATTTCACAGTCTCTAAAGTCATCCGGTATTACTAGGATTCCCTGCGGCTGAATATCATCACTTTTTTTAAGGTATGGATACGGATATTCGTTTATACTTGCAGAGTCCTTCTTGTCAACAAAGTCAATATGCACATATGATTCCTTGTGGAATGCTATCCAGTTTGCGGGATTTAAGTCGTCTTTGCATGGAAGTTCCATTATCCTCTTATATGTCCTTATGCTGATTTCGTTGAATCCTTTTACAACCTTGTCCGTTGGTATGGAAACTCTTACCTGCTCTTTATACTTGTCCCTGCCGTTTAAATCCATGCTGTATACCGGAAACTTATTTATATACACTGTAAGAGTGCTATCGTTGTTTTCCTGGTTTTCAACCGATTTCAGCTGACTCTGGCTGAAAATCAGATTCAAATAGGCATCTTTCAAGTCCCAATCCTTGTCCATATCGAAAAAGAAAACATTGTTGCCGTATACGCCCTGTATCATGACATCCTTTTGCCACTTGTAGTTTTTGGACCTGAGCCCTCCATTTGCAGGCGGCATCTGAATATTGACTTGTTGCACAATATCGTTAGATGAAGCAATATCAGCTTCTTTTATATTTGAACCTGCATCTTTTTTCGAATCTGAAGATTCAGTTTCTATAGTTGTTTGGGCAGGTTTTGGAGCTATGCTTACATATTTCGATCGTTCTCTTACATAGCCATCATACCCTTTCGATTTAAGCCCTGAAAGAGCATTGTCGGCCTGGGTTTTTGATGCGTAGTCAGCCAAAAACAGCTTGTATTTTCCACCTTCGGATTTCCAGTGCGGCCTGTATCCCATGCCTTGAAGCTTTTTGAGCGTGGACTGCATTATTTCCTTATTTTCATAGCTTCCAACCTGGATAGTATAGTATTTTACATTCTCGCCTTGCCCGTACCCGAGTTGAATGTTTGAAAAAACTAGTATTATAGCAAAAATTACCGCAGTAAACTTTTTCAAGTGGGTCACCTCCTAAAATCTCTCCGTTTTGTACCATTTGGTCTCCCTTTTCAGCAGCACATCCTGGATGTAAAGCACTATGCCCTTTATTGCCACTACCATCCAAAGCTGACAGTAAGTGAAATACATTATGAACACGAGTGCCACGTTCTTGGAATCAGCCTCTCCCTTTTCCATAGTAAGAGCTATGCTCACCTCAAGCACGAACAGAAGATATGCGAGAAGCCAAAGCAGCAGGAAGTTTCCGGACACGCCTAACTTCATGTCGGTGAAAAGTCCGAGTATGAATATGACGTCCGATATTAGTACGGATGAGAGGAATATGAAGTATATAGAGGAAAAATAGAGAAGGTCGAACGTCACGGGTCCTGTGGTTCCTGAAAACATCTTCCTGAAATACTTTAAGAGCACATATACGTTCCCCTTTGCCCATCTGGTCCGTTGCTTCATCCAGACACTGATTGTCTCAGGCTCCTGTTCGTATGTCACTGCAAGCGGCATGAACGCTATTCTGTATCCCAGCTTGTATATCTGGAAGCTGATCTCCGTATCCTCCGCTATGGCATGTATGTCCCATCCGCCGAGCCTTTCTATAATGCTCCTTCGGACTATGAAATTTGTTCCAGGTATGGTGCACAACCTGAAAAGCTGCCACCTTCCAGCCTGCGCCATCCACTGAAAGCTCAGAGTTTCTATGTTTATGAATCTTGTGAGCATGTTCTTTGTCTTGTTTCTTGTCCTGAATTTCCCTATAACCGCGCCAAGGCCACTGTCACCGCTGAGCCTGTGGACGAGATACCTGAGTGCAAGCCTGTCGGGGGTGTTGTCAGCGTCGTAAACCGCAATATATTCCCCGATGGAATTTTCAAAGCCTATGTTAAGGGCGTTGGACTTTCCCTTGCCGCCGTTTTCTTTTGTGGTGGTTATTATTTTGAAGTTGCTTTGCGGGAAATCCTTCTTTATTTTTTCGAGCACAAGTCCCGTGCCGTCTGAGGAATTGTCGTTTATTACAATGAGCTCCATCCTGTCTTTGGGGTAGTTGAGCGAAAGCAGGGATTTTGCGGTACGGCCTATAACTTTTTCCTCGTTGTGCGCCGGAACCATTATGGATACGAATGGGAACTCGTCCATTTCCAGCACATTGATATTGTGGTTTGAAATCTTGGTGAAAAACCTGTATCCGCTTATGGTCAAAAATATATTGAATAGCAGCACCACCCATATTGAAACCAGCGAAAACAGGAAAAAATAGTCTATGGTTTGCAAGCTGTACATAATAGTATTACACCTACCTGAATAGATTTTTTCTGTTTCTATTCCTTGAAACAGTGAATATTACTAGGAAGAGTATGCAAAATACAGATATAACGATTATAAGAAAGTCATTAACCCTTGATATGCGGTTTGTAATTGAGCCTTCCGATTTGGTTTCTTTTTCTGCAGATTTATCAGACTGTTTCCTGTACTTAACGTGGCCGTCGTCTTTCAGAATCACATTTATGGCGTTACATTTTATACAAACCTCTTTTTCGCTTTCATAAAAATGCTCTTCATAAGCGATTTCCTGGTTTGCATTAATATCCAAGAGTATATTTCCGCCTTTTGACTCTATACTTATGCCATTGCATCTGACCCAGTGCTCATCTTTTTTCATGTCGTAAAAAACTGCGCCTCTGCGTTCGAGTTCCTCCACTATGCTCTTGAGATAAGCAATATCCAGATAGGGGTGAAAAAAAACGCCCTTTATGTTTCCGCGTACTATGTCCACATTGTCGTAGTTTTCAAATATTTCTTCCAGCGTAAATGGGTTTTCAGGATCCACATAACCCAGGTTTTCAGGAAGCAGCTTGTTTACACGTTCAGTGTCATATATTTTGTATGGATACGCCGTCGTTCCAAATTTCATATCATTTTCCTGAAGCTGGCCTACGTATGTAGAAAAATATTTTTTTATCTCCCTGTAGCCCTGTATGTCAATCGCATAGTGGGGAGATTCGAATCCAAGAGGGTATATTCCGTTGCTTATGCAGCTTGACAGTCCCGAATACACCTTTTCGAACACGTACTGCTCAATGTCGATGCTTGCGTCAAGCGGCGCGTTTTCTATGCCGTTCCAGAACTCGAAGCCCTCGCCGCTAGTTTCAGTTTTAAATTCCTGATGAGTATATCCGTGAAGGATTACGCTTCCCCCCCTGTCCTGCATGTACCTTATGGTATTTGCAAACTCGGGCCGTTCGTCTATTGTTGTCATGTGGCTTGAAGTTGGGTCCTTGTATACGGGAATAAGAGCTATCATGAACGGTATTCCCCTGCCATGAAGGTAGTCTGCCACGGCCCTGAGTGTTTTTGTGTTTCTCATGGGATGGACGTCCTCTATCCTTATATATGTCTGTTCCTGTTCGAAATCAGTTTCGCCTAAAATATCATACATTATGTCGGCTACTATGTAGAACAGTATGCCCTGGTTTTCAAACCTCGAAACATGCCAAAAATCACCCTCATTTACTGCGAATGGGACTTTCGTATTCCCGTCATACAAATAGGCATACACTGAAGATTCAAGCGATGGCTCAACTATGGTGAATTCCCTTTTGAAATCAATGTCAAAACCATCTGGCTTTGATAGGCTTGCGCTTTGATCCAAGCCGCTTTTGTATGTGACCTGTACAAAAGCGTTTCTGATTCCGGAGTATTCAAGCCCTGTGCCGTCGTTGTCCCTTAAAAACTCAGAAACCCCCTTTCCAAGCCATACAACTGTCCCCTTTGCAATTTTCAAATCGGATATAAAATCATAGTCGGTGACGCCGCTATCAATGCCCACTATGAATATGAAGTCATATTCGCTGCACATTCCGCTTTGGTATTTCTCTTGGGGTATGCTGATGGCACCGATTTTAAAGTGAGACAAAAGCCCTTCGAGCGACTCGACAATGTTATCGCTGTATCCGTAGTAGCATCTCGAATCGTATACTATTAGAGCCTTGTCTTTTGAAATTTCACTGGAGTCTTCATAGGCAAAGGCGGTATATTGGATAAAAACTGAAAAAATCACCACAAGTGCGGCAATCCATTTACACATCGAACTCCAACTCCTTTTCGACAAGTTCCTTGAACTCAAAAGGACTTTTTATCGAACCGTCATACTCAAGCATTCCTATCTTTACATCTATATTGAACTTTTCGTTCTCTTGGGAGTTGGTGAGGGCGATTTCCTTGAACTCATTCCTCATCCTGTCCATTACAACCCTGGCGCCTTCAGCTTCAGTGTTTGGCATGATTATTCCAAACATGTCGTTTGCAAGCTTGTATATGCTGTCTTCATTTCTAAGCGACTTTCTGATTGAAGCGCCGATTTCCCTGAGTATGGAATTGACTTTTTGAGGGCCTATAAGAGACATAAGCTCACTGTAATACTGCATTTGTATTACCATTACTGAAAGTCCTCCATTATGCCTTCGCGATCTGCTCATTTCCTTGTCAAGGTCGGTATAAAAGCTTTTAGTATTATTGAGCCCGGTGATTTCGTCTATGGTCACAAAGTTTTTCAGCTGTTCCTCCAGATTCATGTTTCTCTCCTGTATGAAGTTCATGTTTTCGGCAAACCTTCCAGCTATGAATGCAGCAAGCGGAAAGGCCACAAGCATGACATAAGTATCAAGCTTAGTATCAATGCTGGACACGACATTTGCATATAGGGAATAACTTCCATATCCGAAAACTATTATTGCACTTGATATGAGCCCCGGTATTATTCCGTTGAAATAAGACATTACTATTAGAAAAAATATCACAAGCATGAAAAAATAATGGCTAAAGCTCTTGTCGCCGATTTCGAATATCACAAATGAAGTCACCATGAAAATTTCCATCATAAGAAGAAGAAAATATATGTCCAGATTCTTCCTGTACTTGTTCATGAACATCCTCCTTACATAAATAACATTTCAATTAAAATCCAAGCAGTGCCTGGAGGTTGTCAAAAGAAAACACTTCAAGAGTTCTCCTATCTCCAAAAGATCCATATATCTGGCTGGTTTCATCATTGACCTGGAGAGACAGCATTCTCTTTACTGCCATATTGTGAAGCTCGTGGTCTCCTATATTCTTGGCTATTCTCGCAATTATTGCATATACGGCAGTCGACTCATAGCCGGCTGCATCGTCAAGTCTTTCCAAATTGTATATTGCATATACCGGACCGTATTTTAAAGTCTCTTTGAGCCAGTCTATGCTCTCTTGTCTTTGTATACCTAATTCGCTGAGGTGAAGTACCACAAGAAGGGTGTCTATCATGTTTATGTTTTTGTTTTTATCATACGATTTATTTTTAATATTGTAGACTTTCTTGTAAAAAGGGAATTCATTTCCGATATACCCTCCGTTTATTATATCCATGTCATTTTCGATTATTCTAGTCCAATTTTTCTCTCCAAAGCCTTCCATAATTTTCAGTGTAAGCAGGTCTATATAGGAAAGATCTATGACATTATCCATATATCTTGAATCCTCATCATAGTAGTTTACGAGAGAGTTCTTGTATGTGGTATATTTCAAAAGACCCTTGCTTATTTTATCTACTGCATAAAGATATTTGTCATCCCCCCACATGTCGTACGCATAGACCATAGCTCTTACCAGCCTCAGGTCATCTATGCTTGCGGAAGTATTTTCCATTATGTGTCCAGCATAGTCTATTCTCCATCTTACAGTACCGGAGGGCATGAGAAATTTGTTTGCAACTATTGAATAGTGTCTGTCAAACATTTCCTTATTACCGTTGTTTGCATAGTAAAGCATTACAAGACCTTCTGATTCAGAGAGCACTTCATGGCCGGACGCAAGTACTTTGCCGCCGGAAGCATTCAGATAGTTGGTCTTTATGCCGCCTGTCATGCCAGTCATTTTGTTTTCGACAAAGCTAATGCACAGCTTCTCATTTTCAGTATATATTCCGCTGCTTTTGTCCTTTATGTATTCCTGGGGAATGTCTATCGCAGGTAGCTGGACTATATTTGTGCAGGCAACAATCATTGTCGCTGTGAAAATTAAAATTGCAAAGGCCCAAATCCGTCTCATAAAACCCTCCTAGCCAGTCATTCTACATTTTTCGTCAAAATATCATTTGATCTATTATATCAAAGAGGCGCGTACCCCCAGAAGTTCATTTAAAAATAAAAAAAAATTTTAATGAAAAAAGAAAGCCCATAGGGCTTTCACAACTAATAAAGCTATATTTTGTATCGGCTCCAAATCACACCTCATTAATAAAAAGTGGTTTGGTGCAATTAAAAAGAAGGCTAGTTTTTTGTATGTGATTTCAAAAGACAGGCAATTAGTCTACCCTTGAAGTTTCTCTAAGCACAAGGCCTTCGTTTCTTTCAAGTACATTTCTTACAGACCATTCGTTTTGAAGAAGTATAACTGGGTTTTGATCCTTGTCCTCAAGAACTACCGTGTCCATTGCAAGTGAGAATCTTGTGTAGTTGAAGTTCTCCATCTCGATCCAACGTATATGGCCGTATGGAAGCGTGTGCATAAGAATGTCCACGCCGTATTCGTTTTTAAGCCTGTATTCTAGGACTTCGAACTGAAGCACGCCTACAACTCCAACTATAAGTTCCTCGACTCCCGTGTTAGGACGCTTGTAGACCTGTATTGCGCCTTCCTCTGAAAGCTGGCTTATTCCCTTTAGGAACTGTTTTCTCTTCATTGAGTTCTTTGCCGATATTGTGGCGAAGTGCTCAGGCGCGAATTGAGGGATTCCCTTGTATTTAAGCTTTGACTGGTCCTGGCAGAGTGTGTCCCCTATATTGAATATTCCAGGGTCGTGTATTCCTATTATGTCTCCCGGATATGCCGAGTCCACTATGACACGGTCCTGTGCCATGAACTGCTGTGGCTGTGAAAGCTTTATCTTCTTGCCGTTTTGAACGTGATTTACGGCCATTCCCTTTTCGAATTTGCCCGAGCATATTCTAAGGAATGCTATTCTGTCCCTGTGTGCAGGGTTCATGTTTGCCTGTATTTTGAATATGAATCCTGTAAAGTTGTCAGACTCAGGGTTTATTTCTCCCTGGTCGCTCACCCTCGCCTTTGGAGGAGTAGTTATGTCAAGGAAAGACTCCAAAAACGGCTCAACTCCGAAGTTTGTAAGAGCACTTCCGAAAAATACCGGCGTAAGGTTTCCGCTTAGTATTTCGTCAATGTCAAAATTGTCGCCTGCTATGTCAAGCAGCTCTATATCGTCAAGAAGCTTATTATGAAGCGATTCTCCAAGAAGCTCAGTGAATTTTTCATCCGATATGTCTCCAGTTGTGGATTTTGCTATTGCCTGTCCATGGTTTCCGTCGTTGAAAAGCTCAACCTGGTTCTTGTGGCGGTTGAAAACTCCCACAAAGTCTTTTCCTGAACCTATAGGCCAGTTTACAGGGCATGAACGGATTCCAAGCACGTTTTCTATGTCTTCAAGAAGCTCGAACGGGTCCCTTCCCTCACGGTCCATTTTGTTTATGAACGTGAATATCGGGATTCCTCTCATCTTGCAGACTTGGAAAAGCTTTTTGGTCTGGTCCTCGACACCTTTTGAGCAGTCGATAACCATCACGGCGCTGTCTGCAGCAATCAGTGTTCTGTATGTGTCCTCACTGAAGTCCTGGTGTCCGGGAGTGTCCAGTATATTGATGCAAAAATCGTTGTACTCGAACTGAAGCACACTCGATGTTACAGATATACCCCTTTGCTTTTCTATCTCCATCCAGTCCGAAACAGCGTGTTTTTGGGATCTTCTAGACTTTACGGATCCAGCTGAACGTATTGCTCCACCATAAAGAAGGAATTTTTCGGTTAGGGTCGTCTTTCCGGCATCCGGGTGGGATATGATGGCGAAGGTTCTTCTTCTTCTGACTTCGTCAACAAAGTTATAGTTTTTTTCTGACATTTTCAATCTTCCTTTATTTTAAAATTTATATTTATAGTCGAGAAACAAATAAAAGTGCATTCTTATTGAGGATATCCTTTTATGGAGAAGATGTCAATTCCTATTGGGGCAATTGAATATAATAATGAAAGATTTATTTTTGAAATGCCGGATATGGAGACTCATAAGCTTTGAAGCCAGAGAGATTACAGGAAAATGTCAATGGCTTCAATCTCTTGTAAAAAGTACATTCATAAAGGAACAAAAAAAGCTCCCGCACGGCTGAAATGCAGGGGCTTTTGTAGACTATAAGCTATTTTTCAAGCATTGGCATGGTTATTTTCACCATTTCGAGCCATTCCATAAACTCATATCATAATTAGTAGAATATCATCCTTGGGAGCTCTTTGGCCTGCTCAACCCAGTCGGCAACCTGCTTTTGAGTGGGGAGCTTTTTTGCCAGCGATATCTTGGAGTTTACTTCATTGATCTTTTCAAAAAGATGCTCCGGGTTTCTTCTTGCAAGCGCAGGCACTGTGTCTACTTCACAGGCTTCAAGAAGCTCCGCGTATTCCATACCCACTCCTTTTATCCTCTCGAGGTCGAGTATTGTAGCCCATCTGAGTATGAAATGCTCTGGGATTCCGGTTTCCTTGGCGAGTGATCTTCTTGAAGACTTAGTGGCGCATCTTTCGAACAACTCGGCTGTGGAATGTATTCCGGCATCAATTAGCTTTTTCTCGTCATCGATGTTCATGCTCTCCATTGTGCTGAGTTTGGACATCACGCTGAGTTTAGTCATTATTCAAACCTCCCTTTAAATAGTGGTTTAACAGTCTGTGTATTAGCTTATTACCCGACGAAATGCGCTTAAATCGGTTTTAATGCATATTTGTAAGGCAGAGTTAAGGTTGGGTTCATTATGCTTTAGAATGGGATTATAAGATGAAGTATTTTCTTTTACAAGGGTTTTATCCACTGGTTGCATTTGGAATCTCAGATTCTTTTGCTATAATTAGAAAAAGGCCACTCAAAAGCGTGGCGGTGCATACGAGGTGGTTGGTTTGAAAAACTGCGTGGTAATTAGGTTTTATGCGGATCTCAACTATTTTTTGGAGGAAGACGAGAGGCAAAGGGACATCACCGTGTGTTTTTATGGAAAGCGGTCTGTGAAAGACCTCATTGAAAGTATGGGTGTGCCGCATGTTGAAGTGTACAAGATACTTGTAAATGGGAATGAAGCGGGATTTGAGCAGGTTCTTGAGGGTCAGGAGAGAATAAGCGTGTATCCGAAGCTTTGCTTCATGGGTGAACATGATGAAAATATGAATGCTGACAATGCAAGATTCATTCTGGATGTCCACCTTGGCAAGCTTGCGGTGTATCTTAGGATGCTGGGATTTGACGTCTTTTACGATACAGGAGTTGATGACCCGCAGATAGCGAAAATATCTGCAGATGAAGACAGGATACTCCTTACAAGGGACAGGGGGCTTCTCATGAGGTCGATAGTCAAAAGGGGTCTTATAGTAAGAAACTCGGACCCAATGCTCCAGGTTGTGGAGGTCATTAGATATTTCAATCTTAAGGGCAGAATAAACCCGCTTACAATATGTCTTGAATGCAACGGAAAAATAGAAATGCTCATTGAAGGCTCGGATGAATTTGAAGAAGCAAGGAAGCAGGTTCCTCCTAAGGTCAGAAAGTGGTGCGGTGAATATTACATTTGCAGGGGCTGCGGAAAAGTCTACTGGAGGGGAACCCACTACTATGATATGATTTCGAGAATATTGAAAATGGTTGGAAAAAACACAGGGGTATAAATAAAAACGATGGAGCACTCCCTATTTTAGAGCGCTCCATCGTTTTTATTTGTAAAATTTGAATTTTATTTTCTGTTTTGAGGAAAAAACACAGTGAATATGGTACCTATGCTGTTGTAGCTCTCCACTTCTATTTTACCGCCGTTTTTTTCAACCGTGTTTTTCACTATGAACAGGCCGTATCCGTGATCATTGCTTGAGTTTGGCTTTGTGGAAAAGCCCTTGATCCATATTTTTTCGCAAAGATCCGGGCTAATAACGGGAGATGAATTGCCTACTGATATTATGTGCTGGCCATCGAATTCATATATTTCTATCGTCAAGATCTTTTCGGACGAACATGATTTTTCGAGTTCATATATTGCATTGTCCATGAGGTTGAAAAGTATTTTTGAAAGGTCTACAGGATTGATTGCAAGGCTGTCCAATGTGGAAGTTATGTCCAGATCAACCGTTATGCCTTTGCTTTCGGCTATGGCGTACTTTTTATATATTATTGCCGCAATCTCAGCGTTTTCTATTTTGGATATCGAAAAAACCTCATTCGACTTTCCGCACACATCATCTATGTAAGCCTCGGCTTTCTCAGGCTGATTCATCTGTATATATCCTGATATTACATTCATATGGTTGTTAAAGTCGTGTTTTTGCCCCTTGAGGGCGGCGATGATTTCCTCTGAACTGTTGAGCTGCTTGTTGAACTCGATTTCCTGCTTGAACGAGCGGAGTATGTATACTATCCAGACTATTGAGCTTATGCCGAGTATGTGAATAAGCAAACTCACGAGATAGGGGTATTTGTATACATGCAGCATATAGTCGAGTTTATCTACAAGTGCCAGGTTTATCGACATTATTGAAGCTGTAAATTGAAGCAGGACTATTATTACAAGAATATATGTCCTTTTGTATAGTTTTTTATCCATGGCAATCACCACATCACTTAACTTTGAAATATTCAAGGTCTATGAGGGTGAATTTGAACACACAGCCTATCAAAAATGCAATTATAAGCGGTATGTCGGTAAGAATTACGGCAATCAGTGTTGCTCCAAATCTGACGCCTATGCTTGTCGGGTCAAACTTGACTATTTCTATCAAAGGGATTAAAAATGTGCCTTCTCCCCATAATATCAACAAAATTGAAATGGAAGTCGCCACCAGACTGTCTAGGATATCCTGTTTGCCAACAAACTTCAGCAAAGAGGCATATGCGGCGTATAGAATGAAAATATGAGTTCCAAAAGGTATTCCATTTGAAATGTAAAATGTCCTTACCGCATGTATTATAAGAGCATATATGAATGCTATGATGAGCATTTTACTCAATTTGAGCCTTGTGCCTATTATTCCAAGGCCTGCACCCGCCATAAGGAAGCCTTCGAGGCAGTATGCAAGTAATTTTTCTAAAAAGAACAAAGCGACACTCCTTTCACAGATTAACAAAATCATATCGTTTTTATGAGGTAACATAATTGTACTATGCATGTTTGAAGTATTCAACGAATATTATAATTTGAATTATATATTACCCTTGTTGATATGCCAATAAACGACGCAAAGACTTTTAAGGTTTAATTCGGATAAAGCCACTATAATGCAGCAATTGGAATGTACATGTGGAAATTGTGCATTATAAAGCACAGCTAATCTAAAATATATCACAAATCATATGTCAATAAAATAGTTTTAATGTGAGCATTGCGAAATTTGTAATAATAGCATGAGAATTTTTTGTTTGAATTTAAAAGCAGAAAAATCCTGCACCGTGAAATTAGTCACGGTGCAGGATTTTTCATTTGAGGATTAAGCTATATTTTGTTTACATGTACCTGTTTCCTACATATCTCACATCGCCTACGTAAGCCATGTACAGCATGTAAAGACCTCCAAGAGGAGGGAATATAAGGCACAGTACGGTGATAATATCCGGCGTGTCGAAAGCCTTGTAGAAAAGATAGTAGAAATAGATGAATGCTATCACATTTACAAGCGGAATTACAGCAATCAATATCCAAAGTGGATTCTTCCTTATTATGCCGAAAAACAGTATGAATTGCAGAAGCGGAATGAAAGCTATCCATCTGTATGAGATTCCGGCTTTTTCCGAAAGTTTGTACCAAGCAAAGGCCTGTACCAGATACATGGCAAACATGAATGTAAGACCCACTCCGGCTGTTATCAATCCAAAGAACCATTCTAAAATACTAAAATCGTGCATTTAATATACTCTTCCCTTCAAATTTTATATTTGTATGAGACTATAATAACACCATAACCTTAAAAAGGGATTAAAAATAGGAAAATTTTTGGCAAGAACGTTATAATAGAATTATGGAGATGATATATTATGGGAAAAATAGATATAAAAAGACAGTTTTTTAAATTTTTGATGCCCTCGGTAAGTGCTATGTGGGTGTTTTCTATATATACTATGGTGGACGGAATGTTTGTGGGAAAAGGAGTGGGGCCTACGGCGCTTGCCGCCGTGAACATTTCAATGCCGTTTATAAATGCCGTGTTTGGAATATCGCTCCTGCTTTCGATAGGGGCATCCACCATGGTGTCGATTTGCATGGGAAAAGGCGACATGGACAGGGCAAATGGGATTTTCGCCACCAGCAGTGCGGTTCTTTTGATTGCGGGACTTTTGATAACATTGTTTTCAATTGGAAGACTTGAAGGGCTAGCCTTGTTTTTAGGGGCAGACAATGCGACCATCGGATATGTGAAGGACTATATCGGTATAATAATACCGTTTTGCTCGTTTTTCATGATGGCATACTACCTGGAGGTCCTTGTAAAGGCGGACGGGTTTCCAAGGTATGCAATACTGTTTGTAAGTGTTGCGGCGGTGACTAATCTGGCGTTGGACTATGTATTCATAATGAAATTTGGGTGGGGAGTACGTGGAGCAGCATGGGCCACTGGGTTTTCTCAGCTAATTTCATGCATGGGATTCGTTGCCCACTTTATTATGGGGCGCTCTCATCTCAAACTGACATGGCCGAAGTTTGACATGGGAGACATCTGGGCAATGGTATCGATAGGATTTCCGGAGGCTGTTACGGAGTTTTCAACCGGCGTGATGGTGTATTTTTTCAATTTTTCGATATTGAGGCATATAGGGGAAGACGGAGTCGCGGCGTTTGGGGTGCTGATGTATGCAAACTCGCTTGTGGTGATGAGTATGATAGGTATAAACCAGGCAATGCAGCCTCTTGTAAGCTTTTTTTACGGCAAGTCCGACAGTGATAGCATTAAAAAGATACTCCGCCTGAGCTTCAAATCGGTCATGGTTGCGTCCGTATTTTTCGTTGCTGTGTCACAGATATTTGCAGGGGAGATAGTGGAGCTTTTCATAAGCAGTTCCAATGAAGCGATATACGAGCTTTCAAAAGGTGCTTTCAGGATATTCAGCATTTCATTTTTGGTATGCGGGTTCAACATAATAATATCGGGATACTTCACTGCGACAAGGCGGGTGAAAAGAGCTCTCATGCTGTCGGCATCGCGGGGAATCGTGCTTGTAGGTATTTTTGTGACGCTGCTTCCAATGGCATTAGGTGAATTCGGGATATGGATAAGTCTATTTGTAAGTGAAATGTTTGCGCTGGCAATATCCATTTGGATTTTCTCGAAGTTGCTAAAATCTGCCGGAAAGTCGAATACAAAGCTCAAAAGGTCAGCATAAATACAGGAGCAAGGGGGCAGTGTGTTGAGCCAGTTCGACAGAGTTTACAAAAGATACGACAAATTCATGGAAATGCTAAATCTGTACAAGACAGACGAGATAGTACAGGCGCTTGATCTTGAGGGCAGTGAGAAAATCGCGGACATAGGCGGGGGGACAGGCCGCATTGCGAACGAGGTTTCAAGGCACTGCAGGAAGGTTTATGTGGTGGATGAAAGCAGCGGAATGCTTTCGATGGTTGAAGAAGGAGAGAGTGTGGAGGCCGTAAAGGCCGATGCCCTGAACACGGGGTTTATTGATGGATATTTTGACGTTGTAATGTTTACGGATGTCATACACCACATAAAGGATCAGGAAGGCGCCATTAAAGAGGCGGCAAGGATATTAAAACCCGGAGGTAAAATACTGGTGCTGGATTTTGAAAAGCGCCATATTATTGTGAGACTGCTCTATGTATTTGAACTCTTGGTGTTTGGAAGGATGAAGTACAGATCGTTCGAAGGCATGAAAATGCTTTTGGGCGAAAATCGATTTGACGTGAAAAATGGCATGAGCAGGGGATTTTATTACATAATAACGGGGGAGAAGAATGATTAAAAGGGCAAGGCTCTACCTGGATATGTTGTTTAAGATTGCGCTAAGGCGGACTGTTTCAAGTGAAGATTACATGGTCGGATATGACGAGGCGTCTAGCACGTATGGAATGTGGCTTGAGAGGATGGGGAGGTTTACCGACAGGATAATGGACATATGCCCTGAAAGCAAAGAAGAGACAGATGTGCTGGACTTTGCATGCGGTACGGGGTATGTCAGCAGAAATATTGAAAAGATCATGCCAAATGCAAGCATTACAAGCGTTGACATATCGTGCGGAATGCTTGAACAGCTTAAAAAGAATTGCAGCGGCAACGTAAAGACGGTGAACATGGGTGGGATTGAGTTTTTGGAAAGTTGCAGCATAGAGTATGACAATGTATTTTTTGCATGGGCGCTTCCCTACTTCAACCACAACAAGGTCTTAAGGTTGATATGCGGCAGTATTAAAAAAGGTGGAACCCTTCACATAATATCCAATTCGAGAGGAACTCTCAGGGGAATAGAAAAGGCGCTCGTTAATGTCATGGAGCAAAATCTAGGATATGTCAAAAAGCCCATGATGACGGGACTCAACCTGCCGGATGGAAAGAAAGGGCTTTCAAGTTGGGCAGAGTCTGCAGGATTTGAGCCTGTTGAAACCGGAGAGGACGAGGCGATATTTGAGTTTGACTCTGCAGATGAGCTTTTAAAGTGGCTTGAGATGACAGGCGCACTTGCGGGGCTTGGCGCGGTTTTTGAAGATTACGACAAAGTGAGGCCTGACATAGTAAGTGAGATAGAAAGGACAACTTGCAGCGGGGGAGCATGCCTAATAAATCACAGATTCGCATACGGGGTGTTTAAAAAGATATAGGGGGTGCTTGTATTGAACTGGGAAAATATCAATATGATACTGAAAATGTCCAGGGACAAAAATGTAATAAGGGCGATGGTGGACATATACCGGACATTGAAAGAGGACAGAAAGTTCAGCTTATACAAGTACATTAAAATGATGCTCAACATAGTAAGAGGCGAGAAGATAGTGAAGCATCAGGGCCGTTATGTCATAAGCACATTCCTTCCGCCTTTTCCGTCAAGGGCATTTGAAACCAATATAATGGCTGTAAAAAGAAACCGGGACGTATTTACCCAGCAGGCGTATGCCTTCAGAAGCGCGCCCATATCGATGTATATGAGCCTTACAAGCAAATGTCCGAATAACTGCGTTTACTGCAGCGAGAAAAACAAGCCCCGCGGGCACGAGCTTTCTACGGACGAATGGAAAACCGTAATAAAGGGCCTTCAGGATATGAACACATCGGTAATAGGGTTCACAGGCGGGGAGCCCATGACCAGGGAAGACATATATGACATTGTAGCTTCTGTGGATGATAGAAGCGTATCGATACTGTTTACCAGCGGATTCAACCTGACTCTGGAAAGGGCAGAAAAACTTAAAAAAAGTGGACTCTTTGGGATAGGAATAAGCCTGGATTCGCACGAGCGGACTGTCCATAATAAAAACAGGAACAGTGAGAAGGCATTTGACTTTGCAATCGAGGCAATAAGAAATGCTTCATCAGCAGGGCTTTATACAATGGTTCAGACCGTGGTGCTTAGGGAAAGTGTGGAAAGGGAGAGCCTTTTAAAGCTGTTTGAGCTTGCGGGAGAGTGCGGGGCACAAGAGGTCAAGCTTTTGGAGCCCATGCCAAGCGGAAAGCTGATAGGGGCAAAAGAGGCCAAGAGGATATTTTACGACAACAGCACCAGAAGGAAACTTGTTGAAATACAGCACTGGGCCAACAAGAGGGCGGGCCTTCCGAAGATAACATCGTTTGCATATACTGAAAGCGAGGAAAAATTCGGATGCGGGGCAGGAACCCAGCATTCCTACATAAGCTCTTCGGGAGATGTATATCCGTGCGACTTCGTGCCCCTTAGCTTTGGAAATGTAAGGGATAGGGAAATAGGGGAGCTTTGGGCAAGAATGAACGACGAATGCAAAATCCCAAGGATAAACTGCCTTGCCAGGGCACTGAATTCCAAGATATACGAGGCATCCAAAGGAGAGCTTCCTGTTTCAAGGGATGGCTCCATAAGCCTAATAAGGACAAGCCAGTCTAAAATATTCCCCAAATACTACCGGGACATGCAGTGAAATGCAGGCAGGCGAATGTATGGATTTTCCTGATATATTGCGCTTTGGAGCTGAATGCATTCGGCGGGTATTGAATAACACTATGGTGATGCTTTTATGCATCACCTTTTTCAATTAGACTATACGGCCGCATACATCTAAAATCTTACTTATAATGCATTATGAGACTGTAATGTAAATACATGTGATAAGGGAGATGAGCCGATGGACATAATGGAGAGAATACAGGAATTCAGCGAGGCGAGAAGGGACGGATTTTTAAAGATAAAGGCTCTCAAGGAGCAGGGCAAAAAGGTTATAGGGGTGTACTGTGGATTTGCGCCTTGGGAGATAATTGCGGCTTCAGGGGCCGTTTCGACCTGGCTTTGTGGAATGCATGAGGAGACCATACCGGATGCTGAAAAGCACCTTCCGAGAAACATATGCCCTCTTATAAAGTCGAGCTACGGGTTTGGCATAACCGAGAAATGCCCGTACTTTTATTTTTCGGACATGCTTATAGGAGAAACCACGTGTGACGGCAAAAAGAAGATGTACGAAATACTCGGAAGTATAAAGCCTATGCACGTGGTATACATACCTCAAACGCCTGAGGGCGAAGAGGCCTACAAGCTCTATAAAAACGAGATGGTAAAGTTAAAAGAGGCAATAGAGGAAAAGTTGGAAGTCAATATAACCGACGAAGACATAATGAAAATGATAAAGATAAAGAACCTGGAGAGAAAGGCCAAAAGGGACTTTTATGAGCTTGGAAAGCTCTGCCCGCCGCCTATTTCGGGATTTGATATGAGAAGGGTTCTTCAGGGCACGCTTTACATAGCCGACAAGGAGGTTGAAATCCAAAATATAAGGGAGCTTACGGCCAGTATAAAGGAAGACTACGAAAAAAACGGGAGCAGAATACCAAGTGATTCAAAGCGTATACTCGTTACGGGATCTCCACTGGGGGACTCGACTGAAAAGGTAATAAAGACGATAGAGGAAAACGGAGGGGTTGTAGTGTGCTTTGAGAACTGCTCTTCCGCAAAGGATGTGGACGACCTCGTGGACGAGTCGGGCGATCCAATAGACGCGCTCACAAGAAGGTACATAAATTCGGGATGTGCATGTATGAGCCCCAACAGGCACAGGAAAGAGATGATAGAAAGCTACATAGACGAATACAAAGTGGATGGTGTGATCGATGTCATACTCCAGTCGTGCCATACGTACAACGTTGAGACGGCAGTTATAAAAAAGGTAGCGTCAGGAAAGGACACTCCTTACATGGCTATAGAGACCG
Source organism: uncultured Peptoclostridium sp. (assembly GCA_965368085.1). Classification (GTDB taxonomy): domain Bacteria; phylum Bacillota; class Clostridia; order Peptostreptococcales; family Peptostreptococcaceae; genus Peptoclostridium. Next base: position 45,620 of record CBDULP010000009.1, on the reverse strand, counting down.
ACTATTCCCAGTCGGATGTAGGACAGCTTTCTACGAGGATAGGGGCGTTCATAGAGATGCTGTAGATAGTGGACGATTCTATTTGAAATGCAGTTGATTGAATATGGTGCTTTGATGTTGACTGTGAAACCGATGAATATGCCGATTTATTGGAATATTCTTTTTAAAACAGAGCAGGCTCTTTATTTCATTAAATGAGTTCCTGCTTTTTTCGTACAAAAAATTAATTTACAGGGATATGGCAGTTAGGTATGTTAAAGTTAAGGGACTGCGGAAGTTATCAAAAATCAGGCGGAACTGGCGCAGCAGCTCAACAACATGGTTCAGATGTTCAAGGTGTAAATAATTTGATATTAAGAGAAACTACTATCGAGGATGGAAGCGGTCGAATATGGCTGAGTTTCCATACTTTTTTATTTTATAATCAATAGCCTGTATTGGACTTTGAAACGATTGTGCGTTAATATTGAATTTTCTGAACATTTTGTAGCTGATTACCATACAAAAATTGAATATGATAATCATGATTAATAAAAATAATTGATTGGACCGATAGTTGCATCCTCTGCTACAATCTAATACGGCGCATGGATGTATATATATCGCCATATTAAACTATGCATATTATAGTTAAATGCATATGAACAGTAAATGGATAATAAACTGATGGGATTTTTTATGAGTTGGCCAATGTAGGAGGACGGTATTGATGAAGGCTCGCAAGGATCAAATGACTGTTTTAGAAAGAAATGCGGCGTATTTTAACGGCCAGGAAGTGGACCGGCTGCCTTGTGCCATAATGTTTGAAGAGACAGCGGCTGTTTATGCGGGAATAAACGTCAAAGAGTACTATTTTGATTCAGATAAAATGTTTGAGGCTGAAAAGTACAAGGTCAGGGCGTTTGGCGCTGAAAGCGCCGGAATAAACGTGACTTTGAGGGGAATGGGAGAAGCTGTCGGCAGCAAAATGGGATACAAGGATGATGGAGCATCATATCTTATGGAGCCAGCCATAAAGGACTATAAGACTTTGGATCACATGGATCTGGTAGATCCGTACAGGGATGGGCGCCTTCCGATAATCATAGATGCACTGGGCAAGATAAAAAAAGAACTTGGGAAAGACGTCGGCGTAGGAAGCGGGATATCGGGGCCTATAAGCGCGGCATCTGCCATAAGGGGAACGGGAAGTTTGGTTCGTGACATAATAAGGGACAAGGACAATGTACATAGACTGCTGGATTATGTGACGGCCTGCAATTTGGAATATGTAAAAGCCGTCTATGAAACGCACGGGATAGTATGTGGAATAGGAGACCCGGTTTCATGCGGTAACTTAATAAGCCTGAGGCAGTTTGAGGAGTTTTCGGAGCCGTATCTCAAAAAGACAATCGACGGAATATACGAGATAACAGGCAAAAAGCCATATCTTCACATATGCGGGAAGACAAATCACATATGGCACAAGTTGAAGGCCATGAATATATCGACATTCAGCGTGGACAATTGCGAGGACATGGGAGAGGCGAAAAAAGCGCTTGGAGACAAGGTCTGCCTGGTTGGGAATGTCGACCCGGTGTCCATTGTAAGAAATGGAAGCGTGGAAGACGTGCATGAGGCTGTCAGAGCATGCATAGAAAAGGCGGCGGACAGCCCTAACGGCTATATAGTAGGAACCGGATGTGACATACCTTCGGGGGCACCTGTAGAAAACATACTGGCTATGGCCGATGCGGTTCGCAGATATGGCGCAAATATTGCAATGGGAAGGCACGCCGCAGGTTAGACTGGTCAGGTTTTTTAAAGAGTGAAAAGAGATAGCCTAAATGTAAAAAGGAGCAGGTAGAATGATAGAGATAAGTAGTTTGCAAAAAAGTTACGGCGACTTGCAGGTGCTAAAAGACATAAATGTCACGATTGGCAAGGGAGACATATACGGCCTTGTAGGTGTGAGTGGCGCTGGCAAATCCACGCTTTTAAGGTGCATAAACGGCTTGGAGACTTATCAGTCCGGAAGCCTCAGGGTAAACGGCACAGAGGTGAGTTCTCTTGAAGACCAGACGCTCAGAAGTTTTCGAAAAAACATCGGGATGATATTTCAGCAGTTTTCGCTTCTTGAGAGGAAGACAGTATATGAAAATGTGGCTCTTCCGATGCAATGCTGGGGATATGACAATAAGACACTTGACAGGAAAGTCAAAGAGCTGTTGGAGCTTGTAGAACTTGGAGACAAGACCTTTTCAAAGCCGAGGGAACTCAGCGGAGGACAAAAACAGAGAGTTGCAATAGCGAGGGCTCTTACGCTTGATCCCGAGATACTGCTGTGCGATGAGGCGACGTCGGCTCTCGATCCGAGCATAACACATTCGATACTTGAGCTTTTGAAAAAGATAAACAGGGAGCTTGGGATTACAATAGTGGTTGTCACACACCAGATGGAAGTTGTAAAGCAGGTATGCAACAAGATTGCCATACTAAGCAAAGGCCACTTGGCGGCTAAAGGAAAGGTTGAAGACATATTCCTTGACCAGCCGGCGGTTTTGGAGGAGCTTTTGGGAAATTCACACAGAAACCAGCTTCCCACAGATGGTGTAAACATAGAAATAATAGAAAAAAACGACATACAAAAAGGCGCCTTGCTTTCAAAAATGGCCATGGATACAGGCGTGCAGTTCCAGATAGTATGGGGAAGCACGGACCAGTACAGGGACAGGGTGTTGGGATTTTTTGTAATCAACATGGAAAACTCGCAAAGAGAGGCGATAGTATCGTATTTGGATAAAAACAATGTTGAATGGAGGGAAGTGTAATGGAAGAATTCATGGTGCTTATGGAAAAGATTATAGTGCCGAGTCTTAACCAAACCCTCTATATGATAGTAGTTTCAACGATTCTGTCATCGCTTATAGGATTTGTGATGGCCATAGCTCTTGTAGTCACTGACGAAAAGGGTCTCAGTCCGAATTCGATGGTGTACGGGACTCTCAGTGCAATCATAAACATATTAAGGTCAATTCCGTTCATAATACTTGCAGTTGCAATAATACCGTTCACGAGAATGGTTATTGGGACTTCGATAGGCGAAAATGCGGCGATTGTCCCACTGACAGCGGCCGCTGCGCCTTTCATAGCCAGGCTCATAGAAAGCAGCCTCAAGGAGGTCAACCCGAGTCTTATAGAGGCGGCAAAGTCATTTGGAGCGTCGAACTGGCAGATAATATTCAAGGTGATGGTCAAGGAAGCTGTTCCGGCGATAAACCTGAACCTTACACTGGCCACAATCACAATACTCGGACTTACTGCCATGGCAGGAGCCGTTGGAGCCGGAGGCCTTGGTGCGGTCGGCCTTACATATGGGTATCAAAGCTTCAATGATACGATAATGTATACCACTTTGGTTCTTCTTGTGATAGTGGTTGGAATAATACAGTTTGCAGGCAATGTTTTGTATAAAAAATTAAAATAAAATTTTTAGGAGGAGTTTTAACGTGAACAAGAAAAGATTAATAAGCATTTTATGTGCGCTGTTTTGCGTAGTGTCGCTTGTGGGATGCGGTGCAAAATCAGGAGAGCAAAAACAAACCGAGGAAGGCAAGCAGGTTATAACAATTGGAACATCAGTTATTTCAAAAGACGTACTGGAAGTGGCTCAAAAGGTTTTCAACGAAACAAATGAGGAATATCAAATGGAAGTTAAGCTTTTCGACGATGCCATAACGCCTAACATGGCTGTTAACGACGGGAGCATAGATGGAAACTTCTATCAGTACGTAGATTACATGGAGAATTTCAACAAGGACAGAGGAACATCACTTAAGGCGTATGGAGAGCCTGTATTTGCATTCCAAATAGGTCTTTACTCGGAAAAGATAAATGACCTGTCTGAGATTAAAGACGGTATGAGTGTTGCAATAGCAAACGACAATACAAACAGAGCGCTTGCTCTTAAGCTTATGAAAAAAGCAGGACTTATAGGGATTAAAGACGGAGCTGAGGTTCCAAACGTACTTGACATAACTGAAAACCCTCACAATATTAAGTTTATTGAAATGGAAAGGCTTAACCTTGCAAATGCTCTGGAAGACACAGACATGTCAATAGCTATGGCTGATGTTATAAGGAATGCAGGCAAGGACTCTGAGAATGCTTTGGCATTTGACCAGGAAGAGGGAATAGTACTTGTAATAAAAGAAGATGCTGCATGGGCGGAAGCTGTTGAAAAAGCGCTTATGAGTGATGAGGTAAAGACTTATATAAATGAAGAGACAAAAGGAACTAAAACGCCATTATTCTAATGTAAGTCAGCAAAAAGATCTGAAAATGGTTTTTGAAACAACCGTTATGGATATTAAGAGTTAATCCCAAAATCTTATATATAAAAGAACTGAAATCAAAAAAACGTGGACATTCCAATCGGTCCACGTTTTTTTGACTTGATACGAGAGAATACTTTCGATTCCAAGCCCGCGTTAGGGCTAAGTGTAAGGTTTAAAGCACACCGCTTTCGGGGCTTCTAAACTCAGAAGGATCGAGCCTGAGTGCCTCGTCTATCTCATTAAGCATAACTTCCCTGTCGCCGGGCAGGGTTCCCGTTATGTTTTCGTAATTGGAAACGTGGTCGCTTAAAAACTGCGAGCCTTCCACGTTTAAATGTTCCATAAGAAGCCTTATTTCCGAAAGTGCTTCATGTGGATTTAAAAGCTTGAATTCCCCCGACTTGTACATGTCGTATATGCGTGTACCCTCAAAAGGCATAAGCGTCCTGAGTCTTATGAAATCCGGGTTTATGAGATTTATTACTTTTGCACTGTTTACTGCGTGTTGCTGTGACAGTTTTTTGCCTCCCACTCCGCAAAGGAAATAAACGCTCAGCTCTATTCCGGCGGATTTTACCATTCTACCCGCTTTTGTCATCTGATCGGAGTCATATCCCTTGTCTATGAGATTTAGCACTTCGTCATCTCCCGACTCCATTCCGGAGTGTATTCTTGAAAGGCCGGCTTCATTCAGCGAATTCAGCTCTTCCTGGGATTTGAGGAGTATATACTGAGCGGAGCCGTACATCGTAACGCTTTTTAGATTCGGAAAGGAATCTTTGCAAAAATGGAGTATGTCCAAAAGCTCTTCTGTCTTCATCAGTATGGTGTTGCCGTCTGCGAAAAATATCTTTCTTACGGAATCCCCGAATTTTGACATGGCCTTTTCCAGGTCGGCCTTTATCTCTGAGACAGGTCTTATCCTGAACTTCCTGTCGCTATACATATTGCAGAATATGCACCTGTTGTGAGGACAGCCGATCGTAGCTTGAACTATCAGGCTGTCAAATTCGCTTGGAGGCCTGTACACTACGCCCTCATACTTCATATGAATCACATCCTTACATTTCGAGGTTTACTATTGTTTTTTTGCTGAGTTTTCCATTTAGAATCAGGTCTATTTTGGGCTCAAGTCCTTCAAGTGATACCTCCTCAGTATATTTTTCAAGAGAATCGCTTTTCCAATCGTTTGAAAGCATGTCCCATATATGAGTCCTCAAATCCATAGGACACTGTACGGAGTCTATTCCAAACAGTGTGATACCTCTTAGTATGAAAGGGTATATCGAAGCGTTGAAGCTATGACCCGATACATTGCCGCAGCATGTGACCACTGCGCCGTATTTGGATGACTTGAGAGCTGTTGAAAGCATATCGCCTCCAACAGTGTCAACAACACCTGCCCATAATCCCTTTAAAATAAGCTTTCCAGACCCTTCTACAAGGCTGTGCCTGTCCACTAAATGAGAAGCGCCAAGCTCTTTTAGAGTATCGCTTTCTTCCATTTTACCAGTGGCTGCAGTAACTGTGTAGCCCAATTTAGAAAGTATGGCCACTGCGCAGCTTCCAACCCCCCCTGTCGCTCCAGTGACGAGTATGTCACCCGATTTTGGAGTTATTCCAGAGCTTATAATCTTATATACTGAAAGTGCAGCCGTAAGCCCCGATGTTCCAAACATCATGCTCTCTTTCATGGACAGCTCCTCGGGAAGGCGTATGGCCCAGCCGGAAGGAACCCTTATATATTCCGAAAATCCTCCCGATGTGTTCATGCCAAGGTCGAATCCAGTGACTATGACCTTGTCCCCGGGACTGAAGCTGCCGGAGCTGCTTTCTACAACGACACCTGCGGCGTCTATTCCGGGAGTGTGGGGATAGTTTCTTGTGACTCCTCTGTTTCCGGAAGCGGAAAGTGCGTCCTTGAAATTTAGTGAAGAGTATTTTACGTTTATGAGAATATCGCCCTCTGGAAGCGAGTCAATCTCCCTTTCGACTATTTCTATTTCAAATTTATCAGATTCCTTTTCGCTTACAAGCATTGACTTGAATTTTATTGCCATTGAAATTCCTCCTTGAAAACTTGCAAAATAGTTTGATACAAAATCATATTAACAATAAAAAAGTTTTGTGTCAAACTATTTTAAGGCAAATTGACATTGAAACCGCAGAAAGGGTATAATCGAACCATACAAAATGTGAACGGAGAATACATCATGAATGATAAATACATAGTTTATTTTATAAGCAAAACCAGAAAAAAAATGGTGAAATTTATAGAAAAAAAGCTTGCGGAAAAAGGGCTTAAAGAATTGATTCCGTCACACGGTAATGTGCTCACAGCACTTTATGAAAACGACGGGATGCTTACAATGAAGGAGATAGCAAACAGAATAGGAAAGGACAAGTCCACTGTGACTCCGCTCGTGGACAAGCTTTTAAAGCTTGGATATGTTGAAAAGGAAAAGTCGCAAAATGACAAGAGAGTAACGTATATAAGGCTCACCGAAAAGGGAAGGCGGATCGAGTCGAAATATAATGAAATTTCAAGCGATGTCCGTGATACGGCATACAGGAATTTTTCAGATGAGGAGAAGGAGACGTTCCTGAGGCTTCTAAAGAAATTGAGTGACAATTTCACAGAATAAGAATAGCAAAAAGACGGGCCAGGCAAAGGCCCGTCTTATATACTTTCGGATAAATATCAAATTCAATAAGAAGGCATGTGCATTGTATGAACCGGTCCGGTTTTCTGGAGCTTTGCAAAAGCTGTCCAGCGAAATATCGCATGAGAGCCGATGGAAGCTTTGACTGTTTGAGCTCGCGAGTTTCAAAGTTTCCCGGCTAACAGGCTGTATAAGCTATTGACAGCTTCAAGGCGTAAGACGTCCGGCAGGTTTATATATCACATGCGTTTAAAACGCCCAGTTTCCATTTTTGAATACAGGCACTGTCTCTCCGGATTCAGTTTCACCGGTTATGTCCATGTCAGAAGAGCCTATCATGAAATCTTCGTGAACAAGAGACTTGTTGGCGCCTGCCTTTTCAAGCTCTTGCTCGCTCATTGAATCTCCGCCTTCTACGCATGTCGGGTATGCCATTCCAAATGCAAGGTGGCATGATGCGTTTTCGTCAAAAAGCGTGTTGAAAAACACGGTGTCCATATTTGATATAGGAGAGTCGTAAGGCACAAGGGCCACCTCTCCAAGATAGCAAGAACCCTCGTCCGTCTCTATTAGCTTTTTAAGGATTTCATATCCCTTTGAAGCCGTAAAGTCCACGACTTTCCCGTCCTTGAACGTAAGCTCGAAGTCGTCTATGAGGTTTCCTCCGTAGTTTAGAGGCTTAGTGCTTTTTACGTGGCCGTTCACACCTGTCTTGAGAGGCATTGTGAATATCTCCTCCGTAGGCATGTTTGCCACGAAGTACACCCCGTCTGGATTGAACTCTCCTCCGCCTGCCCATATATGGCCTTTTGGAAGCTCGACGTGAAGGTCTGTAACGCTTGACTTGAAGTGCAGCTTTTTGAATTTCTTGGCATTGAGGAATTCCACCTTTTCTCCAAGATTTTCAAGGTGCTTTTTCCACTCAGCCACAGGGTCTTCGCTGTCTATCCTGACTATCTTGAATATGCTTTCCCAAAGCTTTGCAATAGCCTCGTCTTGTGACATTCCTGAAAACACCTTTCTTGCCCAGCCGGCAGTAGGTATTGACACTATAGACCATGAAACCCTGCTTGCCATTATATAGTCCCTGTATGCCTTTAGGGCCTGAGACCTTGTCTTTGCGGCAGTTGATATCCTCTCGGGATCCACGTCCTTTAAGAGTTCAGGATCTTGTGCATATATTGTGAGAAAAGCGGCTCCTTCCTTTGCCATCTCCTCAAGTCCGTTGGCCTTCCACATAGGGAATTCCTTGAAAGCCTCGTCAGGCGCACTCGTATATTTTATAAGGCCCAGCTTTTCATCGTTCCACTCGACGTGAACATTCTTGGCTCCCATGTCGTATGCATGCTGTGCCACAAGCCTTACAAACTCTGCGGATTCAATAGGTGCGTTTACCACAAGAGTCTGGCCCTTTTGAATATTGACTCCTACCTCGACTGCAAGCTTTGCGTAGTTTGCAACCATATCTTTAAAATTATACATAAAAAACCTCCTGAATCGATAGTATATAATGATAGTTTAACCCAAATGGAGCCCCAGTGCAAAAAATGTTGGAATGATAGGCGTTGAGAGATCTGTTATTCCATGAATTCAATAAGCCTGTCCATTTTGTATTTAAGGGATTCAATACTTACAAACCTCGATTCCCTTATCATCTCGCTGCCGTTTGCAAATATTATCACAGTGGGCGCTGTAAATACAAAAAGCTGGCCGGATATCTCGTTTGGAGAGCTTGTTTCGACAAGCGCCATGGGCATATTATCATATGATTCCACGAGTTTTTTGACCTTTGGCAAAAGGTCTGCACATGGAGCTCAAAGCCTGTTTGAAAAGTACACCACGCACAAGCTGTTTGCATTTATAAAACTAGTTAATGAATCCATATTTGAAAGCTGATTCAAAATACCACCCCCGAGTATATTTGGTAACGATATTTTATCATATATATTTCCATAGAAGGACGGCAAAGGTGAACAAAATGCAATTGCATGCGAATGAGTGTTTGGATGAAAGACAATGTTACTGTAGATGTATTTGATTTGCTTACAGAAAGCTGTAAAGATGGATGGTGAAAATTGAAAAGGACTGCAACGCGAATGTTTTTCCATAATAAAGCATAAATGTATTTGTTTTTTCTATTGGACATATTAATAGTGCTGAAATAATATATAGATGGCACCGGATTAATATGGGGCAAATGTAATAAAATCCGTAAATTAGAAATTTACGGACAAACGAAAGGAGAATTTTATAATGAAAAAGAAAATCATGGGAATTTTAATGTGTGTGTTTATGATCATGGCTTCGCTTGTAGGGTGCGGAGGCGCAAACAATGCAGAGGACTCTGCAAAGGCTTCTTCGGCGAATGAACAACCTGCGGATGAGGAAAAGGTTATCAGAGTTGGAACTGGAGGCACGTACAATCCTTGGTGCTTCAAGGAAAACGACAAGCTTCAGGGATTCGAGGTTGACGTTTGGAATGAAATAGGCAAAAGAGCAGGATACAAGGTTGAATTTACGGTATCAAAGTTCAGCGGCCTTGTTGGGCTTTTGGATGCGGGACAGATTGACACTGTTGCCCATCAAATGTCTATAACTAAGGAAAGACAGGAAAAATACAATTTCACCCAGCCTTACGCTTACAGCAAATACGATTTCATAGTGAAAAAAGACAGTCCGTATGCAAATATAGAAGACATGAAGGGTAAAAAAGTGGGAGCTTGGCTTGGTGGAAACGGAGAAAAGACTCTAAAGGCTCTTAATGAAGAGTACGAGCTTGGGCTTGACATGAAGTTCTATGATGGAACACCTCTCGAAAAGGAAGTTGAAACGGGAAGACTTGACGCATGCTGGCAGGGAGCTATAAAATCTCAGACGGTTATAAAAGATGGAAACCTTGATGCTAAACTAATGGGAGCTCAGACTGAAATAGGATCGGAAGTGAACGCATATCCGTTTGCAAAGACTGAAGAGGGCAAGAAGATGTCTGAGGAGATAAGCAAGGTAATAAAGGAAATGCATGAAGACGGAACGCTTTCAGAGTTTTCTCAAAAGTGGTTCGATCTTGATACGACTAAGAAATAATATATTGAGTGATTGGTGGTAAAATGATGGAAGTTTTCAGTTTGAAATTTGCGTTGGGCCTGATACCATTGATGCTTAAATATTTGCACGTCACTTTGTCAATGTCGCTGCTCTCTTTGATGTTTGGCCTTATGGTTGCAACTGTCATCGCACTTGTTGTTCAGGCCAGGGTTAAGATTTTATATCCAATTACAAGGATATATGTTTCATTTTTCAGGGGGACTCCGCTTATAGCGCAGCTGTTTTTCCTGTACTTTGGCTTGGTTCAGATTTTTCCAAGCCTAAGGGGGATGGATGCATTTACTGCTGCTGTTATAGGGCTCAGCCTTAATGCATCGGCATACATGGCCGAAACAATAAGGGGTGCCATATCATCGGTAGACAGCGGTCAGAGAGAGGCTGCGCTTTCTTCCGGAATGACATACCTGCAGATGATGAGAAGGATTGTTCTGCCACAGGCTGCAAGGGTTGCAGTACCAGCGCTTTCAAACAATTTTATAGACATAATAAAAGGATCTTCACTGGCGTTTGCGCTTGGGGTTACGGAGATAATGGCGACAGCACAAATGGAAGGGGCCGCCGCGTACAGGTTTTTTGAAGCCTTCACAGATGTGATAATAATATACTGGGGCATAATTTCAATAATGAGTTTTGCCCAGAAGAAACTCGAACAAAAATTAAACTCGGCGTATTAGGAGTAGTGGAATGATAAAAATAGAAAACTTGAAAAAGAGGTTTGGAGAGCTTGAAGTGTTAAAAGGCGTGGATCTTGAAATAGAGAAAGGCGAAGTTGTTGCAGTAATAGGGCCGTCGGGGACGGGAAAGTCGACTCTGCTAAGGTGCATGAACTACCTGGAGACTCCGGATGCAGGGATGATAAGCATAGGTGACTTGGATGTGGATGCAAAGAGCGTCACTAAAAAGGACATACATGAGCTCAGGAAGAGAACCTCTATGGTCTTTCAAAGCTACAACCTTTTCAAGAACAAGACGGCGATTCAAAATATAACCGAGCCACTTACAGTGGTCAAGAACATGCCAAGGGAAGAGGCAGACAGAATAGGCATGAAAATACTCCAGCAGGTGGGGCTGGAGGACAAGAGGGACAGCTATCCTTCACAGCTTTCGGGAGGGCAGCAGCAGAGGATCGGCATAGGCAGGGCCATGGCCGTGAACCCAGACATAATCCTTTTTGACGAGCCAACTTCGGCTCTTGACCCTGAGCTTGTGGGGGAGGTTCTTGATGTAATAAAGGAGCTCGCCAAAAACCACATGACCATGATAATAGTGACTCATGAGATGGGCTTTGCAAGAGAGGCTGCGGACAGGGTGATATTCATGGATGGCGGATACATAGTGGAACAGGGCAGCCCCAAGGAGATATTTGAAAATCCCCAAAATGAAAGGACTGCAAAGTTTCTCAGCAAGGTTTCAAGGATGTAGAATGTCTTGTGTACAGCCCAAATAATTTCCAAAACATAAAAAACAGACAGCCTGACAATAGGGCTGTCTATTTTACTTTATATATGACGAAGAACTTCAATTGGAAAGCGGGTCTGTATATCAATAGGAGTATAAATTACTGCAAAAAAGCCGGAACATTTTGTTCCGGCTTTTTTGATGGATATTTATGAAATTAGATCTTATTGCACAACCTCGTATCCCTTGTTTGCCCATCCGCTTGGAGCGTTAGCGTCCATTCCCATTCCTCCGTTAAGAGAAACAGCGTCATATCCTAGTAGCTTAAGCCCTGCAACTGTCTGTCCGGCAGTCTGTCCGGTGTAGCAGTAAACCACTATTTTCTTGTCCATTGGAAGAGTTGAGAACTCTTTTTCCATTCCAGCCCCCCAAGGTATATTTGAAGCGCCCTTTATATGTCCTTTTGCGAAGTCTTCCGCATCTCTTATTGAAAGGATGTATATGCTGTCATCTTCAGCGTCAACTTTCGCTTTCAGGTCTTTTTCAGATATCTTGTAGTTTGCATACTCAGTTCCCTTTACAGCTGCAAGACCAGCGTAGTACTCGTCAAGAGCGGCTTGAAGAGCAGGGTCTATAGATGTAACGTCTTCAGCAAGTACGTTTGATTCAGTTTCAGTTGCCTCTTCATATCCTGCAACTTTTGATATCCCAAGATCCCATCCTAAGTTTACGCTTCTTGCATCGAATCCCGCCATGTTAAGAGTAGCAACGGCCTGTCCGGCAGTCTGTCCGCTGTAGCAGTATACGAACACGGGCTTGTCCTGAGGTATCTTTGAAAGGTTGTCTGATATAGCGCTTCCCCAAGGAAGGTTTACAGCGCCCTTTATGTGCGATTTTCCATATACGTCAGGCTGTCTTATGTCAAGCACAACCATGTCGTCTCCGGCCTTAACCATTTCTACAAATTCCTTTTGATTTATCTTGTATATGTGGTCAGGCATTGATGCAAAATAGTCGTTTACGGCAGATTCCATGTCAAAATCGGCGCTTGCCTGATCTTGTGCTTCCATTGCTGGAGCTTCTTCTGCAGGGGCCTCCTGGCTTCCACATGCAGCCATGCTGATTGAAAGGATAAGGATGATCAGTAGTGACAATAGCTTTTTCATTTGGTTTCCTCCTAATTATTTTTTATATGTGCTTAAGAAGCGTCCTGAGAGGATACGGGTGCGCCTGAAGGTGATTCAACAGGCATTCCCTTTGCACTCCACTCAAGATATGCTCCGTCATAAACCTTTAAGTTTTCGAAACCAGCCTGCTTCAACAGAAGCATTGTCTGCGCGGCCCTGAAAGAGGATTTGCAGTATAGTATCACGTTACTGTCTTTTTCTATTCCAAGATCCGAATAGTCAAGGTATATATCCCTTGCGGACTTGAATGTGCCGTCGGAATACACGTTGTTTTCATGCGGATATAGAATTGCTCCAGGTATGTGACCTGCATTGTATTCTGCACTCGTTCTTACGTCGAGAATGACTGTGTTTTCAGAAGGATTTGTACATGCGGACTCGACCTCGCCTATGCTGGCTATTATGTTCTTGTCCATTTCGGATACGGAATAGTCTGTCTGCGAAGTCGCAGGCGATTTAGCGGTTACGGCAAGACCTTCGCTTAAAAGTGCTTTTGCTCCGCCGTTTACAACTTTTACGTTCTTATGTCCGTAAAGCTTCATTGTCCACCAAAGCCTTGATGCGTTAACCCCCATGCTGTCATCATATATTAAAACCGCGTCTGAATTTTTTATGCCCTTTTGGGACATTAGCTTTTCAAACTCATCTTTTGAAGGAGCCATATTCTTAACAGGACTGTTTGACACGAAACTGGAGTCCGGTATGCTTATAGCACCTTCTATGTGGCCTTTTCTGTAGTCTTTTCCGGCTCTTGCGTCGACCAGCACGTAGCCGCTGCTTTTCATGAGTTCCAAAACTGCGCCTGATTCAACTATGTCTTCAGATTCAGAATACTGTGTGGCATTTGCACATGCAGCCGCCATTAACATGGTGAATGTAAGCACAAGGGCCATAAGGCTTTTTTTGACTGTGATGCCTCTTGTGTTCATTTGGGACCTCCTTGAATAAATTATAGAGGGAATTGTTAAATACTTTATGCTGCTTGTAATCGGGAAATTGCCAAGCACGCCAATTGTTAAACAATCATCAATGTTAACGCTTTCATTATATATCATTATAACCGTGAATAGATATCAGAAAAACTGATATACTATCTGAATAACTGATGAATCATATGGAAAAATACACTTTAAACACTTGGTTTATTGGGTTAAAATCAAAGGCAAAGGGTTGATCGGAGGAGGCTGGGATTTTGGCATGAACAGATTGAAAAAACTTTTAATTGAAAAAAATTATATTCTTCTTTGTTATATATTTGTTTTTTTTATGGGCCATGTTCTTATGGCTGATCATTTTCCGTTTGTGCACTCAGACGAGCCGTGGCTTAGCGGACTTACAAGAAACATGCTTCAAAGCGGCAGCATGGGTGTCACGGAGACGTTTTTTGATACGTATCCGAGAAAGCCGCATGCCATAAAGGTGATATTTCACATAATGCAAATGCCATTTTTAAAGCTCATGGGCTACAGCATATTCAGCTTCAGGATGCTCTCTATAATATTTGGCGCATTTTCAATATATGCATTCTACAGGGCTTGCAGACTTGTCACGGGAGACAGGATACTTGCGGTTTTTGTGGCGGCACTTATGGGGGCTGACATACAGTTTACATATGCAAGCGGATTCGCAAGGCAGGAGATAGTCATTGTGGCAATCCAGATATGCCTTTTATATGTCTATTTCAGGTCTCTTGAAAAAAGTGAGGAACGTAGGCTGAGAATGCATGTTGTCGGAGGCTTGATCTGCGGAATGGGAGCGGGGATTCACCCCAACAGCTTCATACTGGCAGTTTCGATGGGTATTTTGTACACATACGATGTAATGGCAAAGAGGCTGAGAATCTCTCAGATGCTGGCTTTCATATCGGCCACCGGGGCGGCAGCCTCCATATTTGTGGTCACAAGCTTCATATTGAATATGAATTTCGTATCAGACTATTCTGCATACGGGGAAACACTTGGAGCGGGCGATTCGATCATTTCAAAGGTTGCTGGGATAGCTCCGTTTTACTCGAAGCTGTACGAAATGAGAAGCGGAACATACTATACGCCGGATATAAGGTTTCACTTCGTGGCGTTCATACTGATATTTGCCTTGTCGCTGTTGGCGGTGGCGCTTAAAAGCGAGAACTCACCGCAAATATCAAGGCTTGTGCTTATGGCCGTGGGAATAAACATCGGCTATGTCATAATAGGCAGGTACAACCAGACGAGCATAGTGCTGATATTTCCGGTAATGTACCTTATGCTTGCAGTGCTTTTGAAGCTGGCGAAGAACAGCCTGAGAGCGGGAAAACCAGCTGTGAGCTTTGTCGTATCAGTTCTTTTGGCTCTTCAGATTGTCCACTCCTACGGGCAGGTAATGCCCTATATGGAGTATTCATACGGAGACTACATTCAGGAAATAGGAACGGCCATAGAGCCGGACAGCATGACTTTCGGGAATCTCAATGCGGAGTATTTTTTCGAAAATGGAAAGCTTTTGGACTACAGGAATCTCTACTATGCCAAAAAAGATGGAATAAGCGTGCAGGAGTACATGGAAAGCAGGGGAATTGAATACATAATATATCTTGAGGAGCTTGACTATATAAGCCAGACCTCGCCCATGTGGGATGCGTTTTATGGCGATCCAGGGTATTATCACGAAGAGCTAAAGGACTTTGTGGAGACCAGATGCGCATTGGTGCATTCGTTTACGGACAGAACGTACGGAAGCCGCATAGCCGAATATGTAGGGGAAAACAACTGGCAGGTTTGGATATACAAGGTGAAATAGCCGGCCTATTTTATGAGGCCGGCTATCTTTTTTTTGAAAAGTATGAACGCCTGCGTATCCGGATTTTTTTCATCGAGCGAAAGGGGGTTTTCAATGCGCTGTATGCCGCCGGCGGTGTCCATAAGGAGTATTTGGGTAGACAGCAGGACAGCTTCTGAAATGTCATGTGTTATGAATACTATGGTTGCACTGTATTTTTCCCAAATTGAGAGCGTGAGTTTTTGAAGCTCCTCCCTTGAAATGGCGTCAAGGCTTGCAAACGGCTCGTCCATGAGAAGGACATCGGGATTTGTCACCATGGCCCTTGCTATTGCGGCGCGCTGCTTCATGCCTCCGGATAGCTGGTGTGGATGGTAGGCGGAATAGCCTTCAAGCCCCACAAGCGATAGCATTTGGCTGGCTCGGCTTGAAAGCTCGCCCGCCGAAAGTCTCGGATGTTTCTTTTTTAGAGGCGTGAGGACATTTTCTATTATGCTTTTCCAGGGAAAAAGCTGTGAAAAGTCCTGAAATACCATAATCCTGTCAATTGACGGGCGCCGTAAGACATTGCCGCTCATGAGAAGCTCGCCGCTGTCCGGCTTTTCGAATGAGCCGAGTATCTTTAAAAGAGTGGATTTTCCGCAGCCGGATTTTCCGACTATAACAGTGAATTCACCCCTGCCTATTTCAATGTTCACATTTTTCAGCACCTGATGGTTTGAATATGACTTGTTTATGCTTGATAGCTTTATCATGACTTCATACCCCACTTTTCAACTGTGCGTTTTTCAAGGGCAAAAAAGACAATGTCTTCAATTAAAACGCCCACTATTATTATTAAAAACAGCCCCGCATACATTCCGCTGGTGTCCATGAAGACCCTTTTTTGGAATATGAACCAGCCTATGCCTCCAGTGGAGCCTATGGCCCCGAAGACCATTTCAGAGCTTATAAGCGCCCTCCACGACCTGGCCCAAGATATCCTAAGACCCGATATTATGCTGGGCATTGACGCTGGGATGTAAACTTCGCGAAGCATTTCAAAGGGCGTGAAGCCGTAGTTTTCTCCAGTCTGGATGTACACTGGCGAAATGGAGTCGACACCGCTCATTATGTTTGTGAGCATGGGCCAAAGAACGGAGTGGACTATTACAAACAGTACAGAATTCTCCCCGACGCCAAGCCACAGAATAACAAGGGGCAATACAGCGATTCCAGGAAGGGGGTGGAGCACTGAAATTAGAGTGTCCACAATATCCCTTGCAAGCGCCGATGTCTTTGAGACACAAAGAAGCGCTATTGAAAGGGCCGATCCTAGGGCTATTCCCTTTGATATTATCACAAGGGAAAAGAAGAGCTGCCTGGGCAGCTCCCCGCTTATTGTAGCATCATACCCGCTGCGGGCTATTTCGACTATTGGAGGAAAAAGCATTGCAGGGTACGCTCCGCTTAGTGCGACCATCTGCCATATTATGCAAACTATTGCTATGAAAAAAGCTTTTTTGAATATGCCGCTTTTTCTACTCTGCATGCTCGGGCCACATCACTTCTTGTTTCGAGTAGCTGCTTTTTATATAGCCGCTTCTTTTCATGAAGTCCGAGAATTTTTCTATGCCGTCTATCTCCTGAGAATATTCCATTTCCTCATGGGAGAGGTACTCCGACAGTTTCTCCGGGCTTATGCCGTAAGCCTTTGAAAGAATTTTCGCTGATTTGTCCCTGTTTGAATTCATGTAGTCTATGGATTTTGAAAGTGCCGCCTTCAGAGCCTTGTATGCTGCGCTGTCGCCTTCGTAAAACTGTTTTGTCGCAGCCGCAGCTATGAATGTGAACTCGCCGCCCATGGCCTGTGCTCCGCTTATTACAAGGTGGTTGCCTTCATCTTCGAGCTCCTGGAATACGAATGGAGGCGAAGTGAAGTGAGCTTTTACGGATTCTTTTGACATGAGCGCGCTCATGCCGTCGGGATGGTTGAGAGTTACGAGGTTGTTGTCCAGGGCATTTGCGTTTGAAAGCTCCTTCTCGCAAGCCATCGACAAAAGTATGTGCTGAATGCTTCCCGGCTGGGGAAGGGCTATCTTGTCTTCCTGATTAAAGTCTGAAAGATTTTTTATGCGCTCGTCATTTGAAACGAGTCCTAGGGGAGCTTTTGAAAGTCCGCTGAAAAGCTTCCAGTCCATTCCATTGTCGATGCTTATCAAAAATGGGGGTATCCCCATGAATGCGACGTCTATATTGCCCGATATCGCGGCTTCCCTTATTGATGCCGTATTGCCGAGTTTAACCCACTCTACGGAGTATCCTTCGAGTTCGTTTTCCAAAAATCCCTTTTCCTTCATTATCTCAATCGGAGCGTATGCTATTCCGTACTGCTGCGCAATCTTTACGCTTTTTGGGGTAGCGCTTTTTCCCGAGTCGCTGCAGCCTATTGAAGAAATGGATAACATAATTGCAATTAAAACAGAAATATATTTTTTCATAAAATGCGGGCGCATTACCGCCCTTTCTCTCCTTTCGAAGCTTTATTTGTGATGTCTGGATTTTCCGCGAAGTATGAGCTCGTCTCCAAAGTTGTCTGTAAAGCTCATGCTCTCGTAAAGGGCTTCAAGCCTTGAGCTTAAGCTTTTTTCGTCATCTGCCAGCACACCTGCAAAGCCTGCCCTCTGTGTGGCGTTTTGTATTGAAGGCACCACATCTCCCTTTGAAAAATTGTACCCTGCAAAGCATACTCCATCAAGCGAGAGCACTTCATCCAAATGGGTTAGGGACTCTATTTTCCCCGGCTTTGCAAAGAAAAGCTGCACGGACATCTTTTTGGCACAGCTTTTAATGTCATAGCTTAAAAGAGCCGAGTAGTCGGGTGATTTTCCAAGTGATATGTCTATGTTAAGGCCCAGTATGTCCACGCCGGTTATAAGGGGTATTGAAATGTCCTCGTATGCGCCGCCTATTCTGCAGGCTATTTCGTTCACCTTTACGCCCTTTGCGCCTATGAGCATTTGGAAATAGAGCGGGCCGTTTTTGATTCCAAAGCCGTCCACTATGTCCTGGGTGATTTCTATTATTTCATCCCCGAAGCTTTTCATGTGCATGGAAGGGAACTCATGTGATGTGCATATTCCTATCTTGTTCTCGTCCTCAAAGCACACCCTGTCGGTTATCGTAAGAACATGGGCCTTGCCGTTGAGGGCCCAGCCGCTGACAGTGACTTCGCTGCTTTCATAGTACTCCTCAACTATTATCTCGTCTGCCCTTGAATGTTTTATGACGTGCTCAAACATTTCCCTGACCTGCTCTTTGCGCTGGAGCTTGAATATACCCCTTTGCCCCTGGCTGTCGAGCGGCTTTACCACAAGGGGAGTGCGCAGCCCGTCAAGCTCTTCATCGGAAAAGCCGCGTCCGATTATTCTAAAAGGCACAGATGGTATGCTGCATTCTTCAAACCTGTTTTTCATATGCTTTTTATTCGTGGCAAGAAGTGCTGTATCCACAGTCCATGGACAGGCAAGGCCCAGGGCCTGCGACGCCTTCGCCACTGTAAGCACGGGCTGGTCGGTGCCGACTGTCATTATTCCGTCTACGGCGAATGATCTGGCAGCATCCGTCGTTGCAGCCGCATCAAACGCATCGGCAAGCACGCAAAAATCGGAGTGGCTTTTTCCTATGGAATCCGGCCTGTAATCTGAAGCCACAACAGATATTCCCATGTCCCGGGCTCTTTTTATTGCGTTTACCTGGAGGGGGCCGGCCCCTACTATCATTAGTTTCATCGCTACACCACCCTTCGAGATTTGGATTTTTCTAAAGCATCGCCGCATGCGGTATTGAAGCCCAAAACGCTTTCTATTTTATATTGCTCCCTGTCAGGCAGGGCAGATTTAAGCAGGGTGAACGGGAATATGTCGACATAGTAAATTGCGAGCTTTGCAAAAAGCATGAAAAGCTTTTTGAAGCTGTAGTTGGAGCTTCCATAAACCCTTTGCCTGTGGGCTGTTTCAATGCAGAGTATGTTTTTCGTAAATCTCAGCATCACCGCGGATATGTATACGAATGATTCTGTGCACTGGCCGGTCTTTGAGGCGGCATCGCGCGTCATCATGCGAAAGCTACTGACCTTTGCGCCCTTGGGAAGGTTGAAAGCCGCCCTGAAAAAAAGCCCTGTGAGCTTTGAGCCTGCTTTTCTGTAAAGCGACTGTTTTTGCACTTTCGAAACGGCGTATATGCAGTCGTACCCTTTTTGAATGCACGAGAGCATGTCTTTTATATATGCGGGATCGTGCTGCAGGTCATCGTCCATTGTAACGACGAAGTCTCCGCCTGAATGCCTTATGCCGCACAGCAGCGCGTTTTGCTGCCCGTAATTTCTGGAAAGCCTTATGGCGCGTATTTTTTTTGAGCTGCTGCAAAGCTCTTTGAGCACTTCAAAGCTGTCGTCTTGGCTTGAGTCGTCCACGAATATGATCTCGAAGTCATGGCCTGAAAGGGCGTTTTCAATTTCTGCCACAAGGCGCACCAGCGAATCGCTGCTGTTGTATACGGGAACCACTATGGATATAAGCATCACAACATCTCCAATCCATGTATAAGCGATTTGATTACAAACAAAGCGTCACTTTCCGTAATGCCCTGGTGAAGCGGAAGCCGTATAAGAGTCTTTGAAAGAAGGCTTTCGAAAGGGAAGTCGCCGCTTTCATATCCAAGCGATTTGCCCATGGGGCTCTCGTGCAGGGACTCGAAATGGGTTCTCACATCTATTCCCCGCTCTTTCAGGAAGCCCTGAATCATAAGGCTGTCCTGCTCGCTTTGCATTACAATATAAAATATATGGTGATTCACAGAGCATCCATTTGGGGAGCCAGGCGAAATCATCCTTATCTTGGAGGGGACATACGGGACCAGGGAATTTTTGTAAAACTGGAACAATTCCTTCCTTGACGAATTTACCTGCTCGAGCCTTTCGATCTGTGCGCAAAGGAATGCCATTGACATTTCGCATGGCGAGAAATTGGAGCCCCTTGAAATCCACTTGTACCTGTCAGCCTTGCCATCTAAAAACTCAGCCCTGTTTGTGCCCTTGTCGCGAAATGAAAGGGCTGTTTTGAGCGCTGAATCGTCATTTGAATTTATAAGAAGGGCTCCCCCTTCTCCGCAGCCTATGTTCTTGGTTGAATGAAAGCTTATCACCCCGAAATCGCCTATGCTGCCAAGGTGCTTTCCGTTGTAGTAAGAGCCTATTCCCTGGGCGGCATCCTCTATGACTTTCAGGTCGAATCTTGAGGCGATTTCCATTATTGAATCCATGTTGCAGGGCACGCCCGAGTAGTGCACGGGCATTATTGCTTTTGTGCGGGGTGTGATGAGCCGCTTTATGCTTTCTGGATCTATGCCTAAGTTGTCGCTTGACACATTGCAAAAAACGGGGACAGCACCTCTGAGCAAGACTGAATTTGCGGTCGAGGGGAATGCGTATGAGGGCATTATGACCTCATCCCCATGCGAAATTCCACAGGCCTCTGCGGCAAGCTCGAGGGCGTGGGTCGCAGAGCCTGTCATTATTATGTCCTTGCAGCGGGTGATGTCTCTTATCATTTTTTTTGCGAGCTGAGTATATTTTCCGTCAGAAGAAATGTTTCCAGAGCGTATCGCGTCGGTTACATATTCTACCTCGGTTTCTCCGGAGCATATTGAGTGAAACTGTATTTGCATCGCTAAAAGCACCTTCTATTTCCAGATTTGTTTTAGACTGAAATTCTTGAAAATTTACATTTTATTCAATCTCTTGTGTTAAAATGATATTAAAAGAACCCATTCGGACAGGAGGCTTTCAAATGGTTAAAATCGACTGCTTCGGCGAGTTTTGCCCGATACCTCTTTTGAAGGTGAAAAAGGCATACTCTGAAATAGAAAAAAACGATACCATACTCGCGGTTACAGACCACAGCTGCGTGAACGAGTCCATAGTCAACCACTATTCAAAAATCAACTGCAGGGTCTGCAGCGAAGAGGTAATGAACGGAGTATGGGAGATAAACATAACCAAGCTTTAGCAAAAGGCCTTGGGGCCGAGCTCCATGAAGTGTTTTATTGAGTCCCTCGCGGATTTGCTGACCTTGTCGAGCTTTTTGCTAACGAGATATATTTCATTGTTCAGGCTGAAATCATCTATTTCTATCAGCCTGAATTTTTTTTCGTAAATTTCCTTCTTGACTGACATATAGGGCAGGAACGATACCCCGAAACCATTGTGTACTGAAGCTTTGACAGCCCCTATTGAATCTATGTTGAAAAGTATATTGAGATCCCTTGAGCTGAGTTTCTTTTCGCTCAGCTTTTCAGAAAGCCTGTCGAATATTTGCATTTGGTCCTTGAGCATTATGAGGTCGTACTTCAAAAGATCTTCTATTGTTATCGAATCTGGTATTTTATATACGTTTGAGGCGACGAGCACTATCTTTTCATGTCCTAGGCTCTCCACAAGATATCCTTTTTTTGAGGGCTTGCCGTATGTTATTCCAAAGTCGCAAATTCCGTTTTCTATGTCTATTATTGTCTCGGCTGTCGGGCTTGAAGCCAATTCATACATGTAGCTTGGAAATTTCTTTTTGAGCTGGAATATTATGCAGGGAAGGGAATAGTTCACAAGGGACCACGGTCCGTTTATAAGTACGCAGGTCTGCTTGTTTTCAAGGTTTTCCAGGTTGAGCTTCATCTTGTCAAAAGTTCTTGACATTACAGAAGCATGTTCATAGACAACTTTTCCCATTTCCGTCATTTCAACGCCCTTGTTGCTCCTCTTTAAAAGTTCATAACCCAGATAGTCCTCCATTTTTTGTATGAGCTGACTTAAAGCGGATTGTGAAATATGTGACTGGCTGGACACTTTGGATATGCTCTTTGCATCCACAACTTTCATGAAAAATTCAAATGACTCTATATGCATGTCAGTTCTCCCTTCAAGTGTAGTTTTACCAAGCTGAAATATACATGTAAAATATATGAATTCATGCCCAATTATAACATTAAACTCCGAATGTAGTAACAATTGCATATGGAGTTTGAGTGCTTGTTGAAATAAATTATAAACTGCCCGTATGGTAATTATACAATATTGACACCTATTTAACATTACGGGGTTTGTGAAAACGTTATTACAATTTGCAATGTAGTATCACGTTTTGAGATAAGTAATCAATATGGGAATATGATATTATGATATTGGGAAATTGTTAAATGCGTCACAACTAGACATTGTAATAATCTTCACGAGGAGAGTGATTAGATGGCTGAAAATGTACAGGCTGCTTCGTCTGAAGGAGCTTCTTCGAGAACATCTGCAAGAAGAAGTTCAAGGGCTTCTTCGAGGAGAAAGCCTAAGAAAAACCAGATTCCTGTCGGAGTCGGAGTTTTCGTTGCAGTCATAGCGATAGGAATTGCAATTGCCGCCGTGAATCCAATGCTCGGATTCTTCTGGGTTACGGGAAACTGTTTCGGGTTCATACTTCAAAGGGCGAGATTCTGCTTTACGGCATCAATGAGAGACCCTTACCTTACAGGGGGAACTACCCTTACAAGGGCTGTACTCATAGCATTCGCCATAACCACAATAGGATTTACAGCTATAAAATACGGGGCACATGTAAAGGGCCTTCCGATTCCGGGAATGAGCTATGTTGTTCCTATAAGCTTTGCAACAGTAATAGGAGCATTCATATTTGGAATAGGAATGGTAATAGCGGGAGGATGCGCTTCTGGAACACTGATGAGGGTTGGAGAAGGCTTCCACATGCAGGTGCTTTCGCTTGTATTTTTCGTAATAGGATCGCTTTGGGGAGCACATGATTTTGGATGGTGGAAATACCACTTCATGTCAAAAGGAAAAGCGGTTTTCCTTCCGGACGTATTCGGATGGATGGGAGCTGTCGTAGTTCAGCTTGCGGTAATAGCGCTGCTTTATGTAGCTGCTGAAAGATATGAAAAGAAAAAACTCGAGCAGTAGTAATTGGATAGACAATACAAATTAAAAAGCAGATTGATTTGTAAAACGGATTTATAAAAACATCAAACGGAGGTAGAAAAAATGGAAGAGATAGTAATAGATTGCCTTGGAGAAGCGTGCCCGGTGCCGCTTGTAAAGATTCAAAACAAGATTGGGGAAGTTAATGTTGGAGACGTTGTAATAGCGCAAATAGACCACAGCTGTGCGATGAAGAACATACCTGAATGGGCGAGAAAAGAAGGCCACAATGTTGAAGTAGAAGAAGTAGACGACGGCGAGTGGGAGATAATAATAGAAAAGACTAAATAAAAATGCATAATGCAGAGCGATAAAAAATATCAAACGGAGGTAGAAAAAATGGAAGAGATAGTAATAGATTGCCTTGGAGAAGCGTGCCCGGTGCCGCTTGTAAAGATTCAAAACAAGATTGGGGAAGTTAATGTTGGAGACGTGGTAATAGCACAAATAGACCACAGCTGTGCTATGAAGAACATACCTGAGTGGGCGAGAAAAGAAGGCCACAACGTTGAAGTAGAAGAAGTGGATGACGGCGAGTGGGAAATAATAATAGAAAAGACTAAATAAGGCTTTTACGCCTTTAGCATGGAGGTGCAGCCTTGGAAGGTAAAAAGAAATTCTTTGACAGGGTAAAGGAAAACGACTTTTATAAGAGCTGGTTCAAGAATCCATATTCCTATGTTATGGGGGCGGTTCTCCTTTCGGTGTTCCAGATAGTGACTCTTGCTGTCACAGGAAATCCATGGGGAGTGTCAGGCGTGTTTGCCGACTGGGGGGCGTGGATATACACGGCCTTTGGAGGTTCTGTAGACAAGTGGTATTACTACAGCAGCCAGGGAGCCCAGGCGAAGCTTAGCGCTGGAATACTAAACCATGCGGGAAGTATGAGAAATCTTGGGATAATATCCGGAGCTCTTCTTGCGACATTCATGGCGTCTCAGTTCAAGGTAAAAAAGATAAAAAACAAAAAGCAAATTGCCGCTGCTGTCCTTGGAGGACTTCTAATGGGATACGGGGCGAGGATAGCTTACGGATGCAACATAGGAGCGCTTTACAGCGGGATATCATCACTTTCTCTTTCGGGATGGGTGTTTGCTGTAGGCATGTTCGGAGGTGCAGTTGTAGGAAGCAAGCTCCTTGTGAAATACTTTATGTAATAAAATAACCAGCGGTTTGACTGATATTTATAAAATCTTGGGGATTTCAATTTGGAGGGATGGATTTGGCTAGGGAAAAAAAGGTTGAACAATATGACGTTGTAGTCATAGGAGCGGGTCCGGGAGGACTTACAGCTGCGATATATGCAGGAAGAGCAAGACTCAAGACGCTTATAATAGAAAAAGGCCTCGTAGGAGGGCTTGCAACCTATACAAATGAAATAGAAAACTACCCTGGCTTTTGCGAAAGCCCAAAGGGCGAGGATATAACAAACCTTATGAAAAAGCAGGCTGAAAAAATGGGAGTGAAGTTCAAGCTTACTGCCGTACAGTCTGTAGACCTTTCGGGAGACGTGAAAAAAGTTGAGACATTCAGAAACATATTCGAGGCCAAGGTCGTAGTTATAGCTACGGGAGGAAGACCGAGAATAACAGGAGCAAAAGACGAAGAGAACTTCCTTTTCGACAAGGGGATATCATTCTGTGCGACATGCGACGCAGCGGCAAATACAGGAAAGCACGTCGTAGTTATAGGAAGCGGCGACGCGGCAATAGAGGAAGGCATGTTCCTTACAAAATTTGCAGACAAGGTGACTGTTTCGGTAATGCACGACGAAGGAAAGATGGACTGCAACGAGATAGCAAGAGAGGCTGCGCTTGCAAATCCAAAGATGAACTTCGTGTGGAATACAGTTGTAGATAGTTTTGAAGGCGAGAGCCATCTTGAAGCAGTGGTTCTTAAGAACGTTAAAACGGGAGATTTGATACCTGTAAGCTGCGACAATTGTTTCGAGTTCATAGGATATATTCCGAACACAGAGATTTTCGAGGGCCAGGTCGACCTTACAGACAGGGGATACGTGCCTACAAACGATAAAATGGAGACAAATGTAAGCGGCGTCTATGCAGTCGGGGATGTGAGGGACAAGTGGCTGAAGCAGGTTGCGACAGCTGTTGGAGACGGAGCTATAGCTGGATTTGCGGCTGAGAAGTTCATAGCTGAGGAAGAGGCGTTTAATGAGCTTATAATGCAAAGTGAAAAGCCGGGCCTTGTATATCTTTACAATGCGATAGACGAAGATTCGAGAAAGTTCTTGAGCGTCATAGAGAAGATAGAAGCAGAGGCTCAAAGGGAGCTTGCGGTTTCGAGAATAGATGTGTACAAGTCAAAGGGCATGGCGAACAGACTTGGAATAGATGTGTTCCCTTCGGTAGTTACAGTAAGCGAGGGACAGATTCACTCAAAGCTTGAAAGAGAGCTTTCCGAGCAGGCCATAGTGGACATGCTTGGTCAGATATAAACAAAGATGCAAAACCATCAAATAATTGCCAATAAAATAATTGCCTATAAAAATCCGAAAGCGAGGAGAGCTTTCGGATTTTTATTTAGTAGCAAGTTATTAAATCACTAGAATCATCAAGAAGGGTTATCAATCCTGACTTTTCCAATATGATCAAATCTTTATTTAAATTGCCAGGGTTACTAGGAACGGCTATCTGAGCATTTTGTGAGTCGTAATAAAAAGTTAAATAAAAAAACGAATCGAATTTATCTATATTACTATATGAACATATAGGTAAATTCGATTTGATTTATGAAAAATGAGCAGATATACTTAATGAAGTGTAAAAATGCAAATATAAAAACGAAAAGAGAGGGAGATTATACAAAATGAAAAAATTAATATCACTTTTATTAGTAGGCATTATAGTATTTTCTATGGCGGCTTGTGGTAACTCTAATGATGCGAACAGCAGTGGAGATGTATCTACGCAGGATAAAAAAGAAATTAAACTGGGCTGCATGTCGAGTTTGGAGGCATACATGCAAATTTTAGCAGAAAAACTTAATGAAAAAGGGTATGAGGCTAAAGTAGTATTGTTTGATGCAAACAATATGGCGGCAATTGCGGCAAAAGACGGAGATATTGATGGATTCATGCACAACCATCTTCCTTGGATTAAAACATTTAACGAAGAAAATGGAAGCAAACTGGTTATGCCAGAACCCCTATTAGCATATTATCGTACTGCTATGTATTCGACAAAATACAAAAGCGTTGATGAACTGCCAGATAATGCAAAAATAGGATATCCAAATGACCCTACGAATGTGGAAAAAAGCTTACAGATGCTGGAACGAATAGGCTTGATCAAA
The DNA here is from genome assembly GCA_965368085.1 of uncultured Peptoclostridium sp. GTDB lineage: Bacteria > Bacillota > Clostridia > Peptostreptococcales > Peptostreptococcaceae > Peptoclostridium. Next base: position 18,865 of record CBDULP010000009.1, on the reverse strand, counting down.
CTGGGCGAAAAGCAAGATGCTTTTTACAATACGTTAGATATTATAGAAAACTCCAAAAACATTGAATTTGTGGAGACGGAAATATCAACAACGGCAAGAATAATCAATGATGTAGATGCAGTTATTTGTCCAGCGACTAGAATACTACAGGCTGGTTTTGATCCAAATGAATTTATTGCAGAGGATGAAACTGCAGTTAATCAGGCGGTAAGCTTAACCATAGATGAGAAAAATTCAGATCAGGAATGGGTAAAGGATGCAATGGAACTTATGCAGAGTGACGAAATGAAAGCTACTTTTGACGAGCTTTTTAAGGGCACAATCATTCTTTATGATAAATAGAAATTATAAATAAGCAGTAAACTACAAGAGTGGCCTTTATACGCCACTTTTGTTTTATTGGGGAGGAAAATATGATAGAAATCAGCCGTTTAAAGAGAAGTTTTGGGAGCTTGGAAGTTTTAGATGACATTAATTTGAATATACAACGAGGGAGTATATATGGGCTGGTTGGACGGAGTGGAGCAGGGAAGTCCACATTGCTTAGATGTATAAATGGACTTGAGACTTATGACAAAGGAAGCTTAAAAGTAGACGGGGTGGAAGTTAAAGATCTTTCAGTAAATGATGCGAGGGAATTTAAAAAAAATATAGGTATGGTATTTCAAAATTTTTCACTTTTGAACAGGATGACGGTATATGAAAATATTGCTCTTCCGATGAAGTGGTGGAGATATGACAAAAAACATATAGATAAGAGAATAAAAGATTTGCTGGATATGGTTGGAATATCTGACAAAATCTTTTCCAAATCCACTGAACTTTCAGGAGGCCAAAAGCAGAGAGTTGCAATTGCGCGTGCAATTGCTATGAATCCGAAGGTGTTGTTATGTGATGAGGCAACTTCGGCATTAGATCCCAAGACCGCACAATCTATTATTTCATTGCTTAATGAAATTAATCGTCAGACAGGCATTACAATTGTTGTGGTCACACATCAAATGTCTGTATTGCGTAAATTATGCCAAGAGATTTCGATTTTAGAAGAGGGAAAAATCGTGGAAAGTGGAAAGGTTAGCGATATATTTTTAAGACAGCCTCAAGCCTTGAAGAATCTAACAGGTGTCAAAGAGTGGATGTTGCCAAGAAAAGGGGTCAATTTACGCATTTTGATGTCTCAAAGATATACTGAACGCTCAATTATAACGAAAATGGCGAGAGAGACAGATTTGGATTTTATGGTACTTGGTGGGGAAATGGAGCAGTTCAGGGATAGCATGATGGGAAGTCTTATTATAAACATAAAGGATGAGGAGCTAAAAAAGATAACGTCTTTTTTAGACGCGAACGAAGTATTGTGGAAACGCATAGACGAAATAGGGACAAAAGATACAGAATATAAAAGTGGAGGAAATAAAGATGTTGAATGTGGAGTTTTGGGAAAAATGGTGGAGATACTTTAATGGAATTATAGGGCCATCTATTATAGATACGATGTACATGCTGACATTTACCATGATATTTGCTTTCGTATTTGGATTTATGTTGGCCATAGTGCTGATAATAACCAGACCGGACGGATTGTCGCCCAGAAAAAATATATATAAGACATTGGACTTCATTGTCAATACTATAAGGTCATTTCCGATAATCATTTTGATTGTTGCAATATCACCATTTACAAGACTAGTGGTGGGGACCACTATCGGTAAAAATGCGGCAATATTGCCCCTTACAATCGCAGCAATTCCATTTCTTGCACGAATTTTAGAAAATTCGTTCATGCAGGTGGATAAGCAGCTTATTGAAGCAGCTCGTTCATTTGGAGCATCCAATACACAAATTATATTTGGCGTAATAGTCAAAGAGTCGGTTCCGTCTATTGTCAATGGAACAACCCTTGCGACAATTAATTACCTCGCGTGCACAACTCTTGCAGGAGCTGTTGGAGCAGGGGGCCTAGGCGCGGTAGCACTTAACTATGGATATCAGAGCTTCAATAATATAGTACTCTATACAGGGGTTGTTATCTTATGCATCATGGTTTACGGGATACAGTTTATAGGAGACAGGGTTTATAAAAACTTGTAAGGGGGAAATTATATGAAAAGAGAAGAATTAGAATTTCTGCTAAATCAGGTGAACTGCGCACTTTCATTAGACAGAAAGCCTGTAGGAGTAAAGTTTTTGTTCACAAAAGATGGATTTGAAAAAGAGGAAGCCAAGACAATAGAAAATAAAATCAATTATTGTGTTCTTGTCAAAGCGGCAATGGAAGGCCATGCATTAAAAGTGACCGGAAACCAGCTTGCATGTCAGGCAGGAGCAAAAGCACTGGGATTGGCGGAAATGGATGACTATCACATATCGGGACAAAATGGAAAAAAGCTTGGACTTTATTACAATCAGGTTATTTCAAAGAATGTTCGAGACCGTATGGCTTACTGCGATCATAATGCATATGGGGTTTTAATTAAGCCGATAGAAAGTTATTCCAATGAAGAAGAACCGGATGTAGTAATTATAGTGACAAGACCGTATCAGGTTATGAGGATTGTACAAAGCTATTCGTATTATTACGGACTGCAACCTGAATTTCAAATGATGGGAAATCAGGCTATTTGTTCTGAATCGACTGCATTTCCGTATATGAACGGAAGCCTCAATGTTTCGATGCTGTGTATCGGAACACGCCACAGAGCCAAGTGGGATGATGACGAAATGGCTGTCGCATTTCCATTTCACCAATTGGAAAAAGTTTCATACGGATTGATGAAAACAATAAATATTATGGACGATAATGGAAAGAAAAAGGTAGTTGAGAAAAAAATGTATCAGTGCGGATTGCAGGAACCAAAGATCAAGTATGATTTCAACTATTACAACCTAATTTAAAATACAATGAGAAGTGGATAATAAAAACATTTTGTGCAGAAATAAAATATTTCTAAGAAAAGTTTTGTAACAATATTGTAACTATTTTTACTCTCTAAAAGTGTATAATATCCATATAAGAGGGGGTAAAAAATATGAAAAAAATTATAATTGTAATGATGATGGCGCTTGGAATATTTGCCTTTTCAGGATGCTCAAAGGACAAGGAAGCTCAGGCTCCTGCGGAAGAACAGCAAAATGAAGCAGTGCAGAAGGAAAATTCACTTAGCGAAGATGAAATAATGGACTCCTATTACAAGCTGATTGACGGGGAGTACGAGGAAAAGGACATGATAGCGTTTGCGGACGAGAACATAGCCAGCCTTTCGCCTGAAAATGCATCAAAGGTCATATTAAAGCTTGAAGAAGTTCAAAGAGAACTGCAGGGGGAGAGAATGAACAAGCTGTTTGATGGAGACACACAGCAAAGGCTTGTGACCCAGGTTGAAGAGGGAGTTATATATTCAGCGGAAGACGTTGAAGATGAAGACCTTAAGGAAATAGTACAAGAGATCGTAGATAACGGGTATTTCCTTATGATGATGGAAGGCGACTTTTATCCTGTAATAAACTATGAAAACTACAAGAAGTACTCAAAGAATGCTACAGAGGACATAAAGGCCTATGTGGATATAGTTGTCAGGGAGTATAAGGAATTTACCAGCATGGATGCTCACCTTGCTATATCGAGAGATGAACTGCTTTCAAGAATACTTAATTCGGAGAAATTCCTTGAAAAGTATCCGCTTTCAGAAAAGTTCAGCGAAGTAAAGGATCTCTACAGCGAATACACCGGATTCTATATCTATGGAATGGCATTCGAACCGCCTGAAGACAAGCTTTCAAAGGATGCGAAGGACAGCTATGAGAAGGCTGTGAAAACAGAAGGAGACAGCAATTTTATAAATCACTTCAAAGACTATTATGAAACAGTGAAGAGCGAAGGATACGAAAGAACTGAAAAGGTTGAAAAAGAGAGACAGGATATGCTCAGCAGCGTTATGGAAAAATACAACAACAAGTAATCAGGCAAATGAGTGAAGAGCCTGGGATTTTCCCGAGTTCAGACTGTTGACAAGTTAATTGGAGAAAGTCTTTTTGCAATTCGGAAAGGCTTTCTTTCTTTTTGTAGTGAAATATAAATATCAATTTTGTCGCCTATTTTATTTTTCAACATTTCGGGAAATTGCCGGGCTTTTTCTGTAAAAAACAAGCATTAGCAAAGCAGCGGCAAAAGCCAATGCAGAGCCGTAGAAAAACGGCGCCCTGTTGTTTATGTTGTCATAGAGAAAACCTGCTATGAGGCTTGCCGGAAGCAGCGTTACGCCCACCAAACAGTTGTATATGCCAAGACCTGTGCCCCGTTTATCCCTATCGACAAGGTCGGCTACCAGCGCTTTTTGTACACCGTCTGTAGCTGCGCTGTATATGCCATAAAGTGCAAACAGCATCACAATCGTCAGCTTACTGTCCGTCCAACCGAATCCAAAATATATGGCCGAGTAAAGCAGATAACCTAATAGAATAAGTTTCTCCCTTCCGAATCTGTCCGAGAGTATTCCTGCTGGAACGGAAAATATCACAGATACTGAATTGAATATCAGGTACATTATCGGTATGAACGATGTCTTAATTCCAGTATCACTTGCCTTCACAAGAAGCAGCGCATCTGTAGAGTTTCCTAGAGTGAACAAGAACACTATAAAAAGAAAAGCGTAATATCGTTTGGGAAAATCCCTGAACGTTATTTTTCCAAGGTGCGGCAGATTATGTGAGCTTGCCTCCTTCACAAAGAATATTATGGAAAGCATGCCGAGTAGCCCGGGTATCGCGGCAAATAAGAATACCCTGCGGTAATTGCCGGGAAAAAGAAATAAAATTCCGGTAGCCACAAGTGGTCCGATTATGGCTCCGCTGTTGTCCATCGCTTTGTGAAATCCGAAACTCCTGCCCTTTGAACTTTCCACGGAGGATGCCGCTATAAGACTGTCCCTAGGAGCTGACCTTATCCCTTTGCCTACCCTTTCTGCAAATCTTATTAAAAGGACCTGCAGCGGAGTTGCGGCCATCGAAAACAGCGGTGAAAGAATCGCCGTGAACGCATATCCTATTATCATGAACGGCTTGTTTTTCCTGATTTTATCGCTCCACCAGCCTGAAAGCGCCTTTATGAGAGAAGCTGTGCTTTCTGCAACCCCTTCTATCATCGAAATCTCTGTTTTGGATGCCCCGAGAGTCATCAAAAACAAAGGCATAATCGAATATATCATTTTGGTTGTTGTGTCCGTAAAAAAGCTTGTAAGGCCGACGAAGAATATGTTTTTTTCAATCCCTATAATCTTATTTGAAAAATTGTCTTTATTCATTTCGATACCTCTTTTTAACTGGATTCTTATTTCCGCACAGATTTTAGTAGTCTTCATTTAAATTTGTTATACCCTTGGTTGAATTTTATAATCGTACTAAAGATATGCGCATTACGATATTTTTTGAAAAAAACCATCCTGCATGGGTATAAAAAATATATCCGCATGGATTTTGCAAATTACAAAGAGACATCAAAGGCACATGCGATATATAAATCTGGATTCATGCATTACATGCTTGTATATTGTGCGGAATCACATGACATGGGGGGATGGCATTGAAAAACATAAACATACTAGGGGCCGGGGCCAGCGGGCTCTTTGCCGCATACGAGCTCAAAAAGGTCGCAGGGGACAAGTTCAACATAAAGGTGTTTGAGCAGGGCGAAAACATATATGACAGAAGATGCCCAATAGTTGAAAACATAACTAAAAAGTGTATAAACTGCAGGCCGTGCGCCATAATGAGCGGCTTTGGCGGTGCGGGAGCCTTTTCTGACGGAAAATACAATATAACGACTGAGTATGGAGGCTGGATTACAGACTACATGGATGAAAAGAGTGCCATAGAGCTCATGGAGTATGTGGACGAGGTAATAGTCAAGCTTTCAGATGAGGAGATAGAGGGGATATATGAGCCCAAAAGCCAATACAAAAAGGAAGCTCTTAAATACGATCTGCATCTTCTGCAGGGCAGGGTAAGGCACCTTGGAACCGAAAAGAACCTGAGCATATTAAAGAGCATGTATGAATACCTCAAAGAGGAGGGTGTGGAGTTTTACTTTAAGACAAAAATAGAAAGGGTGAGCGTACACCAGTCGGAGTACAAGCACAAATTCAGCGTGCAAAGCCGTGACGAGACTTTTGAAAGCGACATTCTCATAATAGCGGTCGGAAGAAGCGGCGCAGAGTGGTTCGCGAACCAGTGCAAGGACGGGCTTGGGCTCAGACTCATAAACAACCAGGTTGACGTAGGCGTAAGGGTGGAGGTGCCTTCGGAGATACTGGAAGATATAACTGCTGAGATATACGAGGCAAAAATAAAATACAGAACAAAGGGATACAGCGACATAGTAAGGACTTTTTGCATGAATCCGAACGGCTATGTGGTGACAGAAAACACAGACGGGATAATAACGGTTAATGGGCACAGCTTTTCGGACAAGAGCCTTGGAAGCAAGAATACGAACTTTGCACTTCTCGTCAGCAACAAGTTTACAGAGCCATTTGACGACCCTTACGCATATGGAAAACGGATAGCGTCTTTTTCAAATCTGCTCGGTGGCGGGGTGATGGTTCAAAGGTTTGGCGACCTTGTGAAAGGGAGGCGGACAAATGCCCACAGGCTTTCACAAAGCTTTACAAAGCCTACTCTGGATGCGACTCCTGGAGATCTGAGCCTTGTGCTCCCCAAGAGACAGCTTGACGACATAATAGAGATTATATACCAGCTGGACAAGATGTTCCCTGGAATGGCGAATGAAAATACTCTTCTTTACGGAGTCGAAGTCAAATTCTACAGCTCTAGGCTTGAACTTACAGACGAGCTTGAAACTTCAATAGAAGGGATGTATGCGATAGGCGATGGAAGCGGAACCACAAGGTCGCTTTCACAGGCAAGTGCGAGCGGAGTCCACGTTGCAAGGATAATAGGGAATAAGGGGTGATAATATGATACATTTCAACACGAGCAAGGAGGAGCTGGATAGGATAATAAACTCGATACCAAATGACACTGCAATAGGCGAGTTTTCGGGAAGGGACAGCGTTGCGGCCATAATAAAGGCTCTCGAGGAGAGGCCGGACATAAATGATGTGCTTCCGGTGGCGACATTTGCAGGCACCGAATACGGGAACGTAGACGATCTTTTCCACAACCACGAAAAGCTTGTGGAGAGAATAAGGGATATGTTCGGAGACGAAAAGCGGATCCATCCCCTGGTTGTCCACAGCAATGTCGAGCTTTGGAGTGCCATAAACGGAAGGTTTGTAAGCAAGCTCATAGAAAAATTCGGTTTTTACAATCCTTGCATAGGCTGCCATGCATACCTTCACATAGTGAGAATACCCATGGCAAAGAGGCTGGGCTCAAAGATAATAGCGGGAGAGAGGGAGCTTCACGAAAGAAAGATAAAGGTCAACCAGCTTCCCCAGTGCCTCAACACATACAGGAATATTCTCGACTATTTTGACGTAGAACTCGTTGAGCCCCTTAGAAGAGTGCTTTCTGGTGAAGAAATAGAAAAGATAATAGGATGGGAGTGGAGAGAGTCTGCAATGCACCCTTCATGTGTATACAGTGGGAACTACAGGGATATTGACGGAAAGGCCATGTTCGACCCCCACCAGCTTGCGAAATTCCTTGACGAGTTCATATATCCGGCATCTGTTGAGCTTACAAGGCTTCTTTTGAATGACGAGAACGCCGGCAAGGAAGAGATGATAAAAATTGTAGAGGCTATGATATGAAGACCATTGTGATTTTACTCGACGGACTTGGGGACAGGACTCATGCACAGCTTTCAGGAATGACACCTCTTGAGGCGGCCAAGACCCCAAATCTCGACAAACTGTGCAATAAGGCACAGACCGGGATAATGGTTCCTTTCAGGCAGGGCGTGCCCCTTGGAACCGAAATGGCGCACTTTTTGTTGTTTGGATATTCCGAGAATGAATACCCTGGAAGGACAATAATAGATGCCATAGGCGAGGATGTGAACCTTGGAAACGGCAGTGTATACTTTAGGACTTCATGGGCTTGGACCGAAAAACATGAGGGGGGATATTTGCTAAAGGACAGGTTCACCCAGCAGCTTTCAAGGGACGAGGCCATAGAGCTTTCAAAGAGCCTTCCAAAAGTCATGGAGGGCTGCAGGTTCGAGTGGATATTTTCATATGACAGCCATGGCTTTTTAAAGGTTACAGGAGAAAATCTTTCCAGTATGGTTTCTGACGCTGATCCTTTTTATAAGGATCAGTGTGTAATGAAAATAGAGCCCTTTGAAACAGATGAAGAAAGCGCCGAAAGGACAGCCGTCATAATGAACAGATACCTCCTGCAGTGTAGCGAAATACTATACGAGCACGATATAAACAAGAGGAGAATCGAAAAGGGATTTCAGCCAGCAAACTTTCTCATGACAAAATGGGCAGGCGAGAATGTCAATGTTGAAGGGTTTGAATATAGAAATGGAATGAAAGGGGCAATAATAGGAAAAAGCAAGCTCATGAAGGGCCTTACGGGGCTTTTAGGCATGGACTATGTAAAAAGTACCAGCCTGAAGGAGTCCATAGACATTGCAATTGAAGGGGACTGGGATTATGTACACGTTCACACGAAGGCTCCCGATGAGGCGGCCCACACCAAGAATCCCATGAACAAGGTCGGCGCAATTGAAGAGCTCGACAGGCAGATTGAGGCGCTTCACAATCTGGATGAGGATGTGCTTCTCATAGTAACTGCAGACCATTCGACTCCAAGCAACGGCACTCTGATACATTCGGGAGAGCCAGTGCCCATAATGTTCATAGGAAATGGCCTTAGGACCGACTCTGTAGAGCACTTCACAGAAAGGGACTGCGCACACGGAAGCATAAGGATGAACGGGTCGGATTTTATTCCCATGATACTAAACTTTACCGACAGGGCAAAGCTGTATCATTTAAGGGCAGGGCGCAAAAAAAGACTGTACACGCCGAGGCATGTGAAAAGGCTTGCAAGGGATGAGTGATAAAGTTGAAATTATGTAAATAGGCTAGAGTGTATATTTGAGCTGGCATAGAAAAAATCTATAACGACTCTGTTTAGTATAAGAACAAGCAATGACGAAGTCGGTATTTGCTCTGATATACTGAAATTGTAATGTTAAAACTATGTTAAAATGAGGGGGTTACAAAATGAAAAAACTTTTAAGCAGCATACTGGCAATTGTAATGGTGATGACTATTGCACTTACTGGTTGCGGACAGACGGAGCAAGAGGAATCGGCGCCGGAGTTCAAATCGCAAATACTTTTCAAGGGGTCTTCAACGCTGGCACCTGTAGTTTCACAAATGGCGACTGAATTCATAGAAGAGTACGGAACATGGGACAAGGTCAATGCAGAATTTCCTGATTCAAGTCTGGACATATTCGTGTCTGCCGGAGGGTCTAGCGCAGGTGTCAAGTCAGTAATAGACAAGACGAGCGACTTTGGAATGGTCTCGAGAGAGGTTAAGGACGAGGAAAAGGAAAAAATAGCAAACTACAGCGAATACAAGCTTGGGCTTGACGTGCTTACAGTGTCTGTAAACCCTGACAACCCTATAGCATCAATTAAAGACGATCTTACGACTGAAGAAGTCAGAAAGATATTCTCTGGGGAGTACAAATACTGGGACGAAGTTGCAGAAGGACTTCCTCACAACGAAATAGTCGTTGTTACAAGAGACCTTGGAGGCGGAGCACACTCTGTATTCCAAAGCAATGTCATGGGAGATACTCAGGTTAAGGCTGAGGCGATACAGGCACCTTCGATGGGAGCTCTTGTTGCGAAGATAATTGAAAATAAGGATGCAATTGGATATGCGTCTTACGGAGTTGTAAACCAGAACGAGGGCAGGGTAGTGCCTCTAAAGATTGACGGCGTGGCTCCGACAAAGGAAAATATAGTGAGCGGAGGATACAAGATTTCAAGACCGCTTCTTATAGTTAAGGACGGAGAACTTCTTCCTCAGGAAAAAGCATTCATGGACTTTGTGATGTCTGAAGAGGGAATGAGTATGGTAGAAAAAATGGGCTTTGTACCTGCAAAATAATCTGAATCTGATATAATAAAATCCAGAAGTCTTCTTCTGGATTTTATTGTTTTGTTTTACATATTCAGAAACTGGCTTCGATGCCAGGCGGCGCTGGATCGTCTGCAAAAAGACTATGATTTTGAGAAAGGAATGGGCTTATGAATGGAGAAAAACTCTTTTCGGGGATTGTGAAACTGCTCACGCTTTTGGCGGTTTCCATACTTGGATTTATAATATTGTTCATAGCCATGGAGAGTATGCCGGCAATAAAATACGCAGGCTTTGGAGGAATATTCGGATTTGAAAGATGGAATCCCATTGGAGATCCACCTATAATATCCATAATGCCAATGATAGCGTCGACTATGTATGTGTCGTTTTTGGCCGTTGCAATAGCGCTTCCCATAGGAGTGGGATCGGCAGTGTTTTTGTCCTGTATAGCACCTGTTGGACTCAGAAAAATGATGAAGCCATTTATAGACATAATGGCCGGGATACCGTCGGTTGTATACGGCTTCATAGGCCTAATAGTGATTGTGGGCGCGATAGAGGACTATACTGCGCTTTCATCGGGAGAGAGCGTGCTTGCCGGGGGAATGATTCTTTCAATAATGATACTGCCGTACATGGTGTCGACATGCGACGAGAGCATGATTGCGGTCATAAGGCAGTACGAAAACGTGTCAAAGGCCCTCGGGGTTTCGAGATGGCACATGATAAGATATCTTGTTATTCCTGGGTCTAAAAGGGCCATACTTGCGGGAACTGTGCTTTCGTTTGCAAGAGCGAGCGGTGAGACCATGGCTGTAATGATGGTCATAGGCAACAGCCCCATACTTCCAAGACTCATGGGAAAGGCGCAGACAATACCGTCTCTCATAGCCCTTGAAATGGGCGGGGCTCAGGTTGACAGCATACACTACCATGCCCTGTTTGCGGCGGGGCTTGTACTCATGATTATAAGGTTTGCGATAAATATGGCTTTTTACTACATAAAAAAGGGAATGCAGATATGAAGGGGAATGGGATCAGTATGAAAAAAAACCAGGGCCTGCCTATAATGATATGGAGTATTGTAAGCACCGGCATAATGTTATTTTGCATATCGTTCATAATAATATACATATTCATAAAGGGCGCTGGTGTTGTGGATATGGCATTCATAACCGACAGGCCGAGGGGGTTTCCTCTTGGAAGCGCAGGAGGGATATTCCCGGCTATAGTTGGAAGCCTCATGTTTACAGGAATTGCCTGTGCGGTGGCGTCGCTTCTTGCAATATCGACATCAATATACATTGTATTTTACTGCAGAAGCAGTCTTATTGAAAACATAGTTAGAGGAGTCATAGAGTCTACGGCGGGGATACCATCAATAGTGCTTGGGCTGTTTGGATACACGTTTCTTGTACTTCACATGGGGTTTGGGATATCGCTCCTTTCGGGAGGAATAGTCCTTGGAATAATGATATTTCCATTCATAGAGGTCAGAGTGGAAAAAAGCCTTGCCGAGACTAGCAGGGAGATAATATATTCATCATATGCGCTCGGGGTATCAAAGTCATATACAATAATAAAGCTTGTCATGAGGGAGTCCATATACGACATTGCATCTGCAATAGCGCTTTCAGGAGGATTTGCAATGGGGGCTACAGCCCCCATAATGCTTACAGGAGGGGTGGTGTATTCGGGAGTTCCAAAGAGCATATTTTCCCCGTCCATGGCTCTTCCATACCACCTTTACATACTCATAGGAGAGAGCATATCGATAGAATACGCATACGGGACGGCACTTGTACTTGTTGGAATACTGCTCGTAATAAACTTCGCGGCGCTGCTTGCGGGGCTGTTTAAAAAGGAGGAGTAATATTGAACGGACAAAATAGCATAATGAGCATAAGAGGGATGTCTTCATACTACGCGGACAGGGAAATAGTAAAAGGTGTAGACATAGATATAGTGAAAAACAGCATAACGGCCATAATAGGGCCTTCAGGGTGCGGCAAGTCAACATTCATAAAGAGCCTCAACATGATGGTCGAGGAGGAAAAGGACGGCAGGGTAAGCGGAAATATAGTTTTTGACGGAAGTGACATAGCAGCCATGCCGAGACAAAAGCTCAGGGAAAAGATAGGAATGGTGTTTCAAACCCCTACGCCTTTTCCACTTACGATATATCAGAACATGGCTTACGGGCCGACATACCACGGGATAAGGGATAAAAAAAGGCTTAAGTTAATAGCACAGGAGAAGCTCAGGGCTGCAGGGCTTTACGATGAGGTTAAAGACTGCATGGATATGCCGGCCAAAAAGCTTTCGGGAGGACAGCAACAGAGGCTTTGCATAGCAAGGGCCCTTACGGTGGAGCCTTCGATGCTTCTTCTAGACGAGCCGTGTTCTGCTCTCGACGTTAGAAATACAGCCAACATAGAGGATATGCTACGCAGGCTTTCTAGTGAGTACACCATAATAATAGTCACCCACAACCTCATGCAGGCGAAGAGGATTGCGGACTATACGATGTTCATGTTTGATGGTGAGATAGTAGAGTACTCAGACACAAAAAGTCTTTTTGAATCCCCCGAAAATGAAAAGACAAGGCAGTATATAGAAGGCGTGTTTGGATAGAAATTATATGAAGAATTAATAAAAGATTGATTGATTATAAAAATAAATTATACGAAGCTGTAACCTATTGTCAATATGCATGTGTAAGTGTTACCATTCATTGGGATGGAAAATACACGCGAACATGTTGAAAAAACTTATCATATTGACGATTGGAGGGTTACAAATGGGAAAAGTGCTTGTTGAATTCATAAACACATGCGCATGATGCGACCATTTTGGAGGCTTCGTTGAAGACCTCGAGGGCAAGTACCCTGGAAAGGTTGAAGTTGTAATATACAGGGCGGGCAAGGATTTTGGATACATAAAAAAATACGGAATGGTTACAAGAAGCATGATAGTGATAAACGAAAAGAAAAAGGTTCAAAACCTTTCCGAGGCGAGCATAACCAAGGCTGTTGAAGAGGCGGTGAATGAATGTTGATCTTTATTAAAAAGATGGTAATGTCGGGGCTTAGTATATTAAACGGGGCTTCACCGTGGATAGTAATGAGCTATATACTCGCGGGAGTTTTGCATGAAGTGCTCTCCCCAGACAGGTTTCAAAAGATGCTTGGAAATAAAAAGGTATCATCGATACTAAAGAGCACTATATCTGGGATGCTGCTTCCCATATGCAGCTGCGGCACGATTCCGCTTGGAATAAGCCTATACTATTCGGGGGCTTATCTGGGGCCTGTGCTCGCTTTCATGACGGCGACTCCCATAATAAATCCCATAGCCGTGATATTGAGCTTTGGGCTTTTGGGAAGCAAGGTTGCGACAATATACCTCATAGCAGGATTTGTGGTTCCTCTTGTAATAGGCATACTAGGAAATGCGTTCGGAGGGTCTGAGATAAAAGCACCCGGGGTGGAAGAACAAATACAGGCGAGGATGATAGAACTTGAAGAGGGAGAGGGAAGAAGCCTTTCCCAAAAGATAAAGGAAGGCCTCAAGTGGTCGTATGGAGACCTTTCGGTTACGGTAAGCAAATATGTAATACCGGGAATGCTGCTTGCGGGATTTATGCTCACGGCGATACCCCAAAGCTACATACAGGGATATCTTGGAGATCCGGACATACTTTCCCTTGGAAGCATAGCTGTCCTTGCAGCAATAATGTATGTCTGCGCAGTAGGGCACATACCTTTCATAGCGGCGCTCATAGCGAGCGGGGCGGCGCCTGGAGTGGCAGTCACGTTCCTTATGGCCGGAGCTGCGACCAATCTTCCGGAACTTATAAGCATGTATAAGATAATGGGAAAAAGAACAGTCGTAATATACAGTTCTGTGGTTGTCACGACCTCTCTTGGATTTGGATATATCACAAACAAGCTGCTTATGCCTGGATTTAAGCCGGTTATAAATTTCGATAGGACCACAAGCACCATAAATGCTGCAAACAAGCTGATACTGGCATCGCCAGAGCCTGTGAAATACATATGTTCATTCATAATATTCCTATTTTTCTTAAAGGCCATGAAACCCAATGCGGACAAGCTTAGGCGCATTGCAATGCAGAGGGTGGGCAAAAAGGCCGCATAAAATAATTTGGCGAGGTATTGAAATGATTAAAAGAAAATTTATGTTGCATGTGATTTTACTGCTGATGTGTGCGGCGCTTGCCGGCTGTGCGCAGGAAGAAAAGAGTGAAAATGTTGACATAGGAGTCGATCAAGGCAACGAGCTCCTTGCCTATTTTCGGGAAAAATACCCTGAAAACAAAGTCATAAAATGCGGATATGAAGACGTCACCAATGACGGAGAGAAGGACCTTGTTGTAATATACAATATAAAAAAGGGCAAAAACGGAATGAAAGTCGTAGTCGGAGGAGAAGAGTGTTCAATATCAAATGAGGCTCCGGCTCCGGTGGAAGACCAGACAATAAAATTCAAGAATATAGACGATAAGGACGAAATTGAATTCATAGTCTCGGGTTCCAAAAATGGGAACGTGGGTTATGCGATATTCAGACTGCAGCAGATGGAGCCTGTAAATCTTTTCGGGCAGGACATGGAAGACTGCTGCTAATATGAAACTCATGAAAACATAAGCACGTGGATCAAGGGGCCCGGTGTATCGGAATGGTATATTTTAACATTCTGATGCGCCGGGCCTTTTTCGTTAGGCAGTGCCCAGCCACGGGCATGCGGAATATGAATTTGTAGGCCTGCTTGTATTTTGTATATTTATTACACCATGACCATAGAAAAAAACAATGGATAATGATTATCCATTGAAATGCTTAATGATTAAGTGAAAAATCTTGTCATTAAGCTGGCGGCGGTGGTATATTCATTAGGTAATTGCTGCATATTTTGGAATTTGCGTTGTCAAGGTGCATCCAACATGCGGACTTTTAAACATTAAAAAAGGGAGGATAACATATGAAACTATTTAAGAAACTTGCACTTGTAATGTCTATGTTTGTTGTATCGGCTTCACTGCTTTCGGGATGTACAAGCGAAGAGGCCCCAAAAGAAGAGCAGGCGGCGGCACAGGCGGCAAACGCCGACGAGGACTACGTTATAAAGTTGGGCTACTACAATTGTGACCACATGACTGCGGCTCCAATAGCAAAGGATGCGGGAATATTCGACGAGCTTGGTCTTAACGTCGAGGTTACTGGAAACGGAAAGGTTCCTCAGGCGATGGCTGCAGGACAGATGGATGCAGGATACATAGGAGTAAATGGACTTATGGGATCGGCTGCAAAGGGAGCTCCGATAGTCATAGGAGCCAACAACCACAAGGGAGGGGCTTACTACCTTGTAGTTTCAAACGACATAAACAGCCCGCAGGATCTTATGGGCAAAAAGCTTGGAATAGGAAACGAACCTGAGAAGAACTCGGAGGCCTGGATACAGTTTGCGAAGGAAATGGACATACCTGTTGAAGGTTCGAACTACGAGTGCGTAGGATTCGGTTCAGACTCGGACAAATACCTTGCGCTTAAGACTGGAAATATAGACGGATATACTGCATGCGACCCTTGGGCGTCAGTAGCAGAGTACGAGGGAACTGGAAAGATACTTGCGGTAAACTCTCTTCTTGAAGGGGAGTGGGGAGTGTGCTGCACATTCTCGCTGAACAAGAACTTCACTAAAGACCATCCGGAGCTTGCCAAAAAGCTTGTGTTTGCTCATACTAAGGCCATGGAGTTTATATATACAAACCCTGCGGAGTCGGCAAGAATATTCGCGAAGAACTACAATGTTCCAGAAGAAGTTGCGCTGATGACACTTTACAAGAAGACAGTGCAAGAGGGAAGAACGCTTACTTGGGTTGTAAACCCTGATGAGATAAACCGTGAAATAGACTGGAAAAAAGAGCATGGATTCATAGACGATTCGGTTACATATGACACGGTTGTGGACACAACTTTCCTTGATGAGTCGGGAGCAGATGACTTTGACACATTCATAAAGGAAAAGGTTGATCCTGTATTCCCAGTTGGAATGAGCTATGAAGACTGGAAGGCAAAGGTCAACGAACTTGACAAACAGTAATATTTGACAAAAGGAAATAGAACATTCACGTAGTATAACGTGCCGGATTCGAATTTGAATCCGGCTTTTTGCGTTGTAAAATGGCAAAATCCCAAAAGATATTTATTTAAAAATATGACATTTACTGGCGATTACTATTTAAAAATTCATTAACAAAACTGGAACATATAGAAAAAAATGATATTAAATGAGAAAACATTGCAATACTGGCGCTGTACATGTAAAATCGTATGCGGGTGAAAATGGCAAATGCTATTTAAATGAAAAAATTTTTCAATACGGAGGATTTGCTGTAATTCGCTCAATACATATTATTTTAAGGGGGGCAAGTTGGCAATGAAGATACTTAAAAAATCATGCATGATGGCGGTTGCATTCATGCTTGCCGTATTTTCGATGGCAGGATGCGGCAATTCATCTGAAAATGCAAAAGGCGCAAATTCGGGTGACGATTATGTTGTAAGGCTTGGATACTACAATTGCGACCACATGACAGCCGCATGCGTAGGGGAAGGCGCAGGGATATACGAAAAAATGGGCCTTAAAGTTGAACTTTCAGGAAATGGAAAGGTTCCACAGGCAATGGCCGCAGGGCAGATGGATGTGGGGTACATAGGAACAAGGGGGCTCATGGCTGCGCAGCCAAAGGGAGCGCCAATATTCATAGCAGCAAACAACCACATAGGCGGGTCTATGTATTTTGTGCTTTCAAACGATGTGAAAGATCCAGGTGAGCTCATAGGGCAGCCTCTTGGGATAGGGGCCAACCCTGAAAAAGGCGAATCTTGGCCGGTGTATGCAAGTCAGCTTGGAATACCTGTAGAGGGAAGCAATTATCAGGCGCTTAGCTTTGACTCTGACCAGGCGAAATACATGGCGCTCAAGGCCGGAAAGATAAAGGGATTCACCTGCTGAGACCCTTGGGGCTCTCGTGCAGAGCTTGAAGGAGTTGGACATATAGCTGCAACATATATGGAAATGATGACTGGCGGCAAATCTGAAATGGGACTTTGCTGCGTATATTCAATGAACAAAAAATTCAAGGAAGAGCATCCTGAACTTGCCAAGAAGATGGTTAAGGCGCACGTGGAATCGCTCAAATATATATACGAACATCCTGTTAAGGCTGCCAATATATTTGCGGATTACTACGACTGCCCTGAAGAAGTAGCCCTTATGACCATATACAAAAAATGCGTTGCGGAGGGTAGGACGCTTACTTGGAAGCTTGACGAAAAGCAGGCCAAATTTGCAATGCAGGTCTATGAAAATGAAGACCTTATGGATGTGGTTCCAAAATACGAGGACGTTGTGGATGAAGAGTTTTACAATAGCTGCAACCTTGATGATTTTGACGCATTCATAGGCGAAAAGATAGAGCCTGTGTTCCCGGTTGGAATGAACTACGAAGACTGGAAGGCAAAGGCTCTTGAAATAGACGCGGAGTAAACATTTGACAATTGGCGGTAATTGGAATAGGTTTTGATGTTGGCTGCGGTTGCTGGTATAATCAGTTACAGCAGCCAACATTTTTGCATTTGGACCTGGAGGTGAATTATGGAACATATGAAAAAGATTCTGATTTCAATTGCCGTGGCATTTTTTGTGTTTGCGGTGTTTTTCCTGCTTCCGACGGAGGAAAGGATAAGTGCAAACGTCAGGATAGCGGCGTCGAATGACAGCTCAGGGCTGTTGCTTGACTATATTATAAAAAACAAGGACAAGAGCGGGAATATAAAAAATCTTGACGTTGAATCATACATACTTGGGGACTGCTGAAGTCCTTCGGCTCAATGGGCATTGAGCTCGGACTCTGTGGACATGGCAATAATATGTCCAGACTCGGCGGTGGAATTTTTAAAGTCGACTGACGAATATGTGCTTGTAGGGAGCTGCATTCAAAATTCAAGCATAATAGTGTCAAAGACAGGTATGCCTGCAATAAGGGTCGGATACGCCCAAAACAGGCAGCATATACAGACAATGGTTGACGAGCTTTATCCAAGCGGAGTCGAAAAAAAATCCCTCATAATGCACGCACTGCCGTATTCGCTTGAAAATGGCATGGTGGATACTGTGCTTCTTGATATAACCACGGGGCTTTCGCTTTCAGGCAAAAAGAAAAACGTAGAGCTAGAGGAGCCAGTCGCGACGCATGTTATTGTGGCGAGCAAATCGTTCGTAAAAAGCGAGGACTTTAAGAGATTTGTAGAGCTTTACAATGAGTCTGCACATGAGCTTTCAAATCCCAAGGTGTTCAAAAGGGCTTTTGAGGAATACAAGGGGGCTGAGATTTCAGATAGAGATTATGAGTTCATAGAACAGGCGAATATAGAGTTTGTGCAGATAAAGCTATAAAAAAATGAAGCTGCCATAGAGGCAATTTCAATAGGCAGCTCATGGACAACAGTGAGAACTGTCGGAATCGCATGGCTTGAGATAGACTCAGTGCTTAGAATTTCAAACTATATTGTTACTGGAGCAATTGTCTCAAGGGCGTATTTTGGAGACAAGCTGTCGACTCTCGGTGTACATCCTTTTACATATGCGCCGTATGCCTTTCTTAACTTGATCAATCCGGTTATTTACTTCATAAATCAAAAGACCGCCATATGGCCAATGTCATTAAGTTAAGAAAAGTTATTTAAATATCTCAAAAAGCAGAGTAT
>CBDULP010000008.1:0-97261 GCA_965368085.1 uncultured Peptoclostridium sp. | reverse complement strand
ATGGCATGGTATTCCAAAATTAGCGAGCAGAGAAGTTCGTCTTGTTTTTCTTTTTAAGGTGGTTTTCCTGGAATCCATGGTATAGATTGCTCCCTTCGGATCATAATCTTTTATTTCTATACCTTCATTGTACATCTTTATCCAGCGCTCTACCACAGAGAGCGAAACATTATATTTTCCACTTAGTTCTAGTCTGGAATGCGTCCCGCTTATGAATGCTTCTATAATCTCCAATTTAAATTCTTTAGTATATGACGCATTACTGTTGGAATATTCAAACGCGCTAGCGCCATGATACCTATACAACGAGCACCATTTTTTAACAGTAATGTAGGCTGCACCAATACTCTTTGCAAGACTTTTGTAACTTCCTTGTCCAGCTTTATAAGCTTCGCATACTTTTATTTTCTCTTCTTTGCTGAATTTCGGATTTCTCCCCATAAAAATACCTCCAAGTGGTTTGTCTAATTTTAATTAATTAGACTGTCTACTTTGGAGGTATCATATCATTCGAGGTTCCCTTTAAAGTTCCAATTATATCAAAATCATTCTTAAGCACAGCCCAAAATAAAAAGCATAACCACTGTAATTACTATGCATGGTTTACTGGTTTGTATAAATTATAGGAATGCCATATTGAAAACGAATAAAGGAGAATATCTCTTTATTTGTCAGTTTCACTGGCACTGGTTTAATCATTTTAGGCGACTCAAAAAGTAAAATAATGGGTATAATTTAAAAAAGCGACTTGAAATTTTATGGTTTCAAGACAAGTCCATAAATATCGAGTCGCCGAAAAATATGCAGTTGTTTTTTTGAGTTCTAACCCTATAGTCATATTACGAGGAGGGCAGTTAAATGAGTAAAAATAAAATCGCTATAACCACAATTATTGCTTTGTTTGCTTTAATATTTGGTATATTCGGATTTTTAATAGTTCAAAGAATGCAAGCTATAGAAAAAGCAAACACTCTTATATTAATGGAACAATATAAAGAGGGGATAGATCTATATGAAAAACTACTATCCCAAAAGTATGATATAACCATTTTAGAAAAAAGAAATAAGGCAATAGAACAGTTGGAATCCAAGACTAACTATGAAAAAGCAATCAGTTTTTATGAGGATGGAAATTACAATAAAGCCATAATATATTTTGCGAAGATATCCAAAAATGATAAAAAAAGATACTCTAATGCAACAGAATATATAACCGAAATTGACAAGCAGATAGTTTCGCAAATAAAAGATGAATTTGAATATGGAAAAGAAAACTATGCGCTTAACCTATTAAATGATTATATAGAAGATTTCCCCAATAGCATGCTCGCAAAAAATCTAAAAACCGAAATTGAATTTGCAAAGAAAGATGCAGTTGCAAAAGCTGAGCAAGAACTTGCAATGGCTAAGGCTAAGGCAGAACAGGATCTTGCAGCAAAAGCAAAACAAGCGGCGAAAGAAAAAAAGGAAAAGGAAGCGGTATTAACAGCACAATAATTAGTGGGTTCATATCAAACTATTGTCTCGAAGACCGGAAATTTGCGAGCAGCTCCAAAATTAAATGCAAGTATAGTTACAGTTATGCCACAAGGAGCGGAATGCTATGTTTATGAAACAAAAATCGAACTTGTAACGAGAATATGGTGTCGAGTTGAGTACATTGATGATTATGGCGCACGCTATGTTGGATGGGTGTCATACAATACCATGAACTATACGGAGGATTAATTTGGATTCAGCAATATTTACAGCAGACAATTGCACTCTAATAGGAATCGGCAATCCTAAAGTCTATTCGCATGAAAATCTTCAAAGTCACTTTCATATACTGCATATTCAAGACTAAGGTATATAATAATGCTATAGAAAGTCGCAATTGTAATACACCGTGAAACATATCAACAGGAGGTTGTAAAATGGAGTACATGGGAAATAAGAAGTACTGGGATGATAAATTTGTTAACAGAAGTGATAATCCATTAAGCCCCGAAAAATCAATAGTTGAAAATGTCGCATACTTTAAAAAAGGTACTATTCTTGATATAGCGTGTGGAGATGGTAGGAATGCTTTATTTTTGATTGAAAAAGGTTTTAGAGTTACAGGAGTAGATTTTAGCAGTAAAGCACTTGAACGCTTGAATATGTTTGCTCAAAGAAATAGTTATTTAGTGGATACAATGCAAATTGATTTAAGTGTATCAAATTCTTTAAAGAATATAGGGGTATTTGATAATATTATAATTAATCACTATAGATTAAATAAGGAACAACTTGGAGGAATTGAAAGTCACATTACCGACGATGGTATTTTATTTATTTGTGGTTTTGGATATGAGCATCAGGTTGATTCTAAAATTAGAAAAGAGGATTTAATTCAACCATCTGATTTTGAAGATATGAAAAAGCCATTTGAATTAATTAGATATATTGAAAATGAAGATGAAAGGGGATTTTTTGTTACTTATATTTTTCGCAAAAGAAAAAATTAAGGCACATTCTCCTTATATTGCGAATTTAAGTGAAGATAATTTTCAAAAAATGGAGGTTACAATAGGTATGGAGATAAGACATGATTCCACTTCAGCTTATGAAAGAAATTGACTCTTATTTAAAACAGAACACTGATAAGAATGCCTACGTATGCTTAATTGCTAATAAACCTGCCGATAAACTCTACTCTCAATTTGGGTTTGATTATGTAGAACCAAACTCTTGTGGCATTAAAAGAAAACAAAATTAATAAAATTCACCTTATTTCAACATTATTCTTAAATACATCCAATATAGCTTAAAAGAGTAAAAGCAAACTAAGTTCGTGTATTATCCCAATGCTGGCTATAATATACAGCGAATATATAGGTTATAAGTGTAAATTACGGGAATATAGCTAACCGGGATAAAAAACTGACGGCTACGCAAATTGTTGCAAATGAAGCTTACGAATAAAATTTTGCAGACTAAGAAAAATCGGCGGATTCCGCCGGTTTTTTATCCCTCCATTACATCCATTAGGACACCCTCTATGAATTTTTTCACATTGACCTTTCCGCTGTGGACCGACTTTCCCCTTATAAAGTCCATTTCCCTTCTAACTTCTCCAAAGTCGAAAAGGGTTGCAGAGTATTTCACGAATATGTCGTTATAGTAGTCTTCTATCCCCAAATGTCCCATGTTGGAAAGCGCGCTTTTTACGGCTCGTCTTATTCTCTGCTCTATGGCGCCCTTGTTGACATCCGAGTTTCCCTCGCCTTCATATTTGGACTTCAAATACGAATATGCGTCTGAAAGCTTGTACTTGTACTGCATTCCCTTTTGTGAGCATCCCCTTTCCATTAGCCAAATCACTATGTTGACTATGTCTGTGCATCCGGCTTCTCCGAGTATTCCAATCTGGGCAAGCACCTTTTTTACGCTGTCTCTTTCATCTACGGCCTTTGGCGCTCTCTTTTGCAAGTCGCCCTTTAGCATTTCAATACCCTTGAATGCATTTTCAAAAGACTTTATGACCTTTGACATGTTGAGTTTTTCCTGTACGCTTTTTATAACCGAAATCACCTCGATTACATTTATGGGCTTGTTTACATAAAATTCGATGCCGTCCCTGTAAGCCTTTGATATCATCTCTTTAGAGTCTACCTGCGATATCATTATGAATATGCTCTCGCAGCCCTCATCTTTCAGCTGCGACACCATGCTTGCTCCATCCATTCCCGGCATTAGAAGGTCTACAAGCACAATGTCGGGTTTTAAAATCTTTATCTTTTCAATCGCTTCAATGCCGTCGTTGGAAGTCCCGACCAGACTCCCAAGTTCCTTGTCCTTTATGATGCTCTTCAATATCTTTTGTATGACCCTGTCGTCATCCACAATATAAAAACTAGTACTCAAGCGCAACCCCTCCCCTTGCATCAGCAACGTTTCTTGGCAGCCTTACTTCAAACAGTGTATTTTCGCCGTCATTTCCGCTTGTTACGCTCACCTCTCCCTTGAGGTGATTTTTTACAATCTCCCGAACATGCGAGAGCCCTATGCCAGTTGACATCTTGCCTGTTAACGGATCATATTTTGTGGAAAATCCTGCTTCAAACAATACCTCCATATTGTCTTCGTCTATGCCGCACCCGTCATCCTCGACCCTGAATATGAAATTTTTTGAGTCTGAGCGCTCGCTCACCTTTATAGTACCCTGGGATTCTATGGCGTCTATGGCGTTTGATATCAGATTATTTATTACCGATATTATTGGATAAAACTCCTTCGTACCAAAATCCTCAAAATACTCGAATTCCACACTTATGTCCTTTTCCCTTAATGCCGCAAGTTTTTGTGTGTTGTCTTTCATTATATCAAATATTTCAGAAATCCTCATTTCACAGCTCTTGCCTTCTTCTGAAAGCACCTTTTCCATGCCGTCCACAACTCTGTAATAGTCTTTTTTTATCTCGTGTATGTTCTTAGCCACCATAAGAGCCTTGTCTTTGAGATCCCTATCGTCAAGTTCCCTGTAAAGTCCATAGCTTCTTTGCATGGTGTCTTCTATGTCAACCATTGACTTTCTGAGGAAAAAAAGCTCCGACTTGAGGCTCGATATAAAAAGCAGCATCTCCCTGTAGCGCTCCTCCTTTTGCTCTCTGTCATACCTGTTTTTATAGTAAATTGAAGCAACATAAAATGAATATGTGATTACAGATCTTATGAAGCCTATTACTATTATCTTGTATATTGCCGTGTTGAAATCAAACGAGGACGAAAGA
The DNA here is from genome assembly GCA_965368085.1 of uncultured Peptoclostridium sp. GTDB lineage: Bacteria > Bacillota > Clostridia > Peptostreptococcales > Peptostreptococcaceae > Peptoclostridium. The sequence goes on along the minus strand of CBDULP010000008.1, from coordinate 92,507 downwards.
CTCCTGTACGAGATTTCAATTATGTTGGATACACTGTCGCAAAACCAAAGCGATGTCATAAAAAGCAACGGTTTGTCCGCTTTTTCCCGAAGCTGCAGCAGTTCGAACAGCAGCCCAAACAGTATATAAAATATGGCCACAGGCAGGTAGTGGGCAAACACTTCATTAAACGGCGCCTCCCTGTAAGAAACGAACTGTACAAACGCCCTGAAAATCGGTATGGCTATTGCCACTATGAAACTCACTATGACAACTGAAACCTGCTTGAAATAAAGCAAAAGCATGGACAGGGTCACAACCGCCATTGAAAGCCTGAACCAGTTTGTTCCTGGCGAAAGGTATATCTGCCCCATGAAAACGGTGACCATTGAAACTATTATAATCTTTTCTAATTTCTCCCTGTTGCAGTCCAATTATCTGTCTCCCTTCATAAACAAATTATATATAATGCAAATGTTTACCGTCCACATCATATCGGATTTGCAGTCTGCAGCCCTTTCAAAAACTTTTCACCTTCCACCGTGAGCACTGTCCCTTTCTTACCCCTGCTCTTTATGACCATGCCCATCTTTTCAAGCTTTTCCAGCCTGTGCCTCACCTGGCAACTGGTCAGGCCAACCCCTCTGCCCGCGAGGTTTTTGCTTATCTTGTCCCTTCCAGCGATGCTTCCGCCTTCTCTTAAACTGAATATCTCATTTAAGATTTCTATCTCATCCCGGCTAAAGCCTTGCATATGAGAGTATTCATTTAGGGACCGCTTATTTGCACGCAGGCACTCTTCATCCGCTATCTCTTTGCAAATCAGATTTTCCGGCATGTCCTCACGGGTTATCAATCTGCCGCTTCTTACGGCCATCATATATGATATGCTGTTTTTAAGCTCTCTGACATTGCCGCGCCATTCGTGCTCCACAAGGCTTTTAATAACGCCTTCATGCATTGTCACCTTTTCCGGCGTCTCTATGTTTATGAAGTGCTCCACAAGCTCTTTGATGTCATCTTTCCTGTTTCTAAGGGGAGGTATCTGAACATACCCTATTTTAAGCCTGTAGTATAAATCCTCCCTGAAAATCTTCATTTTCATCATTTCATCCAGATTTTTATTAGTGGCCGCTATGACCCTTACATCGACAGGCTTTATCTGCCTCCCCCCTATCCTCATGACTTCCTTTTCCTGAAGCACCCGAAGAAGCCTCGCCTGCATTTTAAGCGAAACATCCCCGATCTCGTCGAGAAATATGGTTCCGCCGTCGGACTGCTCAAAAATCCCTGCTTTCCCACCCTTTGCAGCTCCTGTAAACGCCCCTTCCTCATATCCAAACAGCTCGCTTTCTATGAGTTCGTCCGGAAGATCGCTAAAATTCACCGCGAGAAAAGGTCCTTTTCTCCTCTCGGACGCATTGTGTACGGCGCTTGCAAACAGCTCCTTTCCCGTGCCGCTTTCACCTTCTACAAGTATTGTCAGATCGCTCTTTGCAAGTCTTTTGCATATCTGTTTTGTCTTGTTGATCTGGAGCGAACTTCCCACTATGTCGTCGAATTTGTATTTTGCATAAAAACCTTTGTTCACAAGTTCCCTCTTTATCCTTTCATTTTCTTCAATTGTCTGCCTTGCTCCCTTGAATATGGCTATGAAAGAATTGTTTTTTTCTATGAGTACCTTTTTGACAACGACTTCAAACCCGTCCGCGTCCAGAATCCGTGTCTTTTCCATTTCATCGCTCATCAAAAACTCCATTAGCCCTTTGCCGCGAATCACGTATTTGAGCTGCCTTCCTATTACACTGCCCACGCCGGATATGCCCAGAATCTTTTTCAAATTCTCATTGAGTACGCTTATGCATCCATTTTGGTCGTAAACCAGTATGCCCTCGTTGAACCCGTCTATTACCACATTCAATCCCTCATAAAGCTTAGCTATCTCCTGTGTGGACTTTGCAAGCCTCTTTGCTACATTTATGAGCTTTATGAGATATTTGTCTGAAAACTTTTCGGCCCTCTCGTCAAGCGCATCAAGCTTGCTGAGTATCTCTGCGATGGTCGGAAAGTCTATTATCCTCGTTCCTATGTCATACACCTTTTTCATTCCCGGCGGAACCTTGCCCATCTCCCCAACTGTTATGCAAATGTCTATGCCACTCGGCACGCAGCTTATGCCCGGATAGTGCTCCACATAGTTTATATGGTCTATCCCAAGCCTTTTGAGCGTCTGTATGCTCTCCCGCGCCGTCATTTTTGAATCGTTTACAAATATCACATCGGTCCCCTTTGGAATGAGGACTATCTTGTCCACAAAGTCATAGTTTATGGTCCTTCTCGCCACTACAAGTTCACGGGCGCCCCCTAGTATGACACTTCCCTCAAGCTGCTCGCGCATCATGTCGCTTGAAAGCACTAACAGGTCTGCATGTTCGAATCCAGAAAAGCCCTTTTCAATTGAATAGCTTTTTATGTCCGCCACCGAAGATATATATTCATAAAGCTGCTTTTCAAGGTATGTCCTCGTGGACTCCGTTCCCGCTATGAGCGCAACCCTTTTTTTCAACTGCCTTCCCCCTTTGCAATCATGTAAAGCATGAACAATACCAATGCCATTAGTAATGGCTACCCATATAGCCATTATATCACCATTCTCGTAGCCAATGCCATTAACCACCGCTATTTTTTCAATTCAGTTCGACAGGATTGCTCCGTTTTTAGTTTTATTCAAAATTTATTTCCTACTGAAACCTTCTATTTGGAGGCTATTGCCATGCGTTTGAAATAAATATTTTACAGCAATATGTTATTCGCGTATTTTAGGCATCATTATTGCTTTGTTTCATTGCCAGAGAGTTAATTTTAACGGATATATTTAGGAGGAGATACATATGAGCAAAAAACTTGGAATACTTGGAGGCATGGGACCCCTTGCGACCGTGGATCTTTTCAAAAAAGTGGTGATGATGACCAATGCTAAATGCGACCAGGAACACATACACCAGATAATAGACAACAACTCGCAAATACCCTGCACGCATCCCAAAAATCTGGTTATGGATTTCATATACGGTATAAAGGAAGGAAAGGACATCAGCGCTGGCATGCTGTACTTGGCAATGGAATATCTTAAGGCGCAAGGGGCTGCGGTTTTCATACTTGGATGCACTGAGCTTTCATATGCAGTTGACCAATATGGGCTTAAGGGGAATTTTGTGGACACTCTAAACGTTGTAGCCAAAAGAGCCGTTGAATTCGCTTTCGAAAACAGGGCGTCCTAAATCACAATTCAATATTAAAGTAAGATTTCATTTTTCTTCGTTCCATGGCATTCTTGCTTTAAATCCATGCTATTTTTAAAAATGATTTTGATACTATATCAATTTTTAAGGGAACCTTGAAAAAGGTTCCCTTGTTTCGTATTTCAAGAATATTCCACAACAGCTTATGGACTCATATAAAATACTATTTAGTTATAATAAACTGCATTAAGTAAGTGGCTAGCCGATACTATTTATTAAAAGCTCATTGTATTAAAGTATATAATTTTAAAAATTCATGACAGAATAATTAAATAAAAAAATAAGGGGTATTTATAAAAAAATTGAATTAGTAAGAAAAAATGTAGATATAATATTGAACTTGAATGAATTTCTCGATATTCCAACATGCCCTAATGCAAATATAGAAAGCGAACAATATATATTACACTCAAACGCAGCCAATATTACAGACAAACTGTTTAATTTAACAGTTTGCAAAATGCATTTATATTTTGGAGGTTATAAATCATGGAAAATCCACTAGTCGTCTCAACTGACAATATACTTTCACTATTTGCAATAATTTTGATAACAGGAATGATATTCGGCAAGCTAAGCGGGCTGCTAAGGCTCCCTGATGTCGTAATGTTTCTTTTGGGAGGAATCCTGATTGGTCCACATTTTTTAAATCTCGTTGGAGCAGAAGTGTCTCCTTTAGGGAACCAGCTTCTTCTTACATTCGGTTCCGCATTCATACTCTATGATGGAGGCAGGGAAGTCAGGCTGAAGATTCTCGACAATGTAAAGCTTACGGTTGGACTTTTGGCGATTGTAGGAGTTGCAATATCTTCAGCATTAATTGGCTTTGCTGTAAAAGCAATCTTTCATATAGATATTATGTATGCGTTTCTTCTTGGCGCTGTGATAGCTTCTACAGACCCTGCCGCACTAATTCCTGTTTTCAAAAACATAACACTCAAAGAAAAGATTAAGCAAACTGTAATAAGCGAGTCCGCCTTTAACGATGCGGTAGGCGCAATACTTGTGATTTCCATAATTGCTGCAATTCATAGCGGCGAAATTTCAATAGCTTCAAATGTTCAGCGACTCGCTGTAATGATAATCGGAGGAATAACAGTAGGAATGCTGGTCGGAATAATCCTTTCGTTTTTAATATCTGACAAGAGGTATGGAATATTTCACGAATATGCGCCGCTGGTATCGATATTTGCAGTCATACTGTCATATGTTCTTGCTGAAAAAGTTCACGGGAGCGGATATATGGCCACATTTGTCACAGGGCTTCTTTGCGGAAATAAAACCAGATTCGGGATTTATGTCCCGCAAAATCCATTCATTGTGCAAACAAATGTAAGAGAAACCCTGTCGATTCTTATGAGGATGGGTATATTCATAATGCTTGGAACACACGTTGACTTTGGGGCTCTTTCAATATATTGGAAGCAGTCCGTTATTGTGGTTTTCCTGCTAATGTTTGTATTTAGGCCAATAGTGGTTTTAGTTTGTACACTGCCTGATAAAAAAGCAAATTGGAAATTTAAAGAGATTTTGTTTTTAATGTGGGTAAGAGAGACCGGGGTAATACCCGCAGCTCTTTCAGGCATGATAGTTTCAATGAAACTACCTCACAGTGAAATAATATCTTCTGTTGTATTCATGACAATACTGATAACTCTTGCACTCCAGGCCAGCACAACCAAAATGCTTGCCAAGAGGCTGGGCCTCCTTGAAGACGAATCAGCAAGCCGCTGACGCGTCTATTAATAACGGTTTGAATAGTATAAATGCTTCACCATTCTGACATTAAACTATTTTCGCGTAATTGGAATTAATAAGTCGCTTGAACTCTTCCATAGGCACGGGTCTGCTGAAATAGTAGCCTTGAAACTCATCGCACCCCTGGCTTTTTAAAAAATCTAGCTGCTGCAGTCTTTCTACCCCTTCAGCAATGACTTTCAAATTCATTTTTTTAGCCAGTGAAATTACAGCCTCTAAAATAATCTTTTGCTTTTTTTCATCGAATTTCTCGTCTATAAACACTTTGTCTATTTTTAATATGTCTATAGGCATTTGCACCAAGTAATTCAGCGAAGAGTATCCTGTTCCAAAGTCATCAAGCGAAACCTTTATTCCCTTTTCTCTAATTTTGTTTATCATATCTATTGATGTACTCAAATTATTCATTATTGTATTTTCTGTTATTTCCAGTTCAAGGTGTTTTGATTCCAAGCCGGTTCGACCGAGAGTTTCCTCAACTATTTTGACCAAATTCTTATCTTCAAACTGTTTTGCAGATAGGTTCACAGAAACGCATAGATCATGTCCTTCATCGATCAACGCTTTAACTTGCATGCAAGCTCTTTTTAATACAATCTCCCCGATCTTTTTTATAAGACCGGTTTCTTCCGCTATCGGTATGAATTCAACTGGAGATATTATCCTGCCTTCAAAATCAATCCATCTGACCAACGCCTCCATACCTACAACTTTCCCACTACTTATATTAACCTTAGGCTGGTAGTACACATGGAATTCATCTTTTAATAGTGCTGCTCTGAGTTTTGTTTCAAGTAATACTTTGCCCAGTGCTTTTTCAGAAAGTTTTTGATCATGAACTTTATATATATTCCTTCCCGAATCTTTCGCATGATGCAAGGCTATAGTTGCCTTTCTAATAATCTCTTCAAACTCAACTCCATCTTCAGGATAATTGCTTATGCCTATACTTCCTGTGACGAAAAGCTCATGGTCTTTTATTTTTATTGGCTCTTCAAACAGATTCAGTATATTTGTAGACAAGTTTTTTGCACTTAGCAACGAATTATTTTCTTTCAATATGAAAACAAATTCATCTCCGCCCCATCTGTAGAGTTTGCAGTTTTCGGCTGATAGAGATACCAGCCTTTTCGATATTTTTTTTATCAATCTGTCTCCGTTAAAATATCCCAAAGTATCATTTATGACTTTCAATTTATCGACGTCAAAAAACATTACTGAAAATTCATCTTTATTAAGATACAGAGCTCTCAAATCCAAATACAGGGATTCCCTATTACGCAAGCCGGTGAGGCTATCATAGTATGAATTTTTATGTCTTAGTCTCCTGTTTTTACCAATTTCGTTTATTACGGATTTTATTTTTTTATTCATTTTTTCACCCTTGAGACCAAAATTTACATGTTTCTTATATCCCATACCCGGCTCCTTTCCAATCTGCAATATGAAATCCCACATAGCTCCCTTGTGTTAAAGTTTGAAATGGTTAATATCCTCATATAGCCTTTCAGCTACTGCGTTAAGATTCTCAGTATGCGACTCGACTTCTTCGATTGCTGCAGATTGTTCCTCCATGCTTGCCGATGTCTCTTCCGTTGCTGCAGTGGTCTCTTGGATTAGCGAAGAAATATTTGTTATCGATTCTATTATGTCGATTTTATGTTCGTCTATTTCCTGAGTATGCCTCTTTATCGAATCAACGGAGTCTGCAAGCTGTTGTATGAGGTCTGAAGTCTTTTCGAAAACCTCCTTCGTTTCGCCTAAGGCGTCTCCCTGCTCCTTGACAATTGCATTTGCATTATTCATTGTCGAAACAACAGTGTGAGCCTTTTGCTCTATCGTAGTTACCATCTGCTTGATATCCTTGGTTGCATTTTCAGTTTCATCCGAAAGCTTTCTGATTTCCTCGGCAACTACTGCAAATCCTCTTCCCTGTTCCCCTGCTCTTGCGGCCTCTATGCTGGCATTTAGCGCCAGTAGATTTGTCTGGCTTGCAATATTGTCGATTAATATCACGGCAGTTTCTATGCTCTTGGAAAAGTCGTACATCTCCTGAGACTCTCTGCTTACTTCTTTCGCCATGTTCATGCTTTCCATCATTTTCTCGTCAAGTATATTGACTATGTCCTTCCCTTTTTTGCTAAGCTTGTTTGTCTCTACTGAAAGATTCAGCATATTGGATGCAAGCTCATCAGTCTCTTTGATTTCATCCCCAAGGTCGTTTGTCTTTTCAGAGACTGTCTCCGAATCCTTAGCCTGCTCCATTGACGCATTTGCAATTTCTTCTACAGCTTTAGTCACGCTGTTTATCGCCAAAGCGGTATCTCTTGTTATGACAACTAGATTCTTTGAGGATCCTTTCAGTGTGTCTGACGAGCTCTGGACACTGCCTACCAGTTTTTTTAGTGAATCCTGCATTTGTTTGATCGAATTTGTTATTTCGCCTATTTCATCCTTATGCGCCAGATGCTTTTCAGATATTTCTCTGCTCAAGTCGCCATCTGCAATTGTTTTGAGAGATTCCTTCGCTGCATTAAGCGGCGTCACTATCGCTTTTGTGATAAGAGCCGCAATTGCAAGGGAAACAACAGCTGCAAAGGCTATCAGCATCAGTATGTTTCGCACGACAGTCTCATAATCCTTATCATTTTGAGCATTTATTTCATCGGCTACAGTCATGTTGTACTCAGCCAATTTTTGAAGGCTCCTTTGATAGTTGTCCAAAAGGTCTTTTGATGAATTAAGCAATGCATAGGCCTCATCACTTTGTCCATTTTGAGCCAACGCTACTATCATAAGATGTACTTTGAGATACTCTTCTCTGTTTTTCTTGAACTGATTAAGAGTCTCCACTTCGAAATCATCGAGCTTTGTCTTTTCATAGTTTGCCATGTCCTCGCTGACTTTTGCACTGTATCCGCTCATGTTGCTTATGTACTCTTGATTTGAAGTCATTATAAATTTAAGAAGATCCGCTTCAAAAGCCTTTACCTGTGTGCATGCGTCATTAAGCTGTCCTATGGGCTTTAGGCGGTCGTAAAACATGGTTGTCATGTCGCCGTTTGCCTTTGAATTATAGTGAAACCCTACGAATCCAACCGCGATGATTGCTGCAATCATTACCCCTGCAAAAATTGCAAGTTTTGTTCTCATTTTGAAATTGCTTAACATTTCGATCCCCCACATACAAAATATTTTTAATATTATAACTTTTTCTGTTTAAATTGATATTACTAGGGTAACCGCTTGCTTTATTCTTGTCAACGCACATTTTGTACGGACGTTTACAAAATTCGACTTTGTTTTGGTTGCCACTTCAACTACCACTGTTATGATCCTTAGATTCTGATGCTTCAGACAGTATTTTTTCATGTTTTTCACAGAAATGATAATTATATTAAAACTATAGATTTGATTTTTCACTATATTGATTTATTCTATGTAACTTTATGAATATATAAGATACTTTTTGATGTTTTCGAAAGATAAATCAAAAATAAAAAGTTGAGATTGGGCACAGGCGAGCAGATAAGGAGTATTTTTCACATTTAGTTATCGAATATAAAATATTGCTAAAAAACAAATTCAGAAAATAAAAAAGGACATGAAGTTTATCTCCATGTCCTCAATATGCTATATAGAATTATAGGCTTACTATATTCTCAGCTTGTGGTCCTTTTGCTCCTTGAGCTATGTCGAAAGTAACTCTTTCGCCTTCTTCTAGTGTTTTAAAACCATCTTTTTGAATTTGAGAGAAGTGTGCGAAAACGTCTACTCCGTCTTCTCCTGTTATAAATCCAAATCCCTTGTCTGCATTAAACCATTTTACTGTACCGTTATTCATAATCGATACCTCCAAATTTTATTTTTTTCTTAAATTATTTCGTACAAAGTAAATCAACTTAAAAATTTAGAGTTAATACGATTAATACCGATATAATTCCATTTCATTTTTAAATTCAAATATTTCCTACAAACTTTTATTAAGACTTATTAAGAATATCACATTTCGCCAAAGATGGCAAATTTTTCTTTTTTGAGGAAGTTACTTTTGATTGACTTTTATCTCCTTTTAGATAGCTCTTGCTTGTTTTAATCTTTTTATAAAGTTGTCTTTATTTATGTTGAAGATATATTTCAATTCTTTCCTTACCGCTGCCCAAGTTTTTTCTTTTAAAAGCTATTAAGTCAATTTCTCCTGTCTTTTTTAAATGTGTTCCTCCGCATGGTACTTTTGCAAAACCCTCTAATTAACACGTTTTACCTTTGATTCAATTTCAGTTAAATAAGGATTTTCCAAAAAAATTTTCTTAACAGCCATAATTAACATCTCCTTTATAAATGTATTTGCTTCGCAATATATTACCATTGCGCACATATTATGACTTCATATCGAATGCTGTAGTTTATGCCATATTGAGTAGCAGGGCCATTACATTTAGGATAGAGGGGTCTTATTTTAATCACCATGCTATCCTAATGCAACATCAAGGAACATCATTACAGAAAATCCAATCATACATCCAATCGTCGAAATATCTGTCTTTTTGTCCAGCTGCGAATGACAGTGCGTATGGAAGAATTGACCTCATTGTGAGTACCGCAGCTGCACCAAGGACACCTGCAAGGGGTTCCACTAAGCCCGATGCCTGCCCATACATAAAGGCTTTTGTTCTCGATAAGCCTTCCCTCCTCAAGGGGATAGATACAGCCGCACCCTCTGGGAAGTTTTGCAAACCAATGCCTATAGTTAGCACCACAGCTCCAGCCAAGGATGCAGCCGGAATTCCCGACGCAACAGCACCAAACGCCACCCCTACGGCTAATCCTTCAGGAATGTTGTGGATTGTAATTGCCATTACTAAAAGTATGCTCCGCTGCCAACTGGTTCATACATTTTATAGGAAGAGGTGAAACTTCCCCATTTGTTTCAAAATTCTTAAAATAAAAATTCGAAATAAAGCCGCTACTTAAGTAGCGGCTTCATTTGTTGAAATTTCGAAAACAAATTATTTTATGGAATATGGACTTAATAGTAAACACTATAATATAAGAATATTGTGAAGTGACTTTATTATATCTTATCGTTCAATAAAACCATATGTATATGATCTTCCCATTTTCCATTTATTTTTAAATATTTATATGCCAAGCCTTCGTTATAAAACCCTAGCTTTTCAACCACTTTCAAAGAACGTATATTTTCAGGCATAATATTAGCTTCTATTCTATGTAGACCGAATTCGTTAAATACAATATCAATACCCTTTTTAACAGCCTCTGTCATATACCCGTTATTAACTTCATATTTATCCAGTTTGTAGCCTAAATTGCAGGATAAAAAAACACCTCTTACAATGTTGTTAACGTTGATAGAGCCGATTATTCTTCGAGCATCATCCTTTTTGAAAATCCATAAAGCAAATGACTCGCCATTTTCAATATCAACTAGCTGTTTATCCAACTGTTCTTCATGATATGAAATTGTATAAAATTCTTCACTTCTTGTAGGCTCCCACTCGCATAAAAAATCTATGTTTCTCAAATAATAGTCCGAAACTAAGTCTGCATGGGTTTTGTCCAAAACTTTCAATATGAGCCTTTCTGTTTCATAAATTTTTTGCATGAAATTCCTCCTAAAGCTCTATCCATTAAACTTTATATAATTATTTCATATGTCTTATCTGGCGATTTTAATGCTAGCAAGCCCTTTATTAGTCCTATTCAAAAAATCCCTTCTTAACGCATTTTCCGTTTTCAACTAGTTTTTCTCCCTTTGCCATGACCATTTCCACATTGAAACCTTCATCTACTATTACTATGTCCGCGTCATACCCCTTTGCTATTTTGCCCTTTTTATGTCCTATTCCAAGCGCCCTTGCCGGATTCGATGTGACAAACTTAAGCGCCGTCTCAAGAGGCATCGAGTGGGTTTTTACCATGTCACGTATTTCCGTTCTCATGCTATCTATTCCGCCAACGCCAATGCTTATCAGCCTTCCCTGTTCGTCGTATTCGGGTATGCTTCCGTTTGAATCACTGCTCATTGTAATGTTTTCAGGGCTCACCCCTTTTTCCAAAATCACACTTGCTGCATCGCTCGCCTTTATTGTATCTTCGCCGCCGTCCATTGAAGATGTTATATCTATAACACCTCCCATTTTTGCAAACTCAACGGCCGAGTCCAAAAGCCTTCCATTCCTATTTACATGTGTGGGTGAAAACTGCGATATCGGAACATCCCCGTTCCTTATTATTTCACTTACCATATCCAGTCCGGCCTTGCCGTCTCCCATGTGCATGTGAATAAATCCCGGCTTTCCCGAAAGCATTCCCGCAACCCTGGCGTCCGCCGCAAGCCTTGTGAGTTCCTCCACTGTAACATGGGCTGATCTGTGGTCCGAAACCGCAATCTTGACGCCGACCACCTTGTCTATGAACATTATGTCCTTTTTTACACAGCCAGTTATTGTAATGCTAGGACAACCATATGAGCCCGTAAGCATATAGGTACTTATCCCCTCGGATTCAAGCGCACATGCCTTTGCATAAAGCTGTTCTATATTTCTGGCGCTCCCGTCCGTTCCCAAAAGCCCCACCACTGTCGTAATTCCAGAAGCTGAAATTTTTGAAAGGCTTATTTCCGGCGTTCTGCTTGCAAACCCAGCCTCTCCACCGCCTCCGGCTATGTGGACGTGCCTGTCTATAAGCCCCGGAATCAGGCGTTTGCCGTCTGCATATATGACATTTATATCCACGCCTTCAAGCAAAGCTTCAATATTTCTATCTACCGCCTCTATTTTTCCCCCTGCCACAAGCACATCGGCGATTCCCGTATTTTCAGGTGCATATATATGCGCATTTTTTATTATTGTAATCACAAAAAAACCCCCTTAAAATCATGAAAGCAGCCTGTCTAAAAAATTGTTGACCTTTTTGTTTTCAGACAGCGCACCGGCTATAATCCCTATGAGTATGACGCAGATATTGAAAACAATGTAGTCTTCAATCGACCAGGTTGTTTTGCCTTGAGTTTTCCCAATTAAATCAATGCCGTATATAAAACCATTGCCTAATAGAAGACTTGCCGTATAGATAATTACAAACTTTAATCTTTTCATGAGTTCCCCCGTATAGTCATATTACTATATAAAAAGCCCCATGAATGAATTCATGGGGCTGTGGCTTTACTACTAAGCTACTGTTACGTTAGAAGCTTGAGGTCCTTTTGGTCCGTCAACTATTTCAAAATTAACTTCTTGTCCCTCTTGAAGAGTTTTGAATCCGTCAATTTGTATTGCTGAGTAGTGAACGAATACGTCGCTTCCTGCTTCTGATGTTACGAATCCGTATCCTTTTTCTGCGTTAAACCATTTAACTGTTCCTTTTGTCATTTCTAAAGTCCTCCAAAAATTAATATTTCCTTCAATTCTCCTAAAACGACATACATATTGGATTTACAATATGTTTAATATACACAAAACTACATAAAAACTAATTTTTATTCGAATCGAAGTCTAACTATAATATACTACTTATACCATTAATATGCAACTAAAATATCCAGGTCATATCCAAAACATACCAAAAGCCAATTCCATTGAATCAACTGGATTACATGATCCCGCTCAGGTTTTCGTTGCTTATTTCCTTGAACCTCCACGAACCGTCAAGAGCCTTTTCCATTATCATCCTGTATACGCTCTTTCCCTTCGCCCCGTTGACTTTCAAATACACTTTGCAGCAGTCCGCATATTCTATGTCTGCCGCAAATTCCGCCCTTGCACATCTCCAAAACTGTATCTGTCCAAGGCTAACGTCAAATCCCTTAAAATCAATTCCTCCTATGCTTCCGTCGCAGGCCATGTTTATATACTTCAAAGCCGCCTGCATGGCCCTTTCCCTTTCACTCTTTTGAGGGAATGTGCTAAACCCTGTAATATACCATTTCTTATCCTTTTTGACAAGTTCGACGGAGTGGTCGTCTCCGAAGCTTTGCCCTGATGAATTCTGTCCAAAAGCCCTGAGTCCGACACTCGCTGACGGTTCTTCTCCACTCGCATCAAAGTCAACATAATCTACCCTTATGGACATTACATAGTCGGAGCCTTTTATAAACTCCGCCTTTTCTCTCTCTTTCATTATCGACTGTATGTCAAAATTGGCCCACTGGCTTGGGTTTTCAGTGTCGACATAATATGTGTATATGCTTTTCATATCCTTTATCCCGGTCATTTCATACTTATAAAATATGTCCAGCCCCCCTATGAGGGTTTCATACACGGCTTTCTTTTCAATTTCCAGTTCAGTCGGCGCCGTTTCTCTTTTTTTGCCCGAAACAACCTTCTCATTGAAATCCACTATTTCTCCAAGAGGCCCGCCTATAAAGCCATATCTACCATCGGGCGTTACTGCAAAGGAGGTTCCCGACACTTCGATTTTCACCGTGCCTTCTTCTAAACCTTCTTTTGAAGGGTCTGTTATGTTAAGCGAAAATTTATTCTCGCTGCCTTCTTCATTCACTATATATGCTATATTGCCTCCGCATACAAATTTTGCATCATATATATACTCTCCCGTGATACGCTTAACATCGCTGTTTGCATCTGCCGCATAAAAGAGTCCGAATTCATTTTCTCCAACATGTATTGAAGCTTTTTCATGGCTCCCTCTGAACCTGCCGTCTGCAATTTCAACGGTTTCAGTTCCATCTTTTGATGTTATAAGCGTCTTGCTGTTTTTTTTGACGTCCAGTGCATCACTTTCTATGAACTTTCCGCTGCTCGTGCTGTAGCAGTACTCTCCGTCTATTATGCCCTTTGGATACACTTTTTCCTGCGCTTCGTAGCTCATTATGAGCTTCGATGAATCTATGTCGTATATGTTCCCATTTGTATTTCTCTTGAACTCCGTATATATTCTATTTCCTTCAAATCCCCATCCGAAATAGTTTACAAAATCCTCGGCAGTCTCATTTTCGAAAAGCAGCTCCCCGCTTTTAATATCAAAAATGGTGAGTTTTTTGCCTCCTGAAAATGCAATATATTTTTCATTTGGACTAAATTTTACAAGGCTCACCATAGGCCTGTTCTTTTCAACTACAAATGTTTTTTTGCCTTTCTTGTCCTCACACAATATGTCCACGTTATACTTCACATCGCCTTTAATGTTAAGCCCCACTCCCCCGTCCTTTTCTGAAGTCGGCCTTATGTAAAAAACCATTCCTTTATCACTGGATTGTGCAATTACGAATTTTTGCCTGCTCGGACTGAATTTATAGCTACTGAAATGGCTATTAAAGCCTATTTGCGCTAAAATTTCACTGCTCGAACTCTCGCCTGCCTGCTCAGGTGGATTTTTCCCAATCATGCCCTCGCTTGGATTAATATGTCTTGTCAGCATCAATATTAATACTCCAAGCGCTGCAGCCAACATGTAATTTTTAGCAGAAAACTTTTTCACCTGTATCACCCCTGTCCGTCAAAAATGTTACCTCACTCCCATATATACAGATTACCCAAATATTGCTTTATTTCACTAAAACATAATATAAGACTTTGTTCACACTCTCTTTGTTCCCGGCCTTCAAAAACTTCATACTAAAACACATGATAACATATATATTAACTTTCTTATCTTATATCTACCTTATGACAATATTAAATTTATATTAAATTTTCGAGCATCAGTATCACTTTAAATATTCACCATACTAGCAACTGTAGCCATTACTTCAGTTCTGATCATCCAGCAGGCCTCGCAATCATAAAACACCAGGACCGTGTGGAAAATTAAATAATGTAAAAATAAAAATGAAGGATGCTCTTTTCATACACCCTTCATCAACTCGTAATACTATTCTATTTTCATTATCCTGGATTTATATTAATTGTTCCATTCCTGCACATCTGTTCCATCAGTCTGCATTTTATACCACTCTTCTTCAACTGGATCCTTATAGTAAATCCAATCTGCAACAATATGGATATTTACAGCTGGAGAATCTGTAATTTCTTGTATGTCAGTTCCATCCGTTCTGATTCTATACATCGACCTATCCTTCTGATTCACATAGTAAGCCCAGCCATCTTCTGATACATGCAGTTCTTCTGTATCAACATCATTCACTCTTATGATTTTTTCACCGTTTTTATCCATTTTATAGACTTTTTCTTCATCAAGGTCTATGTAGTATATCCAGTCGCCTACAACCTGTAATTTGGCTGCCCTGACATCGCTTAGTGTCTGCTTATCCCTTCCGTCCATTTTCATTTTCATTATACTATTCATTTCCTCATCCTGATAGTATATCCAGCCATCACTTATATGAGGACATATTCCACTCGCAACATAACCCTCCTCAGAGCTATTTGGGCGTACCCTGTATATCTTCATGTCTCCGTTATTGTATTTACAATAGTATATCCAGTTGTTATCAGCAGTATTAATATATGATACACTGATACCCTCTACAATACGTTCCTCGTCAGTCCCGTCTGTTCTAATTCTTCTGACATCGCCATCTATGTCATCTGTTTCAGTAAAATATACCCATCCGCCGCTTGCGGCTATGTAGCCCGCCGGGCTGTGGTATAGTTTCGTTATGTCTGTCCCGTCAATACTCATCTTATAAAGCTTGTTTTCATCTGAAGGGTTTGCATAATATATCCAGCCATCATTTTCTGTAATGAGCCCTCCATTGGCAAAATTGCTGCTTGTATTGCCATCCGCCTCACTGCCATACTCTTCCGCAAGTGTGTTAAATTCCATCTTATATCGGTCCCCATTGTTCAGGAATACCCTGAGAACATATTCTTCATCTGGAATATATGACTCAATAGGCGTCACAACAGCTTGCATTTCTTCCGGATATGTCCTGACCCTCACCGGAATAAATGCGTTGTTCCTTTCAATTACCATACCGTCAATTTGATCTATTGAAAATGTGTCGTTAAAAACAATTGTCCAATCCTTGTTTAGCTGTACATCTTGCTTGCCGGGCAATGTGATCCAGTTCTTCGAACCACTTGCCTGACTCTTAAAAAGTCTTCCTCCCTGCGGTTCAATTTGAACTCCTTCTCTTATTCCGAGTTCGTCAAATTCTGCTTCTTGACGGCCCGGAAAATCCCCTTCAAGCGCAAATCCTGCATTAAACGTTGAAAATACAAAAATCATTGATAAAACCAACGCTAATATTCTTTTATTATTCAATTTCTGCTCCTCCTTATAAATACTATTTAAACTGATTGATACATCTGTTTACCATTATACAGTAATTGTTCTTTTTATTTTTGCACTTTCGTTCGTCAAATCATTACATTCGATGTAATTTAAACCCATTTCCAAAACTGCATTGTAATAAAATAATAAAACGACCTAAATCCAATCATAAAATAAAGCCTACACAGTCATAGGCTCTATCCTCAATAAATATGCTAGGCTGTGCGCATAGAACGGTTTTTTTATTCGTCCTCAAACACCACAGCAGTACCGTATATCAGTATCTCGGCGGCCCCCTGCATTATTGCAGAAGTCGAAAACCTTATGTTTATCACGGCATTTGCGCCAAGAGATTCCGCCTCTTTCACCATGTTCATAGTAGCTATCTGTCTTGCCTCCTCAAGCATCTGCGAATACTCCTTCATCTCCCCGCCTACAATCTGCCTGAATGCAGAAGTTATATCCTTGCCTATGTGTTTTGCCCTTATTGTGCTTCCCTTTACTATTCCCATAGTCTTTACTATTTTTTTTCCCGGAACGTAATCGGTGTTTACGAGTATCATGCTATATTCCTCCAATTTTTATGATTTCAATCTCTATTGCAGCTATTTCCCAACGCCACTAGTACTTTCTGAATCCACCCTCGTCCTCTTCCTTTTTGGTACTTATCCTATCGATCATTAGTGAAGCCAATAATCCGATTGTGGACATTATTCCCACATACCATATAATATTGCTTATATTAAAATAAATAATTGCATCGATAAATCCCATGCTCATTACAGCAGATCCGACAAAGAGCATTCCCACGCATATGGCAATAGCCCAGCTGAATATTTTTATCATCAAATAAAAGACACCTCCCCCTAACCATAAACTCTCATGACATATAAGCGTACACATTTAATACATAGAATACTAATTGTTTATATAGAGTATATACCCTCAGAGCTTTATTTTGTCAAATATGGATGATTTTTAAGATAAATTTAACCAACATATGCCGACGGTTCGCGAATCTTTAAGTTTCGACAAATAAAATGCGCACGCTCAATACATGTTAAAACATGTTAAAATTGCGCATCATAAAACCCCTTGAAATAATATTTCAAGGGGTTCATAAACATTTTTGGTTGCGGGGGCAGGATTTGAACCTACGACCTTCGGGTTATGAGCCCGACGAGCTGCCAGCTGCTCCACCCCGCGACATTGTCAATTCATAAAGCATATCTTCTCTTAATTCATTATAACACAGATGCCATCAAATTACAACTTTGCCACATCGATCGCTTGTTTCCAAATTACAGCATGCAATAATTTGTCATTTTTACAATTATATCAAAAGCTTATTTTTAATATTCAAAATGGCGCCTTAATGCTTTAGCCACTGGGTGATAGCCGATTAAAACATAGCATCCCCAACGCCTTCAACATGAGTATATGACTTTTATGTGTTAACCCCATAACAAATGGGGTATACATGATAAGGTACTGCTGAATATGGAATTTTTGAAATCTAAATTTTTGTACAATCACAATATACATATGTGGTACTACATGGTACATGTATTGTGTTCGGCATGCAAATAAAAATAAAAGGGTGATAATATGGACAGAATCAACGTTGGCTTGATATTCGGAGGTAAATCCGGGGAGCATGATGTGTCGCTTAAATCTGCGGCATCTGTATACAGAGCTATGGACAAGGAAAAATACAACATATATCTTATAGGAATCACCAAAGAGGGAAGATGGGCATACTGCAACTGCACCCCTGAAAGCATGGAAAGGGGCAAATGGCTTGAACATGAGATCAAAGGAGCAAAAATAAACATAATACCTTCAAGCGGAAGAAGGACTGGAATAGAGCTTATCGACGGAAACCTTCTCGAAATTGACGTATGTCTGCCAGTGCTTCACGGACCTTACGGAGAAGACGGATCAATGCAAGGCCTTCTCGAAATGGCCGAAATACCGTATGTCGGCTGCAAAGTCTTGGCATCCAGCCTGGCTATGGACAAGGCCATGTTCAAAAAAGTGATGGTGTTTGAAGGAATCCCTCAGGTGGATTACGAGTGCACCACAAAAAATGAATTCGAAAAAGATAAGAACGCCGTTATTGAAAGAATCCAATCCAATCTGAATTATCCTATGTTCATAAAACCTGCCAATTTAGGTTCTAGCGTTGGAATATCCAAGGCAGACACCATGGAAGAGCTTATCGAAGGAATAGAAATCGCATTCTCATTCGACAAAAAGATAGTAATAGAAAAAGGCCTTGACGTTAGGGAAATAGAAGTCGCAGTCCTTGAAGACGGAGACATAAAGGTTTCAGCTCCCGGCGAGGCAATATCATGCGCAGACTTTTACAGCTACGATGCGAAATACCTTGCAAAAGAATCAGAGACAATAATCCCTGCACATGTAGACCCCAATCAAATAAGCATCATAAATGATCTTGCAAAAAAGGCATTTAAGGCCATAGACGGCAACGGGATATCTAGAATAGACTTTTTCATAGAAAACAATACAGGAAACATATATCTTAACGAGATAAACACAATGCCTGGTTTCACAAAGTCGAGCATGTATCCGAAGCTTTGGGAGGCAACTGGAATCCAGTACACTGACCTTCTAGACAAACTTATACATGTTGCAATGGAGAATCACTCAAAATCAATAGCACTCACATGCTGCTAATTACGCATATGTACAATCTTAGCCCCGATGAAAGCAGAAATTGAATTCAACTGAATACGCAAATAGAAAAGACGGGCTTTTATGCCCGTCTTTTTCATTTCATAAAGTCAACAAATAGCAAATATATTTACTTATTGTCTTCCGGTTTAAATCCATGGTATAATTTTTTTTGTTTTTTAAATCGAGGAGGTATATAACATGTATTTTGAGGGAATATCAAAGGGACTCTTTTTCATCGCAATAGGTATTTTTGCAATAGTGGGTGCAGTCAAAAAGCCTCGTTTTTTCTGGGAGGCCAGAAAAGCCAGGTCAATGAGAAGAATATTCGGAGACAAGATAACTTCCATATTCTATACAGCAATAGGGCTATTCCTTTGCGGATTCGGCGTAGCAATGTTCTTTCAATGATATCCATCCCGTATTCACATTAGAAATCCCATTTTTACAATCCGCCAGCGCGTATTCAATGCGTTGGCTTTTGTTGTCTTTTGACTAAATTAATCAAAACGGAATTTTTGGGTCGTAACCAAACTTATTTCACTTTTTAAGCCAAAGGGTACATACTCATGTCTGCGGCACGTATATCCCAAATTTTAAAAAACCAACTGCGCATCAACCACGCAGTTGGTTTTTTATACTCAATTTACACAAATTACTTATATGCAATTTGACCCGCGTTTTCCCATTCAGGCCTCATTAGTGGCCACTTTATATGATTCTCCCCGCCACCCGCGCTCCCAGGCGGTTTAAATTTCGAGGAAATTCTCGGCCTTTAATTTAAATTTATCTTTCAGAAGTCCAAGCCTTCACCATGTATGCAACATCTCTCGGCCTTTCAAGAGGCAGAAAATGGCCCATATTGCTTATAATCATCATTGAAACGTCAGGTATTTTTTCAAACATTACCATTTGATCCGCCAGCGGAGATATTGTGTCAGCGCTTCCCGCTATAAGCTGCACCGGAATTTCCAAGCTTTTCAATGAATCTGAAACGTCAAATGTCTGAAGCGTATTAAGATCGCACATGCACGTATCAACAGGCGCCAACATGCCCGGCAGTACGCCCATAAGCCTTTCTCTGTCCTTTTCACCTATCTCAGCGCTTATAACCTTCATTAGTGTTTCCACAAACACATCTTTAGGTATATCCGGGAATGTCCACCTGGATGAAGAACTAAGCATTGTCAGCCTTGTCACTCCTGGGAATTTATCAAGCGCTAATTTTAGACCTATCGACCCTCCCATAGACCAGCCTATTAGATGTATGTCGTCTTTTGAGATTTCATCCGACTCCTTGTGCTGGTTCAGGTATTCCATCACTTTTTCTGCATAGGCGACTGTGGTCTCCTCCCCTTCACCCATGCCCTTAATGTGCCCTGGCAAGTCCACAATAAATATCTGCTTTTCATAAAGATTTGAAAGTTCACGTGCAAAATCTTTAAGTGTCTGGCTGTTTAAGAAAGCCGAGTGAATTATAACTATGCTCCCGTTCTCCTTGAAATTGTCATTCATTGTCCTTTTACCCATGTTCAAATTTCCCATAATTCAAGAACCCTCCTTCTGTTTACAGGTATTTTAAAAAGTCTTATATAAGAAGTGGATGTGAAAATAACTTTTCCATTGAACTTCACCATTTTCATATGAAAAATCGTCTGTGAATGTTGATTCTTATAAAAATACCCTGTTTTCGCAGATGGAATCATAAACAGATAAAGGGACTGCATTCCATGCAGTCCCTTTATCTTTGGAGGTTGGCCGTTAAGCCTTTTAAATCTGGGGTTTTTGTATAAATCTTTTCCATATATTAATTATGAAAAGGAGTGGTGTATTAATTGTAAAGATTATCACTTTGTAGTGATTACACTTTTATCATATTATTTTTTTGCATTTTTGTCAATAGATTTAAAACGATTTCTAATCAATATATATATTTTTGGTATACTTTTACTGTGAATAAAAAAAATTGAGGATATCCAAAGGACATCCCCCACTCCAATGCGGCTTTCACAACCGACAGGATAAGTTTCAATTTTGAAATTGTATTCAGACTTTTTTAAGGCCGCTACAGACCCTGCTTCATGTTCCAAGCCAGCTTCAGCATTGCAAAATATTCCCTTACATAGTATTTGGGCGCCAAATACGCCCTTGTGATTGATGGAATGCCATAAGGAAGAATTTTAAACTCCTTAGCTATTGCCTTAGCCCTTAAAAGATGAAATCTGTTTGATATTATAACGGCACTGTGAACACGCTTTCCATCCATATCCTCCATTATGGCCTTTGCAAATTTTATGTTTTCAACAGTGCTGGTGGACTTGTCTTCTTTAACTATTCGGTTCTCGTCTATTCCCCTGTCCACAAGGTATTTTTTCATTGCACTGGCCTCTGTTATGTCTTCTCCTGTTCCCTGCCCTCCGGTGACTATTATGATTGCATTCTTGTTTTTATCGGCATACTCGATGCATTTCCTCAGCCTGTCCAAAAGTGTGAGCGAAGGCGTGCTGCCCCGAAGTCCCGCCCCCAGAACTATTATATAATCCGGGTTTTGCGGCGTGTCTTCCTTTCCTCCCATATATATTGCCGCCTCCATTATAAAAAATGATATCAGCCACGCTAAGAATGTATATGCCAGAACTGTCTGTATTTTTTTCCAAATTACCGATTTATTCATGTTTTCACCCCAAAACCGTAGTTTATGATTGTATGCGGCGCCGTTCCGGCTTCCCCTCAATTTAACACTGGATATCTGCTCATATTATCAATGTCGCCTGATTAATATATTATAATGATATCTACTATAATTGTTGGTTTTGGAGCGTTTTTAATATAATTTTAAGAATAAAGGGCAGGTCGTTTATATCCCTTCCCAATGATACAAACAATATACTTCTTATTTTTTGCTCTTCATGAATATGATTATGTTGCTGTAATGTAAATCATCATCCATTATTAGTGCCCTTCGTCATGGTCTTCGCCATACAGCTCGTCGTGTGCATGTCCATTTAAATGTTTCAGGTTATTCATAGAGTTTTCATTTTCGCTGTTGAATTCAAGCGATTTTTCATATGCTGCCACGGCTCTTTCGTGATCGCCTTGTTCCTGGAATATAATCCCCTTTATGTTCCAGCCGTTCGATATATTTTCAGGCTCTTTTGCCCTGTCGATATATATGTCCACATTCCTTATGGCTTCATCATACTTTTTTGAGTTCAGGTATGCATTTGCAAGGCCATAATATGCACCCGCATTGCCATGAGAATATTCAAGTGCGCTGTTAAAACTCTCAATTGCTCTGTCGAAATCCATGCCGTTTCCATAGGTATGCATAAGTCCTAAGTCGACATAAACCTGAGAAATCTGTTCTTTTATGTTCCAATTTCCAACATATATCTTCCAGCTATGAGGCTCATTCACGACTATAGCATTTTCTGAAAAAGTTTTTTCCCTGGCATCGTCGACATGGTCAATAATTGTCTTTTGGACATTGAAGTTTGCTGCGTAGGGGTAATAAATTTCATCCTTGCTATAACTGCCGTCGGAGTATATCCTCCTTTCAAGCGTCACATTTTTTTGAATATTTCCAACCTGTAAGACCTTAAATGATTCAAGCTTTGCTCGCTCGTTTACAAGTGACTGCCACAATATAAACTCTTCCTTTTTCACATTGATTGTATCTGAATATGTCAAATACTCATATGCCTCTTCGTAGTCGCCTTCAGCTATGTCATTGTAATAGTCATTCAGCACATCGGCAGGATCTCCCGTGGGCGCGTCGCATCCAGCCAGACAGAATGCCAGCATGGCAATGATCAATAAAAATATATTATTTTTCTTTTTAAGCATATACCGTCCCCCTCATAGTATTATTTTAATATTTTTGTCTGTGTAAAACAAATATTACATAATGAAAGTGTAACTTAATAAATCATATTTCAAATTGTTGCATCACATTTAAAGAAAATGAAAAGAGCCTTTCCTGGCCAAGATATTTCTATCCGCGCCGGGATGGCCCTTAGACTATAGTTCCTATTAAGTTTACCGGGCAGCCAAGTTCACAGTCCATGCATCCGCCGCTTATTACAATTGCCACCGTGCAAGGCCCCGCCGATTTTTCAATGTCAACACTCAGATTTTTTTCATATTCTATGTCCAGCTTTTCGGACCTGGACAGGCTCTCAAGTTCTCCCCTTATGCCAGTTGAACCCACCGGTATGATTTCCCTTATATTTTTCAGCTGTAAAAGCTTCAGTATGAGCTTTGAGTTCGCTACATGCCCCTCATTTTCGATTACCTCTTCCCCTACGCTGGGAATCCCTAAAGCATATACGCAGTCCCCTTTTTTCACCCTGTGAATCAGCAGGTCCTCTTCCTTAATGCTTCCAATCGCAGTCATGCCAATCGCAGTCATTGAGGTTGGCATGTTTTTTTCTGTGCTTATTGTAATTGGAACGTCTAAGCCTATTTCGCCCAGCTCGCTCATTACGCCCTTTATGATTTCATCTCCCGTCGGGCTCAGCTCGTTGCATATGTTCACCGTAATCCCTTCAATATTCGCCCCCGTCGAGAGCACCTCCATAATGCAAACCCTCGCAGTATATTTTCCGGTTATATGGCATGGAACCTTGACAACGTCGTTTTCCTTAAGACCTATGGCGCCGCATGAATCGCAAGCCACCACTATAAGCCGCTCCGAGTCCAGCCTTAAAAAATCCACATCCCTGTGCTTATTTGACATATCCGCCAAATCCTTTGCCCGATGTATTAGACGTCTTTTCAAGCGCCTTGAACACCGCTGAGGAAACTATTATGTTGATTGCGCTTGCTAAAATCAAAAATGGCGCTATCCCTACAAAGAAACCCCATCCGAACTGCGGAAGCATTGTAAGCACGAGAGGCGCTCCCGCTCCGTTTAGCACTATCCCCACGGCTGACGCCAAAAATATGTTTGTCATTTTGTACGTAATGCTGTATGCATATACCGATATGAACATTATAATCCCTATTATCAAATGTACTGGAAGCGACAGTGGAAATCCCACATTAGCTGAAGTCAGCATGTGTCCTATAAACCCTATGATTCCTCCGGGTACTCCTCCCAGAACCATTCCCCCCAGATACGCAGGCATGGAATCAAGCGCTATGCTCTGCATGGGGCTTGGTATTTTAATGTACGCACCTACAAAACTCAGGGCTATGAACATGCCCATAATCACAAGCCTCTTAGTCCTATTGTTCATATAAACCACCTTTCTTTTTTTCTGAATTGCCACTTAATAAGTATATTAGTTTATACTTGTCATTTCAATGCAAAATAGCTGGCATTAAAAAAATAAACAATCATCAGTTTATGCGTCGCCTATTTTATTCCTCAAATTGTCAATGCGCCACGTGTCGCTAGGGGAAATCTGTTTTCCCGACAGATACTCAAGTATGCTCCTGGATTCTTCAATTTCACACAGTCCCGCGTGTACAAGCCCCTTTGAGTACCTATAATAAAAGTTTTCCTGTTCCCCAAAGCTTGAAGTATCGATCTCTGACAGCAGCCTTTTGCCCTCGCTCCAATACCCCTTGAATGCGTAATACTCCGCAATAATATAGTTGTATTGGGGACCATTGACTCTTTTAAACAGATTCACATATTCCTCCCCTTCAGATAATGTCTTGTCCATCATCTCTTCATCGCCATTTCAAGAAATCAAATGGCAAACAGGCTTATTTATGGTGAAATATACAATGTAAATTTCTACATAGTAAAAGAATAGGGCTTACCATATGTGTATTTAATAATTTCGAAAGGACATTTGCCAAAATGGAAGATATAGATTTTTTTTTAGAATTGATTGAGACAATAATTGAGATTTTATTGGAAAGAGGCAAAAATTGGAGCAAAACCATAAATCCGAGCGAAAGCATTGACGTCTATGATTATATTGCAGAAAAAACAAAAAACAGTGAAAAAATCGAGCAAAATAAGCCATAAATCCCTGATAGCACCATTGTTTATTTACCCAATTAGAAAATCAATAGAAATACTATGTTATAATGGAAAGGCACTTTAAGAAAACCTTGGGAGGCTTATACATGAATAACAATGATATATTGATTAAATTAAGATATGCTCTGGATATAAAAAGTTCAGATATGGTAGAGATATTTAAGCTTGGTGGAATTGAACTGACAGGTGGAGAAGTCGACATGATGCTCTCGGAGTCAAACAATGAAAACAAAAAATGTGAGTATTCCGAACTGGAGTCATTTTTGAACGGTTTTATAATATTTAAAAGAGGGAAACGAGATCCAAAACCAGGACAGCCTGAAAAGCCAGTGCTATCCATAAAAAATGGCAAAAGTGTAAATAATGTAATTCTAAAGAAGCTGAAAATAGCGCTATCTCTGTCAAGTGAAGACATGCTTGATATATTCGAAGAGGCAGGAGCCGCTTTGTCAAAGGGAGAACTAAGTAATTTTTTCAGAAAAGAAGGGCACAAGCATTATAAAGCATGTAGTGATAAATATCTTATGGCATTTTTAAACGGATTGATCCAAACAGGAGATTTCCTTTTATAGCTGAATTTTGCCAATTTATAGTTTCTCATGAACCAAAAAAGAAAAAGTACAGGAAGCTTAGCTTCCTGTACTTTTTTATTATTTACTCTCTTGCATTTTTTTTATCGCCTCTATGCAATCAGGGCAAATACGCTTGCCTGCGAACTGTTTCAAGTCCTTCACGCTCTTGCAGTATATACATCCAGGCCTGTAGCCTCTCAAAATTATACTTTCTTCATCCACAAATATTTCTAATGGCGTACCCTGTTCAATCCCCAGCTGAGTTCTCAACTCTTTAGGTATTACGATTCTTCCCAACTGATCGACTTGCCTTACTATGCCGGTGCTCTTCATTTACATTCATCTCCCGCCGTTTATTCAACAATTAATTTAATGAATAGCTATTTACTATTCATTCTGCTTCTCTTTGCTCTTGCTAATGTACTTTTGCTTATCTGGGTCATCTTCTCCACTTGTGTATAACTATTCCCTCTGTCTAACAGGCCTAAAGCATGCTTTATCTGTTCTGGCGTAAACTTCGGCGGCCTGCCCTCTTTAAATCCGGATTTAGACTTTGCAATAGCTTTTCCCTCTTGCGTCCTTTCAACAATCATATCACGTTCAAATTCTGCAAAGGCAAAAAACATCTTTCTTATCAGCTTGCTGCTGGCTGTATTGTCCATGACTCCTATATTGAGTATGTTAACCCTCACACCGTTTTCAATCAAATCAGTTATAATCTCAATTCCCTGCGACATACTTCTTGCTATTCTGTCAAGCTTGGTTACTATTAGCGTATCGCCCTGTTCTAATATGCTTAGCAATTTTTTAAGCTCTGGCCTAGCTGGTTTAGCCCCATCGAAACTATCTCTGTATATATAATATGCTCCATGGGATCTTAGCTGCTGTTCCTGATTCTCTAAAGTTATTGCATTTTTTAGATGTCCATTAGTGCTAGCTCTTGCATATCCGTATATCTTCCCCATGATTTTCCCTTTCTGCTTTGACTGAATCCTGCTACTAAATTATACTACTATATTTTTCCAGTGTCAATACTCAAAAGTTATGACTATATTTGGTTATAAAAAGCTTTTTATGTTTGCTTTAAATTATGCTGGTGCCAGGTATATGCAGGCAAAAGCAGGCATTCCACTTGTATCTCTCGTATGGTATAATTATCCATGTGTGTTTATTTTTGTTTGCTCTGCTCGAAGCCTCGTTATACGCTTTCCATATATATTTTCAAAATAATTAACTTTTTCAATATAAAACAGTGAAGGGGAGATTGCTGTGGAATATAAAGGTAGGGCGGGCTCTCTAGCCATATCGTTGATTTTAGCAATAGTGATAACAACTGATATATACTTGGTTTATGGTTCTTTTGATCTGATAGAGTCGGCGCACATCGCCTTTATTTGTACTGTAGTTGCAGCAGTGCTATGGTTTGCTGGCAAAAAATATGACACCGAAATGCTTTTCGCCTATAATGACGCTTTGACCGGAATTTACAATAGAAGGTTCGTCAATAAAATCTTTACTAGAATGATATCTCAAATATCCATGAGGAACGAAAAACTCAATGTAATGCTTGTAGATGTAAACAAGTTCAAGCAGATAAACGACACCCACGGACACGAAAAGGGCGACATAGTATTAAAAAAGATATCAGATATTCTGCTAAGCAGCGTGCGAAAAAGCGATGTAGTTGCACGCTGGGGTGGTGACGAATTTTTAATACTCACTCCATGTTCAGACAGGTCCTCGGCTCTTAAAATAATACAGCGCATAGACAAAAAACTGAAAACATTGTCTGAATCTCTACAGCTGGAAATTTCCGTTTCTACAGGGATAGCTGTCTATCCCGAT
Source organism: uncultured Peptoclostridium sp. (assembly GCA_965368085.1). Lineage (GTDB taxonomy): Bacteria > Bacillota > Clostridia > Peptostreptococcales > Peptostreptococcaceae > Peptoclostridium. The sequence goes on along the minus strand of CBDULP010000008.1, from coordinate 65,136 downwards.
GACGCCCTGACTGCCAGGCAGCTCATACAAATAGCTGACGCCAATATGTATAAAGCGAAAAACTGTATTGGTTCTCGCATGAAACCTGTGGGACTTCTCAGTTATGCGCAATCAGTAAAGCAATATAATGGTGACAAGTTCGAAATACAGGTGAATACTAAAACACGCATAGTTAGCGAAAAGAATAGCGGTTTTTGGACATTGGATGATTTCAGACCATTTAACAATACATACAATTCCATATTGAATGACTTGAGCGGCAAGGAATGGGCAAAGCTTTGCGACCTCAGCGAATATGTAGTATCATCCATAGCCGATGAAATGAAAGATCATATATCCTGGCTCGCTCAAAACGGCTACACCCATTGTGCGGTGGTTTTTCCAAAGTCACTCGTAAAATCCCAAATCGGGAGATGCATGGATAGTCGAGTAGTTACTTCTTATTTTAGTACTGTTGATGAAGCAAAAAACTGGCTAAGAGCCGAAGGGTACAGATAAAAGACAGCCCCACTGTGCCAGTGCATACAGTTAGGGATTCTTTATTTTTAAGCGGGCCCAGACCTGCCGCTGCTTGCACGCTGAGTAAGTGGCGGCAAGAATATAATGCCGAGGGGATGTGGTTATATGGATGTAAATCTGAGCGTATAGGCTTTATCAATGCAGGTCCATTTATAAGCTTTTCAAATCAAAATATTTATAACTAAATACCCGGGAGGAATCATGACAAATAAAATCAAAAACATCAGAGGTATGCAGAGCATTAAAATCAGAATCATCGCAATGATACTAGTTTCAATGGTGCTTCAACTAGCCGCATTCGGCTATTTTTCGCATAAGACGTCATTCGATTTATTGGAAGGCAAGCTCTCCATGACAGCACAACAGGCCATATCCGAGACTGAAAAATATGTTGACCAGTTTTTAAGCAAAATGGAGGTGCAGCTTGTTTCAATAACCGATAACGGCAATATAAAAAACTTTGACGAGTTTTCCGGAAACGAGATTTTAAAGAGCGTCAAAAGCAGCAACAGCGAAATCACTACTACATATTTTGGAAGCAATGACGGCAAAGTGTACATACATCCCGCCCGTGAGTTTTCGCAGGAATATGATCCAACGCAAAGACCCTGGTATAAAAATGCCGTATCCCAAAAAGGAAAAGTCGTATGGACAGACCCTTATACTGACGCATTTACAGGAAATTTGATCGTTTCGCTGGCAAAGGCCGTAGTTGACAGTAGCGACAACATCGTCGGAGTTGCCGCCATAGACGTCGACCTTTCAGCACTTTCAGCGCAAATATCAAAGACTACTATAGGAAGACGAGGAGCCATAACAGTGCTTGATTCCAATGGAGTCACTTTGGCTCACAAGGACCCCTCACTGATCGGCACATCCCTGGCGTCAAAAATGGGAGTCTGGGATGAAATAAAATCAAACGAAAATGGCTTTACGGAGTACATATACGACGGCCAAGACAAATTCCTCACATTTGTAACATCTGAAAAAACTGGCTGGAAGCTGTTCGCATTCATGGAAAAAGAGGAGCTTTTGGAAGATACAAATGTCATAAAAAAATCTGTAATCATAAGTATTTTAATAGGATCCGCGGTGGCAGTGCTGCTTGCCCTTTTCATAGCCAGGATGATATCCGCTCCGCTTGGCATAGGAGTGAGACATCTTGAGACCATAGCGACAGGGGATTTCACAATCCAAATCCCAAAGTCGTACATGGAAAGAAGTGATGAATTCGGACAGCTTGCAAAAGCAATTTGCAAACTACAAACGGATTTGAAAAAGCTGCTAAATGACATAAGCGTTTCGGCTCGCACTGTAAATCAATCGGCAACCACACTTTCTCAGATATCATTTCAATCTACAGAGGCCGCCGGAGAAGTCTCAAAGACTATAGATGAGATTTCAAAGGGAGCGGAGTCCCAGGCCGCCGGCACACAAAACGGCACGTCGAAAATGAATGACATTGCCCGCATAATTGAAAAGGTTTCGAGCGACTCAGAAAACATGAAGTCCGTTTCCAGAGAAACCAGTGCACTTGCAGAAAAGGGATTCGAGACAGTCAAAAAGCTTAATGAAAAAAGCATACAGAGCAGGGAAACTACGCAAGAAGTGGCCTCTATAGTGGCCGAAGTGGCTAAAAACGCCGAGGGGATAGGAACCATCCTTGAAACAATAATGGCAATATCCAACCAGACAAACCTTCTCGCCCTAAACGCAAACATAGAGGCGGCCAGAGCGGGAGAACATGGAAAAGGATTTGCCGTAGTGGCTGATGAGGTAAGAAAACTTGCCGAAGAATCGGCAATATCGGCTGGAACTATAAAAGGAATAATCGAGGCAATACAAAGCAATACAATGTCGGCTGTGAGTGCCATAGAAAATGCGCACGATGTCATACAAGAGCAAAACAAGGCGGTCGATGAAACAAATTCTATATTCAAGGACATATCCAACTCCATAGATACATTAGGCTGCAATATCAACGCCATACAAGATGACAACAATGACATGCTAAGCTCAAAGGATGAAATGGCCGTCATTGTTGAAAATATAGCTTCAAGGGCCCAGCAGTCTTCCGCAGCCACACAGGAGGTTTCTGCCGCCACGGAAGAACAGCTCGCTTCAATGGAAGAGCTTTCATCCCACTCTCAAAGCCTGGAGGATCTGTCTGTAGACCTCCAAAAGACAATTGATAAGTTCAAAATAAAATAATCATATAAAATCGGCATGATAATAAATAAAAAAATAGGGGGAGCCAATTTGATGTGCCACAACTTTATTTTTTATAGGGCTTCCTAATATTCTAGTAGCCGCCGTGCCTATTTGCCGCTAACGCCCTTGCACACTGCAAAAAGGACACCTTTAACTTCAATCTGAGGTTAGAAGGTGTCCTTTTTGCATATGGCATTACTGTTCATGCTTTTATCTGTTTTTTATCTCCCTTATATTTTTTATCAATATGGACTTTGTCCCATCGGGATTGATTATAAATTCAATGTGCTCCGTTTTATTCGCGTAAAAAAGCGGAATTTTTATTTCAAATCCATTGTCGGTCTCTATTCTCTGCTTTTTGTTGACATCATTTTTTAGTTTGTCATTCAACAATATATTCTTTTCATTTATTCCCCTTCGTTCCATTTCCTCCGTATACAACTGTTTGATGTTGGCATCCTCAAAAACCTTATCGATCACTTTGTCCAGATTCACTTTTTCTGATTTGTCGGCTTCTTCTGCAATTGTATTTTTAAAATCCGTAATGACTTGCAAGCTATCATGGAAATGCTCTTCTGCAAAATCCCTTGTAATCTTGTTGACTATGCTGATTTTATCCTTGTTCGAAATATCATATTTAGAATCTATTATGTGTTTTGAAATGTAAAAATCCTTTTCTCCATCTATATCATATTTCTTTTCCAGAAGATCAATTTCATAATTTTTCAAATCAATTACAAAGCCTTCTTCAATCCTTTGCTTTTCTGTAGGCAACGCAATCTGCTGCTTTACTATCCTGTTTAATATTCCATTTGAATCCTGTTCAATTACATGTATAAATGAAGTTTTATAGTTCAACTTGAGAAACCCCAAAAAAGGCTGTCTGTCTTTCTCAAATAAAATGCTTATCAAGTCACACGACGGTATGTCTGGATTTTTTCGAATAAAATCATGCATGGTTGTGGCAATCTCCCTAGACATCTTTAAAAAGTCAATGTTCCCGCTATTGAAATCATCACATAGCATTTTCACATTGTTTTCCCCTGCGTTGAATTCACTTTTCTTGATGCCTATGTTCTCTAAGAAGTTTTTTATGTGCTTTTCTACAAAACTTCTGCTTTCGTCATTATCAGGGTGCTCTATATCTGAAAGCAGCGGCTCTTCAAGCTTGGAATCCAGTATATGAATTATATATTTTTTTATATTTATTAGACCATCGCTCATTTTATATCCCCTTTATAATTTTTTATATTGCCTGACAGTGCTTCTATATATACTCACTTACCAGGTCCGTAAAAAGTATGCCGTCTAAATGATCTATTTCATGGCAAAAACATTTTGCCAAATCTCCTGTACCTGTTAATATGATTTTTTCGCCATATTCGTTTAATGCTTGTATAGTTACCCTTGCCGGTCTTTTTAGTTTTCCCCATTTATTCGGAATGCTCAAACAGCCCTCTATGACCTCTTGAATTCCTTCTTTCTCTATTACCTTCGGATTCACCAGCTTTATAAGGCCCTGCCCCATGTCTATTACAACCAGTCTCTTTAATATCCCTACTTGTGGAGCCGCCAATCCCCCAGCATTTTCTGAATTATACATTGTATCTACCATGTCATTTAGAATTTGTCTTATTTTATCATCTACCACTTCAACCATTCTGCTTTTTTTCCTTAATATCCCATCATCTGAAAACCTTATTTTCCTCAATGCCATTTAAACCACACCTCTACTTTTTTGAGCTCTCGATTTTCTCTTGCTTTCTTCAAAAAGAAAAATTTCTTCTATGGAACTGTCAAACACTCTGCAAATGTCATACGCTAACCATATGGACGGTTCAAATTTTTCCGTTTCAATAGCGTTAATCGCCTGTCGAGATACCCCCACAAGCTTTCCCAGACGCTCTTGCGTTAAACCAATGTATTCGCGAAATTCTTTTATTCTATTTTTCATTGATTGCCACCACCATGTAATGTTTACTTTACATTATGTAATTTATCATCATATTACCCTCATGTCAAGTTAACCTTACACAAAGCGAACTGTATGAAGTCTATACGCCTGTTTAGAATACAACAATATCGAATGAGGACAGTACATACATCGAATCAAAATCTCCTTCAAAAATAGAAACTTTTGGAAATTCATTGACTTTTTTACCTTTGTATGTATCATTTTCCTAAGTCAAAGCCTCAGTTTATTCTTTTAGAGGCAATTTTATAATTTTCCCTGTAGTAATACTATTTTCAGTAGGCGCATTAGTAAAATATAATAAAGAACATACTGAAGTCAAAAATGAAGTCAAAAAAATTTTTGTTTTTTCTGGAGAAAGCAATCACTGGATGGCAACAATCCATATAGAAGGCAAAGAATATTTCAAATTAGTGGGCAAACAATTATAGCATGGATATGCTAATGAAAGGATTTGAATTCTTATGAAAAAGATGCACATATTTTCAATTTTCATTTTTTTGCTACTATGCATAATATTAATTACTATGAAAATATCAAATAGAAATCAATATATACAGGAAGACAAAAATATAGATATTATTATATATGAAAATTCTTATACAGGAGAACGCAACCATTGGCAAGCCAAACTGGATACATATGCAAAAAAGACTTGGATAGAAGAAGACCATACGCTTGATAGAAATGTCGAGGTGAATAATAATATGCTACTGAGCTATACAGGAACATCATCCGAGTTGTCCTCAATAAAAAGAATATACTATAAATGTGAAACAAAACCTATTGGTACAACAACCAGTGATGAAATGGTCTTTGAAAAAGAATCTGCCGAGAAAAATATTTACATTGATAATATTCCATTTGGGCCTGCTACAATAGAAAATACTTTTTAATTGTAATAAGATGAGAACAAAAGGAACCTCAGAAGAATGATATGATACCCCCAAAGTAGACAGTCTAATTAATTAAAATTAGACAAACCACTTGGAGGTATTTTTATGGGGAGAAATCCGAAATTCAGCAAAGAAGAGAAAATAAAAGTATGGAGTGTCAACACTTAATTGGACAACTTAGTTACGGTGTTTCATCTTATATTTAATCTTATTCCTTTTTTATATTTGAATATTAAAAACTGAGTTTACTCATAACAGCTATATATACCGTCTTCTCTTTTCCTTGAGATTTTTGCTTTTAGTGGTATCTTTTTCATAATAGTTTTCAACAGAGCCTTGTTTTTTATAATGAAAACAGATAAAGACTAATCTGTAAAAAGTGGAATGTGAACATAGCTGTGTGTTAATATAAATAGAATGAAGAGTTGCAAGGGTCAATGATACTTTAATCTTGTGGCTTCACTCACAGGAGGTTCAAAATTATGGAAAGGAAAATAACTAATGGATTTAAAAACATCTTACGTACTGAAAATAGAGAGAAGCAATGTAAAGGATATACTAAAGCGGGTGATGCAGGACAGACGCATTACAAGGGATGCTAAGGCTATATATGCATATTTAAAAAGCTGTATTATAGAAGATAAGGCATATTCAATAAGCACTGAACAAATATGTTGTGACTTGGATTTTGAGAGATACGTGGACTACAAAAGGAATTTAGAGCTGTTAATTGAATATGACTATGTGCGTATAAGGATGGAAAAAGGGGCTAAAGAATACCCTCAAAATAACCGGGAATATCAGTTAAAGCATGACATATGCATACTTGTAGAAAAGCCTGGTACGCAGCTGCTGCCTTATGGCGGATCAACTCTCCAGGATGCTTCTGTGTCAGGAGGTTCAGCAGATGTAAGAGCTAAAAAAAAGCTAATGCCCGGTATTTTTAAAATAGGGCATACCCAAGGCCAGACAGCTATAAATGAAGCATTTTGTAACAACATTTTTGATGACAACGGCGCATTTGAAATGGAAGCTGATATTTTTAATGGGGAAAACAGACTAATTTTAAAAGCAAATATAAACACACTCAAGAGAATCATAATACCCCCGATTCCAGACAAGGATATAGAAGCTATACTAAATGCCGCCAATAATGACATTGCTCTTGTTATCGACAAATACAATGCTATAAGGGACAGCAAAGAGGATATAGGAAGTCTGAAAGATATAATAATAAAATCAATGGAAGAGCACGGTAGAGCGCCTGAACAAGAAAAATATGATTACAACAGGGAATGTAGTCAAAAGGCTCTGATAGAAAATTTGGAAAAGACAATAATGGATATGCAAAATAGAGGATTTGGAACAAGGTATTAATTTATATACCAGAGCGTGTTTGAATAACTATTCGAATACGCTCCAGCCAAAACTTAATAAAAATTTAATTGACTTTGGTTCCAAAAAAATATAATATATTAACTGTCAGAATAAATGAAAAAGATTTCACTAAAGTTTGTGAAAAGGAAGTGCATTATGGCTAGACAGGTTGATCCGAATAAAATTGAAAAGCTCAAAGATGCGGCTATAGAACTTATGATCCAGTACGGATACAAGGGGACGTCAATATCCAGCATAGCAAAGAAGGCGGGCGTATCTGTGGGATATCTTTACAGGCATTACCAGAGCAAGGACGAACTTCTTGAAGAACTTATAGAATCCTACCTTGAGGAAACGAAGAGCCAGTTTGAAAATACCCTTTCAAAAAGCGAGAGTTTTTATGAACTCATATATCTTTTTGTAAGAGGACTGTTTAGGCTAGCAAAAAGCGACCTGTTAAAGCTTAAATTCATAATAACCCTTATATTTGATTATGATTTTTCAAGTTTAAATGAAAAGAAAAAGCAGGAGCAGTGTGCCCTTATTGAAAAGATAATAGAAAAAAAGCTGGACACTGAAATCCTGAACGAGGACATTGTGGTTGAAGACGTTATGACGGTGCTTTTTACAATTCCATTCAGCTTCTTGGCAAGCAAGATAATGGAGGAAAATTATGAAGAGCTCCTTACAGAAGAATATGCAAAAAAAATTGCCCGTATTTGTTTTAGGGCGTTGACATAAAAATTTTGTCTATTAATGAAAAAATATTCATTTATTATTTTTTGTCTATTAATGAAAAAAATATTCATTTATAATATTGGGAGGCTAAAACATGAAAAAGAAACTTATTTTACTTATTATGTGCATGGCTATGATGACCATGTCAGCTTGCGCAAAGGCTCAGGAACCCGACATTCAGGAAAAGACAAGAGCCGTGCAAATCGAAGAGGTTAAAAGCACAACAAATCCGGTGGCCCTTAGCTATGTGGGAACTGTGGATTCAAAGGACATAGTGGACTACAGCTTCAAGTCGGGTGGAAAGCTTGCGAGGCTGTATGTGGAGGAAGGCGACAGGGTCAAAAAGGGAGAACTTCTTGCCCAGCTCGACGCCCAGGACATAAACTTCCAGCTTTCGGCGGCAACTGCAACCATGAACTCTGCCCAGGAAAACATTAAAAAGGCAAAGGATCAACTCGACTACAGCGAGAAGCAGCTTGAAAAGATGGAGAGCCTTCAAAAAGACGGAGGAATATCGAAAGACCAGCTCGACCAGATAAGGCTTCAAAGAGATATCGCAATGGCGTCTTACAACCAGGCAAACTCTCAGTACCAAAGCGCAACGGCGGACTATTCGTACAAGCAAACGGTGCTTGAAGAGTCAGCTATATATGCAAAGCAGGATGGCATAGTTGCAAAGGCACCATTTGAAGAAGGGGAAAGGGTCGGTTCTTCGGAGGGCATAATAACGCTAAGGAGCATGAACCAGATTGTGAACATAGGGCTTGCTCAGGGGGACCTTAATGATATAAGGGTTGGACAGTCTGCAGTTGTAGATGTGGACGGAAAGAAGGCCACAGGGATTGTTGAATCCATAGACGAGGTTCCAGATATAACTACAAGGACATACAAGGCCCAGATAAGAGTGAACGATGGCCAGTACAGACTCGGAATGATAGCGAAGGTTTCAATAGACATAGGTGAAAAACAGGGCGTTTGGGTTCCCATGCAGTCGATATTCTCGGACGGCGAAAACTATGTATACGTAGTGGACAACGACAGGGCATTCAAAAGGACTGTCCAGATGCTGGAAAACCACGAGGACAGGGTAATGGTAAGTGGAGTTGATTCGGGAGAGCTTTTGGCGGTTAGCGGAATGAAAAATCTCAATGACGGCTCGAAAGTAAACATTGTGGAACAGGGGGAGTAAAGGTTGAATAAGCTAATAAAGCAGCTCATAAAGGAAAGAAGGGTAACCCTGTTTTTAGCGGCGATAATAGCATTTGTTGGAATGTATTCGTATTATGTGCTTCCAAGGCAGGAGAGCCCGGACGTGTCATTTCCGGCGGCAATGATAATAACGCCGTATCCGGGGGCCTCGCCAAAGGACGTGAGTGACCTTGTGACATCCAAAATAGAAGACGAGCTTTCGGAGCTTGACGGTATAGATACAATAGAAGGTACGTCGAACCAGGGGCTTTCCATAACAGTTCCCATGTTCACAGTGGGTACGGATTACGACAAGGCAATGCAGGATGTGAGAAATGCGGTTTCAGATGCAAGTTCAGATCTTCCAAGCGGGGCATTTGTAATGGATATAAACACGGACCTTGTAGAAACGGCGGGAATGATAATAAGCCTTTCGGGAGAAAACTACTCGTACGAGCAGCTTGCCTCGTTCGGAGAACTTTTCAAGAATGAACTGGCTGGAATAAAGGGGATAAGCAAGTTTGAAATAGAGGGAGAGGTTGAAAAACAGGTAAAGGTGGACATAGACTTTGCAAAGCTAAACCAGATAGGATTGTCGACCACGAATGTTGCAGACCTTATACAGGCCCAGAATATTGAGATACCTTCAGGAAGTATAAAGTACGACTCGGGGGAGATAACAGTCAAAACGCCGGGCATATTCACGAGCGTGGACGACATAAGGGACATAATAATAGGGGTTTCGAGAGAATCGGGAGTCGTGACAAGGCTTTCGGACGTTGCGAATGTCCACATGGCTCTTGAGGACGACTCTGAAAAGTACAAGCAAAACGGGCTCAACTCGGTCCTTCTTACGGGGTATTTTGAAAAGGGAAAAAACGTGGTGATAATAGGAAAAGACGTAAGAGCGGCTTTCGACAGGGCAAAGGCTCAGCTTCCGGAGGACCTTGTGGTTGAAGAGGTAATATACCAGCCGGACGATGTAAGCAAGTCTGTAAACGACTTCATGATAAACCTACTTGAAGGCATACTGCTTGTAATATTGGTGGTGTTCGTCGGAATGGGAATGAGAAACGCAGTGGTCGTGTCGGCGGCAATACCGCTTTCAATACTTATGACATTCGGGGTCATGTATCTGCAGAAGATATACATACATCAGATGTCGCTTACGGCGCTTATAGTCGCGCTTGGAATACTAGTGGACAACGCCATAGTTATAAGCGACACTATACAGGTGAGGATGGACGATGGAGAGGCAAAGCTGGATGCGGCGTATAATGCGACAGTGATGTCGTCAATACCGATATTCACGGCCACGCTTACGACGATAGCGGCATTCTCCCCTCTTATGGGAATGCCTGGGGCCGCAGGGGAATTCCTGGGATCAATACCTAAGGTTCTCATAATATCGATAATTGCGGCATATATAGTGTCCATGTTCATAACACCAGCCATGGCATCGATTGTATTTAAAAAGAACAATAAGGAAAAGGACAAAAAGGAAAATAAAATAAGGCTGTTTTTCAAAGACGCGCTTGAAAAGGCACTAAAGATCAAAAAGGCCACAGTGGCTTCAACTTTCATAGTCCTCATACTAGTGGTCAAGCTGCTTATGCCGCAGCTTCCATCTGAATTTTTCCCGTATGTCGACAAGAACCTTTTTTATATAGACATGACTAGCGAGACGGCGGGAAGCATAGAGGCGACTGAAAAGCTTACGGATGAGGTCGTAAAGCTGCTTTCAAATGAGTCGGAGATAACAAGCTATACCGTTGCGGTTGGAAACGGAGTTCCGAAATACTATATTACTGCCCCGCTGGCAACTCCCTCAAGCGATTTCGGACAGATGGTATGCAAGTTCGACCTTGGAAAGAAAAAAGATAGAAGATTCAAAAGCAATATTGAATTTACAAACCACATACAAAACATTCTTGACGGGAACATATCAGGAGGAAAATGCTCCGTGAACCTTCTGGCAAATGCTCAGCCGGGGGCAAAGATAGTCCTTCGCGTATCTGGAGACAATACAGACAGGCTCAGGGAAGTTTCGAACATGCTAAAGGATGAGATTGCAAAAATGCCTGGAACAAAGAACGTGCGCCACAATATGAAGGACAGCACGTACGAGCTAAGCGTAGATGTGGACGAAGAAAAGGCGAGCAGCCTGGGAATAAACAAATACGACATACAAAGCCAGATAAACGTAGCTCTCTATGGAAAGGTTTCATCTGTTTTCAGGAAAGACGGAAATGAGTATGACATAAAGATTCAAAGCAACATAGAAAGCGTGGAGCAGCTTGAAAATCTTGGAATCGCATCGTCGATCACAGGAAGTAAGATTCCTCTTAAGCAGTTTGCAAAGGTTTCGTACAGCAAAAAAGAGGACACTTTGCACACATACAACAAAAGGCAGTCCGTGACAATCGAAGCCGAGGAGCTTCCGGGATTCAATGCGGCTGAAATAGAGGACAGGATAGAAAACGATATACTTCCAAATGTGGACACATCGGGAACGAGTATTGAATTCGACGGTGAAAGGGAGAGCATAGCTGAAAACTTCGGAGTCGTAGGTGTTCTGGCGTTATTTGCAATATTCGTAATATACGTAATACTTGTAGTTCAGTTCAACTCGTTTGTGCAGCCTGTAGTAATACTTGCCACAGTGCCGCTTTCACTGATAGGTTCGGTTGTTGGCCTGTTCATTTTCAACAAGCCTCTTTCGCTTACTGCATTTCTGGGTATAATAGCCCTTATAGGACTTGTTGTAAAAAATGGAATACTGCTTATAGAGTATATAAACGATGCCAGAAAGCAGGGGCACTCAATAGATGAATCGTGTGTGGACGCGGTTGACAAGAGGTTCAACGCAATAATACTAAGCGCTACAACTACGGTGATAGGGCTTGCACCGCTTGCCATTTCAGGAAGCAGCCTATTTGCACCGATGTCAATATCACTGATGTTCGGGCTTATAGTTTCGACTTTCCTTACAATGATAGTGATACCTGTAATATACTCTCTTATAGAGACTTGGCTTGAAAAGAGAAAATCAAATAAAAATAAAAATAAAAAACTTACGGCTGAATAAAACATATAGCAGACAGGAGGAATTTCCATGGGAATGAGGACAGAAATAGAAAAGTCTATTGGAATACAAGAGCAGATCCAAAAGAACAAGAGTGAAAGGCTGAAGGACTATTTTGACAAGAACAGGGAAGACCAGTATATAGCATATGTGAAAGAACATGTAATGCATACTATTGTCACTGCTGACAAGCTCAGGGAGACCAGCTTCACTGTAATACCATACCCTCACATAGGGCTCTACTTCGACATAGGGACTGAGGACATAACAAGGGTGATAGACAAGACTAAAAAATATTTCGTTGAAAATGAGATTGAGGTTGACATACTCGACAATTTCCCGAATCCAAGAGCTGTGCAGTACAAGGTAAGGCTCAAATAGACCGGTATTCACTGAGCAGTGTAAAACAGGCATATAAAAAGTATATATGAAAGAAAAATCCGTCCATTTGGGCGGATTTTTTTGTAATGAAATCAAGTGCATATAGGCAGATTCATACCGCATACATGCCTTTTTTTAATGCTTGAAATTACTATTAAATTTACATATGGACGGAATATGAATGATTTTCGGTATATACATTCAAACAATTGTGAAAACCAACACGGAAAGCTGAATATTTTGACGATTCAAAACCTTCGAAGTATGTTTTAAAACTAATGAGTAGTAATATGTAGGGAATACATTAAGATTTACTTAACATTTAAAATTAATGTGGGTATTCAATTCAAAAAGAGCGGGGAAATGATGCGGAGTTTAATATTTGCAATTTTCAAAAAAATCGTGTCGATTGTGTGAAACAACTAAAAGGAGGAATGAAAATGAAGGAAAAGAAGAAGATGAGTCTTACCACCAAAATACTTTTGGGGCTTATAGCCGGAGTGGCGGCGGGACTCGCACTTGGAGGGAGTCCTGAAATAGCTACAAATTTCATACAGCCAATAGGAAAACTGTTCATCAATATGATCAAGATGATAATAGTTCCGCTTGTATTCTCTTCGCTCATAGTTGGAGCGGCGAGCATTGGCGATGTTAAGACGCTTGGCAGGATAGGCGGAAAGACAATGGGTTACTACATTATCACTACGGCATTTGCCGTTACAATAGGGCTTGTGTGCGGAAAGTTCCTTAACCCGGGAGCAGGCCTCAGCATACCTGCAGGAGCTGCAGTAACTGCAAGTGAGGCTCCATCGCTTATAGACACGCTTCTAAACATAATACCTAGAAATCCTCTAAAGGGGCTTGTAGAAGGAAACATGCTTCAGATAATAGCATTTGCACTGTTCCTTGGAATAGGAGTTACATCATTACCTGAAGAAAAAGGAAAGCCTTTTGTGGACTTCTTCGACAGCCTTGCTGAAATAATGTACAAGATTACAGCTTTCATAATGGAGCTTGCACCATATGGGGTTTTCGGACTTATAACGCCTGTAGTTGCAACCAACGGACCTTCGGTTCTTATACCTCTTATAAAAGTAATAATAGCTGTATACGTAGGAAGTGTCATACATGCATTTCTTGTTTACTCATCGGCGGTTACGCTTACGGCTGGAATAAGCCCCATGAAGTTCTTCAAGGGAGTAATGCCTGCGGCGCTTACTGCATTCAGTACTACGAGCAGCTCGGGAACCCTTCCGGTGACAATAAAGTCGGTTAAGGAGAATCTTGGAGTTCCGGACAGGATAGCGAGTTTCGTGCTTCCGCTTGGTGCTACAATAAACATGGACGGAACTGCACTTTATCAGGGTGTTTGTGCACTGTTCGTAGCACAGGTATATGGAATAGACCTTACCCTTGGCCAGATGGGAACCATAGTTCTCACTGCGACTCTTGGATCAATAGGAACTGCAGGAGTTCCAGGAGCCGGACTTATAATGCTCTCGCTGGTGCTTCAGTCAGTGGGACTTCCGCTTGAAGGCGTTGCCCTTATAGCTGGAATAGACAGGGTTCTTGACATGGCAAGAACAACTGTAAACGTAGTAGGAGACGCTTCGGCGACCGTTGTGGTTGCTGCAACTGAAAAGGCTCTTAATTCAGAATCTGAGGCTGAATGTGCATCGTAAAATACAAAGCAATTAAAAAACAGTACAATCAAAATAGAATATAAACGATATTATACGTATCGAAACAGATGTAAACCCCTCGAATAAAAAATATTCGAGGGGTTTTTAGTGTGCGCCTAGGCATGGGTGTAATATTATCTTATGCAGTTCGAAAATGGTTTCGCATTTATGGTAAAATACAGTTAGATTGTAATTTATAAACATATCAACTGTAAATGGAGCAAAAAAGATACTGTCACAAATAAAAATACTCAAATAGACAGGGTAAGGAGGAAAGTAGCATGAAAAAAATATATAATAATGCAGCAATTGCACTCATCTGTGCTGTTGTATTGGCTTTGACACTGATATTTGAAAAAAGCATAAATGCTCTAGTCGTAAAATATGTACAAACCGCAGTCTACATATATGTTTTATTCAGAGGTGCATATCGTGTAATCGAATATCGGGAAAGCAATATATAGCAGAGCCGAAACGGCGGGATTAATGGAATGTAATTTGAATGCAAATCGCATAATGGCATGTGTACATATAAAAAACAACTGTACGCGGGAAGCGAATTAATATTATAAAGCTGAAGAGATGTATTGGGTAATTAAATTAAATAAAAAATAAAAAAAAATAATTTAAAAAACCAAAATATGATTTTTAAGTTATAAAATATATGTACTCGTATGGAGGCTAGTGATATACTGTAGTAGTTGTGGCAGGAAAGCACTGTCACCTTAACTAAACCACGATGTTGACCACACACTCAACTCAAAAATTTATTGGGGCATATAGGATGAGGATTCCTGTGTGTCCTGACTTTTTTTTTGAAAAACAGCCGTTTACTTTTATAACCACATTGGAGTTTTCGTATAAATGGCGGAATTAATACGGCGCAGTGTATATACAGGTTAAGAATAAGGAGACATAAAAAATATAAAATATCATATTCAAGATATATTTAAAGGCCGCAGCGGCCTTTTTTTATTTTGTATATTTAAATATTTTATAAGTCATCCAGATTGCAGAAACTACAAAGATAGTCCATATAAGCCAAATGAAGTTGAGTAAGGGCTGTTTAAAATAAACTCCCAGCAAAATTCCAAATGTGATCATAAGAAATTTAAAAAAACCATAATCTAAAACAGTATATTTGCGTGCTGCATTCATAATTTTTCCAACTATATTAAACATAATCATGCCCCCCGTATTCGCTTCATCTCTTTTCATTAATGGAAATTTCCACTCACAAAACATTATTACAATCAGAATTCTGTATCTATAGTAATAAAGCGTTATTAAGAGTCGAATTAACTGTAATTCATTTGACTCTTGAATAAAGTTTAACATGTTTACATGTAACTGTAAATATTTAGCAACAACATCGATAAGGAAAGTAATTATTATTATTGAAACTCCAATAGCTGATTGCTGTTCGAAAACAGATGACAAAAAACGCATTCAAAATCCTACAAAATCCTTCTTAATAAAGAAAGTACTTTCGCGAAATATCCATAATATAAAAAGAAGAATATTGGTGTTTTAAAAATAATAAAAACAAAAAAGAGATAAATACATTACTTTATCCATGTACGAAAAAAGAATGGGTTGATAAAATAAGGCCATAAAAGAGAAGCTTGCGGATTAACAAACTTTAGACTTTAAGGAGGCTTATTATGAACAAGAATCTATCTAATAAGAATATGAGCATAGCTCCATCGGTAACGCTTGCCATAACTGCAAAGGCGAAGAAACTGAAGGCCAATGGGGAAGATGTTATAAGCTTTGGAGCAGGAGAGCCGGACTTTAAGACTCCTGAAAATGTAAGAAGGGCTGCAATGAGGGTGATTGAAAATGGAAGCATTGGATACACCGCAGCATCTGGCCTCTTGGAACTTAAGGAGTCCATATGTGAAAAGCTCCAAAAGGACAACAGCCTTTCATATGAGCCAAGCAACATAGTTGTTTCTTGCGGAGCCAAGCATTCGCTTTCAAATGTGCTTCAGGCAATATGCAATCCA
This sequence comes from uncultured Peptoclostridium sp., assembly GCA_965368085.1. GTDB lineage: Bacteria > Bacillota > Clostridia > Peptostreptococcales > Peptostreptococcaceae > Peptoclostridium. Next base: position 49,078 of record CBDULP010000008.1, on the reverse strand, counting down.
GGAGACGAAGTGATAGTGCCTCTTCCATTTTGGGTGAGTTATCCTGAACTTGTGAAAATGGCGGATGCAAAGCCTGTATTTGTAGAGGCTTGTGAAGAAAATGGATTCAAGTATTCTGTAAGTAATCTGAAGGCTGCCATAAATGAGAATACAAAGGCTCTAATACTTAACAGCCCTAGCAATCCTACAGGTGCGGTATATACAAAGGATGAGCTGGAGGAGATAGCTAAAATAGCAGTTGAAAACAACATATATGTAATATCGGATGAAATATATGAAAAACTCATATATGAAGGAGAGCACATAAGCATTGCATCGCTGGGAGAAAGGATAAAGGATATTACCATAATTGTGAACGGCGTTTCCAAATGCTATGCGATGACTGGATGGAGGATAGGCTATACGGCTGCAAGCAGGGAGATAACGAAAGTAATGGAAAACATACAAAGCCATGCCACTTCAAATCCAAACACAATAGCTCAATATGCGAGCATAGAGGCTCTAAATGGAGACCAGGAGATACTGGAAGTCATGAGAAAGGAATTTGACGAGAGAAGAAATTTCATGGCGGACAGTATAAACTCAATAGAGGGTCTTTCATGCACAAAGCCTGCAGGAGCATTCTATGTGATGATGAACATAAAGGAAATAACAGGAAGAGAAATAGGCGGAGTGAAAATAGAAAACTCAATGGATTTTGCAAACTATCTTCTTGACAGCGCAAAAGTTGCTGTAGTGCCTGGAATAGGATTTGGAACAGAAGGCTATGTAAGGCTTTCTTATGCAACGTCTCTTGACAACATAAAGGAAGGGCTTGAAAGAATTGAAAGGGCAATAAATGCATAATCATGCAAAACTAAAGAGGTGATACTGTGAATAAGCTCAAGATAACTGAAACGGGACTAAGGGACGGGCACCAGTCCCTAATGGCCACGAGGCTACAAATTGACGAGATACTGCCTATTCTTGAAACAATGGACAGCGTAGGATACCATTCAATGGAAGTCTGGGGCGGCGCTACATTCGATGCATGCCTTAGATTTTTAAACGAGGACCCTTGGGAAAGGCTAAGACAGATAAGAAAGAGGGTCAAAAATACAAAGCTTCAGATGCTGCTAAGGGGGCAAAACCTTCTTGGATACAAGCATTACTCAGATGAAGTGGTAGACAGGTTCATATCAAAATCAATTGAAAACGGCATAGACATAATAAGGCTTTTTGACGCTTTAAACGACGTGAGAAATCTTCAAACGTCAATGAAGGCTATAAAGAGAGAAGGCGGGCATTGCCAGTGTGCGATATCATACACAACAAGCAAGGTCCACACGTTAGAATACTATGTAGACAAGGTCAAGGGGATGGAAGAGATGGGTGCCGACTCCATATGCATAAAGGACATGGCTGGCATACTTACTCCAAATAATGCATACGAGCTTGTAAAAAGCCTAAAGGAAAGTACGAGCCTTCCAATAGAGCTTCACAATCACTGCACAAGTGGTATAGCATCAATGGCATACATGAGAGCGGTTGAGGCTGGAGTAGACATAATAGACACTGCGATATCACCTCTTTCGGGAGGAACATCCCAGCCGCCTACAGAGCCTCTTGCAATGGCATTTTCGGAAACTCAGAGGAATCCAGAGCTTAACATAGACGCACTAAATGAGGTGGCGGCATATTTCAAGCCAATAAGGGACAAATACGTTGAAAATGAAACACTCAATATAAAAGTGCTCTATACAGAGCCTAAGACTCTTAGCTATCAGGTTCCGGGGGGAATGCTTTCAAACCTTCTTTCACAGCTGCAGATGCAAAACGCACAGGATAAATACGAAGACGTGCTTGCAGAGGTGCCAAGGGTGAGAGCGGATCTGGGATTCCCGCCGCTAGTTACTCCGCTAAGCCAGATGGTGGGAACGCAAGCTGTTTTCAATGTGCTCACCGGCGAGAGGTACAAGCTTGTGCCAAAGGAGATAAAGGCATATGTGAAGGGGCTTTACGGAAAGTCTCCTGTTGAAATTGAAGAGGGCATAAGAAAGAAGATAATAGGGGACGAAGAGGTTATAACTGCAAGGCCGGCAGACCTTATAGACGAGAGCATGGATGATATCAAAAACGAGATTGAAGGTCTGTATGAGAGCGAAGAGGACGTACTGTCATATGCACTTTTTCCTCAGGTGGCAAAGAAGTTTTTCGAAGACAGGAAAAACAAAGGAAACCCTGAAGCCGGAAATGAAATTACAGACATCAATGTAACTATAGGATGAAAATAGTATTTGAATATTAATTCAATCAGAGCTATTTAATATGAGATGTATAAATCATTATGACAATATAATTGTTTCGATAGAGAGGTGAAAAAATGCTTGGCGAATCTGTAACCCTAACCCAGGCTTTGAAAGTGACAGGACTCAGCATGACGGTGGTGTTCGTGGCGCTGTTTGTAATATGTCAGATACTGGAGCTTTTCAGCGTGATATTTTACAAGAGAGGGCTAAATAAAAAAGCTGATAAATCATCCCAAAATGCAGCAGTGAAGTCGACATGCGAAGAATCTGGCAAAGATGTATATATAGACATATCAAATCCTCGAAGCAATGAGGATATGGCCGCAGTAGCTGTTGCGTCAATACTTTTCAGCGACAACTCAGGCAAAAGGAATGTAAGGATAAATAGCATAAGAAGAATAGGCTAAGCAACTATAAAAATTTTAATGTTGAGGAGGAATTGAAAATGAAAAAATATAGAATAAACATCAATGGAATATCATATGAGGTTGAAGTAGAGGAAATGGGAGAAGTTCAGTCGTCATCTGCAAATACACAGTCAAACGCGCAAAACACAGCAAAGCCATCGCCTGTTTCAAAACCATCACAGTCAAACGGTCCTTCAGAGGCAATAAACGCACCTATGCCAGGAACAATAGTGGACATAAAGGTAAAAGAAGGGGAAGCGGTTAAGTCGGGCCAGGTAATAATGGTTCTTGAGGCCATGAAGATGGAAAATGAGATAGTTGCTCCAAAGGATGGTAAGGTGGTTGCCATAAAGGCTGCAAAGGGAGCCTCAGTTTCTTCGGGAGAGGCGCTGCTTGACATAGCGTAATTTTAAAGACATTGATTGAGTGAAATGAAAGGAGCCTGAAATGGGACAGATGCTTATACAGTTTTGGAACGCAACAGGATTTGTGTCCATAACATATAAAGAACTTATTATGATAGCACTAGCCTGTGTATTTTTATATCTGGCAGTCAAGAAGGGGTATGAGCCATACCTTTTGATACCAATATCATTTGGAATGCTTCTTGTAAACCTTCCAAACACAGGAATTATGGGGGACGGCGGACTTTTACACTATCTGTACATGGGAACAAAGCTTGGCATATACCCGCCTCTTATATTCTTGTGCGTGGGAGCCTGCACTGATTTTGGGCCTATTATAGCGAATCCAAAGAGCATACTCCTTGGGGCCGCAGCCCAGTTTGGTATATTCTTCGCATTCGTGGGAGCGATACTTCTTAAATTCACAGGGCCTCAGTCTGCATCCATAGGGATAATAGGCGGCGCAGACGGACCTACGGCAATATATCTTACAAGCCAACTTGCAAAGGATCTTTTGGGACCGATAGCGCTTGCGGCATATTCATACATGGCGCTTGTGCCTATAATACAGCCTCCTATAATGAAATTTTTGACTACAGAAGAGGAAAGATGCGTCAAGATGGAGCAGCTAAGGCCTGTTTCAAAGACTGAAAAGGTAGTATTTCCAGTAGTTGTTGCCATATTTACAATACTTCTTCTTCCGTCTTCGGCACCTCTTGTAGGTATGCTTATGTTTGGAAACCTAATAAAGGAGTCTGAAATGGTTCCAAAGCTTGTTGAAACCGCCCAAGGGCCTCTGATGTATATAATAACTATAATACTTGGGCTTACGGTCGGGGCAAAGGCAAATGCCGATACATTCCTAACTATGCAAACACTTGGCATAATAGCACTTGGACTTGCGGCATTTTCAGTGGGAACGGCTTCGGGAGTTCTTTTCGGAAAGGTAATGTACAGGCTTTCAGGCGGAAAGATAAATCCTCTTATAGGTGCAGCTGGAGTTTCTGCAGTACCTATGGCAGCAAGGGTTGTCCAAAAGGAAGGCTCGAAGGCAAACCCTTCAAACTTCCTGCTCATGCACGCCATGGGGCCTAATGTAGCGGGAGTAATAGGATCTGCAGTTGCAGCGGGAGTTCTTCTCAACCTGTTTAAGATGTAACTTTCACCATTACTTGTCATATTAAACAATATAAATAATATGTACATTTTCAAATAAAAAAGCTCATCCATTGCGGACGAGCTTTTTTATTTGATCTATAAGCTATTTTATTGGTTGGCAGATTTTATTATTGAACTTCTGTAGTAGTTTCGATAGATTCTTCGATTTCTACAGCTTCAACATCAGATGCTTCGTTAAATTCAATTTCTTCTTCAAACTGATACTCATCTTCGTAAGCAGGGAATTCGAAAGGGGTAACCTCAGGTATTTCAATAGTTACATCTTTGTTTTCAACATCTGCAGTAATTTTAAGGTTAATGTCTATAGCGCCTTGTTCTTCAGGCATGTCCATTTTAAGTTTTACAGCCATGTCGTAGCTTTCAAGTTTATCGTTATTGTAAAGATAGTTGAAAGCTATGTTAAAGTCAGCTGTCTTCATGAATTCGTCAAATTCAGCCATTGACTCGTCAGTTTCATCATCAGCGAATTCAGCTACAAGCTTGTTTATGAATTCAGATACGTCTTCTTTGTCTATAGAGAAAGAAGCTGTAGTCTTGCTTCCCTTTTCTTTTATTGTCACTCTTTCGTTTTTGAAGAATTCCTTGAATACTTCATATCCCTTTTCTATGTTGTCATAAGCGTTTTCTTCAATAGAGTAGCTTGATGCGAACAGCATCTTTAGCATTTCTGAAGGCTTAGTCACAGCGCTGTTTTTAGCAAGCATGTCCATGTTCATAGTGCTCGCGCTGTCAAGTGGCTGTTGCATCCACTGGTCGCCAAGCATAGACATTTTCATGTACATGCTTTCTTCGTCCATAACCATTGAATACTTCATTCCGTTTATCATTGCAAGAGCCATTGCAGAATCTTCAGTGGCAGGAGAGAAAGCTATGTCTTCGAAAGACATGTCGGCAGCCATACGAGGAAGGTTCATAAGTATAGCGGCTTTCATTTTTCCTGAGAAATCGTACTTTACAGCCTCGGCATCCGTATAAGATCCATTTACATCGTAAACCACATCCATGCTTCCCTTTTCAAATGACTTAGACATTTGAAGAAGTTTTCTGTAGTTTGAAAGTGATGGGTCGTTTTCGAATTTTTTGTCTATTTCAGAAAAGTCCAAAGCGACAATTGTGTCGATTTCTGAATCGAATGAGTATCCGCAAATCACATTGAACGTAGAAAGTATGTCGTATACAGGTACGTACATTTGATCGTCAACGTTTACCATTCCGTCGATGTAAAGATCTACATCTTCTTTTACTCCGTCTTTTTCAAGCTTCATAACAGTGTTATCCAATGAAAGTTCTATTTTAACCCCATCTTTTTCACCAGTTAATGCCTTTTTTGAGAAAGAATAGTTTCCGTCTATTCCAAAAGCCTTGAAAAGGTCCTTGTATGGAGCATATACGTCTCCATCGATTGATACAGGTTCAGAAGCGAATTCTAGATATTCTTTGTTAAATTTGATTTTAGCTGGAGCTGTTTCCAGATATTCTTGACCAAAAGCAATTGTCGATAGAGAAATAACCATGACAATAGCAATGATCATGCTTGTAAGTTTTTTAAACACAGTATTACCTCCCGCAAATATATTATTATTACATGAGTAAATATTACTACAATATGGGGAAGTATTGTAGTAATATTTATAAATTTAAGAAAATATTAAGTTTGCGGGTGTAGTGGATTTAAGGTGTTTGTATTTGGAGTCGAAAGCCTTATATGCTATGTTGTCAGGCAGTGAATGATCTGGCCGAACCTATTTGTCTATTTCAATCTCCCCGTCTTTTATTGTGACGACTCTGTTGCAGATGCTGGCGACCTCCTTGGAGTGGGTTATGAGTATTATTGTCTTGCCCTCTTGGTTGAGTTTTTTAAAAAGCTTCATTACATCTTTTTCAGATTTGGAGTCGAGGTTTCCCGTAGGCTCGTCTGCAAGCAATATTTTGGGATCTGCGGCAAGCGCCCTTGCGACGGCGACCCTTTGCTGCTGACCGCCTGAAAGTTCAAGCGGCCTGTGGTGCATCCTGTCCAAAAGTCCCACGGATTCAAGGGCGCTGATTGCATGGGGCTTTGCACTTTTTCTTGTATATCCTCTTATTAAAAGGGGCATCTCCACGTTTTCAAGGGCATTGAATTTCGATAGAAGGTTGAATTTTTGGAATATGAACCCTATAGTCTGGTTTCTCATCCTTGAAAGCTTGAAGTCGTTTTCAAAAGATATTTTGGAGCCGTTGAAAACATATTCGCCAGAAGAAGGACTGTCTATAAGACCTATTATATTCATGAGAGTGGATTTTCCGCTTCCGGAAGGCCCTAGTATTGCCAAAAACTCCCCTTTGTATATTTCAAGGTCTATGCCCTTTAAGATCTCAAGCTCATTGCTTCCCATGGTATATGATTTTTTTATGCATGCAAGTTTTATCAAAGGATATTTCACTTTATCACTCCTATTCATATCTAAGCGCGTCTATTGTCTTTAAGCCTGAAGCCTGAAGGGCAGGATAGTAGCCAAACACGGTTCCGGCAATAAGTGAAAAGCCAAGGGCCGTTATGAATGCGCCTGGAGTCAGAAGGAGATTTATATCAAACACTTCAAGCAATGGGATAAGGGCAATTGAAGCCAATACGCCAATGAGGCCTCCTATGAAGCTTATTATGAGGGATTCGAAAAGAAAGCTAAGGAGTATGTCCCTTTTCGTAGCTCCAAGCGCCTTTAGTATCCCTATCTCCCGTGTCCTTTCCTTTACCGACACGAAAAGCACGTTCATTATGCCTATTCCGCCCACTATGAGCACTATGACACCTATTGAGGCAAGCAGCAGTGCTATTGTGCCGGCAGATTCAGTGGCGGCTTCTAGTATGCTGCCGACATCCCTTATCCTGAATGGGTTGGTTTCATATTTCATTGTCAAAAGGCCTTCTATTTCAGTTTGAAGTTCCACGACATCGTCTATTGAAGGAGACAGCGCGGTTATCTGGGTCGAGGCGCTTGGCCCTCCCACATAGTATTTCAAAACGGCATAAGGTATGTAAGCGCAAAGGTCTCTTGAACTGTTTCCAGTCCTTTTCAGAACGCCTGATACGGTATACTTTTGGCCGTTTATGAGAATTCTACTGCCTACAGGGCTTCCAAAGCTGAAAAGCTCTGATGCGATGTCGTTTCCTATTACGGCGGACTTTGACATTTCAGCTATTTCTTCAGCTGACAAGAGCGCGCCTGACTCTATTTCGAGATTGTTTATGGAAAAAAAGTTTTCATATACTCCGTTCACTGACGCGTCCACGGATTCTGTGTCATACGACAAAGACGCACTGGAAGAATTGCTTATGGTCATTCCGGCGGCCAAAGATGAGTATTTAGTTAAAAAGTCAAGGTCGCTCTCGGAAGGTTTCTGGTCAGAACCCCTGTCGGACATGACTGTTACAGTCTGTGCGTTTATCGAGGAAAATCTGTCTTCCACGTCCTTTTTGGACTGGTTGCCTATTCCTATGACCATTATGATTGTGGCGCATCCGACTATTATTCCGAGTGTTGTCAAAAACACCCTGGCTTTGTTTTGTATTATGTTTATCATTACGCTTCTAAGTATTTCACGAGTCCTCATGGCAATCCTCCATTTCTAGTGCCCGCCGCCTGGACCCATTCGCATAGCGCCCATAGAGCCTCTTTGGCTCGAACTTTCAAGGTTTACTGAGACCTTGACCTTCTCGCCTTCTGAAAGCCCGCCCGTGATCTGCGCATACATGCTGCTTGTGAGCCCGATCTCAACATTTTTCTGATTTTCAGATCCATTTTCATCGACAACTGTTACGGTGTACTGCCCATCTGACCTTGAAAGAGCCTTTTTGGGAACGATTAGAACGTTGTCAGCCTGACTTGTTATGAAATCTATGCTGCAGCTCATTCCGTCCTTGATCACTTCCTTGGTTTGAGATATTGATATGCTGACCTCGTATGTCACAGTTCCGTTGTTGCTGACAGTGGCTATAGGGTCTATGAACTCAACTTTACCGTCGTAAGTTTTTCTGCCGAGCGCATTGAAACTTATCTGTACGGGCATTCCAAGCTCTACCTTTGCTATATCGATTTCGGAAACATCGGTCTTTATTGAGAGGCTGTTGTCGCTTGTTATCCTTATGAATGTCTCCTCTTCTGTTATTCTTTCGCCCTCTTTTTTGCTTATGTCAACCACAGTTCCCGAAATAGGCGAATATATCATTGATTTTTGAAGGTCTTCCTGAGCGTTTTTCAGATTTTCTTCGGCTTTTCTAATGGAGAGAAGGTCCATCTGCTCGTCAACTGAGCTGTTCTTTTCAGTGTTGTATTTGTCCAGGGCGATGTCGTATTGCAGCTGGGATGACTCCAAAGCCTGCCTTTTTTGATCTATTTCAAAACTCGAGTAAGCATTTTCCACGGCGCGTACCATTTCGTATTCCGACTGCGCATTTTCAAGGCTGTTTTTTGAGCTTAGAAGAGAATTTTCGAGTGATTTAATATTTTGTCGCCTGGTCTGGGTGTTTTTTTGATAGGAAAGCTTTGCCTGCTCGAGAGAGTTTTTCTGGGTTGTAACGGCGCTTTCATAGTCTTCTCTTTCGAGGGAGGCTATGGGAGTGCCGGAATCTATTAAGTCCCCCTCGTTGACATTCACGGTGTTTATGATTCCGGCCCTGTCGAATGATATGTCATATGTTGAAAGTTCTACATATCCGTTTGATGTGAATGAGTCCTTCAATGTACCGATTTCAGCTGCAAATGTCCTTGTAAATGTATTTTGCGAAAGCTCCTCGGTGTCTGGAGCCGGCTTGAATAATAATATCATTATGACTGCAAACACGGCGGCTGAAATTAAAAAAACTTTTTTTGTATGTTTGTGGGATATAACTTTTTCCATGAGTTGCCTCCTTATAGTTTTCATATATTTACAGTATAAACTTAAAATATGATGGAAATATGATGCCTGTGTGAAAAAAAGGTGAAAAAAGCAGACGGCAGTAGCATATGCGGAAAAAATTTTGGTCAGCGTTATTGGGGTATGAATATAAAAATTAGAATATGGAGGTGTTTGAAAAATGGGGAGTATTGCAAAGACAAAAGGAATATTGATTGCCGGGGCATTGTGCATAGTAGCCTTATTGAGCATCGGGTGTAAAGGTTCAGAGGAAGAAGGAACACTGGATACATCATATAAGCCAGAAATAAATCCCGAAAATTTTGTTGATGTGATTGACAACCAGTACATGCCGTTGAGTGTGGGCAGGACTCTTGTCTATGAGGGCGAGACGGAAGACGGTTTTGAACATGTTGAAGTATATGTGACTGGCGAAGAAAAAGAGGTCATGGGGGTTAAGTGTACCGTTGTAAGAGATAGAGTGTGGATTGACGGAGAATTGGAAGAAGATACATTGGATTGGTTTGCACAAGATAAATATGGCGATGTATGGTATTTCGGAGAGGATTCAAAAGAGATTAAAGACGGTGAGGTTTTAAGCACGGAAGGTTCATGGGAAGCGGGTGTTGACGGAGCGCAACCGGGCATAGTTATGAAGGCTGAGCCAAAATCAGGAGATTCATACCGCCAAGAATATTATTCTGGTGAAGCTGAAGATATGGCTGAGGTTATCGGCCTGGAAAAATCGGTGAACATAGGGTATGGAACCTATGCGGATGTATTGAAAATTAAAGAGTGGACACCTTTGGAGCCGGGAGTGTCGGAAAACAAATATTATGCTGCTGGAATAGGCGTTATTCTGGAAGAAGCGGCAGAGGGCGGCGAAGGAAGAATAGAATTGAAAGAAATCAGGATGGACGAAGCAAAATAGAGTGTAAAACATTTGTGAAAATACGACATATAAAAAGAGCCTGAAGGCTCTTTTTATAAGCTGTTTTTGGGACAGCAGACCAGGTATATAGGTTATTTGAGATCGGGATGTGAGGGTTTTGCGCTGAAGTACACAGTAGTGCCTTCGCCCTCTCGACTGGAAATTCCGTACTCAAATCCATGCATATCCAGTATGTCCTTTGCTATGGACATTCCAAGCCCTGTTCCCTTGGGGCCGGACTTTCTGGCCTTGTCAACCTTGTAAAAGCGCTCCCATATATAAGAAAGATCGGATTCGGATATCCCGCAGCCCTCGTCCTGCACGCTTATTTTCACTGAGCCGTCGTTATTTTTGGCGGCCCTAAGATATATGCTTTTGCCGCTTGGAGTATGGTTTATGCTGTTTACTGTGAAGTTCATGAGGCATCTCTCTATTTTTTCGCGATCAGCCGTTATGAACACGGGATCGGCGCATTCCTTTACGATGCTTATTCCGGCTGCAGACGCTGCGTTTATGCTCCTGTCCACTATATCCCTGAACATGTCGCATACGTTTATCTTTTCGGGGCTGAGACTTGAATTGTCAGACTGTATGTTTGAAAGGTATATCATGTCAGATACCATGGAGTTGAGCCTTTCGGTCTCGTCGAGTATAACGCCTGCGTCATATGAAATGCTGTCACGGTCGTCTATGTCTATGTCCCTTATCATTTCGGAATATGTCTTTATAACGCTCAAAGGGGTCTTGAATTCGTGGGTTACATTCGCTATGAAGTCCCTCCTTAGCGCCTCTATTTTGGCGAGCTCTCTTGACATCCTGTTTATGCTCTTTGATAGAAGGCCTATTTCGTCGTTGTTTTTAACGCTTACCTGCAATCCGTATCGGCCCTTTGATATGGAGTCGGAAACCGACTTGATAAGAAGTAAGGGCTTTGCAAAATATTTTGCAAGCATGAACGCAAACAGTGACGACACTGCAATTGAGATTAGGGCTATCAAGGCAAACTGCCTTTTGAGGATTGATGTCGTCTCGTTTATACTTTTGGCCAGTGAAAAAATTATCAGATAGCCTTCTGTTTCTCCATTTTCCTCGACTGGAACACCTACCATGATTGTGTGAAATCTTCGTTCGCTTTCAGAAGAAAGCTTCTGGCTGAACTTTTCCCCCTTGTTTAAATTCTTGTTGATTTTTTCTATTTCATCAATGTTTCCGACAGGTCTTTTTAAAAGAAGTGAAAGCCTCTTATAGAGAATGGCCCTGTTATCCAAGTCAACATAGTAGAACGTGTCGGTATTTATTATAGCGGCTTTAATATCGGGTTTAACACCGGAAGCATTTTTTAAGGAAGATTTTACGTGAACGGTATTGTCTAGGGTATGGAGTATGGGCTTTATTGGAAGATTTTTCATTTCAAGTGATTTTAAATTTTCAATATCATCTGGCCCAAGCATTTGAGAAAGCGACTCGCCCTTTTCATACAGTCGGTTTATCCTGTCTTGGAGATAGAATTTGTCCAGAAGCGATATGTTGAACCACCATATTACAACTAGAATCAGCATTACCATTGCGGTTATGGAAAGCCAGAGCTTTGAGAGTATGCTGTTTTTCAATCTATTCACCCGCCTTGAACTTGTAGCCTTTTCCCCAGACTGTTTTTATAAAAGTCTTATTGTCGCCGAGTTTCTCGCGAAGCTGCTTTATGTGGGTATCAACAGTCCTGAGATCTCCAAAGAAATCATAACCCCAGACCTTGTTCAGAAGCTGTTCGCGTGAGAAAACAACGTCGCAGTGCTGGCATAAAAACGCCAGCAGGTCGTATTCCTTCGGAGTGAGCCTGAGCTCTGTCCCGTCAAGGTGCACTTCGTTTGAATCCATGTCGATTTCAAGGCTGCCGATTTTGAAACGGTTGCTCTTAACATCTCGCGAAGCGCAGGCTCGCTTTAATACGGCTTTCATTCTTGCAATGAGTTCCTTTGGGCTAAAGGGCTTTACCACATAGTCGTCAACCCCAAGTTCGAATCCAAATAGCTTGTCATATTCTTCTCCCCTTGCGGTCATCATTATCACGGGAACATTTGACGAGCGTCTTATCCTTCTCATTACGGACCATCCGTCTATTTTGGGAATCATTATGTCCAGTAGAACAAAGTCCACTTCCTCAGATTCGAAGACTTCTATGGCAACCTGGCCGTCTTCGGCCTCGAGTGCCGTAAACCCTTCGCGTTCTACGTATTTTTTAACGGCCGATCTCAAAAGGTCTTCGTCTTCAACTATCAAAACATTTATTTTATCCATAAGTTACAGGCTCCTTTCATAAATGCAAATATATTAAAAATGCATATGAATAGTGAATATCGGCTGGAAATTGTTTTGTGGTTATTGTTGAAATAGAGGTTCCGACACATTATAGCCGACATATTTATTGCGGAATATCCCCTAATGAGAATATACCATAATAACATACGGTGTTGAAGAAAAGAGGAGCATAAATCACAAAATCATCACAAATCCAGTATAAAACCATTACAAAAAATATGTAGCCTATAATAGGGATGCAATATATGAATTGATTAGATGAAAATACGAGGAGTGATTTTATGATTATTTGTACAGTGCGGAAAAGCTCAATATAATGCAAAAATCTCTGGATATTGCAAAGGAGCTTCTAGAACAGGCAAAAGTGAAGCAGGATGCAGGCTATATATCCAAATTTGAATATGATCAGGTGGAAATTTTTGAGTCTTGAAAAGAGCGCAGAAATTTCAAAAATTGAATATAGACTAGACAGCTGGCATACTGGCAATGTGTTTTGCAAAAAGCCCCCAAATTAGTGTATATTAGATATGAGATGGCGTATATCATATGACAATATATTGGTGGAAATATTTACGAGGAGGCGGTAAGCTTGAAAATTGCTTTTATGGACAGGGACGGCACAATAGTGAAGGGATATCCTGACGAAAAGTGGAAGGACATAAAGGAGCCTGAAATAATAGAAGGGGCACTTGAGACCATGAGAAAAATACTTGAAAAGGGATATGAGATCATAATAATAACAAACCAGTACATAATAGGGGAGCCGGAATATGCATATTCTATTGAAGACTACAATGAATACACTGAAAAATTGATGGACATATTTGAGGAAAACGGAATAAATGTAAGGAACATATACTACTGTCCTCATGGGAGGCATGAAAATTGCAACTGCATAAAGCCAAAGCCGGGAATGATCCAAAATGCTATTGATGACAATCCGGAAACAGAAATTGATAAGTCATTCCTTGTTGGGGATTCAAGGGGCGACATGGAGCTTGCAAGCCACTTTGGGCTCAAGAGCTTTGGAATAGGAGTTGACTTCGAGGGCGCAGTAAAGCTTTCGGACATAAGTGAGCTTGCAGAGCATATATAATTTGTGGAGTATGAAAATTTTGAATGGAACAACGTGTTTTGCCAAAAGGAATCGAAAACTCGCTTCTTTTTGGCGTGGATTTCAGATTGTTTTAAGGTTGGGTTAAGGACTGGCTGCATACGCCTGTGATATAATTGGCTTGATACTGACAAAGACTACTGGAATGTATTTATAAATTGGAAAAGAATAATGTATGGAGGGATGGACATGAAAAGGATATATGCACTGTTGCTGGCGCTGGCTCTTGGAGTTTCTGCGGTTGGATGTTCGAAAAAAGATGAGGGTGTCGCTGGGGAAACCACTATGGAAAGCAGCGCTGAAAAAGCACAAGATGCGCAGAATGCGGAAAATGCCGATGATCTGATAAAAATAGACGAGCTTGGAATCAAGTTCGAGTTTCCACAGTCATGGCAAACGAGCGAAAACCTCAATCCAATGCTTTTAGGTCCTGTTGACGAGCCTTTGAATCCAATGTATGGCAGAATAACATACGACTTCATATCGAGTGAAAAACTTGCTGAAATAGAGGGAAAGGGCGAGGACTTTGGAAGCCAGGAGGAGGCTGAAAGCTTTTGGAAGGAAGTTTTTTCGAGCCAGAAAAAGATTGCCGACATAATAATAGTGCACAAGGACAGAATAGACAATATGGGAAGCATAGGCGAATATACAAAGTTTGAAAACAACGAACTTATAGGAGAAAATGGCAATCTTGCATACTACTTCTCGTATAATGAGCCGGACGCAGATGGTCTTTCGGAGGAATCTGCAACGCTTTACAGAGGGCTTTATGAAGACAAGGAAAAGGTCAAGGAGAGCATAAAGACATTCGAGCCGCATTCGCCTGACGACAAGCTTGCGCAGGTTGGAAGCGTGCCGGACTTTTCAGCGAAGGACATAAATGGAAACGATGTGGACATGTCCATATTCAAAGGCAGCAAGCTTACTATGGTAAACATATGGGCGACATATTGTTCTCCGTGCATAGATGAGATGCCTGAACTCCAGCAGCTTTACGAGGAGATGAAGGCAAATGGCGTCAACGTGGTGGGAATAATAGGCGATACTCCCGATGCGGAAAATGAAGAGATGGCAAGGAAGATAGTAGACGTAAAGGGAGTCGGGTTTACAAACATAATTCCGGACACTAACCTTAAAAAAGGTCTTGTATCAACTATTGTGGGATATCCTACCACCGTATTCATAGACGGCGAGGGCAACATGGTAGGAAAGCCTGTTGTGGGTTCGAGAAGCAAGGAAGAGTACAAGAACATAATAGAATCGGTCCTCGTGGGAATGCAGGAATAGATGGATTTTAAAGAATCATTTTAAGTGAAGGGAGGATCCTATGAAAGGGGAATCTAAAGTCAGGGCTGTGATTGCCGCAATGGGGCTTGGCCTTATGTTCTTTGGAATATCAAGGGGAGAGGTTGGAACGGTACTTAAAAAGGCTGTCAACATATGCCTCGAGTGCATAGGTATAGGGTAGTATGCGAAGAATTGTCCAGGCGGTTTTCGCCTTGATTTCAAACGGATATTTAAAGGGATTTTACGAAGGGCGGATATACAAGGGAAGCCTCAAAAAGGTGTGCGTTCCAGGGCTCAACTGCTATTCCTGTCCTGGGGCGCTCGGATCGTGTCCCATAGGATCGCTTCAGGCCGTCATAGGAAGCATGAAATATACATTTTCATTCTATATAAGCGGATTTTTGATGCTCATGGGCATAATATTTGGAAGGTTCATATGCGGATGGCTCTGTCCATTTGGATTGCTTCAGGACCTTTTGAACAAGTTGCCTTCCCAAAAGGTGATTGTAAAGGGCATGTGGAATAAACTGAAATACCTTAAATATGCAGTGCTTGCCGTATTCGTGATACTGCTTCCGCTTGTAATGAGAGACGAGCTTGGAATAAGCGATCCGTATTTTTGCAAGTACATATGCCCTGCGGGAACTCTGGAAGGTGGAATCCCTCTTGTGCTTATGAACGAGAGCCTTAGAGGCGCCATAGGCTGGCTGTTTGCATGGAAGACCATGCTTTTGGTTATTACTATAATTTCTTCAATACTCATATTCAGGCCGTTTTGCAGATTCGTATGTCCTTTGGGGGCCATATATTCGCTTTTCAACAAGGTGAGCATATACAGGTATGGTGTTGACAAGCGTGCCTGCAATAGCTGCGGCATATGCGAAAAGTCGTGCAAGATGGGCATAAAAGCCTATATAGAGCCAAATAGCCCCGAATGCATAAGGTGCGGGGACTGCATAAGCAGCTGCCCTCAAGGAGCCATATACAGGGAAGATATTGTGATGCTGAAGACGAGCCCTGAAAAAAGTGAATAAGCTAAAAACCGCCTGCATTGGCGGTTTTTATTTGACAAAATATTTTTTTTATATTATTATGAATCTATATTCATTTTAAATGAACGGAGATTCATAATAAGGAGATGAAAGCTTTGCCCAAGATAATAAAGGACATAGAGGACAAAATACTCTTTTCTGCAATAGAAGCTTTTGGCGAGTACGGCTATGCAAAGTCAGACATGAAAAAAATAGCTGCGGGGGCCGGAATAGCCGTAGGGACCTTGTACAATTATTTTCCGAATAAAAAGGAGCTTTTCAAGAATGTCTTTTCAAAGAGCTGGGAAATGACATTTGAAAAATTGGATGAGGTGCACCGTGGAGGCGGATCAAGCATTGAAAAAATAGAAAATTTCATAGCAGTGCTTTATGACGATGTGACTTCAAGAAAAGGTCTTGGAAGGGAGCTCATAAGGGCTGATGTGCTGCCAAAGGATTTTAGGAAGGACATAAGAAACGCAATTTTTGACAGGCTGGACTCGCTTTTTGAAAGCTATCTCAAAGAAAGCGGCATTTCCATTGAAACTTCAAAGAGGTGGAGACTCAGCGATTCCTTGATATCGACTCTTATGTGCATGCACAGGGCCTATCCGGGAGAAAGGGATGAGAACATAGAGTTTGTATTTGAGATGGTAAAGCGATATCTTGGATAGTGAAGTGAAAGTTTTTACAGTATGTCGAATCAGACGGGGAATACCTGCTTATAGAGCAAGGCACGCTTATATGTAGCTTGCGTGAGAGAAAGGTGGTAAAAAATGAAAACAGAAAATATAATGAATACCGACAATATAGGAAAGGCCCTTTTGACGCTTTCGATACCGGGCATAATAGGAATGCTTGTAAACGCGGTTTACAACGTGGTGGATACAGCATTTGTAGGAATGCTTCAAAATACGAGCGCCATAGCAGCAGTATCGGTGGCATTTCCGCTATTCATGCTGATATCTTCTATAGGGCTTATGTATGGGATTGGAGCCGCTTCATACATATCGAGGCTGCTTGGGGAGAAGAACAGGGCGCAGGCGGACAAGGCGGCGTCCACTGCATTTTTCACAGCCATAGTGACTGGAATAGTATTTACTGTGGTCGGATATTTTTCGATTGAACAGCTTCTCAAGATGTTCGGGGCCACGCCTACGATAATGCCGTATGCAAAGACGTATACGACTATAATAATGCTGGGATCTGTATTTACTATAATGAATATGACAATGAACAACATGATAAGGGCTGAAGGCGGTGCGAAATACAGCATGATAGCGCTAAGCAGCGGGGCGCTCATAAACATTCTGCTGGACCCTGTTATGATGTTCGGGCTAAACATGGGAATAAACGGAGCAGCGGCGGCTACAGTGATAAGTCAGGCGATATCGACTCTTGTACTGCTTAGATATTATTTCCGGGGAAATAGCACAGTAAAGGTGTCTCTTAAAAACTTCAGGCCTTCAAAGCACATATATTCCCAGATAATGAAGATAGGGCTTTCAACTCTTGGAAGGCAGTCGCTTTCAAGCATATCGCTGGGAATGCTTAACATCGCGGCGGCGGTATACGGGGACGCGGCGGTCGCCGCAATGGGAATCACGCTGAGGGTCTTCAGCATGGCGCTGTTTACTATATTCGGATACAACCAGGGCATGCAGCCCCTTATAGGATACAATTACGGGGCGAAAAGGTTTGACAGGCTCAAAAAGACTCTGGACATATCGATAAAGGCGATGACAATATACAGCATTGTATGCACAATCGTGTTTTGGGTGTTTTCAAAGCAGATAATTGGGGTTTTCAGCCAGGATGTTCAGGTGATAGACATAGGATCGAGAACTTTAAGGGCTATGTGCCTTATGACTCCGCTACTGGGATTCCAGCAGATATATGCGGTGCTTTTCCAGGCTCTTGGAAGAGGGAAAGAGGCTATGGTGCTTTCGGTTTCAAGGCAGGGACTCTTTTTCATGCCAGCCATAATAATACTTCCAAAGATGTTCGGGCTTGACGGCATAATATTCACTCAGACCGTGGCCGATCTTATGACAAACATACTAACGGCATTCTTTGCATATAAGATATCAAAAGAGCTTAGCAGGGAAGTGGAAAAGCAAGGTGCAAAGCCGGTTGAAAAGTCTGCATATTGCGCTGTGAAATAGAATGCATGAAAGCAAAGGGCAAATGCCAACTTAATAAGATGTAAAGAAAAATGCCTTGGGGATCATCCCAAGGCATTTTTAGAACTATTTCGAAGTATACTCCACAAGTTCTGATTCGAATATCTGGCTGTCCATTTTCATATGGCTCATAAGTGAAAGCGGGAAATTCGGAGACAGGCATACTTCTGACTCAAGCTGACCATCGATTTCTGAGCGTATTACAAACCCTTCTATTCCGGCATAAGTCTTTTTGCCGGTTACTTCTGTGGACATTGAATGGCCGTCACTTGAATATGATGACTTGTTGCCCACTTTTATCTGTCCTGTGGAAAGTGCCATTTGGAATGCTCCACCGCCTAAAAACGGCGAATATATTGTGGAGATTACATGCGTGCTTGAAGGATTCATCATCATCTGCATCATTGTCTTTGAAAGGGCGTCTTCCCTGCTGTCTGTTATAGAAAATGAAAATGAGTTGCTGCCGCTCTCGCCCGCGGCTTCCACTGTGACAAGGCCGTTATCTTCGGGAATTACATTGATTGTGAACCAGCCTTCCTCTACGCTGCCATCCTCGTTTGTAATGGTGGTTTTGTACTTGAAAAAGTCTCCGGGCTGTACTTCAAACGGGTTCCAGTCCTCAAAGCTTGCTGACGAGCTTGATGTTGAGCCGGTCGATTCAGAATCGTTTGAGTTTGAATCGGAAGAGGTCGAAGAAGTTGTGGAATTTGAGGAATTTCCATTGTCCTGGGGATCATCCTTGTCGGAGCCACACCCCGATATTGCAAGAAGAGCTATGAGAAGAACCGCCGCAAGTGAAGCCATTTTTTTTAATGCCGTTTTACGCATTGCATACACCTTCCTTTCGAGTTTTTGACCATTTTAGTAATTATACCCACAAGGGCGGCATAGATATATATAATTTCTGATAAATTTAATTGCGTACAGTGCATGCCTCTAAAAAAAAGCTAATGCAAATATAGACAAAACATTGTAAAATATATCTTATAAATACTTGACTTTATAAAGAGTTATACTAAACTCATTTTGATAAAAATAGAAATGCCAAAAACAGAATATTGAAAGGTGGAATATTAATTGAAACAAGGCGTGATTAGGGTTACGGGGATACAGTGCCATTCGTTTACAGACAGGGATCTGAATGTTTCGCAGGCAAAAATGTATATATCAAATAATGCAAAAAATTCGGACCTGATAGTGTTTCCAGAGCTTTATTCAAGCGGATATATAATGGAAGAGGAATACATTGTGAATGCAGCAGAGCCTGCCGAAGGACGGTTCATACAGCAGATAAGGGAATGTGCAAAAGAGAATAATACGGCTGTTATCATGCCGTTTTTGGAATGGGACAGCGGGCAGATTTACAACAGCGTAGCGGTAATAAGCCCGTCGGGAGATATAATAGGCATAAAGAGAAAGAGTGTCAACTGGAAGAGCGAGCTGGGATTCATACAGGAATCTCCGGTTTTGGAGAGTTTTGAAGTCTACGAGGTGGGGGGCTTCAATATAGGGGTTCTTTTATGCTACGAGGCGTCGTTCCCAGAACTGTCGAGGGTTCTTGCAAACAGGGGAGCGGATATCATAGTAGTCATGGCGTTTTGGGGGGAATGGGCGCTTTCGCACTGGCAGATTCAGCTCAGCGCAAGGGCCATAGACAACAATGTCTATGTAGTGGGAGTCAACGGGCTAATGGACGACATAACATGCGGAAATTCTATTATAATATCTCCAAACGGAAACGTAATGGATCTCGCATCGAAGGCTGCAGAAGCTGTAAGTGCGACGCTTTGCAAAAAGGAGCTTGAAGCGGCGAGAAAAACCGTACCTTATTATGCGGACTATATTGAGTATATATCAAACATACAGGGAAAGCTGTTTGGATATGAGGGAGAAGACATAGGAGAGATAGTTTAATATCAATTTGTCTATGGAAAACGGGGCTGTTGACCCCGTTATATTTATGTACATATGCGCTGGAAAAATTACATATATGTATAGACAGTAAAAGCCGGATTTGAATGTCTTTTCAAATTCGGCTTCTATATGGACCTTTTCATCTTATTCTAAAGCATTGAATATTTTAGCTCCCCGACATTAAAACAGTTCTTTAAAATGTCTTATTGAAAATTCACCTATGTCATATATCCATTTGCACAGGGTATTTATCTGTTTCTTTTTCCATAAGTAGATTCTCAAGGTCAGTAGTATTATGAACAATACAAGTCCAATACAGATGAATATTATCGGCAAAGGATTTTCTTTATACATTGCTTCAGCAAAAAGTTTTCCAGTTGCTATATACCTGGCAATATAATTATTTACCGGTGATGGTAATTCCACCATTGTAATTGCCTTGTCATTGCCAAAGTTTGCTATAAAATAATGATAATAAGTATTTTCAGTTAAAAGCTCTGCTCCTGCACCACCAGAGATCAGGTAACGAACTCCTTTTCTATAATATTCAAAATAAGCATGAATATGGGATAAGTATACCGTATTGACATCATATTTACTCATGAGGGTTTCAAATCTTTCAGCCTCTTGAGGGTCTTGGAAACCATGATCCATATTCTTGTTCTCGAAATAATTATCCAGTTTCTGTTCAGCCCAATTATCACCATTTTCGGCCATGATTACATAATTGGGAATTTCATTTTTAGTTAAATTACTCCTTGGATCATAAGGCGGTATATGGGAAATGACAAAAATCTTCTTCCCGATGGACTTCGCAAGATCATTCTCGAGCCAAACATATTGTTCGTCCGAAATGGCTTGTTTTTCAGTCCATCCAGGTGAAGAATCCAAAAATATGAAATGAGCGTCGGAAAAATCAAAAGAGTAGTAGGGAGGTCCGAATAATTTGGTATATGTACTTCTGCCGTCGCCACGTATATCGTGGTTTCCAAGTGTCGTACACAATGTGGATGACATTTTCGAGGTCATCTCATCAAACAGTCTATATTGATTAGCTTTGCCGCTAAATACAAGATCACCATTGTCAATTACAAATACGGGTTTAACTCCATTTATTTCCTGGATAATCTGCTCGAATGTATTGTACCCGTCCCTGTTATCCCCAAGAACAATATACTTATAATCACTAATGCCATCTGCCGCATTGGGATCTGCGGGCTTGATTGATTTTGTCTCTCCTGATTTTAGAGAAACATTCAACTGTAGTGTGTTTGCAGAAATCTTAGTCATTAAAAGATTGTCATCCTTAATACTTTTTGCATAAAAGTCAGGATTTACATTTTCTATCCTCAGTATTATGTCTCCAGTAGACTTTCCTGTCACATTCACCTCTGGCAATGGAGATAGCGCCCTTATAACAAGGCTGTCAGAGTCATTTTTTTCTTGCTGAATCCCCTTTACAAACCCTCCATATACAGTGATTTCAATGTTATCCGTCTGATATGTTGAAGAAGAATTGTCTGGATCAAACTGCAGTGGTATGCTCGTGAATCCACGGTTAATATTATATGATTTTTCTGCATTTATAACAAAAGCAACAATACCGGCAGTCAGGCTCAAACACATTGCAATGATCGTTATGCTAATAGTCCTCTTTATTTCCATAGTCTCACCCCTCTCTTTTTCACTTTGAAAAAGTATAATTAAGTGTATGCACTTATTACATATATTCCCCACGGCTCAATATCCGTACCAAATATCATTATTAATAATATTTTGACTAGTTTACGCTTATGGGGGAAACTTTGCTTTTTTCAATTTGCAAGCGCTGTCGATTTTAATATACAATCGTATTGGATAAAGCAGTCAGTTTGTAGAATATTGCATTTGGAATTTCAGTGAATGGAAGGTATATTGTAAAGTGAAAACGGTGAGTGATATAATAAATATATAAATTATTTGGAGGTGGCATTTTGAACAGCACAATTGAGACAATAAAAAACAGAAGAACAATAAGAAGGTTTATGCCGGAGCAGATAAAGGAAGAAGAGCTTAGTGCAATAATAGAGGCGAGTCTATATGCCCCAAGTGCCCACAACGATCAGCCGTGGCATTTTACAGTAATACAGGACAAGGAGCTTATGAGGCAGATAAGCGCTGACTCCAAGGAGGCGGTTAAAAAGATTTCCAAAAATGAAACACTTCAGAAAATGGCTCAAAATGAGAAGCTCGACATATTTTACGGAGCACCTACAATAATAGTGGTATCGGGCGAAAAGAAGGCCATGATGCCGACAATCGACTGCGCGGCAGCAACTCAAAATATGCTTTTGGCTGCGGAGTCGCTGGGCTTGGGAAGTTGCTGGAATGGATTGGCGGCATTTTTGTTCCAGGGGGAAGGCGGCGATGAATACGCCAAAAAGTTGGGATTGCCTGAAGGTTACCAGCTTTATTATGCAGTGGCGCTTGGATACAAGGAGTCAAACCCTAAAAGGGCCCCTAAAAGAAGAGAAGGAACAGTGAGTTACATAAGGTAAGAATTATAAATACAGTGTAAGCCGCCCGCAAATGACGGGCGGTTTTACACTGTTCAAGTATAAGTTGCTATTGCATAATGAGGGCATGTGGATTTATAGTATAATTGGAAAATATAATATGCAATACTAAATCGATTGGAGGTTGATCATGAAA
Organism: uncultured Peptoclostridium sp.; assembly: GCA_965368085.1. Taxonomy (GTDB): domain Bacteria; phylum Bacillota; class Clostridia; order Peptostreptococcales; family Peptostreptococcaceae; genus Peptoclostridium. Next base: position 26,458 of record CBDULP010000008.1, on the reverse strand, counting down.
AAAAAGCATTATTTTATAGGGGCGGTTTTTTTGGCGGGAATACTGCTCAACATGGCGACTGAATTGGGGAAAATATACTGGGCATTGCCGCAGGCTGTATCGTCAAACATAGTGGGCACTGTAATAATGGCAGCTGTAGGCGGGCCGCTGTGGGGAGGAATAGGAGCGGCTGCTTCAAACCAGATTTTGGCGAATACTGGAATGGGAAATCCGGACATGAATATATTTTTCATTGTAAAAATGGTTGAAGGAATAACGGTTGGGTTTATTTGTAGGATGAGAAAATTTAATGCAAAGGCCGCTGCTTTATGCGCCGTGGCGCTTGCCACTATTGGACCGCTGACGGGAAGCGTTCTGGCAGCATATAAATTCGCAAATGTACAGGGCGAGGGAATGGCCTACATAGCAGGAGTTTTTTCGGCGGGAGCAGCCAATTATTTTGAAATACTCGGGGGAAGATTCATACATCTGTTTTTAAATTACGGATTTTCGTGCATTGTGGCGCTGCCCGTTGTGAAAATGATAGGAAAGTTTTTGAAAGAAGAGTAATGTATGTGTTTAAAAATATTCAAAATGTACAATAACATGGCTTTCAGGGGAACAAATATAATGAAAAGCTATAGGAGAGTAATGATGCATAGAAATATTCTATAATGATGCGTTGGGCTTGAATAGTTATTCATACGGCACTATAATAGTTGGTATCCATGGATTAAACTGTAATTTTTGTTTGCACATGTGCGTTGTTACATATTTTTGAATTGGAATTATAAGGAGTACATTGCATCAAAAAGCGATACTGGGTTAATCATGTATGACTAAAACACAGAAAAGGGTGAAAAATTTGAAAAAATTTGTTATGGCTATGATTTTTGCAACCATGGTATTTGCCATGACTGCCTGCTCGACTTCTGGAGACATTAAGGAAGAAAGCGGCGCAGAAGCTGAAAAGACTATGGTGAGCATTGAAGATGCTAGGGGCATGGTTGAAGATGAAAACAATCTGTTTGTTGACCTGAGGGCTGAATCTGAATACATAGGGTGGCCTGTGGAAGCCGAAAGGGGAGGCCATATAAAGGGTGCAATGGATTTTCCGAATGACTGGTTCTCGATTATAGGTGACGACAAGGAGCTTAGAAATGAGCTTGAAAGAAGGGACATAGTTCCAGGAAAGAACATAATTCTTTACGGCAGTGATTCGAATGCAGCAGATGAAGCATTTTCAAAGCTTGTAGAGCTTGGATATGAAAACGTATCAGTGCTTGAAGGCGGAGCTAATGAGTGGGCCAAAGATGAGAGCCTTCCAATGGAGAGCATGCCTCACTACGAGCTGCTTGTACATCCTCAGTGGGTTCAAGATCTTGTGGACGGCAAAAATCCTGATACATATGACGGAAGACCTTACAAGATTGTAGAGCTTAGCTTCGGGAAAGACGAGGCCAATTATGAAAAGGGCCACATAAAGGGCGCAATACATATAGATGACAGCCTTAATCACGTTCCGGGATCAAGGGTTCTAGCAGATTACGAGTTCATACCTCAGGAAGAAAAAGAAAAGTTCTGGAACAGGCCTGGCGACGAGAAGATAGAAGAGATTCTTCTTGGCATGGGAATAACAAAGGACACTCTTGTAGTGATTTACGGACCTAACACCACTGCAGCTTCAAGATGCGCGGCAGTAATGATGTATGCGGGTGTTGAAGACGTGAGAATACTAAACGGCGGAATAGAAAGATGGAATATGGACAACATGCCTCTTGAAGAGGGCACCGTAAAGCCTGAGCCGGCAGCTGAGTTTGGCGTTGAAATTCCTGCAAGACCTGACATTCTCATAGACTTTGACGAAGAGATGAAAATAGTAAATGATGAAAACAGCGTTGTGGCTTCGATAAGAAGCTGGCCTGAGTACATCTGCGAGGTGAGCGGATACACGTATATAGGAGAGGCTGGAGACATTGCAAATTCAAGATTTGGATATGCGGGATCAGACCCTTACCACATGGAAGACTACAGGAATGTGGACAATACTATGTTTAACTACCATATAATGGCAAGCAGGTGGAATGACTGGGGAATAGTACCTGAAAAGAAAGTATCTTTCCACTGTGGAACAGGCTGGAGAGCCAGCGAGACGTACATGTACGCAAAGGCAATGGGATGGGAAGACATATGCGTATATGACGGTGGATGGTATGAGTGGCACCTTAAGAGCGACACTCCAAGAAAAGAAAAGGGAGTTCCAAAGGATGCTCCTGGCCTTCCTATGGATTCGACAGGATACAAGCAGTAATGTGCAGCAAAACAAACACTCATAATAGAAATAAAGCCTCCGGACATAGTGTCCGGGGGCTTTATATACTACCGGATAAAAATTGAAAAAAATAATTCGAGTCTATTGAAATGAAAATGGACTTGTGTTAGAATGAGTAATTGAAAAAGACATAAAACCATATAAACTAAGTAGTGAAGGCAAATCACTTTAATCTTTCCGAGATTGAAGTGATTTTTTTATTGGGTTTTAAAATTTTTGGAATAAATTCAATGAAATGGGAGGAAGACATGGAAAAGAAAAAATTTTATAATAGATTGCTGGTGATAGCAATTCCCATAATGATACAGTATTTCATAAGCACTTCCGTAAACCTTATGGACAGCTTCATGGTGGGAAAACTTGGGGACAATTCGGTTGCAGGCCTGGGAATAGCAAACCAGTACTTTTTTATATTCAACCTCATACTGATGGGGATAAATTCGGGATGCGGGGTTTTGATAGCGCAGTTTTGGGGGAGCAAGGATGTAAATAATATCAAAAAGGTGCTTGGAATCGCCCTTATGAGCGGACTTGCCGCAAGTGCTGTATTTGTAATTGGAGGAATACTGGTAACTGAAAACATAATAGAGATATTCACAAGTGACCAGGCTGTAAAGAGTATAGGAGCGATGTACCTTAAAACTGTCTGCCTGAGTTATGTGTTCATGGCGGTGTCCATGGCATTCGGATTTGCGAGCAGGGGAGTGGAAAAGACAGTGCTTCCAATGGTGTCGAGTGCAATAGCGCTTGTGTTCAACATAGTTTTCAACTACGCTTTCATATTCGGAAAGCTTGGATTTCCCCCAATGGGAGTTGTAGGGGCCGCATATGCGACGCTGATAGCAAGGGCTGTTGAAATGATGGTAATAGTATTCTCGGTATACCTGAAGAACCACACAATAAAATCAAGCATTCATGAGATGACATGCTTTGACTTTGAATTCTTGAAAAATGCTCTAAAGACAGCGGTGCCTGTAATAGTAAATGATCTTTGCTGGGGAATAGGAATGACAATGTATTCTGTAGTCTATGGAAGGCTTGGAACGGAGTCGATAGCGGCAGTTCAAATATGCATGGCAGTCCAGAATGTTTTTATGACTGTGCTGTTTGCCGTTGCTAACGCTTCCAGCGTAATGGTAGGAAAAGAAGTTGGAAGAAATGAATACGACAGGGCGAAATACTACGCCTCGAACTTTGTTAAAATGTCTATTGGAATGTCCGTTTTGATGGGAATAATGCTTTATGTGAGCACGCCTTATATACTTTCCATATACAATATTTCAAGCAAAGTGATGCATATGACAAGATACATGATGTATGTGACTTCATTTGCAATGCCGCTTAAATTCATAAATACTCTTTTGATAGTAGGGATAATGAGAGGCGGCGGAGACGCCAAGACGGCCCTTGCCATAGAGCTTGTGACGATGTGGCTCATAGGCGTTCCAATATGCTTTATAAGCGCTTTCGTGCTCCATATGAATGCGGAGCATGTGTATGCGTTAGTGCTTACAGAAGAGCTTGTAAGGGTGTTCGTGTGCATGAAGAGGTACAACTCTGGAAATTGGATAAACAATGTGACGAGTGAAATAAGAAGAGCAGCATAATTAAAATATAAAAACAATCAATTGAAAAGCCATCACATGCGAGCGATTTATTCTCGCATGTGATGGCTTTTTTTGCTGATAAAAATGCAAGCAAGTAATATGAACCTGCAGCGCGCCGAATACCTAATCCATGAACATTCCTATGAATATGTTGAGGAGTATTATTCCCGCAAAAAGCGATGCCAGGCCCACAAGTATTGGCTGTATTGGAGTATGGAGTATGAAATAAGCGTATGCGCATATCATTGTAATTACTATTGCCGCCCCCGACTGGAACTTCCATGAATTGAAAAATGAAGGCTTTTTAGGGGGCTTTCTTGCGAATAGAGGATCTGCTTTTGGGGCGTTTTTACCGTTGCCGTTTTTGTCTTTTGAGTTCATTTTTTCACCATCCGTAAAGTTTAGTATACATACAATTGTACATTCAAATTGAAAAAAGGACAACAGCGCAATATATGTGAATATGGTACAATGTGGATATACATGAAATGGAAAGGGGGATGTGATTTTGAAAAAAAGTAAAATGTTAATTATACTTGCCGCACTGCTTGCAGGAGCGGTTTGTGCGGGGTGCAGCGGCGATGCAGGGGTAACAGGCAGGCCGGAGGTTGTGATAAAGCCGTCAACTCTTTTTGAGGGCGACCTGAAAGCTCTTGAGCCCCACCTGGGAATAAGCGGCGGCTGTGTGGAGGTTGAGTACAACGGAGACAAGAAGGGCATGAAATGCAGCTATGAGATATGGAAGTATGGAAAGCTCGAGGAGTCGGGGGGAGGATATTGGACTTCCGTTGAAAAGGGATTCGATGGAAGGGTCAGCACATCCCTTAAGGGGATGTACCTCGACAACATGGAAACCTCTCCATATATGGTAAGGACAATAGCAGTGGGAGACGACTCGGGATATTCAAGCTCAAAAGGATACATAGAAAGGTTCGACAGCTCGTACGGCTGGGGAGATGTGAAGCTTAACGAAACTCTTGAAGGGTCCGACGACGAGGAATATATAGTTTGGGGCCTTGTCGCGGGAGACGAGATGAGAACCGGAGGCATAGAGGATTCGGTAAAGGGGTCTCCCTGGGGATATATGCTCAAAATTTCATTTGAAGACGAACAGGAAACAGGCAGTCGGAGTGCTGAGTAAAGCACTCCGGCCGTCTGTTTTTATATTCAAAACAAGTCAAATGTTTGAATTAAAAATATCATATAGGCCTTTTGCATAATAATGGGTATATAATTTAATATGGTTTTGTGCTGAATTACAAGAATTGCAGAGTGGATTCCATATTCAAAAGCTTATTAAGGCTGACGGGCGTACAAGGGTGGAATGTTGAAAGTGACAGGGGGGCTGAAAATGCTGAATGCAAAAAAGATATCCATTTTCATGGCGATTACATTTTCACTTGACTGGGGAATGGCTGTGCTTTTTTACTCGGGGGGAGGTAGTTTGACCAGGCTCAGCTGGATTGCACTTGGAGTGGGATACATGCTTGTTCCAGGCGTTACAGCTCTATTTGTCCAAAAAATCATTTACAAAGAAAAAGTAAAAGAGAATTTCGGCATTTCATTTAAACTAAACAGGTGGTTTTTCATAGGGTGGATTGCTCCGGCTGTATTGGCATTTTTAACATTTGGCATTTCACTGCTGATTCCAGGCGTTGAGTATGCGCCAAATATGGAGGGGATGTTCGAAAGGTTCAAAGAAGTGCTTACCCCTGAGCAGATAATGCAGCTTAAGGAGCAGATTGACGCTATGCCCGTACATCCAATATGGATGGCGCTATTGCAGGGACTACTGGCCGGCGCTACAGTAAATGCTGTTGCGGCATTTGGAGAAGAGCTCGGCTGGAGAGGATTCTTATTGGAGGAGTTCAAGCCCCTGGGATTTTGGAAGGCTTCTATGGCAATAGGCTTCATATGGGGAGTCTGGCATGCGCCATTGATACTGCAGGGCCATAATTATCCTCAGCATCCAAGAGTGGGCGCGCTCATGATGATTGCATGGTGCATTCTTTTCACGCCGCTGCTGAATTATATAAGGATTAAATCGAAATCAGTAATTGCGGCTTCGATAACCCATGGAACTCTTAATGGCGTATATGGGATATCGATAATGCTTGTTTTAGGAGGCAGCGACCTGTTGGTGGGAATCACAGGAATTGCGGGCTTTGCGGCTTTGGCGGTTATAAATGTAATGCTTATTGCGTATGACAAATATATTGAAAAGGATCCCATAATATCGCATTGGCCTAAAGCTTAGTGTATTCGTTGGATTTGAAAGGGTATATGCGTATAAGAAAGTTTCTTTTGGCTTATAAAGTAGTGATTTGAAATTCATATTAAGAATAAAAAGATCAGTGATGATTTATATTTCACTTTGCGAGGTGTGGTGGCATGGTAAACAATTTTTATATATCCAAAATTTTCAATGATTATGCCGATCTTCTGGAGATAGAAGGTGAAAACAGGTTTCACGTGAATGCATACAGGACTGCGGCTTACAATATTTCAAACCTTTCCAAAAGCGTTGCAGATATGATTAAAGAGGGGGAAGACCTTACAAAGCTGCCTGGAATAGGCAAGGACTTGGCTGAAAAGATAGCTGAAATTGTCGAGACGGGAAGCTTTCCACAGTTTGAAGAGCTCACAAGCACCATGCCTTTGGAACTTGTTGAAATCACAAATATAAGGGGCCTGGGTCCCGTGAGAACGGCTGCACTATATAGAGAACTGGGAATAAAGAGCCTTAAACAGCTTGAAAAAGCTGCAAAAGAAGGCAGGATTAAAAGCCTTAGAGGGTTTGACGCCAAATTGGAACAGGCCATAATGGATGGAATAAGACAAAGTGAAACTAGGAAAAGGCGGTTCAATATTTCAGTTGCACAGGAGATTGCAATGCCGCTTGTTGAATACCTTAAAGAGTGTGAAGGGGTAAAAACAGTGGAAATAGCAGGAAGCTACAGAAGGGGCATGGAAACTGTGGGAGATTTGGATATACTGGTCACTCACAAGAGGGGCTCAAATGTAATGGAACACTTTGTTGAATATGAAGAGGTGGAGGAGGTTGTAGCCAAGGGCAAGACACGCTCAAGCGCTCTCCTTCGCTACGGCATTCAGGTGGATTTAAGGGCTGTACCCCAAATCAGCTATGGCGCAGCGCTTTGCTATTTCACGGGCTCAAAGGAACATAATGTGGCGGTGAGGCAGCTGGCATTGGAAAAAGGGCTTAAGATAAATGAATATGGAGTTTTTAAAGGAGATGTCCGCGTTTCGGGAAAGACGGAAAAGGCCGTATATGAGCAGCTGGGTCTTCCATACATAGAGCCCGAGCTCAGGGAAAACAGAGGCGAGATAGAGGCTGCGAAAAACAAAAAGCTGCCAAAACTCATAACTGTTGACGATATCAGGGGGGATCTCCATTCTCATACAAATGAAACAGACGGCAGATCCACTCTTGAAGAGATGGCTTTGGCAGCCAGGGAAAAAGGATATGAGTATCTGGCGATATCCGACCACTCCAAAAGACTTACCGTGGCTCGGGGGTTGAATGTCGAACGGCTTGCCCGCCAGATTGGCGAGATTGACCGTCTCAATGAAAAACTGGATGGCATCGTCATACTGAAAAGCATAGAGGTGGACATACTTGAAGACGGTTCGCTCGATCTGCCTGACAAGATATTGAAAAGGCTGGACATGGTCGTATGCGGAGTCCACTATAAGTTCAACCTTTCACGTGACAAGCAGACGGAGAGGATTATACGCGGTATGAACAATCCCTATTTTACAATACTTGCCCACCCCACAGGGCGGATGATAAACATAAGGGAAGCATATGATGTCGATATGGAGCGCATAATCAAGGGAGCCAAGGATGCGGGGTGCGTTTTGGAGTTGAACTCCCAGCCCGCTAGATTGGACATGGCGGACATATACTGCAAAATGGCCAAGGAAATGGGTGTGATGGTTGCAATATCAACCGACGCCCACAGCGTAAATGAACTGGATTTCATGCGCTTAGGAGTCAAGCAGGCAAGGCGAGGATGGCTTGAAGCCGACAATGTAATTAACACCAGAAGCTTCAATGACCTTAAGAAACTGCTTAGTAATAGATAAAATGAAACCCGCTGCTAGGGATGTAGCCCTGCAGCGGGTTTTTAATAATCATATCAGTTTTACTCATTGGCCTTTGTAGAGAAAAACTCCTTGGTGAGCTTTATTATGACTCCGCTGAGTCCAAGAAGGCCTACAAGGTTAGGAATAGCCATGAGGCCGTTAAGTGTATCTGCGATTATCCATATGCTTTCAAGGCCTCCTATGGCGCCAACCACTATGAAAAGTATCCATGCGATCCTGTAAAATTTGATTATCTTTGTACCGAATGCAAATTCCGCACATCTTTCGCCGTAGAACGCCCAGCCGAGTATTGTGGAAAATGCAAACAAGAGTATTCCTATTGAAACTATATACCCTCCTATGACAGGAAGACCCATGTCGAATGCTTTGGAAGTCAAAGCTGCGCCAGTGTACATCTTATTTGTTATAGGGTCTATGAGCTTCCATGCACCCGAGCTTATAACAGCAAAAGCTGTAAGTGAACATATAACTATTGTGTCCGAAAAGACTTCAAACACTCCCCAAAGCGCCTGGCGGACAGGGTGGTCAGTAGTCGCCGTGGCGTGTGCTATGGGAGCAGAGCCAAGTCCCGCCTCGTTTGAAAATATTCCCCTGGCAACACCGAACCTCATGGCTGTGGCAATTGTCGATCCGGCAAATCCGCCAAATGCGGCAGTGCCCGTGAATGCGTTGCTGAAAATAAGCGACAATGTCTCCGGGAAACTGGATATGTTTATAAATATTACGACTAACGCACCTATTATATAAAAGGCCGCCATAATCGGAACGAGCTTTTCCGTAACGTGACCTATCCTCTTTATGCCGCCGAGTATAACTGTACCTGCGGCGATGGCCAAAACTATTCCTGTCACAAGCTTATCCACTCCAAAGGTAGTCTCAAGTGCGGCTGCAACTGAGTTCGCCTGTACCATGTTTCCTATTCCAAAGGCTGCCAGCGCCCCGAGCAGAGAAAATAAAAGCGCAAGCCATTTGAAGCCGAGACCTTTTTCTATATAATACATAGGCCCGCCCAGATACCTGTCATCTGGCGTCTTTTCCCTGTACCTTATGCTCAGCACTATTTCCCCGAACTTTGTGGTCATTCCAAACAGCGCTGAAATCCACATCCAAAATATTGCCCCCGGCCCTCCAAGCGCTATTGCAGTGGCGACCCCAGCGATATTTCCGGTACCAACTGTTGAGGCAAGCGCCGTGGTAAGCGCCTGAAAAGGTGATATCTCGCCTTCTCCCTCATGCTCTTTTTTGAATATCTTAAAAAGAGTACTTTTAAGGACATATCCGAATTTGAAAATGGAAAGGAATCTGGTCCTTATGGTCAGGTATATGCCGGTACCAAGAAGCAGCACAAGCATTGGAGGACCCCAGACGATACGGTTTATAAAATCATTTATTTCAAGAAGCATGTTCATGAATTCTCCCCCCTTCAATATATATTTTCAATTATATGAAATCCGGTAAATTTCAGGTCAGCAGGCATGCGGTGCGTGAAAGTCCCAAAATCGGACTTATTCACAACATCCACATGCTATCAGACAAAGACTAATGGTATCCCGATTATATGGATGTAATGGAATTCTTGAAGCTCCCATATTCTATGAGTTTGAATTTGGCATGGCTTTGCGTTCCGATTTCAGATGCTTTATCGCTCTTTTGACTATAACAATATATGTTATCATTCCGCCGACAATGACTCCTAGCATGGTCTGAACAAAAGCTGAAATGTCGCCGAACAGTGAGTCCATCGAAATCGGGCTGTTACTGACTGTTACGGTTCGGGTCTGCTCGTCCCACACAACTTCTTTGCCAAGAGCTTGTGACAATTCCTTCACAGGTGCATATGTGGTTCCTTCATAAGTTATTATGTCGGAATCGAGCTTCTTGCCGTTCACCTGCACCTCTGCGGCGTTAAATGCGACATATATGCTCTGCCAGCGTGCCTGGGCGAATGAAAAGGAAGCTAATATTATTGACGCCGATAAAAATCCCATTACAAAACCCTTACATGTTTTTTTCATGTGACCACCTCCAAAAGCGATTTATTTTGTTGATTATGAATATGCACGGTGCGCAATTAAAAGATTTCTTAAAGGAGATTATACCCAGAACTTTAAAAAATATGCTTGCAGGAAAGCTTAAAAACTCTGCCACTATGCCAAGCCAAACATACAATGGCGTGTTATGATTTTTCAAATAGAATATTATTTCATATGCCGCTATGTGGTAAAATAAAAGGTATGGGATTTATATAGGGCAGTGCGCCATGCAGTTTTTAACGGACAAAAGCTGCCTTGACAGGCGCTACCTCACATAATCTATGAAACCGGGGAGATGGACATGAATCAGGGAGATATTACAGCGGTAAACTACATACTACAGGCTCTTTCGGGAGCGTTCACGGGATATATAACAAACACATATGCAATAAACATGCTGTTTAGGGAATACACGCCCCTTAAAATAGGCGGGGTCATAAAAAAGACAAGGGCGGAGTTTGTAGAAAACGTCAGCAGCCTTGTTGAGCGCGACATAATAAACCACAAGACGCTTATAAAGGAGATCGAAAAAGATGATTTCAAAAAAAATATAGATTCGTTTTCAAATGTCCTTCTCAAGAAGTCGATATATGAAAAGGGTCAAAACGGAAAAGTTGGAGAAATCCCAGGATATGAAGAGAGCAAAAATGGAGGGCTCGGGTTTATAAATGCTCTTTCAAGCGAGCATTTGGAATCCTCACTCGGGGGAATCCTTTCACTTGTTGACATTGACGCCATAGCAGGCGAAAAACAGCTCGACATGCTTTTCAGGGGTCTTATTGAAAGCCTTTTGGAAATACTCTCGGAAGAGGACTTGATTGAAGAGGCGCTCAAAGGGGCGTATGATCATATAGCGAGCCTTTCTCCAGCGGAAATGGCAGGAGGCAAAATAAAGGACGTAATGTTAGCCGGAATAGAGCAAAGCATATGCGATCTGCCGCAGACGCTGAAGGATAAATACTCAAAGGAGCTTAAAAAGACCGCATTTGATATGATGGACTCTGCAGGTATGGAGGATATGATAAGGCATATCCAAGGCAAGGTCTGTGAAAAGCGGATAATCGATATAATAGGCAGTGGCGGCGAAGACAGACTGTTTGAAGAGCTAATACAAAATATAAGGGGATTTATAAATTCGAGCCAAGGCAGAAGGCTTGCCGAAGAATTCTCGTCGAAGCTTATTGAAGGAGCAAAGGGAGTCGACAAATCACTTCTGGACATAATATCCAATGACTTCAAACCCAGCGTCGAAGGCTATCTAAGAAAAAACCTTCCTCATGCAGTATCCGTGATAATAGGGTGGATAGAGGAGAACGAATCTGAAATAGAGTCTGTAATACAAGAGGCTGTTGACGAGGCTGTTGACGAGGCAGAGGGTATGAAGGGCATGATACTTGGGCTTGTGAAGGATTCGCTTTTAAAGGACATCGCAAAGAAATACGAGATAGTTTCCAAGATAGTATTATATCTTGAAGAAAAGGCCGACATGGACACCATAAGCAGGGAGATATCCGAGGAGATAATAGGATTTATAAACAAAAAGTCCATAAGGGACATAGTCATGATGCTTGAGGAAAAGGGCCTGCTTACAAGCAGCCTGCTGGCTTCATTCATAGTGAAGAATTCAGACAGGTACATAGGCAAGCTTCCAAAGAAATATTTCAACAGGATTGCAAAGACCAAAATAGGAAGCATTGTGAATGTGGACTTTGTTCAGATGTTCGAAGGCAAAATAAAGGGGATGCTTGCGGACAGGCTTCTTGAAAAGTTCGTATTCTCAAAAGGTTTTGGAGAAATGCTCTCTAAAAAAATGCGGGATGTGGTTGACTGTATATGGGAAGAAAAGCTGTCAATCAGAATAAAAAGTGAAGACGTGCCGAAAATCGCAGATTACATGAACAAAGGAATATGCGGCTATATTTCAACCAGCAGGGACGAGCTTGTAGGCAGGGCGTCGAAAGCGGCGCAGGAGTGGTTAAAGGGCAAGACCCTTATGGATGTTGTTGGAGACAGTGGTATAGGGTTATTGGCAAACAAAGCGGAAAAGATGATTCAAAGGGCATACATGGGCGGCGCAGACAGGCTAGGGAACAAGACCCTGTATGAAATGGCCGACAGGCTGAATGATGTGAAAGACATAGAAGCGTCAGTTTCGGGTTTTGTGCAGGGAATGGTCAAGGGAAACCTTGGGAATTTCGTAGAGGGCAATATAAAATCGCTTGTCGCAAAAAACATAGGGAGGCTTGACGACGACGAGCTTTGCGAGATGGTGCAGGCGTTCATGGGCAAGGAGCTAAAACCCATAACGGGTTTTGGGGCGGTGCTTGGTTTTTTTGCAGGTCTTGCGCTAGCTTCGGTCGAAGGGACAAATATATATGTGAACATACCAGTTTACGCGCTTGTGGGATGGATAACAAATGTAATAGCCATATGGATGATATTCAGGCCCTACAAGAAGATAGAGATTCTTTCGAAAATACCAATAGCGAGCATGTTCTCGCAGGGTTATATAGTGAAAAACAAGCCCAAATTCGCACAGAGCATGTCAAAGTTTGTCGAAGAGGAGCTCATGGACAGAAAGAGCATAGGCCAGTCTTTCGAATCGCAAAAGGACGCCATGGGAAGCGCACTTGCGGAAAAGATTTCAAGAGACGACTACAAGGCTGTAGCCGCTACCATAGGAAGGCATGAAGACGAGCTTGAAGGCATGCTTGCAGAGCTTGTACAAAGCGTGTTGATGAAAAAAAGGGCTGAAATATCGACTGAGCTTTCGGGAGCGTTATTTGAAATGGACATGAAGTCGGGCAAAGTGGAAAAAATGCTGGCAAGGCTCAAATCCATTTCAAAAGACAGAATGGACAATGTGGAGCCGATTTTGAACGACGGATTTTCAAGGTTTTCAAGAAGCGGCATGAAGCTTGACGATATGATTTCAAAAGGGATGAAAGCTGCTGCAGTGGATGCTGGAAAGTCTGAAGTGGAGGGCCTTATAAAGAGGGCGTCGGCATTTTTAGGCGACATTCAAAATGTGAAATCACAGCTGGAATCTTATTCTGAAAAATATACAAACATTATAAAAAGGCCTGTGGGTGATATTGCAGGGGAAGAAATGATGGAAGATGTCAAATACAGATTGAAAAGCTTTATGGATGGAATCATAGCTTCAAAAAATGCGAGAAGGAAAATGGCGCACGGCCTGGAGGGACTGTTTGAAAGTGAGCTTTCGGCTGACAAGAGGCTTGACGAGCTGTTTTCGGGCGCATTGAAGAGCTTTGTAAGCTACAACGCCGACGATGTGCTTGAAAAGCTAATAGGCTTTTTCAAACATGGGATTTCATCTTTCGGGGACACGATAAAGGAGCAGGCTAAGGAGTCCGTAAAGGGCGAGCTGGGAATGGTCCAAAAGGGAATGTACATGATGTTCGGCGGAGACGACATAATAGAGGGGATAGTCCACAGGATAATAGAAGAGAAGATTCCCAAATTCCTGGACGCGAAGAAGGACGAGCTGAGAGCTCTGGCAAAGGACATAATAGAAAACAGGGTATATAGTGCAAGGCTTTCGGAGTTTAAAATATCTCCTGACAAAATGGAGATATCATCCGCAGTGGACGATTTCATGTCGAAGCCTCAAAACATAAACGCCATAAGCAGGGGAATGGGCGATGCGGCAAGCTCCATTTTGGACACCGTGGCAGGAGTGCCCCTTGAAAAGTATTTGCAGATAATGGGGATTTCAATGCTTGAAGATGTTATTGCAAGGTTTGAAGACGACATAGAGTCTGTATCGGGTTTTGCGGCAGCGCTTATGGACAAGAATGCAGGGGATGTTGCAAATTCCGTGTCAGGAATCGCGGGAGATATACTTCAAAATGAGCTGTGGAGCCAGAGCATAAGTGATGCTTTAGGATATGATGAAGAGGCATTAAAAGAGGCGATATGCGAGCTGGCTCAAAAGCTGTCCGAGGTGATATCGGGCATGGAGCCTGCAAAAGGGCTTGCAGACGGGATTATCGAAGGCCTACATGAAAAGGTGTGCAGGGACGGCCTTGAAAGGTATGTAAGCAGGCAGGATTTTGCAGATTCGATAGAAGGCACTGTCCTTGGGGCTGCACTTGATGAAAGATTTTCAGTCTGCATGGGGCCGTTTTACAGGGACGCACTGTCAAGGATTAAAAACGAAAGGTTTTCATTTGTGGACGGAGAGACAAAGGAATATGTCACAAAATTTTCGGTATCATGCGTGATGGATGCGCTAGGAAATACACTTCCTTCCATACTCAGAGACATAGACTTCAAGGGCATAACGAGGGATGAGATAAACAAAATGGAGCCAGAGGAGATACACAAGCTGTTCAATTCTTTTGCGGGGAATTACTTTACGAGGCTAAGGCTATACGGTCTGTTCGGAGGCGTGTTCGGCACCCATGCGGCTGTGACAGGGGCCGCGGCAGCCGCATTTTTCGGCAAGAGATGGGCAGAAAAGATCAAATGATAATAGAGGAGAAGGTAAATTATGCCTTCTCCTCTTTGTGTTTTTGAAGGCCTTACTAGTGGGCTGTATATTAATCCGGATTTATATAGCTTATTGAATCCAGTGATGTATTGCAATAAAGAGCGGTACAATTGAGAAAAATATAAAAAATTGTAGGGTTTTGCACATGCTTGAATAATGGTAAGAGTTGATTTTGAGCATTTGTATGGATACAAAAGTGGTTGTGAGAGTATGCATTAGTATAGTATTATACATTTTATACATTTCAAAGGACTTATTCTAACAAGGGCGCCGACTGATGCGGCAGTAATCAGGAGAGTTTATGTACAACCAATGGCTTAAACTATAAACATAAAACGATTTTTAAAGGGGAGGGTTTGACATGGATCAAACAATGGTAGAGAGTTCAGGCAACAGAGGTAAAACAAGAGAGATGGTTTTGTCAGCACTTTTAATTGCATTGGTGTTTATCGCAACAAAATTTATTAACATCCGTTTGCCTATTTCAGTTAATGGAGGGTTAATACATTTGGGGAATACAATGTTGTTCATGGCTGCAATTGTATTTGGAAAAAAGAAAGGAGCCATATCAGGAGCTTTTGGAATGGGACTGTTTGACGTTGTATCCGGCTGGATGGCATGGGCTCCGTTTACATTTATAGTCAGAGGAGTAATGGGGTACCTGATAGGAAGCATTGCCTGGTCTGGGTCTAAGAATGGAAACAGTGTTGTTCAAAACTTAATTGCAATTGTTGCAGGCGGTATATGGATGATTGTCGGATATTATTTTACGGAAGTAATTCTCTATGGAAACTGGATTGCACCTGCTACGTCTATTCCAGGCAACATCATCCAAATTGTCATGGGTGCGGTTTTGGGATTGCCTATGGTGGCAGCGCTTAAAAAGACAAAAGCACTTTAGTGTTAAAAAGGAGCTGTTCGGATATGAAAAGTACTTTGATTATGACGCCGGGACCTACTTATGTTCATGAAGAAGTCAGACAGGCAATGGCAAAAGAAATTACGAATCCAGATTTGGATCTGAAATTTTATGAGTTTTATAGGGAAACATGCGAAAAACTTAAGAAAGTCCTCAAGACTGAAAACGACGTGTTAATTCTCGGCGGAGAAGGTATATTGGGTCTGGAAGCTGCTTGTGCGTCGCTTGTTGAGCCGGGAGACAAGGTTTTGTGTATTGACAATGGAATTTTTGGAAATGGCTTCGGCGACTTTTTGAAAATGTATGGCGGGGAAGTTGCATATTACAAATCGGATTATCGCAGGGCGATTGACGTTGCAGGACTAGAGAAGCTGCTGCAGGAAAACAATGATTTTAAGGTGGCAACTCTAGTTCATTGCGAAACGCCTGCGGGGATTACAAACCCTGTTGGAGAAATTTGTAAACTTCTGAAAAGCCATGGAATAATAACAGTTGTTGACTCGGTGTCAGCAATAGGGGGAGAAGCTTTAGAAGTAGACGAGTGGAAAATTGACATTGCACTTGGCGGGTCTCAAAAATGTTTATCAGCGCCTCCGGGGCTGACATTTTTGAGCATAAGCGAAGATGCCTGGAAGCATATACTTAACAGAGAAAATCCTATCGCCGGATTCTACTGCAATTTGTCCGTATGGAAAAACTGGTACGGTGACAAATGGTTCCCTTATACTCAGCCTATAAGTGATATTTATGGGCTTGGGGCTGCCGCACAGAGGCTGCTGGATGGAGGCGATTCCATAGAAAGGCACAGTAAAATAGCCGGTGCAGTCAGAAAAAGCCTTATAGATGCAGGGCTGGAGCTTTATCCATTAGACGGATTCTCTAATACGGTCACCACAATCAAAATACCTGATGCTGTATCATATAGGGAAATATACGACACAATGCTTGATGAATATAATATAATGATAGCGGGGGCTTTCGGATATTTGAAAGACAAGGTGATAAGGATAGGGCATATGGGAGAAAACTGCTATGAAGAAAAGCTTTATTTAACTCTAAAAGCATTGGATGGAACTTTTAGAAAATATGGCATAGAATTAAGAGAAGAACTGCATAAAAAATTTGTATCCTGCATATAGCTAAATTGAATTATAAACGGACGGCCTTTCCAGATAGGACTTAATGAAAGGCCGCCCGTTTATTTTTTGATACTACTGCTTCGATCGCGTTTAATATTTAAACTTGTCCACTATGCTTTTCAGGTTTTGGGCCATCACGCTCAGTTGGTCGGAAGAAGAACTAGCCTCTTCGATATGGGCCTGCTGCTCCTCCCCGAACGATGCGACTTCATGAGAAGCGGCTGCTGTCTGCTCGGATACTGCCGATATGTTTTCTATAGAGGATACTATGGCATTCTTGTTTGACGCCATTGCAGTTATGTTTTCATTTATCTTCCCTATCTGAACTGTAATGCTCTTCACGGACTCGGTTATATCGGAAAATGCGCTTTTGGTCTCATCTACGGAAGAATTCTGATCGTTGGCTATCGATATCATTTCCCTTATGAAGTCGGAAGCTTTCACAACCTCAACCTGCATGTGGGCCACTATCTGGGCTATTTTTTTTGAAGAACTTTCAGATTCCTCGGCAAGCTTTCTTACCTCTTCGGCCACTACTGAAAATCCTCTTCCGTGCTCCCCGGCCCTTGCGGCTTCTATTGCGGCGTTGAGTGCCAAAAGGTTGGTCTGCTCTGAAATCGTATTTATAAAGTCGACAAGCGAGTTTATCTCATTTGATTTTTGGGTCAGTTGGTCCATTGCGTCCTTTACGTGGTTTACAGACTCCAGGTTTTTGTTGTTCCTGTCACTAAGCTGATTCACTATTTCAAGACTTTTGGCGTTTATCTCATGGGTGTTTTGGGAAGAACTCTTCATGCTTGCCGAAAGCTGAGTGATTTCACCTATTTCTCTGTCGAGCTCGTATGACATGTTTGCTATCGACTGTATGTCATCCGCCTGGCTAGCAGTCCCAAGAGCTATTTCAGAGATGTTTGACGACATGCTCTCACTTGCATATGCGGCCTGCTCGGTTATCTGGGAAAGAGTATTAGATGCCATAAGTACGCTTTCCCCTGAGCTGTCTATTTGGGAAACTATATCCCTTACAGTGTCTACAAAGCGGTTGAAGTGCTCTGAAAGCTGTCCGATCTCGTCATTCGATCCCACCTGTATTTTTTCAGTGAGGTCCCCGCTTCCTTGTGATATGTCCTTTAGTTTTTCGGTTACGGACTTTATAGGGTTTACGATGCTTTTGGAAGCTATTGCAAAGCTTGCGAACAGTACTGCGGCTCCGATAAGCAGTATTGCGAACTCAATCATTTTAAGAGTTGCAACTTTGCTGTCGTAACTTTCCTGGTATAGTCCTACGATTTCATGTATTCCGTTTTTTATGGACATTGCATTTGAAGATACGAAAGCGGCATTTTGCTCTATGTCCCTGCCGTCGAGCATTGCCTCTATGCTTGATGAATACTTGTCTATCGAGGGCTTCAAGGCCGAAAGCTTCTGGTATATCTGCTCATCAGGATTTTCCTCTATGCCAAAATCTCCGTTGCCCTCCATGAGAGCGGTATGTATGTTCTTGTATTTTTGAAGTTCTTCCTGAAGTATCTTTTTTGCGTTCTGGGCGCCTGAAGCATCGGACTTTTCTATGGAATCCGCATATTTTGAACTGTAGAGCCCAAGCAGCATGGTTCTCATCCTCTGGCTTCCGCTTATATTGATTACGGTGCCGTCGTTGTTCATGCCGTCAAGTGTGTGAAAGAGTATACCCATATTCGCCAGAAAGGGTATGAATGCAAGTATGAGTACCAGCAGTATTTTTTGTCTTATTGATTTGAAAGAAAACATGTATATCCTCCTTGTATAGTTGTTATTTGGCATATGTTTGAAAAGCACAATTAGAGAGTAAAAAACAATCCGTGCAGCTATAAACAGCCTAGTAAAATATACCCATAAGGTATACTTACATATTACGTCATTTTTAGTGAAAAGAAAAGGAAAATTTCGAGAAAAATCATTTTAAAGCACCACATGGAAACTTTAGGGGAGGGGCGGCTTAGCACCTGAATATGCGAACTATATACCTGAATGGTTTTGGCGAATGGAGGGAATTGCGTGGGTATATGGCGGATTATGGGTAAAATGTTCGATTTCTTGCGTTTTTGAAGGCGTTTCATGCTATAATATTTTTGGAATTGTATGCATATGGACTATTATTTTATATAATATACCTGTGTGCGATATGAAAAATTAATATATAATATATGAAATAAAAAAAGTTTTTATGGAGGGGATGCACTTGGTAAGCATAAAGGAATATGTATGTCCCAAAAGCATTGAAGAGGCGTACGAGCTTCTAATGGCTAAAAAGAACAACGCCCTTATAGGAGGGTGCGCGTTTTTGAGGATGGGATCAAAGAGCATAGGCAAAGGCATAGACCTGTCGGCTTTGGAACTTGACTACATAAATGAATTCGAGGATAGGTTTGAAATAGGTGCCATGGCCACTTTAAGGCAGATAGAGACCAGCGAAGAGCTTAAAAATTATTTCGGGAGCTTTCTGGCGGATTCAGTAAAAAATATAGTGGGTGTTCAGCTTAGAAACATAGCCACAATAGGAGCCACTGTATTTTCAAGATACGGATTTTCGGACCCTATAACGGCGCTTCTGGCACTTGACGCACATGTGGACCTTCACGGCGGCGGAGTTATGTCTCTTGAGGATTTCATGGAGAACGGCCCGAGAAGAGACATGCTGACAAAAATAATAGTGAAGAAAAACTGCAGTGCGGCATCGTTTAAGATGATAAGAAATTCAATGGCCGATTACGCCATAGTAAACGCGGCGGTTTCAAAAGGAGAATACGGCTACAGGATAGCTGTTGGAGCAAGGCCATATGCGGCTTCACTTGCAAAAGAGGCAATGGAAAATCTAAACGGCGCAGACGATGTTCAAATGGCTGTGGAGGAAGCCGCGCAAATAGCGGCTGATGAGCTTTCATTCTCTTGTAATATTAGAGCGTCACAGGAGTACAGGGAAGCGGTATGTCCGGTACTTGTCAAAAGAGCTTTGATGGAGGTTGTGAAAAATGGATAACAAACTGGAGCTTAATATAAATATAAACGGCAAGGACATGGCGGTTGAGGCGCATGGTGACGAGTTTTTGGCTGATACTCTGAGAAGATATGGTTTTTTGAGCGTCAAAAAAGGATGCGACACGGGTTCGTGTGGACTGTGCACCGTATGGGTGGACGAGCAGCCGGTGCTTTCATGTTCTTACCTTGCGGCGAGGGCTAATGGAAAAAGTATAACAACAATAGAAGGACTTCAGGAGGAGGCAGCTGAGTTTGCAAGATTCCTTACGGCAGAAGGAGCGGAGCAGTGTGGATTTTGCAGCCCTGGATTTATAATGACAGTGCTTGCGATGAAAAGGGAACTGGAAAACCCTACGGAAGAGAGCATAAAGCACTACCTTAACGGAAACCTTTGCAGATGTACGGGATATGTGGGCCAGCTTAGAGCCCTAAAAAAATACATGGGGGTGGAGTAGTATGGGCTATGTAAACAAGGGAATTGCCAAAATAGACGGAATGGACATAGCGCTTGGAAAACCTGTATATACTGATGACATATGCACGGGTGCGCTTGTCGTTAAAATACTGAGAAGCCCCCACGCATATGCAAAGATACGCAGCATAGACGTGGAAAAGGCCAAGGCTCTTTCAGGCGTTGAATGCGTGCTTACACACGAGGACGTGCCAAAGAGCAAGTTCACTCTTGCAGGACAGTCGTATCCCGAGCCGTCTCCATATGACAGAAGGATACTCGATGAATATGTAAGATATGTAGGCGATGAGGTTGCAATAGTTGCGGCAAAGGACGAAAGGACTGCCGACAGGGCGCTGGGGCTGATAAAGGTTGAATACGAGGTTTTAGAACCTGTACTCGATTTTGAAACGGCAGAGGAGAGTTCTTCAAAAGTACACGTTGACGAGCCGTATGTGAGCTTTGACATAGGGCTTAGAAACCACAAGAACCTAGCGGCTGGGGCCACAATGGGATACGGAGACATAGAGGACGAGCTTGAAAAGAGCGACGTGGTAGTTGAGGGCACATACTACATGCAGGCCCAGGCCCACGCAATGATGGAGACATACAGGACTTGGACACATTTTGACCACATGGGAAGGCTTAACGTTGTCAGCTCGACCCAGATACCTTTCCACGTGAGGAGAATTCTCGCAAGAGCGCTTGAAATTCCTGCAAGCAAGATAAGGGTTGTAAAGCCGAGAATAGGAGGGGGATTTGGCGGAAAGCAGACGGCGTCGGTCGAAATATTCCCTGCGATAGTAACGCTTAAAACGGGAAAGCCTGCAAAGATAATTTATTCGAGAAAAGAGTCATTCAGTTGTACTACAAGCAGGCATGCCATGAAAATACACGTAAGGCTTGGAGCTGACAAAGACGGAAAAATAAACGCCGTGGACATGGAGGCACTTTCAGACACGGGAGCATATGGAGAGCACTGCTGGACCGTGTTCACTGTTGCGGGGCACAAGAGCCTTCCTCTTTACAACAAGGCAAAGGCGGCAAGATACCACGGTAAAGTCGTATACACTAACAAAATGCCTGCAGGGGCGCTAAGGGGATACGGCGTTACGCAGGGGACATTCGCGATTGAATCGGCAGTGAATGAGCTGGCGAAAAAGCTTGACATGGACCCCGCAGTAATAAGGGAGAACAACCTCATAAAGCAGGGGGAAAAGAGCCCAATGCTTGCGGGCGGAGACGAGAAAAACCCTGTGACACTTGCGAGCTCTTCTCTTGACAGGTGTATAGTAAAGGGCAAAAAGCTCATAGGCTGGGATGAAAAATACCCTTGCACCAAGGTTTCAAACGGCAAGGCAAGAGGCGTTGGAATGGCTGTTACAATGCAGGGATCGGGAATAGCTGGAATAGACACCGCCTCTGTTATGATAAAGCTAAACAGCGAAGGCTTCTACACTCTTATGATAGGATCTACGGACATGGGAACCGGATGCGACACTATACTTGCGCAGATGGCCGCCCAGGTACTGGACACGGACATGGAAAACATAACCGTATATGCGGCGGACACCGACGTATCGCCATATGATACGGGATCATACGCGTCCAGCACGACATACGTTACAGGAAACGCCACTATATTTGCGGCAAGGGACCTTAGAAGTAAAATGGTGGAAAAGGTAGCAGACATGTGGAATGTAAGTGTAGAAGATGTGGATTTCGACGGAAGCGAAATGACCTCGAAGTGCGGAAAGAAGATGTCTCTTGCAAAGTTTGCAAATACGCTAGCAATTGGGGAAGGCAACCTTCAGCTTGTAGGAAACGGAACATTCGGAGGGGACACGAGCCCGCCGCCTTTCATAGCGGGATTTGCAGAGGTCGAGGTTGACATGGAGACCGGAAAGGTAGACCTTGTGGACTACGTTGCCGTTGTTGACTGCGGAACGGTTATAAATCCGAACCTTGCCAGGATACAGGTCGAGGGCGGAATAGTCCAGGGTATAGGAATAGCCCTTTACGAGGACGTACAGTATTCACAGACAGGAAGAATGATTACGGACACGTTCATGCAGTACAAGATACCTTGCAGAAAGGACATCAACTCACTAAGGGTTGAGTTCGAGCCAAGCTACGAGCCTACGGGACCTTTCGGTGCCAAGTCAGTGGGAGAGGTTGTAATAAACACGCCTGCTCCTGCAATAGCGGATGCCGTTTCAAATGC
Organism: uncultured Peptoclostridium sp.; assembly: GCA_965368085.1. Taxonomy (GTDB): domain Bacteria; phylum Bacillota; class Clostridia; order Peptostreptococcales; family Peptostreptococcaceae; genus Peptoclostridium. The sequence goes on along the minus strand of CBDULP010000008.1, from coordinate 4,109 downwards.
GGTAGGAAAGAGATTCAGAAAGCTTCCTATAACGCCTGACAAGGTTCTTAAAAAGATAATGGAGTAAGCATATTGCTTGAATTTTGCTCAGTTATCTTATACATGTAAGAAAAGCATGATAGCAGTTATCTTATATATTAAGCACATCCAAACTACTAAGGGAGGATGTGCTTTTTGTGTTTGAAAATGTCTATTGGCGGGAGTTTATAATGGATTGTAGGATTGGGAATTTATTTGAAATGACAGTATAAAGTTATCGAAAAAATGCAGAATTGTTTTTACAGTATACTTTCAATAACTATTTTGATGATTAGCATGGTTGGAACAGTATATCTATATTGTATGGGGTTGTGAAAAAAATTAAAAAGAAGTTGACAAACATAAAATATAGGAGTATTCTTATGTCAAAAGATCATATGACTATATGCGCATATACAAATTTGAAAGGCAATAATACTAGGGCGGGATTTGCATATTTGATTGGCTCGATAAGCTTCTTGTAGAGAATGTCATCCCCATGCATGGCAAATGCAATTTTATACAGTAGAGATGCTTGGAATAGAGAAGATTCTAAATGCTCATAATTTAAAAAGGGAGGAACCAGAATGTCTGGAATACTTTTACCTGTGGCAGATATGAAATATGATGAAAAAGCGTTCGATACAGCAATTGAAATAGCTCAAAAATTGGGGTGTAAAATAACACTTTTGAATGTCCAAAATGTGGATGAAATGAAAAGATGCAAGATGTATGAGGAATATTTCATGATAAAGGATGCTGATTTTGAACACATATCAAAAAAAATCCTTGAAAATGCAAGAACTTTTTTCGAGGGTAAAGGCGTCGAGGTAGAAATAAAGACTGAATATGGAAATCCGGCGGAAGTTATAATAGATATGGCTGAAAAACAGAAGTTTGATTATGTAATAATAAATAGCCATAGAATAGATTCAAAAAAAAGATTTCTGCTTGGGAGTGTCACAAATAAGGTCGTTCATTATGCAACAAAACCTGTGCTTGTAATAAAATAAAGGCTTAAATTGTCATTTGTTTTAGGGCGGTGTATTTTATGATTATTAAAATACTTGGAACAGGATGTGCAAATTGCAAAAAGCTTACTGAAAATGCAAAGAAATAGATGAACTTGAAATTAATGAAATGCCCTTATGTGGGCAAATTTTATTTTAAAAATATCCATATATTCATATATTACGATAAGAGGATGTGAAAGTGCAGATGAAAGAAAAAAAGAGGAATAGAATGATACTTATATTAAGTCTTATGGCCTTTTTCGCTAATGGTGACAACTATGCTGTTGCACCTTTATTAATCAATATCTCAAAGGATTTCAGCATAAATATAGAAAGTGCTGCTTTATCAGTAACAGCATATATGCTGGCGTTTGGTTTTTTTACAATTATATTCGGACCGCTTGGAGATCGCTATGGAAAAACAAAGATAGTCAATATTGCTGCTTTTGGAACAGCTATTTTTAGTATATTGGGATCTACTGCATTTAACTTGAAATCTCTCATATTACTTCGTGCAATGAATGGAGCCTTTGGAGCCGGAATATTTCCTGTAACAATGGCACTTGTAGGAGAGAGTTTCGACTCTTCAAACAGACAAAAGGCAATAGGAAAGGTAATGGGAATGATGTTTTTGGGAGGAGCATCAGCCACGGCTATAGGAGGAGTATTGGCATATTTTGGTTCATGGAGAATGGTGTATTTTGTTTATGGAGTAGCAGAACTGGTTATTGCTATAGTTATGCTAAAAGCATTGCCTAAGAGTCCATCTGTTATTGATTCATTAAATTTTACAGGTGTGTATAAAAAAGCGCTTTCAAATAAAAATTTGACTTCAGTTGTAGGGACTATTTTTCTTGTAGGGTTCAGTGTGTTTGGAAGCTTTACATATTCAGGCAAACTTCTTGAAAGCAGAACGGGATATACAGTATTATCAGTGGGTTTAATATTAACTCTATTTGGTGTAGCTACTGTCATAGGAGGACGAAAGGCAGCTGTAGTGAGAAAGAAACTAAAAAACAGATTTTTGCTGTTTGCAGGATTTCTTGGAAGTATTTCATTGTTTACAATTGCCTACATTAAAAATCCGATTTACATTGGATTGGCTTTATTCGGATTTGGATTGGCATTTGTTTTCTTGCAGTCTACTTTGGTAACAAATGCTCAAGAAGCTATGCCGCAACTTCGTGGAACAGCTATGTCTCTTGCATCATTCAACATGTTCGTAGGAGGAGGTATTGGAACATTTATAAACGGAAAAATACTAAGCTCATTTAACGTTGGAAATATATTTGCTGTTGCAGGGATAGTTATTTTCGTGGTTGGAATTATTGCCACAAATGTAGTATTTAAGGATCAAAAGAAATTAAAAGCTGCATCTTAGATAGATTGTTTAAGTGTAATTCATAGCTCTGTTGAAAAAAGATACAAATAAAAACATCTGTTTTTTTAAAAGGGAAAAACAAAACACATCCAACTGAAAATATTTGAGGATGTGTTTTGTTATTGAAAAAATTCTAAATCAAACTTTTATAGAGTCTTTGTAAATTTTTACTGGGGCTAATGCCGAGTTCGTTCTGAAGCAGTGCCCTATAGTGATTATAGTGCCTTATAGACTTGGTATAGTCACATCTATCAGTTGATTTTTGAACTCATTGCCTCGATCTGTATGAAAAAGCTTAATATGGGTCAAATTTCCTTTGAAACTTGCAAAAGCCCTGCTTACTAATTGAGCGTCTTTATGCTCACCAGCACTGTAACCGATAATTTCACGATTGAATAAATCAATTAAAATACAAATATAATTCCACTTTTGGCCGACTCTTACATATGTCAAATCGCTTACAACAGCTGCTAATGGTTCATCTGTATCGAATTCTCTATCAAGTTCGTTGGTAACCTTAGATTCATTACAAGCACTTTTATGGGGTTTGAACTGTGCTATTGTATATGTGCTGACAAGGCCGTTTTCTCTCATGATTCTACCTATTCTTCTTCTCGAAGCTGTAATATCAAGCTTTTGCAGTTCTACTTTGATTTTTCTTGTTCCATAGTTTTGATGACTTTTATTAAAAATTTCTATTACTTTTTCGGCTATCTCATCCTGTTTAACTGTCTTTGTGGATTCATAATAGTAGGTGCTTCTTGGCATTTGCAGGACTTTACACATTGCTGATATCCTGTATTTGTGAGCATTTTGCCTTATCACATTTACTTTCGTCCCATTATCAGCGCTGCTTGCTTTAAAATGTCATTTTCCATCTTCAATTGCTTGATCTCCTTGCGGAGTTTAATTAATTCATCTTCTTCAGGAGTTCGATTATCCTTTGCTTTGAAGGAGCCTGAATTTTGGCTTTGTCTTACCCAATAATCAAATGTTGATCCAGTGAGATCATATTCAGCTATTATTTCCTTTCTTGGTTTTCCATTCAAATATAGTTGTACCATTTGATTCTTGAACTCATCAGTAAATTTTCGGCGCTCTCTTCTTGGCATAGTAATCTCTCCTATTCGTCTATTTATATTTTTAGATTACCGCACCTTAACTTTTCTGTCTAGTTTAGTGTAACCTATCCAGTAAGAAACCTCCAACACCTTTATAATCCCAAGTTTTTTCAACTATTAATGTTTGATGTGTAAAATCAAAATCGTTGGGTGTTAAACCCAATGCTTCTGAAAATCTTAGTCCAGTTTTGGCTACAAGTAGAATAAACCAATCCCAATTGACATTTGCACCTAAATCTAAATTTGAAATTAAGGTTTGTAATTCGAAATAACTCAGATATTTTAATTTCTTTTTACATGGTGCCTTTCCTTTAATTACAGCTTTCCTAGTCGGATCACGATCAATTAACCCTTCATCAACTGCATCTAGTATTGCCGCTTTAAATTGATGATGAAAATCCATAGTTGTTTGTCGTTCGTGTGTCAATGCATATTCATTCAATAACTTTTGATAAGTAATTCTATTAAGATCACTAATCTTCATTTTTGGAATGAGTTTTCGTAACCAACCTTCAGTTAATAAATATTTTTTCATTGTTACATCTCTAACTGCCCCTTCTTTATATACACGTATCC
>CBDULP010000007.1:0-102748 GCA_965368085.1 uncultured Peptoclostridium sp. | reverse complement strand
GGACAAAGTGAAAGTAGCTCAAGGATCGGAGAAGGAAGTGGAAGTGTTTGAAGAAGATGAGATAGAAAAGATACTGTTCTACATTCAAGGCGGAAAAGTGAGCCAAAGGGACAGGCTGATAATAAATCTGCTTCTCTACACTGGAGTAAGGGTGAGTGAACTGGTTTCCATAAAGATAGCAGACATGGATTTTTTAGTGATGCAATTAAGAATAGTAGGAAAAGGCGGAAAGGTGAGGGAGATACCCTTGAAGTCGGAAGTTGTGGAAATGATAAAGGAATACATGAACGGAGAAAGGAAAGAGCACAAGCTGAAATATAGCGAATATCTCTTGATAAGCCAAAGAGCAGAAAAGCTAGACAGGGATACAATAAATAAAATCCTAAGAAAGCATGGCAAGGAGCTAAGCATGGTAATGAAGCCGCATAAATACCGCCACACATTCTGTTCAAGGCTGATTAAAAAGGGAATCCCAATCACAACAGTTGCTAAACTAGCTGGTCATGCCAACATCCAAACAACCAGCGACTACTACATCAATACGAGCAGGAAAGAAAAACAGGAAGCCGTTGAACTGCTGTAACAGGAGAAGTTGATGTAATAACAGCAGTATCCGTAATGAAAAGAAGTTCAAAGATATATTATAAATTTGAATGCCATACGATTGAAAAATAAAATGAATCAATAAAAATAACCATACAAGATGAAAGGGGAAATTAAAATGAAGACGGTGAAGACACTGCAGGACATAAGGGAGCTAAAAAGACAGGACTCCATAAGCAAGGCACTATTTGACCACATAGAAGAATATTTCTTTGAATTAGTGGAGAGCCTTTCAGAAGGAAAGGACATAAACGAGTTCTCACTGGAAGAAAGCGGCTACATGGTGATACTGGAGAAAGGGGATGATGTAAGAAACCTTGAAGAAGTAGGACTCAATCCGAAGGACAAGGGGCTGCTTGGAACATATCCTGAATGGGTGGAAGTCAAAAAGCTTTCGGATGGAAGCGAAATATACCAGATAGGAGTTCTCTACAACAATGACTACATGCAGCTTTTCTACAGCTACAGGGGACAATTTGACAAAGAAGTCGAGGAGTTTTTGGCAGATGAAGCAGGAATAATAACTGCATGACGGAGAACAAGCAATCAAAAAAATAAATTTAAACCAGCACGTTATTTGCGTACAACTTCAAAATGCAGTGAGACAAACAGCTGCAGACAAGCACGTTATAAGCGAGCACGTAAATACTGCAAAGCAGAGTATAATTACCATGTAAAGGTAAAAAAGGTGGTAATTGAATTGTCGATAGGAGAGAAAATAAGGAATCTTCGAAAGGAAAAAAACATAACACAAAGACAACTGGCTAACTCCACAAACTTTTCGCACTCCTACATAGGAGACTTGGAAACAGGCAGGACAAACCCATCATTAAAATCTTTGGATATGATAGCAGACTACTTTAATGTGGATATGGATTACTTTCTACAAAAGAAGTGCTGTTATGAAAAGATTTTGGAAGGTGACGAGTCATTTTGCAACAATCAAGGTAAGCACTGCATGGACTGTCCGATAAGGAAGATAGCCAGAAGTCATAAAAAGAAACAGACTAAAAAATAAAAAGGAGATGGAGATTAAATGTTATTAAAGTGGACTTTTGCAGGGATTATCATAGGTGGTATCGCAAGTACTATTTACGGAACTGGATTTGCAGCAGGAGCAATTATAGGTGGCGTTGTGCTATTCTTCCTAAGAAGATGGATACTTACAACGTTTTGGAGCTAAAAAAGAATAATTATGAAAGTGCAGCCCTAACTCATTTGAGTTGGGGCTATTTTTACGTCCAAAACTTGACCATACAAAGAGATAAATTCGAGAAATGACCATGAGAAAACTTGAAATAGACCAAAACTCAAGGAGAGTGGTAAGCAGATGAAAAAGACAAGCAGAAAACGAGTAGATATCGTAAATGTAAGACTTAAAGAAATGGAGCTTGTAAGGGAAAAGAGCATACTCTACAGTTCATTGAGCGACTACAGTACAAGAGCGATAACAAGTCCAGAAGATGCATATAGCCTAGTGGAAAATATATTTGAAGGACAAGACAGGGAAATATTTGTTGCTTCCTATCTGAATACAAAGAATGAACCAACTGCAATCTCAATAATATCAATAGGCAGTCTTAACTCATCAATAGTTCATCCTAGGGAGATTTACAAGCCAGCAATTCTTGCAAATGCCAACTCTTGCATAGTATATCATAACCATCCCAGCGGCAATCCACTTCCAAGCCAAGAAGACATACACATAACAAAGAGACTCAAAGAAGCATCGGAGATAATCGGAATAAAATTACTTGACCATCTTATAATAGGAGATTGGAATGTAAGTCTGAAAGAAAGGGGAGATTTGTAAGATGATAGTAAATGCAAAGAATGTAAACGGAGTAAAGATGACAATGCTAGTTGCGAAGATTATCTTGCTTATATTGAGCGGGACTGGAGCTATGAAAGCAACATTAACAGTTTCTAAAGAAGCAGGGGGAGGAATAGAATTTTTCAAAAGACTTTGGGAAGCGATACCTCTTAAATATAAAACAAAATAGACTTTTGGAATAGATGAATAAAATGGTATAATTTAAGCAGCTAAAAATGAGGGAGGATGAACATGGAAGAAGCTGCTGAAAAACAACAAGTGAAAGAGTATGAGTTTGTGGGACTGACACAGATACTGTCAGAAGTTGCAATGGAAAGGTACATGGAGATTCCTGCACTATATGCGAGGTTTAGGAAAATGGCTGAAATACTCCATATGGACATTGAAGACCATAAAAACGAAAGTGGAGAAATAGTGTTTGTAGAAGATGAAAAGGAATTCATAAAGGAGCTGATATGGCAGGTAGGGGAGAATTTCCTAAAGACAATCAACTCCAAGAAAGCAACATTCAAAAATGCGCAAGAACAACTGAAAGCTTCCCATAAGATGCAAAGGGAACTGGAAAAAAGCATAGAAAACATGAAAGACCAAGAATTAAAAATGAACGCTCAAGGAATAATAGAAGTATTAAGTAAACGGAGTCTGATAGAAGTAGAAATTAATGTAATGAACAGGATAAAAATCATAGGAGAAGACATAATAAATCTGAATCTTAACAGTGAAGAACTGACCGAAGTATTTAGGGAAATAGACGGAGCACTGGATATCTTCCAAAATAAACTTACAGAAAAATATAAGAAATAAACGATAAGACTGATTAAATCAGTCTTTTTTTTATGGAACGAATGATTTGGATTTGTCAATTAAAAAGTGAAGTGCAAATTAATTTAATTTCAAAAAATCCTCTACAGGTGTACTATGTGCTTAGACAACAAAGCAACTGCAGAATAAAGAGTCTAAAACATTAACTATCAGGAGGAGATAAGAATGCCAGTAGGAAAGAGTAAACCGCAAATTAAAAGAAAGCAGGAAGAAAGTAAAGTAGCAGGAGCATCAGGAGTTGAAAAAGAGCTAAAGGAAAAAGAGCAGACAGAAACACACCAGAAAACGCCAGAAGAAAAAAAGCAAGACCAAAGCAAGAATCAGGCAAAAGAAGCTCAAGAAAGCCAAAACGGAGAAAAACAAGTGCAGCTCCAGCACCCCGAGAAGCACCCACAAAACAGTTCTGGCGAGATAAAAGAAGAGATAAAAAATCAAGAAGTAGAAATTGACTTTAGTAAGCTGGAACTATCCAAATCTGCAAGTAAAGCAAAATGGAATGCTGGACTAGGAGTCCTGTCAGTAATAAACTCTAAGTCAAATGGCAAGAGAGTGAGCCTGTCAAAAGACATAATGGAATACCTTGATATTGAAGAAGAAATTCAAATTGGATTTCTTGATGACAAGATAATAATCGGTGAAACATTATCCGAAGAAGATAAGAGCCACAGGGTGAGAAGAAGCAAACATAAAGGGATTATATATTCGAGTGAATTGGTGCAGGAAATCAGCGACAGATTCAACTTGGATTTTGAAGATAGAGTTTCAATAACGTTCTACGAAGCAGAACATCTTAAAACTGAAAAAGGACTAATAGTAGCAATCACAATAGACTAAAAATCATGGGGAGGAATGCGAAATGGCAATATCAGTAAACAGAGTGAAGACTTACACAAAAGAAGGAAGAACGACAGGAGTAATACAAGAACTTATAGAAAAGAAAAATGAAGAAATCAACTTCAAAGGAACAATGACAACAAAAGATATTCTCGAAGTGAAGATAAAGGCAAAAGATGGAACAGACCTTACTGCAAGAATGATAGAGATATTGATGGAAGGATCAATGCTTTGGAAGATGACTGAGTCTGTAATAGGTGAAATACCATATAGAATAGATAACCTTGAAAAACTTCTTGAAGGTAAAACAGTAGGTGTTGAAGTCAAGAATAAAAGAAAAAACGGAAAAACGTATTCTAACGTGGTGGATTTTTTCCCAGCTTCTGAAATAGAGCAGGAAGACGAGGACTACATGGAAGATGTATATGAAAACGTGCCAAATGATGAAGAAAATGAATATGCAGCTGAAAGAGTTGCGGACGAAGAAGTAGGATACAACACTCAGGAAACAGCAGCAAGAAAGGTTAAACCAGCACCTAAAAGACCGACTCCAAAAACATCAAATGGGACAGTAGCAGGAGTAGCTTCTGCACCACGAAAAAGAAAAATAACGCCTAATGGAATACCTAAAAAAGTTACACCAGTCACAGACGAAGAAGGGGTTCTTGCAGACTAAACAGGGGCAAGGTGCTTGTTTGCACCTTCCTTTTCAAAATAAAAAACGAGGGAGAGATTAAATATGAAAACACTTCAATTGGATAATAATAGCATGGAAGAATTAAAAATGGTAATAGCAGATACAGTAAGAGAATTTTGTGAATCAAAATATGAAAATATACAATATGAGCAATCAATAGATATAGACTGGAGATTTGAACTTGAGGGATACAGCAGGCTTAAAGGGAAAAACGCAGATGAACATTATCACATGTGGGGATTAGAAATGAAGATAATGAAGAAACAATTGGCAATGAAAAACATGTTGTCAGCAGAATTGTTTATGGAGAAAATGATAGGCGAATTAGACCCAGAAGGAGTTGGAAGTGTAGGCGCAACAGAAGATGAGCAATATATACACCTTGATATTGAGCAGTACTGTAACGAGTCAGTGCTTGAATTCAAGGACGTTGCAATGGTTATGACTAATATGCAGAAAAAGCTGGAACAAGCTCTGATAAATACAGGCGTTATGAATGCAAATGTTGAGGTTCGTTTTCTTATAAATAGTGTAGAGTAAAGGACAAGGTGCTTATTGCACCTTTCTTTTTCTAAAAAAACATAGGCGGTGATAAAATGAAATTTTCTACAGCATTTGAAGCATACATGAAAAACTTGAAGCTGCTGGACAGAAGCAGTGAGACAATAAAAGGATACAAAAAAGAACTAAAATACCTCAACAGCTGGCTCGTAAAAAGGAACAACTGCCAAGTATTCGTTGAAGACATAAGCCAAGCCGATCTTGAGGACTACTACTATTACCTCAAAGAAAAGGGGCTTGAGCCAGCAAGCAGGTCAAGAGCACAGTACATCCACAGGAGTTTTTTCAAATACATTCATGTAAGCGGAGCAATAAACAAAAATCCAGCTGCACTGATAGGCAACATAAAAGTACCCAAAAAGGAAAGGACTTTCCTTGAGAATGAGGAAGCCATGAACCTGATTGAAGCAATAGAACAGGAAATAGTGAGATTTGCAGTATACTTTCTGTACATGACAGGGCTTAGAGTGTCGGAAGCTGTAAGTTTGAAACTTGAAGACGTAGACATAGTAGAAAAGACTGTAAAAGTAAGACATGGAAAAGGAGACAAGGCAAGAATAGTCCCCATAAACGATAAAATGGCAATAAAGGCAAGGGAGTATGTAAACAAGACGAGACCCAAAGTGGACAGCGAGTATTTTCTGGCTACTAAAAAGACAGGAAGGCTTTCACCGCAGTACATCAACAGGGAGATAAAAAAGGCTGCAAAGGCGATAGGACTGAAAAAAGAAGTGTCAGCCCACATACTAAGGCACTCATACGCAACGCAGCTGATAAAAAAAGACGTGAACATCGTAAACGTAAGCAAGTTGCTTGGACACAGTTCAGTAAAAGTGACCAGCATTTACACCCACTCAAGTCTGCAGGATTTGAGAGAGTCGGTGTCGGTGCTATAGGAGGAATGAAAAGATGAATAAAAAACAGCCTGTATATGATGAAAGAGTGAATAAAATACTAAAAGAGCTGCTGCAGGGAAAAGACAGGGAGCAAATAGCGCAGGAACTGGAATATTCGACATACAAGTCACTCGATATGTACATGAGAAGGAAGAACTTCAAGTGGGACAGACACAAAAATACTTATGTACCAGAAATTGAAATGGAGCAAGACAAAATAGAAATACCCTCATCATCTAAGGTGGCAATGATACTCAGAGCATTTGAAAAAGAAGATGCAAACGCCAAAGAGATAGCAAAAAACATGGGATTTCAAGACCATGTAGACTTAGCGGAGTACATGAAAGGAAAAGGCTACGTCTACTCCAGTGAGCAGGACAACTATGTGAAATTCACAGGGGAGATAGTAGACGAATATGTAGATGATGATGTAAACGTAGATGTAGACATAGACGAATACACAGATGAAACGTCTACACCTACACCCATGCCAGATGAATTTGGAAAATACATGCATATACTGAAAATGCTGAGTGAAAACGAGGACAGACTCATAGACCTTCTAATACCCAAAGAAGACAGCGGAAGAATACCAAGATTCATAGTAGGGGGCAGATGTGTAACAAAGTCTGTTCACATGAGCCACAAACTGGATGACGTGGTAAGAGATTTTTCAGCTACAAAGGGAATAGCACAAAAGGACATATTCGCAGTAGCGCTTATAGAGTTTTTCAGAAGATACGGATTTGAAAGAGAAGTAAACACAATGCTGGAAGGATAAAACAGCAGGAGTGTTTATTAAAATAAAGGCGGCGTAGCTGTAGTTCCAATTAAAGAATAAGAAAGAGCTGCAGCTGCATAGCCAAAAATAATCGAGGAGGAATAACAATGTTTAAAGTAAAAGATGGAATTATTATAAAATATGGAGAAAATGAAGAAAAAAACGGTGAAATCATAGGTAAAGAGATAAAACCTGTGAAAAAAAGAAAAAATATAGACAATGGCACAATAACAGTACAGCTGGAATTTGACGATGAAGGGATTCCAATGATAGAAGACATGAAGATAGGAGAGATAAACAAGAAGGACATAATAAAGCTGGTGGATCTTGGAGCTGAATGCTACCCAGAAAAAGCAGAAGAATATGTAAAATACATCAGGAATGAAATAAAAAACGTAGCGAGAACATTTGAACATGAAAGTGTAGGATGGGGAGAATTCAGTGGCAAGAAAATATTTAAGCATTACAAGGCAGTGGGGATAGAATCAGAATACATAGGAGACAGCTACATTTTGAAGCCTAAAGGAAGCATGACAGGATGGAAAACAGATGTGCTAGTCCATATTTTGGGGCATAAATGGCTTGAGATGATGCTGTGCTGCTCATTTGCCGCAGCAATACTGGAAATATTGTCAGAGTTCATGCATGTAGACACATTGATATTTAATTTTAGTGGGTATTCATCAAAAGGTAAAACAATTGGAACAAGGGCAGCCATGAGTATTTGGGGACTTCCCGACAGTAGAAGGGGAGGGCTTATAAAAACATGGCATGGAACTGATGCAGGAATACTCGAACAAGTAGAAGGCAACTTCGGAATACCTCTTGTCATAGACGATACATCACATCAAGACAGAAAAAAAGACTTTACAGAATTTGTGTACAAGCTGGCTGGAGGAATATCAAAAGCAGCTTTACAATCCAACGGTGACAAAAGAAAACAGGAGGAATGGCTTACAGTAATACAGTCAAGCTCAGAAAAACCGATGTTTGACCAGATAGATAATTCAAAAACAGGAGCAAAAGTAAGGCTGACAGAGTGCAAAGTGGAAACAGTTACAGCATCAGCAGAACATGCCAAGAAGCTTGAAAAGGGAATGATGCAAAACTATGGTCATGCAGGCATGGTTTTTGTGGAATATCTAATGAAACTGGAGCCAAAAGAAGTATTCGATTTGTGGGGGAAGGAAAAAGAAAAGATACTGGAGAGAGTAGAAGGAGATGCATTAAGTGATAGGATAGCAGGAAAACTGTCAATAGTCAAAATAGCAGGGATGCTTGCAAACAGGGCAATGAATCTTGGGATAGACGAACAGATGCTTGAAGATACATTGATTGAGATAGAAACTGATTCATCACAAGATAGAAATAGTGCGGAAAAAGCGTACAAGGACTTGATGGAGTATTTTGCTACAAATCCAGGGAAGTTTTTCAATAAAATAACCGAGTGCAGGAAGAATGGAATTGTGGGAAGATATGAGGTGAAAAATGGTAGGATTACTAACATTTTAATTCCCAAAAATAAGTTCGGCGAACTTGCAAGTCAGTTGAATTTTGATCCTGAAATGATAATAAGTGAATGGAAGGAAAAAGGCTACCTAAATACTGAAAAAGACAGACTCACGATAAGAAAGGTATTCCAACACAAAATGGATAAAATAGCTGCATATTCAATAAAAGTGAAAGATTCATTGGATAAGGGTAATGCAGATGATGAGGGAATAAATGAAGAAGTAGAAAACAATGACATTCTCGATTACCCATACAAGAATAGTGCACCAGCTGAAAGAAAAAAACGTGGAAAGATAAGTCTAACACGCAGCGAAGGAGGATTGCACGATGATGTGCTTCTGGAAGATTAAAAACCAGCTCCAAAAGTCTCTTTTTTTTCTTGGGGCAGCGGGACAAAAACGTTCAACGCCAATGGATTCAAGGTGTTGGACAGCCCCACGATCTTTGGGACATCGTGGGGACTGCGGTGTTTTCCCGCTGTACCACCAGAAGTTCCAGCGAATGGGACGCTACAAACAGAGTATTTCCAACGGTTGCAGCAAAACGCCCCGTTTGCCCCGCTAAAATCAGAATACTAAAGACAAAAATCTAAATTCTATAGACTGTAGAACTTAATAAGCTAAAAATTTTAATAAATAAAAAAATTATTTGAAACAAGAAAAAGAGAGTATAATAAAAGAAGAAGTAAGAGAAAAACATAAAAAAATAAAAGAAGATATGAAAAAAGAAGTGAAAAAGAATTTTTTTATTTATTAAAAAAACATAATAAATATATATAATATAAATGAAATATATTATTATTATATAAATTTTATTTTCTATATAATAATTACTATATTATAGTATTATATTATTTATAGATTTTCAGATTTATTTTTTCAGATTTTTTCGTTTGGAAAATCATTCTGAATTTGACGGGTCAAACGGGGTGTTTCCATGTAGATGAGTGTTTGCAAGGATTTGAAGTGTCCCGCTCGTTTCCCTCTTGAGGTCAAGATGTAGATTCAAAGGGACATTATCCTTAGAAATGAATATTTTTAATCAATAAGGCTAAAATATGACCTATTAAATTTGGATATAAGGCTATTTGATTTCAATGATAGTGATTTAGTATTATGAATATATTAAAATGGCTTGAAATCAAAATTCACTTCAAACCTAGTGATATACTTGATTACAGACATCAAAATTGAGGTTATAAAGGAGAAATAAAGGGTTTCTATATAGAAAATAACTAATTTCTAATATATTTTGAACTCCTTTATTTAGCAACTTGTACATTCCAGTATCCTTATTTCAACTAAAGTTAAAAAATTTAAGTATGAGAAGTATTGAAAACACTATATTTCAGAATATGGTTAAAATAGAAATTTATGGTTAGGATTGTGCTATTAACGCTACACAAGTAGAAGTTAAGTTTAATGTCGAAGTAGATGAGACAGATGCTGAAACTCTAACACAATATGCTATCGGAGGAAATAACCCTACTGCGGTTGAGTTACAAGCAGATGAAAAAACTGTTAAATTGACTTTTGGAGCTGCAGCACATGTAGAGGTAACTGATGCTGTATTAATAGTAGAAGCCGTTAAAACAAAGGCTGATCTAACTGTGACAACTGCAAAACATACTGAGGTATTCACATATGTAGACGAGGTTAAGCCTGAAATAGTATCTGTTGAGTCAAAAACTAACACAGCTGTTGCTACAAGCGTAACTGTTAAAGTTACAGAGCCTATCCAAAGTGCATTGGCAAAGATAGATGGAACATACGTTGCTGTGAACTTTGGAGCAACAGATACTGCCACTATATCAGGTGTTTCTTTAGATGCGACTAAGTCTCATACTTTAGAACTAATAAATCTGACTGACAAGGCTACAACATCTAATGTAACTGTTTTAACTACTAAAGCTTTCAATATAGAGACAGATGTAGTTGCTCCTACAGTAGCATTATCTGCTAAGACAGACAGGCAAATACTTCTTACTTTCAACAAGTCTATGGATGCAACTAGCGTAACAACAGCACTTGCAGCTAACTCGGCTGTTAAAGATGAAGCTTTTGCGCCGGTTAACCATGGTGTTGCAACTGTTGTTGCTGATACAGACAACAAGCAATTCACTATAGATATAAATGATACTCTATATACAAATAAAGATTCAAGAACTCTAACTGTTGTTATACCAAACACGGTTAAAGATTCTTTAGGAAATGCGATAGCTACATCAACTCCGCAAATTACTTTAACTAAAGATGCAGTTGCACCAGTGGCTACTGGATATAAAATAATTAAAGATTCTGCTGGACTAGTGACTGACCTAGAAGTTAGCTTCACTGAAGAACTAGCGGCAAATGCTAACCCGGCTGAGCCAGTTATAGTAGATTCAAACGGGGTAATAGTAACTCTTCTTGGAGGAATAACAGCAGACGCTATAACAGTAGGAGATAAGAAAATAACTTATTCATTTACAACTCCTGCAAAAGTTTCAGGAACATATAATTTTGCATTCCCTGTGGATTTAGTTTCAGACAGAGCGGAAACTGCAAATACGTCAGCTGCATTCAGCTATGATGTGAATTTTGGAACAGCTACAGGAACTTTCGATGTAACTTCAGCTAATGCGGTAGCAAACGTAATTACAGTAGTATATCCTAAGGCTGTTAAGGGAGGCGCTGTTGCTAACTCGGCTACAGACCTAAACAACTACAGCTTGGCAGGAAAGCCACTTCCAGCTGGAACAACTATAACTCTTAATGTAGCTCAAACGGATGCTACAATAACTCTTCCGGCAGATGGAGTTGAAAAGACTGATGCAGCTGCACTATTCACAGTTGCAAACGTACAATCTACAACTGGAGAAACTGTGAACAGCTATTCAGGAACTGTTTCAGTAACTGATAATACTAAGCCAGTATTGACTTCAGCTGTGCTTAATGCTGATGGATCAATAACATTAGGATTCAGTGAAGAGTTAACAACAGCGACTGTTGCGGCAGATTACACTGTAAGATTAAACGGAAAAGTGGTTGATGATTCACAAGTGACAGCAATTGTTGCAGGAACAGGAGCAGAAGCTGGCAAGTATATAATACCAAGCTTTGTTGCGACTTTCAAAGATGTAGATGCAACTCCTTCAAACGGAGACGAAATAGTATTTGTTGACGCAAACGCGGATGGATCTTATGTAGCAGCAGATGATATACTTCTTCAAACAGGAACATTTGCTAACATAGGAGAAACAAGCTATGCTACTGCAGTTGTTGGCGGAAAAGATGCTACAATAACAACTATAACTATAACTACTGATGCACTTGCTACAGGAGCAGATGCAGATGCCAATGTAATTAAAGATGCAACTACAATTACTGTAAAATAATTAAGTAAAGCGAACCAAACACGAAGATGCGAAGTTGTTAAACAATCGTGATTAGTGACGGACCAACAGATACCCCACAGGTAGAAATACTTGTGGGGTATTTTTTTATTAAACTGTAATTAAACCATCTTCAAATATATATCATAACCTTGATGGTATACGATGCACAAAATACAAATAACAAGGAGATGGTGACATGGTAAACGTGAATCTGAAACTGGATATTGAGGGATTTCTTGAGAAGAGCTTCAACAATGAGCTTGAAGCAATACTTTGCCACTTTACGTCGAACTTATGTTTACTTATAATAAAATGTAGATAGACACACTTTATCTTAAGGAGGGTGGAATATGACAGAGAAAGAATTAGAGATGCTTAAGACTATATATGATTTCATCAAACAAAACAAGTACAGCCCTACGGTAAGGGAAATAGGCAGACAGGTGGGGCTGAGTTCTTCTAGCACATTCCACAGCTATTTCAGTAAATTACAGTGTTGATTTATACTTAAAACTGACCCCTGATTAACGCTGAAAATTGACCCCTTACAAATAATAATATATTCTTTTCACATGGGAAAAAAGTAAATATTAACATGTGAGGAGATGTTAGAGGTGAAGGATGTGCATGATTGGATAGCGGTCCATAGGTTATATAAGCAAGGAACTCCAATAAATAAAATCGCAAGAGACTTTGGAATATCACGCAATACAGTAAAAAGGCTACTACGGCTTGATGAAGAACCCAAATATTCGAGAGAATATTATGCTACAAAAATAGATCCATACAAAGACTTTATAAAAGACTGGTATTTAAATCCTAAATACGATTTCAATGGTACACGCATATTCAGAGAGCTTAAGAAAATAGGATATGAACACAGCATAAGTCCAGTGTATAGATATCTGAAAAGCTTAAAAGAAAATAAGAACAAGATACCGAAAAAAGCAACTGTGAGAATCGAAACTCCGTTAGGAGATCAAGCTCAGTTTGACTGGTCTCCATATAAAGTAGAAATTGCCGGTAAATTAAAAGAAGTCTATTGTTTTACCATGATTTTAGCAGCATGCAGAAAAAAAGCCATAGTGTTTTCATTGAAATCTGACGCGGAAGCGATTTATGAAGCAATACAAGAATTATTTGAAGACCTCGGGGGTGTAACGAAAGAACTTTTGATAGATAACCCTAAAGCATTGGTTTTGAGGAATGAGACTGGGAAGGAACCTGTTTTCAATGTAAATGCTTTAAGGTTGGCTATGCATGTAGGAACCGAATTAAACGCATGTCAGCCCTATCGGGCGAGAACAAAAGGAAAAATAGAAAAACCCTATCAATACATAGAAGAGCAGTTCATAAAAGGAAACAGCTTTGAATCTGTCAATAGCGTTTCTATTTTTCCGAAAATCTCCGTTCGAAAATTACCGTTTTTAACCGAAAACTATGCGTAAACTCAGTCGATTTTATTCCACGATCCTGTTTACAATGAGGCTCTACAGATCTGTTTTCAGCATCAGAGACATCCAAGTATCCTGTTGATGCATCTTTTAGCCTAACAGGTCTGATTCTCATTATAAACAGGCTTTCGCGGCATAAATGTCACATACTGTTATTCTTCTTTACTCATTCTACTTGAGTTGAAAAATCCAGCTTTCTTCTTTTCTTTGATTCTATAGCTTTCACCTTTGATATTTATAGTTGTTGAGTGGTGGAGCAATCTGTCTAAAATTGCTGTCGCAACTACATTGTCTCCAAAAATGTCTCCCCAATAGCCATATGACTTGTTGGATGTTATTATCAAAGAACCCTTTTCATAGCGCTCCGAGACGATCTGAAAGAAGTAGTGGGCTATCTCACCATGCATCTCATTGTATCCCAGTTCATCTATTACAAGGATATCTGGTTTTTGAAGCGTTTTGATCTTCCTGTGAATTTTCCCAGATTGAATGCTTTCGCTGATCATTTTTATCAGCTCATGAGCACTGATAAAATATGCCGTGTGGCGATTTTTAATAGCTGCAAGCGCTAGTCCAACTGCTAAATGTGTTTTTCCAACGCCCGGAGGGCCTAAAAGTATTATATTTTCACTGCGCTTTACAAATTGCAGGGTCAAAAGTTCTTTTATCCTGCGCTCATCCGCGCTTGGTTGGAATTCAAAGTCAAATTCATCAATCGTTTTTAAATATGGCAATTTTGCAAGTTTTATGTTTGTTTTTATAGCACGTTGCTTTTTTGCTTCGATTTCAGCCCACAGGAGCTTGTCTAAAAATTCAAGATACGATATACTATTTTCAGATGCTTCTTCTGCGTGATGATCGTATATTTGAGGAATGGACATGAATTTCAATTCTTCAAATGCAGCTAATAGTCTTTCGTTTAGCATTTGCTCA
Organism: uncultured Peptoclostridium sp.; assembly: GCA_965368085.1. Taxonomy (GTDB): domain Bacteria; phylum Bacillota; class Clostridia; order Peptostreptococcales; family Peptostreptococcaceae; genus Peptoclostridium. The sequence goes on along the minus strand of CBDULP010000007.1, from coordinate 88,445 downwards.
TCACCCCTTCATCAAGAAGTTCATCATAAATACTAAGTGGTCTTTCGTGCACTTTGTGGATTTGTTTTGGAATCAATTTAGGAGCTGTGGGAGCAACCTTTTCATGATTTCCAGACATAATACCTTCAAAGTGCTTTTTATCTTTTACCAGTCCATACTTTTCAAATGATTTTTCATGCTTTGCAATCAGATTATTATCACTTGAATAAATTTCGACTTTCCCATTTTTCAAGTCTTTTACACTTACATAACTTCCAACGTATTTATATGGAACTGAGTATCTTACAGTTTTGTAGGATACAAACGAGTCATTTGATACTTTTCTTTCTTCAGCATAGCTGCTTTCGAAAGAAATCTCATTAAAAGGCTTCAGCTTTTCGAGTTCAAATCTCTTATCGGGCACTTCGTGCAGTGTTCCGTGAACTCTTTTATTTGCCGTCTGATCCGCCCAGCTAATAGCCCTTTCGTTTAGATTACTGATACCTGAGAATTCTCTCACTCTGGGCCAAAAGTTATTTCGTACATACTTGACCCCGTTTTCAACTTTTCCTTTTGTTCTTGGTGAATAGGGTCTGCATCTGACCGGCGTAAAGCCGTGGTGATTAGCGAAAGCTAAGAAAGTTTTATTCCATTTGGCTTCGCCAGCTTTATTGCTATGGCTGACAACCGTCTTCATGTTGTCATAAAGAATATTCTCACATACACCTGCGAAATATTCAAAGGCTCTTTCATGGCATCCTATAAGAGTGCTGATTTTCTCATCTTCTGTAAACTCAACATAGATTTTTCTCGAATAACCAAGAACCATTACAAAAGCGTGAATTTTTTTCTCTTTTCCCTCATACTCAAACTTAAATTCTCCCCAGTCAACCTGAGCCTGTTTTCCTGGTGCAGTTTCAAAACGTGAACTTGCTTTTGCTATTCTATTTTTTCTCAAAGGCTTCATAAAATCTCTTAATATTGTCATTTTACCCGTGTATCCTTGACTCTGTATTTCTTCGTATATGACAACTGCATTAAAACATCCTTCATTCATCCTTTGCATGATATAGCTTTTGTACGGTTCTAACTTAGATTCTTTCTCTTTTGTTCTCTTGTACTCAGGAGCCTTGTTTTGATTGAGCCATGTGCTTATGGTTTTAGAACTCTTGCCCATTATCTGAGCAATATCTTTAATATACAAGCCGTGGTTTTTCATATCTCTTATCATGAAAATTTCCTCCATTTTTATCACGGAACCTCACTCCTTCAGACTCAGTATTAAAGTGAGTATACCGTTTTTTATCGGAAATTTTCAATCGGAGATTATCTGTAGTTTATCATCGTTTATGACAGGAGAAGGTATACATAGAAAAGCAGAGTGCGCTTCCAAGATCATTGATATTGAAAGACGAGGATCGGAAAGCGATGGAAGATCAGGGGGGCGATTAGATCCTGAAAGTTTTCCTGCGAAGTGGACCAGAGATACCCCGCAGGCAAATGCCTGCGGGGAGTTGTTTTATATTGCACTAAAATCAACGGTATGCAATATAGACGAATTTGGGCATAACCATATTGCTTGGATTTCAATTTTATTGAAATTGCTGTATGGAAATGAAAATACAGCAAAATAAATTCGAGTTGTTTTTTTAGCATCTTCCATGTGGACATATTGCAACTTTGGATAAAATAATAAAATAAGAATAAAGGAAGCTATAGAAACTATCTATTATACACACTTACAACAATATGTTAATATTTACATGTACTAATATATAAATATAAACAGGGGGAGAATAAAATGAAAAAGAGATTTTTAGTGGGGATACTTATGCTTATGCTTGCAGTATCTGCAGTGGGATGCGGATCAAAGACTACGGAAGAATCAGCGGCGGCATCGGCATCTGGAGAACAGTCAAAGCAGGAGCAGGAGAGATCATATAATTACTATACAGCTGATCAGGTTAAATCAGCGATTGAAAACAAAGACGACATAATACTTGTGGACATACAGGTTGAAGAAGAGTGGAACGCTCACCACATAAAAGGTGCTATATCAACAAAGGCTTATCCAGTTAAAACTGATGAAGAAAAGGCTAAGGTTGACGCAGTGATTTCACAGATTGAGGGAGACAGGCCTATAATAGTAGTGTGCCCAGGAGGAAAAGGCGGAGCTCAAAGAACTGTTCAACGTCTTGAAGAAAAAGGCATAAAGGCTGAAAGACTTTTCATACTTGAAAACGGCCAAGGCGGATGGCCTTATGATGAGCTTCTAGAAAAATAATATTGTAAATACGTTCCAAGTTCAATTACACACATGTGAAATTGATTTATAAAAATGCCCTGCAGGTAGAATATCTGCAGGGCGTTTTGTTGTTATTAGGCTTTCTTATAGAGCATATCTGTTTAATGAGATTTTACAATTTGAGTAAATAGCAGAACTGATTATATAATATTAATATGAATAGTTTGAAAAATCAGCATATGGAGGTGCTTGCTTTGGATTGGGATTTTTTAAGAAGCTGCGATGACAAAACAAGGGAAATTCGCCTTAGGGATGATTTGAGTGAGGAAAAATGTAAAGTGCTTGGCAAATACGGCCTTACTTCCAACGGAAGGCTTTACTGGGAGAAGATTCAGGAAAAATACCCTACGCAGGAATATTTTTCTCACAAGCTTGCAAGAAAATCCACTGTTATAGGGATGATATTCCATATACACAGGCTGTGCTTTGCGAAGGTAAAGTATTTTGAAAACAACTGGGAAGACTATGAGCCGTGCAAGTACATATGGGATCAGGGCGGCTTTGTTGAGTGCGAGCTTTACGACATGGAGGCCATAAGGCAAAAGGCCACGGGGATAGTAATAGACCTTAGGGATCTTGCCAGGATAAAATGGCTTCATGAATTCAAGTCCATGTGCGTATATCTGGAGCAGAAAAAAGACGAGGCTGCTGCAGCTTAATATGCTGAAAGGTGTAATGCATTGATCTATGCAGTGTTGAGGCGATATTAAATCCATCAGTTATGGTATAATATAATGGCGAAAGTTGTGTAAAGCGAATAGAATGATGGAGGAAATTGATGATAAAGATTATTGCCGATTCGACATGCGATTTGTCTGCAGAAATGATTGAAAGATACGGTATTGGCATTGCGCCGCTCACCGTGAACATAGAGGGTAAAGAGTACAAGGACAGGGTGGACATACAGCCGGACACCCTTTACGGTATGATTGAGGAGGTTGAAGGGATTTCAACCGCCATGCCGAGTCCTACGGAGTATATTGAAATTATAAGAGAGGCCGTAAACGGCGGATTTCACGAAATACTTTGCATATGCATGTCAAGCGGCACCAGCGGGGCGTACCAGTCGGCAGAGATAGCCAAAGAGTATTTTTATGAGGAGAACCCGGGCTCAAATGTCAAGATTCACGTTGTGGATTCCATGAGCATGAGCCACGGAAGCGGATGGCTTGTACTCAAAAGTGCAATGATGAAAGAGGCCGGGGCTTCATTTGACGAGGTTGCGGAGTTCAATGAAAAGTACAAGACAAGGGTGAAGCACTTTCTGTCTGTGGACGATTTGGATCACCTTATAAGAAGCGGAAGGCTTACGAATGCAAGTGCTTTCATAGGCAAGATGCTGAGGATAAAGCCTATAATGAGCATGAAAAACGGAAAAGGTGCGATAGTGGCGAAGGAGAGGGGCAGAAAGCAGGTTCTAAGGCACTGTCTGAATGAATTCAAGAGAAGAAACGACGAGGGTGTAACGGACTTTATAATAATAGGTTACACTTCCGACGAGAAATACGCCCAAAATCTCAAAAAGCTCATTGTGGATGAAACGGGTTTTTCTGGGGATATCCATATAATGCAGATGGGAGTAGCAGTGGGAATACATGTGGGTCTTGGAGCTGTGTCGATGTATTTTGTGGAAAAACATGTGGAAAACCAGGGAATACTGCACAGGATACTTCCGAAAATAAATTAGTATTAAAAAACCGGGTTATGAAAATAACCCGGTTTTTTTTGAACAACATTGACAAGTGCTATTCCCCATAGTGCGGGTTCCATACGGTATTGCTTATATCCAGATACTCTGGAGGAAGGGTGTACCCATTTTGCGATTTTATGATACCGCTTTTAAGTTTAAAGCTTATTTTGGATGGGCTTGGAATATGTGCGGCCCCAGATATGTAAAGGACAAGCTCGTCTGGCGATTCTGGATGCCACTCCACGGCTGCTATGTTACTTTTTCCAAGATTTCCATCCACTGAAAGGAAATGTCCAAAGCCGCTGCTAAGGTCGGTTAAAGAGGCGGTGTATTTTCCGTATGCAAGAGGTTTGTTGAATTTAAGGAGAATATAGTTTTCTGAATCAGGGTCGCCGTCAGGCCCGTCGATAAGGATTTCGTTGCTGAGGGTCCACTTGAGGTCGCTTTGTATTTGATATCCATTTTGAGGCTTGTAAATGCGAGTGAACTCATTTGAATCCGTATGTGCTATCTGGGGCCATGAATCAAAGTCCTGGACGATTTTGTCTGAAAAAATATCTACCCACTCGCCGGTCAGGTTGTAGAATATGTCTTGGGGGTGCTCATTTGCAGCAGAGCTTATTTGAACGTCATAGTTGCTGTCGAATAAAAGGTTGATGTCATAAGCTTTATCGTATATTACAATAGAACCTTTTGGGATTTGAGCAAAAGCTGAAAAGGCCATAATGGCAGAAATTGTGACTGCCAGTGACAGTATTCTTATAAATTTCATATGAATTCCACCTTTCGAATAGAGAAGAATACAAGAATGTAAATCATGTGCTTGCGCATTGTCCCACATAGTATGATTTTACCCTTTTGCTGCAAATATATTTATAAAAACAGTTTTAGGATTGAACATGGGTATAAATACAATCTAGGGGTAGGGTGAGATTAAAGCAGGCGTATTCTGGAGGTGGGGTATGAAAAAAAGTATTTTTGCTTTTGGGTCTGTATTTTTGTTTTTGATTTTGGGACTTTCGATATCGATTGGAGCGGATGCAGGCGACTTGTATGAGCAGTTTCCCAAAGAAAAGAATGTATTTTCGAATAAGTCATGGACTTTGCAGTTTACAAAGCCGGTGCATTTTCGAGATATAAATGATTCTAGTTTGTATGTGGTGGATGACAAGGGAATTATGGTTGAAGGAATCAGGATAGTATATGAACACACAAAGCCGTATGACCTGGTTATAAGACCGCCGAAAAAAGGCTGGGAGACAGGACGGAAATATACTATTTTTGCATCTTCAGAAATAGTTTCAAATGAAGGTGAAAAACTGGAAAAGCCAGTGAAAATGAGCTTTGAAGCGGGGTATGAAAACGGAAAAATTACTCTTGCTATTGAACAGTCGAATTCAATAAGGGGGTTTTACAGGGGGTTTGTCCAAACCTCTAACAAACACGGCAAATATTATGCAATATATGAGGGCAACGGTGATATGCTGACGAATATAAAACCCACAGGAGAAAAGGCTATATTTGTACTTGAAGACAAGGACAATACGGGAGTGATAACGGTTAAGACGTTTTCGACGTATAGTGAACTGGATTTGGTAGAGTCGAGGGATTTTTTAATAGAATCGGATTGAAGAATTTTCACATATTTTATTAATTACAGTCATGGTAGCATTAGAATGAGATATCTATGCGGAAAGGGGTGAAGGCCGGTTTATAGGCCTTCATTTTTGTTTTTGTGAATATAAAAATCCGATAAAAATGTCAATTATTACAATGTCATATACACAAAGATGTATTTGTATAGTATAATTATTCAAGAGAAAAGATGTAAAAATTTAGTAAAAATTAAAGCGAAATTGTACTGCGATTTTTAAGAAGGGGGAGTAATATGAATTTTAAGGTTTTTAAAAGGGGATTGTTTTTACTGTTGATATTGGTGGCAATGATGCAGGCAACTGTATTTGCTGACACGTATGGATTTGATGAGTACGGTTTTAAAATTGAAGAAACATCGGATCAACCTGTATTGAAAGCGGCGGCAATCAGCTGGGAGGAGTTGGACTCAAAACAGAATGTGCCGCTTGATAAGATGTGGACGGTAGAATTTTCTGGAAAGGTGACTATGGACAAGATAGAGGCCATTGCAATAGAGCGGGACGGTGATTTTATACCGGTAAGGATAAGTCTTATGGGCGGCAACAAGGCTGGAATTACGCCTGCTGAAGCTTTTACAGGGGATACGAGCTACACTCTCAAGATATTCCTTGCAAATGGGCACAACTACAAAATGGGATTTACAACTGTTTCTGAGTACAGGAATATAGATGTAGAGCCTAATTATGTATATACTGATGCGCAGAGCCTGTACATAAACGAAACTGTTAAGGGGTCTTTCGCGGAAGAGGATTACAATGACTTTTATAAGATAGTGCTGCCTGAGGATGGAACGCTTGATTTGAAGGCTGTACAGCTTGAAGGAGGAGCGCTAGATCTGTATCTTTATGGGGAAGATGGAGACGATGCATCAGATATTAAATATGATTATAATGATACTACTTGCAGAATCAAGGCGGGGCTTGAGGCTGGAATATACTATGTAAAGTTGAATTATTCGGGAGATTATGGAAAGTATGAATTTACAAATACTTTCACGCCGGAGGAAGCAGGGAATGATTCTGCCCACTACAGCTATGTTAAGGCTCAGGAGATAGACCTCAACACTACTGTTCAGGGGCATATAGGCTATGTTTCAGATTCAAATTCAGGAGACTATACTGATTTTTACAAGATAGAGATTCCGGAAGATGGAGAGCTTGATGTTATGGCTATGCAGCTTGATGGAAAAGAACTGGATCTTTACCTTTACGGAGAGGACGGGGACGATGCATCAGAGATTGACTATGAATACAGTGACACTACTTGCAGAATCAAGGCGGGGCTTGAGGCTGGAACATACTATGTAAAGGTGTACTATTCAGGAAACTATGGAGGATATGAACTTACAAATGATTTCACGGCGCAGGAAGCGGGCAACGACTCTGCCCACTACAGCTATGTCAAGGCTCAGGAGATAGGGCTCAACACTACGGTTCAGGGGCACATCGGGTACAAGTCAGCTGCAAATTCAGGAGACTATACTGACTTCTACAAAATAGTTCTGCCGCAGGACGGAACACTTGATGTGACTGCGTTACAGCTTGATGGAGGAAAGCTTGATCTATATCTTTATGGAGAGGACGGAGACGATGCATCAGATATAAGCTATGCTTATTCTGATACTACTGCTAGAATAAACGAAGTGCTACAGGCAGGAACATACTATATAAAGATATACTATTCCGGATATTACGGCGGATACGAACTTACAAACAGCTTTAACTAGCTTAAAGCTTAAAGTTTTAAGTGCAAACAGAAAACTTGTAGCATGGCTCCATATGTTCAAATATAATTTTAGAAAGAGACGGCTGAACTTTAAAGTTCAGCCGTCTCTTTCTCGTTTGTTTGCAATTGCTTTGAATATCAAATATGAAGTAGCGGAATGAGTTTTATTGCTGCCCTATCACTCCTGCATATGTGAAATCCGGCCAGTATGAAGGTATGTCCTCGAACATTGTGGACACATACCTGTAGTATATGTGCATACCCGGATCGTACCCGTCGGCTTCAAGTATTAGGTCCCCTCGTTTGTTTTCAAATATTGTTTCCTGGTGCTGCTCTATTCTCTGGGGTACATACAGGTCATATAGAGGAGTGTCCGTTATGTAGACATGAAGGTTTATTGCAGACCCCGCATGGTTCATCTTTGTATATATGCTGTATTTACCGTCGGAGTATTCTATTTTGAGTTCGTTGTTTTCAACAACTATTATGTCTTGGGAGTCACCCCCGCCTTCGAGAAAGCTAGTCTCGAAAGCATATTCGTCGTAGTCTATAAAGGCGTTTGCCTCTGTATAGTAGAGCGTGTCGTCTTCGAGCCTGAGAATCTTGTAGTCTCCGCTTATTATCTTTTCCCTGCTTGTCCCGTCGTGGCTCAACTGGTATATCCCGTCAGTAAGGGCTATGAAAATTCCGTTTTCACCTGCGGCGAACCCGTCCAGCATGCCTCTCTGCTGTATAAGCATTTCAGGGTTTGAGCCGTCCTTTTGTATCCTCCATATCTCATCTGGGGATACCCTGTTATGTGCGTATACATAGTCGCTGCAAATGTGCATTTCAAAAAAAGAATCCAGAATGCTGTCTTCATTGAAGTAAAGTCTAAGCGGATTTGAGCCGTCCTTTTGCGCCCTTACGACTTGCTCGTCCATGTAGTATATGTAGTCTTCGTCTATTGCGCTGATGTATTTTAGGTCTGGCGTGATTTTTTCTATGTTTCCGTCAGACAGCCTGTACCTGTATCCGCCCTGGTAGCTTTCATTTCCGTAGGGGCTTGAAAGGTTGTAGTATATGTACTCGTCGTCCTTTTCAACCGCTGAAAATCGAGAACTCAAAAGGTTGTTGAAAAAACTTGTGCCATCGCTCCAGGCGAAGCCGTGGTATTCGTATATGTCTTTGTAGTAGTTTGTTGTTTCCATTTCAGAGTATATCTCTTCCAGTGGCATGTGCGTCAAACCATCCAGGCTTTTGCGGATGCTGCCGCTAAGGACTCCTATGTCCGGGTGCAGCATGAAATAAAAGTTCTGAATCCTATAAAGCTTGGATTCGGGGGAGTATCTTCCGTCTTCGGCCACGGCGAATATCTGTGCATGTGATTTTGCGAATTTAGCGCTGCATGAAATCTTTTCGATCCAGTATGGACGTTCTTTGGTGAATTCCATTTTGACCTGCCTTTCAAGTGGAATGTCCGAAAGCATGAGGTCGGATCTGAGATCTATGCCATCAATAATCGATTCTGAAGGCGTGTGCAGGGAGTATATGTCGAGCGTCCTTGTGAATGTGGTGTTCTCCGGTATGTCATACGCCTTGAGCTCTTCAGCCTCTGAGTTGCTGGAGTCGACAAGCCCTCTTATCACATAAGTGAAGTACTCGTCTTTTTCGAAGTCGTATGAGAAGCTGTACAGAACTGTTCCGATAGAATATGCGCCGTATTTTTCGCGAACGGCATCGTCGTCAAGGTCTATTGTCTGGGGCTGCGCCGGAGGGGCCACCGTAAACCTCTTAGTGTAATCCTCAGTCAAGGCGTTTCCCTCTACATCGGTCACATTATCTACGTTTATTAAGTATGAAGATCCGAAGCTGAAAGGCTCGTCGTGAACAATCCTCACTATGCTGCTGTCAACCTGGGCTTTTGTGCTGAACTTTTCGCCTGTTGAGCAGTCTGTTATGTACACTGTGTCCTCGCTTACGGAACTGGAATCGACATCATTGCTGAACTCAACTGTCCATACCTTGTCGGCGTCGACTCCTTCCTCGGGCTTTAGTGTCTGGGCGTATGACGCATTTGCAAAAATCCCAATGGATGCGGCCAGTAAAAGCAGAAGCGTTTTGAGTTTTGCTGTACTTAGACTCATTTTGAAATCTCCCTTCAGTTATATTTTGGAATATTATAAGAATTTCCCAATAAAATTATATCAAATGAATGCAAAGTGCATAACTATTCTGGGTGTTTTATTTTTATGAAATTATGCAGGTATGCAGTTATATTTCAATTGTGTTTCATTTTAAGTGGCAGTGATGGCAGGGACTGTATTTTTGGTATAATAAAAACATAAGAGGTGTAAACGGCTACAATAAGCATTTGAAGAGGAGGATTGTCATGAATTTCAAGAAGATGATGCTTTGTATTGCGGTGTGTCTTTTGGTTTCGGTGTCATGTTCCGCATATGCGCAGGAGACCGGAGAGGACGAAATCGAATCGGGATATGTGTATTTTGACATTGACGGCGACGGGGTGGATGAGGGCATATTCACGGACGGGCGAAGGGCCGTGATAGACGGAATGGATTTTGAAATCGAAGGGGATTTTTACAGGGCTTTTCTATCTGATGTCACAGGGGACGGAAAAGACGAAATGGTTGTAGCCTCCAAGGAGAGGGGCAGTTCGTCAAGCCTTTCGTACAAGGTGTATTCGATTGAATACGGCGTGACAGAAGTGATATTTGAAAGAAGCGGGTTATATAGGGGGACTCTTGACGTTGAAGATGGGAATCTGGTTGAAAGGGCTCCTGTGTACGGGGAGGGAGACTCCAATGCAGATCCTTCGATGACAAGGCGTGATGTGTACATATATGAAGGAAGTGGATTTGCGCTTGAAGAGTCACTGGAGTACAGGCCGGTGACAATGCAGTCGTCAGAAGGATATTCCAATCCTTCAAGAAGTGAGATTGAGAAGATGATAGAAGATGTTGGAAATGAAAAGGGAATACCGCCTGTGATACTCAAGGCCATAGCATACACCGAAAGCGGAATGAGGCAGTTTGACGGCGGAAGCCCGCTTGTAAGTTTTGACGGGGTAAGCTATGGAATAATGCAGGTTACCCCGGGGGTCCATACTTCATATGATCTTTACAGGCTTAAATACGACATAAGATACAACATAGAGGCCGGGGCTTCAATACTTCTTTCCAAGTGGGACTATGCATTTAAAACATACCCGGCCATTCCGACAATAGGTGAGGGTGACCCTGGAATCCTTGAAAACTGGTATTTTGCTATATGGGCTTACAACGGATGGTCTCAAAGCAACAATCCCAATATGATCCCGTACGAACATGCAACGTGGACCCAAAGGCAAGCATATCAGGACAAGGTGCTTGGATATGCTTACTCACAGTTTGGACAGGCAATAACTCCAGTGGATGCCGACGACCTGCCTGAAAGCGGGCTGCCGGACAAGTACGCCAGCTTTTCAACGCCGAAGCCATCCCACGACGCGGATTTTGGCGGATATTTGAATGGGGATGTGATTGTTTGCACTGCGGCGAGCGGACTTGTGCTTAGAAACGACAACTGGGATAAAATCGGGAATGTTCCAAATGGATCGGCAATGGCCGTTGTAAAGGGGCCTCAGCTTCATAACGGCTACCTCAGGTATAACGTGAAGGTGATAGGAGATGGCGGTGCTGGCTGGGTGGCAATGAACTGGACAAAAGCGGCCAAAAGCGCTGATGTAGATGGTAACGGGAAAGTGTCAATGGAAGACGTTGAAGCCATAAGGGGCGGTGTGGGCCTTTCAGGTGACACGGAATTGGATATAAACGGCAGCGGGATTGTCGATTCTTACGATGTAGCCGTAGCGTGCTACATGGCTAAGGCGTATCAGGATGACTGGTTTGAGAAGTGGTGCGAATCTGTGGAATCTGTTTCTGAAAACAAGGTCTGGACGGTCAAGTTCAGCGCTGGCGTGGACAGCGTCTCGGCGCTAGGTGGCGAAGTATATGTCGTTGACGAGTGGGGAGCTCTTGTGGAAGCCGGTGTGGAGTCGGCAGGAGCTGATTCGGTCAGAATAAAACCTCCTTCGGGCGGATATGATGCAGGCGGATACAGGATATGCATAGGTGAGAATATAAGGTCTGCAGGTGGTGAAAGCATTGAAAAAGGCTTTTATATGGATTTCACAGTCAGGTGATGAGAAAGGAGCATGTGCGGGAATAGTCCCGAACATGCTCCTTTTTGTTTTTTGAATAAGCGCAAATACATGGCATGCGTTTGTTTTAGCGCCAGTAAATCTGCTGCATTTATTTTGTTTTGAATTCAAACTTTATTGAGTCTGAAAGGTTTTGACCTCTTGAATTCTTTACAGAGTCGCCAATATATATTACATACTCAGATGAAGATTCATATGGCAAAAGCGGTGTGATTTCAATTATGCTTGAGTCGGAAGGTTTTAGGGACACCAATACATCATGTTTTACTCCACTTCCTTTTTTGCATACGAATATGTTCGAACCATCCACTGTGGTCTTGTCGGCTTCACCGCTTAGGGCTATGCGCCAAGTGTAGTCTGTATCTATAGCAGGGGGCGACTGTGAATTCCATAGGGAATATTGACTGTCATCCACATGAATGTCTCCACTTTCTGAAGAGTCCCATTGAATTCCGCTTACGGTCTTTATTCCATCGTACATGTATGCGAAGTAGACATTTCCATACTGGTCAAAATCTGAAGATTTGAGTATTCCGCCCAAATAGCTGCTATCTGGAATGATTCCCCCGGTTGAAGTGTTGTCATACTCTATTTTTTTACCGTTTTTTTTCAAAAGCGTTGTTCCTGACCAGATGTCTCCATTTTCCATCTTTAATGTAAGCCCGCCCGGAAAATCGCTATAGTCAACGTCAGTCCAGCTGCCTTGGGAGTATTTTTGAACCCCGAAAGAGCCTGAAGCATACAGTATGCCAGAGTCTGACTGTACAAAGCTGTTTATTTCTCCGCCCATAAAGCCAGAATCACCTGAAGAGAATCCCTTCCAGTTCCCATCGCTTGACATCACAGCAGGACCGCTCCTTGTTCCGACCCAAATATCGCCGCTGCGGTCTTCGTATACGCAGTTTATTATATCTGACGGGATGGCGCCCCCTGTTGATTCGCTTGAATAGATTTCCCATGAGCTGTTGTCGGGGTCTAGATAAAACACTCCATCTCCAGTGAAAAACCATTTGCCATCGCTTGAATCCGTATAGGCTCCGTATGCGGCGAACACATCCTCGGGAGGCTGTACCATGTCTGTCCACTTTTCATTTTGGACGTCGTACGCCTTCACTTCGCCTTTCCACATCAGTATATAGACTATATTGTTTGAGTCCACGGTAATTCCGCCTGCCTGGAATTCGCCGAGATTTTTGTACTGTATCCATTTGCCGTCGGGAGTCATTCTTGCAACTCCGTCGTCTCCAGCAACCCAGAGGCCGCCGCTCCTGTCTATTTTCATATCGTGTATTCTGTATGATACAAGTGATGTTGATGTGGAGTTTACATTGTACTGGTTTGGAATGCCGCTGGATATGTCTGTTATTTCATATATGCTGGACATGAAGCCGTCGCATATCAGCCACAGGCTATTATTGGCATCGAACTTCAGGGAATGAACTGAATCCCCGGATATTCCAAGGCTTTCACTGCTGAAGGATTGTATGCCTTCTGGCGAAACCGATATAAGGTCGCCTTGGTATGTGCTCATCCAAAGCGCATTGCCGTCATATTCCATGCCTGTTATTGAAACTGATGTAATTGAAGCGTTGGAGTCTGTGTATTTGAGCCACTCTCCGTCAGGGCTCAGTTTGTATATTCCATCTATGCCGTAGTGGCTGGAAGCAAACCATATGTTTTTATCGCTGTCTTGTGCGATACTTGAAAAGCTGTGTGAATAGTCTCCAGGAGGAACGTCATCGCCTGAATACAGGTTGTGAACATAATCGAGATATCCGTTTTCCGATTTCGAGTCGGTAAGAACACCATACTCAGTCCCTATCCACAGGTATCCGCTGCTGTCCTTGAAAATGGATAAGGGATGCAGGTCCGAAAGAATGTGACTTTTGCCTGATACAACTTCATAATCATTGGATACAAGGTATGCGCCCTCGTATGTCAGAATCCATTTTCCTTCTGATCCGGCGTCCAGTATTTGCATGACTTCATCAGACATTATGTACTTGTCATAGTCGTCATTTTTATTGAATGAAAGCCAGGTTCCATCTGACTTTTTAATTTTAAGTCCGTCTCCCCATGTTGCAAACCATATTGACCCATTTTCGTCAAACAGCATGTCACGCACCTGAATGTCGTCTTTTATGTTTCCTCCGCTGAATGCACTGTTGTAGTATTTATGGTTGTCGTCTTCAGACCAAAAAAACACACTGCCCTTATTCTTGTCCTGCCCAGTGATCCATCGGCCGCCTTCATTGTCAAAATAAATACCTTCTGGGTTGAGATAGGGAATTCCGTTTGTTTCTATGGAAATCCATTCCTCGGCAAACGATGTGAAAGAAAACAGAGACATGGCTGTAATTACTGAAAATACCAGAAAAAATTTTCGTACCATACAATCATCACTCCTATACAAATATTGAGGCATAACCCCTGAAACCAGGCGGATCATCCACTTTAGCCATGGAAAATCCATTGCCCGGGAAATATAATTAAGACTATAGACGAGAAAAGAGCATTTGTAAAGAGGGGATTAAAAAGGATAAAATCCGTGGCAACAAGGTGGAAACACAACAAAAGGCTCTGCTATGAAGTTATGTCAGAGCCTTTTCATTATAGGTATTTTATTTTAATATTGACTGGGTCAGAATGCTTTTTAAAACTAAAGCTTAGTGCAGCTCTGTGACTGTCAGCTTGAGCGAGCTTAAATTCGTGCCGTCCAGTCCGGAAAATGTGAATATGTCCCCTATTTCAAACGGAACGTCTATGTTGACGTCCATTATGTGGAGTATGCCGTACTCTATTATACCCTTGTTGTCCATATGGAGCTTTGCCTCATATTTGGTTCCGTCTGATTTGGTCATTATGAGATTTTTGTCCATGGCTATTATAGGGCTTAAATCGGTGCCTGACGGGAAGTATATTTGTATATGCCCGTTTCCAGAGTTTGTAGGGTCATTTTTGATTGATCCGTCATATATTTTTTCTGGTAGAAATATTGCATCCGGTTTAGGCGTGCTGAAATTTTGCACTGTCTGTGAAAGCTCGCCGGAAGGCAGATATTCTCCGGATATGTCCTTTATGGCGTTTGGCTTGAAATAGAACTTTACAGTGGAGTTTTTAGATATATTCCAAGCGCCCCTCACCTTCATGTGAAGTGTTGGAGAGGCTGTATTTTCATCTTCCCATTCGAACTCCACAACTGTTGCATCCGTGAGCTTGCCGTTTACATATATAAGGTGAGGCATGTTTCCGCTTGTGATTCCTCCGAGTTCTTGCAGCAGTCCGCTTGTACTTGACAGTGTATCGGGATGAATCTGTCTGTTGAATTTGACATCGATATATGGGTATGCTGAATTTATCACAGAGGCCGGATTGCTTTCGTCACTGCTTATAAGTTTGAGTGCATTGCTTGTGGCTGCAGTGAAATCGCCGCTAGGCTCTGATGACACTGAAAAATTCATCATTACGGGCGCTGTAAGGCTTTTGGAGTCGGTGCTTTTGATGCTGGAGTCTATGAATAGTTTGTACGAAGTTCCACTTTCAAATTCCAAGGAGTGGTTCAGCACTACCACTGCCGGGTCTGAAGAATCCAGGGCGGGAGCTGTAGTGAACTCTTGGAGGCTTCCGAAGGAGCCCACCTTGTATACGGATATTCCGGATTTTGCAGAACTTAAATCCACATCGTCTGAAAACTGTATGTTCCATACATGGCTGGGGGATACAGTGTCATATGAGGGTAGGAACTCCTCGTACAGCGATTCGTCTGGAGCAGCGTGCGCGCTGAACAATGCACAGGAAGAAATGAATATCAAGATTGAAAATATGGCTGTGCGACAGCAATTGAAAAGGCAAAGATATATATTTTTTGACGTGTACAACATGTGGAAACAACCCCTTTCGAAATATGTTTTGTGAAACAAAAATAAAATACTAATTTGTCCATACGGTTTTTATACCAAATA
Source organism: uncultured Peptoclostridium sp. (assembly GCA_965368085.1). Classification (GTDB taxonomy): domain Bacteria; phylum Bacillota; class Clostridia; order Peptostreptococcales; family Peptostreptococcaceae; genus Peptoclostridium. Next base: position 72,927 of record CBDULP010000007.1, on the reverse strand, counting down.
AAATTGAAATTGAAACCATATTTTAGTGGTTTTTTTATTTCAAAAGGAGTTCATATGGACTCCATAGGGCACATTATAATTTCCTTAAATATATTTTCCGATAAATAAACTGTGATATAATAAAAAAGATATGTTTTTTCAAGCATGTATTTTTTACAGAAGCACTGCAATGGAGTGGATTAAATAAATAGATTCAGGGGGCGATTTTTGCATGAAAAAGAAATTGGCTGTTTTAGCGATTATAATGTCAATATTTTTACAGGGTACATTTTCCTATGCCTATCCTTTGATTTTTGAGGACGTAAAGCTGGACAAGGAATGGAGCATAGAATTTACAAAACCTGTGGATGGATTTGCTATTACACCTGAAAACGTGGGAATATTAGATTTCAATAATAAAAGGATAGCTGCAGATATTGAAGTTGACAGTGATAATCCATCTATAGTGAGAATAAAGTCGTCAAAGCCTTATATACCGAAGCAAGAATACATAATATATGTAAAATCTGATATGAAGGCGCAGGACGGGACATCCCTTGGTTCTGATATTTCGGTGATGTTTGTGACGAAAAATGATCCTTTCTACCTGGCTAAGGACGAACCTGTCAATAAAAAGGAGTATATGGAAGAAGGGGCGTACAGATACGAAACTGTAACGGCGGAAAAAGTGGCTGACAATGCAGGGTATGAGCATACGAACGCCATAGGTGCAAAATTCACTAATGAAGCATCTCAGACAAGCTATCCGACTAAGAATATGGTATACAGGGAGTACTATCTTGGTGGAGAATATGCTCTTTTCAGCGGAAAGCTTTTAATAAACGGAGACAACAGGTACATGGATGGACAAGGTGATTTAAAGGTATATGCTGATGACAAGCTTGTATACAGCAGCGAGCAGATAAGTGCGGGATTCATGCCGGTGGATATTTCAGCTGACGTTAATGGTGCGGACAAGCTTAGGATAGAGTTTGGAGTAGAACCGCAAGAAGTTAGCCAAGGCGTGTTTTTTGAAGCTTATATAGGGTCTGCGAGACTTACGAAATAGAGTTTGGGCAGGCCGAAGTGCAATAAGAGTTAAAGCCGGTGAATATATTTCATTGGCTTTTTAAAAGATTTGTATTTATAATTAAAGGTACAGGCAAATTTGAATGAGAGTTTAAAAATATAAGAAAAGCACTGGTATTAATATGATTTTGGAGGTTAAGAACTGTATGATGAAAATATACAATCGTTTATTGGCGTGCGTTATTGCGGCTTCAATGGTTTTGTCTGGAGCGGCGTATGCTGAGGAAACAGCTGCACAGCCTGGGACGCAGACTACAGAGCAAGCCGCACCCCAGGCGGATCCTGCCCAGGCGGCAAAGGACGCTTTGCAGGCGGATATAAACCATTCGGTGGAAAAACTAATGGCACTTGGGATTGTCACGGGAAAGGAAGATGGACAATATCACCCGGAACAGCCTATCACCAGGGAGGAATTTGCAAAACTGGTTGTAACAATGCTGGGAATAAGGCACAATATAATCTCGCCGCAGGCGAAGCCGGAGTTTTCTGATGTCAAAAGAGGGACTTGGTCTGTGCCGTATATAAATGAAGCTTCTCAAAGCGGGCTGATATCAGGATATGAAGATGGAACATTCAAGCCTAAAAGCAATGTGACGCTTGCAGAGGCTGTAACGGTAATAATAAGGGCGCTTGGATACAAGGACGAGTATTTGACTGGCAGTTGGCCGAACAACTATATATCAAAGGCTGGAGAACTCGGACTGCTCAACGGCGTGACACTCAAGCATGACAACAATGTGAACCGGGGTATTGTGGCACTTATGATCGACAGGGTTTTTGATGCAAGACCCATAGAAAATGGTTTGCAGAATAAAAAAACCCTTCTTGAATACAGACTGAACATATACGAAGTGGAAGATGTCAAGATACTTGAAAAATATCCTTCAGATTCGGGGGATCTATTGAAGGTGATGTTCAATGACGATACGGAATTTGGCGGGAGAGACTATTCGAAGGAAGAGGAGCTTACACTTAGAATAGATTCGCTTCAGAACTTTATAAACGGAGAAGACGTGAGCTTGTATATAGACGAATTTGATACTGTGCTTTATATACAAAGAAAAAAGGAAAAGACTGGCGATGCGGTCGCCGTAAGCGGAAAATTGGAATTTGACTATATAACAAATGCATATTCCGAAAAGCCATTGAACATGATAAAGATATCCTCAAAGGACGACTATGTAGGCATAGCTGACGATGCTTATGTCTATTTGGATGGGGATGAAATTGACAGGGATGAGTTTGAGGACGCACTGGGAGAAGGTGCGTTTGGAAGCTTCATAATAAAGAGAAAAGAGCTTGAATATGCGAATCTGGTCTCTTGGGACCTGGAAGACCTGTACGTTCAATCGGTTGATTCCGCAAAGCAAGTGCTAGAATGTATAAATACAAAGGAATACACGGATTTGAAGCTTTCGCTTTCAAAATATGACGAGGGATACGATATAATACTCATACAAAACGGTCAAAAACAAAATATTACTATTGACCAGCTTGTAAAGGGTGATATGATAAATGTAAGCAAGGAGCAGGAAAAGGGAGAAAAAAGAAAGGTAGTTGTATGGAGAGATTCAGTAAACGGAAGGTTTGAAAGGGTATCTGGAGGAATGAATGGACAAAAGATAACATTCAGGATACAAGGTAACCCGGAGCTTTTTGAACTTCCAGATGAATTCTCATATTCATATAACGGGGGAAAAAGGGTAAGAAAGGGTGAAAACAGGGGCTATGACACGATGAAGGGCCTTGAGGACTTTTACAATGAAAATGTGGAACTGTCCAAGAACGTCAAGGGTGAAATCGTGTATATACAGGGCCAGTTCAATTCCAATTCAGATATTTACGGAGTGCTAATACAGTACGGGGACTCTGTGCGTGGAGAGATAAAACTGTACACTCACACGGGAACTAAAAAGGTGTATGCATTTGAGGAATCAGACGAATATGAATATCTCAAGGAAGATACGCCAGTAGGTTCGATACTCAAGTATTCTCTTGCAAAATCGGGAAAGATAAAGAAGATGAGCGACAATATTTCAGAATCTGTGATTGAAACAGATAATATAAAAATAATAGAGGCTGGCGACGATTTTGGGGAAGACAGTGTCAGTGTAGAAGGAAAAATACTCACTGTTGATTCAGACACTGTATTTTTCGATTATACGGAGCATAACCCGGACAAGGTCAAAAAACTTACATGGGACAAGTTTAAAAACAGGGAAGTCGTAGAGGATGTAGAGGTCATAGTGGACGAAGATGACGACTATGTCAGGATGTTGGCTATATGGGACAACATGGAAGGTATAAGGGAAGAGACTGTTGCGGGGTATGCCGTTGACAATTTCAGCCTTGGAAGCAACAGGTATGTTGAAATTTACGGTTTTGGGAATCAGACTATTTTAAAGTACAGGCTTGAGGATGAATACGAGGATATGATTCTTAACGGAAGGCTGATGCTTTATCAGGTAACTACGGGTTCTGATATAAAAGTGCTGGATGAAGATGATGATTTTGAGTTCATATCTGGGGAAATCCAGAATATAAAGGGGCATGAAATCACCATTGAGGGAAGAAAGTACAGGCTTGACAGCGCTATTGAAGCCTTTGACGGGCAGTCCAAGCTGGGGATGGAGAGCCTTGAAGAGGGACAGCTTGTGGCGGCATACAAGAAAAATGCCAAGATAATACTTGTTGAAATTCTGAGCAGGCAAGGGGATATAGATGTAGAGGATGGCATCCTTTTGAATGTAGATCCTTATGATTATGACGAATGCTTTACAATACAGGTCGACGGAGATGAAAGAGTATTCTCAAATGATGGAAAAGTGGATTACGTGTTTAGAGACGGATATCTCAAAAAAGGTGGCTACGGCAATGAATCTGAAATCACAGAAATATTCAGTAATAGTCTTGGCGGCCAAAAACCTAATATAAAATTCGCATATAACAAATATACAGATGAAATACACAGTATATGGGTGGATAGGAACAGATAAAAAAACAGCAAGATGAATATTGGGGGAACTTTTAATGAATTTTGTCAAAAAGATACTGTTGTCGTCAATACTGATTATGTTGATATCACTTGCATCAGGATGTAATTCGAATGAAGAGTCTGCTGAAGATGTGCTCAAAAAATATTATAAGTCCATAGAAAACACTGAATACGAAAAAGCCTATGAGTGTCTTTCTGATGATATAAAAAAAGAAATTTCATACGATATATTCAATGAATACTATGGAGTTGTGACTAAAAAGAGCAAATTCAAAGGATATGCGCCTGGAATTTCGCAGAATGTCGATAATATAAAGGAAAACGGCAACATAAAATATAGAGAGGCCGTAGTAATTCCGGTTGAAGAAATATTTGTGCAGTTGGACGGAGGAAATGAAAACAAGGTAAAGGTTGACCGAATGCTAGTAAAGCAAAAAGGAAGATACAGGCTTGTGAGAGAAAGTAATATGAAGAGATTTCTCTCTGAATATTACGTGGGGCTGGCAAACAAGGCGATAAGCTCCGAAAATCCTGATTTTGAAGAAGCCAAATCCAAAATAGACATGGCAGAGCAAAAGGATGGAGAGAACCCGTCTGTCTATTATTACAAGGCTATACTCGCAAACCATAAAAGGGATTACGATGGTGCATTTGAATCAATAAAAATGTGCATAGAGATCCAAGAAGGCGAGCTGGCTAAAATTAACAGCTCAATTTCCAAGGGGTCGACGCAGGCCCTGGATGATCAAAAGAAAAAAATAGTTGAGAGCATATCATATGCATACAATATAAAGGGAATAATAGACGGCAACAAGGGGAACGTCAAAGAAGCGCTTTTGAGCTTCAAAAAAGCGCTTGAATATTTCGGTGACAACCAATATGCAAGGATGAATATCGACAGAATAAATCCAAGTGCAAACTAGAATATTTAGCCAAGTGATTACACTTGGCTAAAGTTGTAGTTTTGTTTGTGTTTTTATTGATATTGTTGAATCGACAGTTGGAGTGATTTAATGAAAAAAGTTTTTTTAAAGGTAACCTGCCTAATGGGCGCTGTGAGCATGATTTCAGCTGTAAATGCGGCATATGCGCAGGAAATGCAAAAGATTTCGGACTATGACGGGTCATTTGCACTTCAAAGCGACCAGGGCGAGGGGCTGCCAAGCGAAAAGTATATAGTGAAGTTCCTGTCGCAAAAAGCCATGGTGCAAAAAAACACGCAAGACTCTGAGCAATCAGACAGGGTAGCGGTCGAGAGGCTAGCGGGCAAGTGGTATAGCGTGGACTCAAAGGGCATGGGCAGAGATGAGGTTCTTCAAAAAATTTCGAATATCGGAAAAGTCGAGTACATAGAAGCGGACATCAAAAGGAAAAAGGCGGCCGTACATTCAGATTCGCTGTCTTCACAGGAGTATTTGAACTGGGGGATAGGTTCCAGTGGATTTGACTTGGCTGTAGATGAGATTTCCAGCGTTGATCCAGATTCAGAAGTTGTGGTTGCTGTCCTGGATACGGGAGTTTGGGGCGGTCATCCTCTGCTTATGGACAGAATGGTCGAAGGATATGATTTTTTTGACGATGACAGCGACCCTTCAGATACAGACGGACATGGTACGCATGTCGCTGGAATAGTGGCTTCTGCCACAGATGGACTTCCTGTCAAGATAATGCCCGTCAGGGTAATGGATTCTGATGGTGGATATGATTCGATAATAGGCGAAGGCATGAAATATGCTGTGGATAACGGGGCCGATGTGATTAACATGAGCCTTACCGGCCCTGGAAGCTCGGCATATCTTGAGAGCATGGTTGAATATGCGAATTCAAATGGGGTTGTGGTTGTGGTCTCCGCGGGGAATGATTCTGACGACACGGCGCAGTATTATCCTGCGGGAATAGTAAAGTGCATAACAGTTTCAGCAACAGACAAGTATGACGGATTTGCCGGTTTTTCAAACTTCGGACAGGAAGTGGATGTTGCTGCTCCGGGAGTCGACATAGTAAGCAGTACAATACTGAGAGCAGATAAGGACGGCATAAAGGACGGATATACAAGCATGGAGGGGACATCCATGTCAGCCCCTTTTGTAGCGGCGGCGGCGTCGATTTTAAAGCTGGACGATGAAAAACTGCTTCCTTATGAAATAGAGTATCTCTTGAAACGAAATGTACGGGATGCGGGCGCTGTAGGAGATGACCCTTATTTTGGAGAAGGAATAATAGACTACAAGAAATGGCTGTCTTCAGGGAATTTTGGAGCCGAGGGCAGGATAGAACTTGTCAATGGACCGAAGAGCATATTCAGTGGAAGCAGTTTTCTCATAAAGTACAGAGCCAAGGAAGGGTACAAGCCAAGCATAAGCGTTGAATACAACGGTGAGACTCTTGAATCGCAGGTGGAATATCCTGAGGAGGGATATGCGGGAGTAGTAATGGCAGAAAAGCTTCCGGCAGGTATTGTCACTGTAAATGTAGACTACTACTCTTATGAGGCGTTTGTGCAAAGTGAACAGGGGGAGTTCTCATTCACCCCGGACAGTGAGATTCTAATATCATTTTTGGAAGCGCAGCCAATAGACGAGATTCATAGGGAAAACCTGTATATAAGGGGCCCCGATGGATACAGAATGGATTTTGAAAACATAGAAACTGTGGACGGCGGAATAAAGGCCAGGTTGGGGTCTGGTTCAGGGCTTTCTTATGGGAGATGCTCAATAGTTATGGAAAGATTGAAGACAGACTCGGGTGAGCTGGATCAGATAATACCGGCAAGACTTTATTATGCGCAAACAGGACTTTAAATAAAAAACAGAATTGCTAAACGTGGGAGGAAATTATAAATGGGTATTTTAGGAAAAATTTTAAATTCATATGAAAAAAAAATCAGCAACATGGAAAAAAGGGCTGAAAGGGTTATTGCCCTTGAAGATAAAATGGCATCTCTTTCTGATGAGGAAATGAGAAGCAAGACACTTGAGTTCAAGGAGAGACTTGAAAACGGACAGACGCTTGATGATATACTTGAAGAGGCGTTTGCACTTGTAAGAGAGGCTTCTTTCAGAGTTCTTGGAATGAAGCATTTCAAGGTTCAGGTAATGGGAGGAATAGCGCTTCACGAGGGAAATATAGCCGAGATGAAGACCGGAGAGGGAAAGACACTTGTATCTACGCTTCCGGCATATCTTAACGCACTTACGGGAGACGGCGTATTTGTAATAACGGTTAACGACTACCTTGCTCAGCGTGACAGGGAGGAAATGGGAAGAGTGCATGAGTTCCTAGGCCTTTCCGTAGGATTCATACACAGGGAAATGAGTCCGGGTGAAAAGAAGCTTGCATACAATAGCGACATAACATACGGAACAAACAGCGAGTTTGGTTTTGACTATCTCAGGGACAACATGGCGGTAGTAAAGGAGAATGTGGTTCAAAGAAGCAGAAATTATGCAATAATAGATGAGGTTGACTCAATACTTATAGACGAGGCGAGAACTCCTCTTATAATAACAGGTCAGGGAAGCAGGGCTTCTCAGTACTACAAGACGGTTGACCTTTTTGTCAAGAGCCTCAAAAAGGAAGAGCATTATGACCAGGACAGCGAGACCAGACTTGTAAGCCTTAATGACGCAGGTATGGACAAGGCTGAAAAGTTCTTCGGCCTTAGGCATATAGCGGATGCTGCTAACATGGAGCTTCTTCACCACATAAGGCAGAGTCTCAGCGCAAACTATGTAATGAAAAAAGACCAGGACTATGTTGTGAAAGACGGCGAAATAATGATAGTCGACAAGTTCACGGGAAGGCTTATGCCGGGAAGGCGATTCAGCAACGGTCTTCACCAGGCTATAGAGGCCAAGGAAGGCGTTGAAGTTCAAAAGGAGAGCACTACAAATGCCACAGTAACATATCAGAACTATTTCAGGATGTTCAACAAGATATCCGGAATGACGGGAACGGCATATACGGAAAAGGCCGAGCTGAAGGAAATATATGGCATGGAGGTAATGGTCATTCCGACAAACAAGCCTATTCAAAGGGTTGACAGGGAAGACAAGCTTTTCGCGGGCGAAAGTGCGAAAATGAAGGCCGTGGTTGAAGAAATAAAGGAAAAAAATATAAAGGGCCAGCCGGTGCTTGTGGGAACTATATATATAGACGAATCTGAAAAGGTAAGCGAGATGCTTTCAAAGAGAGGAATAAAGCACAAGCTGCTTAATGCAAAGCAGGATAAGAACGAAGCCGAAATAATATCTATGGCAGGCCAAAAAGGCGCCGTTACAATAGCTACAAACATGGCGGGAAGGGGAACCGACATAAAGCTTGGAGAAGGCGTTGCTGAGCTTGGCGGACTTTGCGTTATCGGAATTGAAAGGCATGACTCTAGAAGAATAGACAACCAGCTCAGAGGGCGTTCAGGAAGGCAGGGAGACCCGGGTGAATCTCAGTTCTTCGTATCACTTGAAGATGGACTTTTTGAAAAGATAGAAAAGGACAAACTTGACAGAATATGGAAAATGGTTGAAAAGGCCGGATTTACAAAGGATGATTATATAGACGACAGCCTTATATCGAAGGCTGTTGAAAATGTACAGTCAACGGTTGAGGCGCGTAACTACAGAATAAGAAAAAGCACTCTTGAGTTTGACAGAATACTAAACAAGCAAAGGGAGACAATATATAAAGAGAGAAATGAAATACTAAATGGTGAAGACAAGAGTGAGTTTATAAAGGCAATAATCGAGGATGTTCTTAAAAATGCGGTTGAAGAGTACACTCAAGTGAGCGAATATCCTGAAGAGTGGGACCTTGTAGGGCTTGATGAGTACCTGGACAAGGCGTTCCTGTTTAATGGAAGGTCGGGGATTTCAAACCTTGCGCAGGAAGAAATTGAAAACCTTGAAAAAAATTCTTTTGCAGAGTCAATAGTCCAAAAGGGGCTTGAGATATATGCTGAAAAGGAAGAGGCTCTTGAAGAAAAAGAGCTGAAGTATGTCGAAAGGCTTACTCTTATGAGGAGCATAGACAAGGGCTGGATAGACCATTTGGATCTTGTGGAGCAGATGAGGCAAGGTGTATTCATGCAGGTCATAGGGCAGCAGGACCCTGTAAGGGTATTCAACAAAGAAGCTTTTGGAATGTTTGAGTCCATGATGGAAAAAATAAAGAAAGATACGATAAGGATGATATTCTCGCTTGCAACAAGGGACATGGTCGAAAAGGATCTTAAAAACAAGATGAAACAGCTTAAGAAAAATAGCAGACTTAGGGAAGAGGAAAGACAGGAAAGAGTAGGTGAGCTTGAAGACAAGTACAAGTTCAATAGAAAACATGTATATCAGGTTCCGGCGAATCTTCCAGTCATAAACTTCAATGTGGACATAAACGCTACTGAAGAAATATCTGTCGAATATGCGCTTTACTACATGGACAACGGATTTGAAGAGAGAATAGAAAACTATAGCAAAAAACTTACGGTAAGCGGAGCATTCCCTGTACAACTTCAAAAGATGAAGGAAAAGAACTGGCTTAAGGGATGGCACCAAGTCAAAGTCTTTGTTGCCGGACAGGAAGCTTCTCGCATAAACTTCATGGTTGTAGATCCTGTTGATCTTGAGGCTCTTAAGAGGGATCAGGAAGAAAAAAGAAGAGCTTCACAAGAAGTGAGATTCTTCTCCAATAAACGTCCAGCTATAGCGTTTAATTTCAATCTGCCGGGATATGAAGAGAAAAGCATACCTGCGGCACTTATGTACTCGAACAAAGTGAAGGATGCAAAAAAATTCGAGGTTCCTGTAAAAGATTTCAAGGCGGGGATAAATATCCAAAAGCCTGAAAACGGATGGAAAAATGGTTTCTATCAGTTGATGTTCGAGCCAGCTGAAGGTTCTGGCGCAGTAGTGCCATTTATGATAGTGGACGAGCATTCTCAGGACGAGACTATAAGCATAAAGCTTAATTTTGATATGAAAGTCAATGGCCAGGATAAAGGTTCAAATGATGGAGATGACGCAGAAACTAAAAATCCTGCAATAAGATTCGTAGGTCAGCTTGTAAGTATTGAAACTAAGAAGGCTGTTGTGAACCTGCCTATAGATGTTGAAGCCTCGGGAAGCATTAACCTTAAGTTTGAACCGGCTGAAGGCGGCTGGAGCAAAGGAAGGTATGAGTTCAGAGTTATAGGCCAGGGAAAGGTTGTAATGACAAGGCATTTCATGGTTTCATAAATATGCGGGCATAGTTTCAAAATCGGGACGAAAATACCTTCAAAGGCCGGAAAAGGCCTTTGGAGGGGTTTTTGGCAGTTAAAGTATGGTAAAAAGAGCCTGTATGTGAGATAATAGTTTTGAGATGCTTGAAATTTGAAAAAAATACTTATGCAAAATTATTAAATATAAATATTTTGAGAGGAGAAATACACATATGCAAAACAAGGGACAGATAAAGATGCCTAGAGAGGTACATGAGTATCTGTGGACAAGGTATCTTCCTGAAACTACATTCAAACTGTATGTAATGGTAGGATATCTTCAGACTAAAAACGTTACTGGAGGTGCGGCTACAAGCCTTCTGCTTAAAGCAAATCTTCCTGTAGAAAACACTAATCCTGCGATCATAGAGGAAAAGAAGAGAATTCTTTCAAACCTTGGATTCAAATATCCTGAAAACAGAAGGGAAGACCTTGAGCTCCTATTGGAATTCAAACTTGTGAATCTTGTGAGGGATAGAGAAGGAAACCTTAGATATATATACAATGTTCCGGTTCCAAGACCTGAAGATGTGCTTGACATCGATGAAGAAGAGAAGAAAACTCTTGAAAATGTAAAGTTCGAGATTGCCCATCAAAACGCATTCAACATGCTGCTTACAATGGTTCTGAACAATAACGGAAGCCTCATGTCGACTGTGGGACACATAGAAAACACTACAAAAGTGAAAATATCTGAAATAAGATCGGTTCTTGCTTTCCTTGAAGAAGAAGGATCTATAAAGGTAAGTGCTCACAAGGACTTAAATTCTCTTAAGAAGGCTGACAAGGTTCACGTTACAATAAACAGGGAAGTATTCGAGCAAAAGAGATTTGTAATTGAAGATTAATAGAACTTGATGTGCTAGTTGATATAGCATCAATTGAAATATGAAAAGATAAGAGCCCCGCCTTTCGGCGGGGCTCTTATCTTTTCATGATACACGGTTTTTGACGAATGTTGCCTTTGTTTCAAATATAAATAATCTGATATAAATAAATTAAAGATTATAGAAGTTTTTTGAGGTATAAAGTTGTATATACATTGATTAATTTTTGTGCATATGGTATAAAAAGTGAGTACATACAATTAAATGGGTAGAAAGAATTACCCTGCGCATTTGAATTAGACGAGGGAGGAAATTGCATGAAAAAAAGTATCAGATGGGGAATTGCATTTATTTTGACATTACTTGTTTCGACATCCATGGCAATGGCAGAAGAGCTGCCTTCTGAAACAAACGTATGGCAGTACAAGGATTGGAGAGTCCAGTTTAACGAAGGCGTCAATCCTGCATCTGTAGGTGGTAATATATATGTCGAGGATAAAAGCGGATATAGAGTTCCGCAGAACATAAGCTACGAGGACGATGGAAAGATTGTAGTGATTACTCCGGAATCAGCTTATGAAATGGGACAAACATACACTATAAGTGTGCTTAACGGCATAAAGTCATTTGGCGGTGAAACTTTAAGCGAAGACGTACATAAGACTTTCAGCACGGCGCTAAATACGCCGTGGAGCCCGTACATTATAAAAGTGGGAAAGAACACCATATCTCTAAATTGGAAATACAGCGACAAATACTGTACATACCACATATATGAAAGTGATGAACTTGACGGGGAATACACACAGGTGGCAAGTGAAGACGGCGGTTACGAATGGAGCTATGAGTGGAGAGGATATGAGGGAGAAGATACGGTAAAGGACGGAATATACATAAAAAATCTGCCTTACGGCCAGTCAAAATACTACAAAGTAGCAGCGGTTAAAAACGGCATAGAGTCAAACCTCAGCAGTGCGGTTATGATAAAGATGCATTCGGCGGATGAGTATGTCGAATTTATGAAGGGCTCAAGGCTTGATGGCGAAAATTATGATTTGAATACTGTTTTCGATCAGTTTTTCAAGCTTGCAGGATATGAATATTCCTTCAGTACGTATGGATTTGAACCGTGGGCTTCTATTGGAAATGACGAAGTGGTTTTCACGGGAGTTCCCAAAAACGGATCTCCAAATATTGAGATAACATTTACCATAACTGAATATGACAATGGATCTGGAAAATGGAGTATAAAGGACGGAAAGCTCGGATACCAGACTTTGAGCGCAAATGAAGCTGGAGAAGTTCTGAGACTAATATACAAAAGCTACAGTCCATATTAAAAATAATAATGAAATATATTAGCAACCAGCCACAAAGGTTGTACATTAAATAAAATAAAAAAGGTTAATGGAATCAATTTGATTCCATTAACCTTTTTTATTCCTTTGCAAACTCCTGTGAAGGTCATTTCTGTGACCGCTCCCGCTATATTTTAAATATTCACCCCAAATATTCCATGAAAACGGCAATATGGAATATAAAGGGGCTTGAAGCCTTTGAAACTCCGGATTCACAGTGCTTCTCAAATGGATATGTTAACCATGAGCGTGAAGTGCATGCCGTGCAAAACTGCAATATTTTGAAGAGTCTGCAAAAGATAAAAGTCTTTTTAAATTTTAAAAGAGGTTGAAAAGGGCTTTTATTATGTTTTTTTATAAGTGGAGAAAATATTTAAAACAATTCAAATCAGGCATGAATGCTAAGGTACACGTTATCCGGCTTGTGTGGAGACGAACCATAATACGGGTATACAAAAAAACATACCGGCACTTGACAAATACTTATCAATGAAGGGGCTGCACGATAAGAATTCATAATTTCAAACCCTGACAGCATCAGAAAGTTTCATAAAAAGACAAACGAACGCAGTGATGTGAACCTGTAAAAATAAAATAATATGCTGCATAAAACTTAAATAAATGGGTATAAATAATCCTGAAGATGAGAATATAGGCTATGCTTAAGGCTTTGAACTGAGGAATAATTATACGAAAGATTTTTTAAAAAAACATTTCGTTATATTGTTGACAAACGTCAGCGGGAAAGATATAATGGGTGTATAAAATTTAACAAGAAAAAGTTTTGGATGAAGGCAGCGGGAGAGATTCACACGAATCACCGAAGAAGTAAAACTTTCAGGTCGTAAGACCGCTGTTGGACAAACCTCTGGAGAGACTCTAGTGAGCGCCGAAGGAGCAAACGGGAATATATGCACTTGGAAATGTATTTAATATAATACATTCAATATCCGGTATACTGCATACGAACCGTGAAACTCTCAGGCAAAAGGACAGGGGAATTTGAATTATGGGAAAACGATATTTGGGGAAGGTCGACCGAAACAAGCTACCCTATCGAGGCTATTATTATTTTTCATAAGCCGTTTTCTTATATGTCAGATTTTTCCCTGCTTTTTTTATCAAAAAAACCAATTAAAAGCAGGAGGTAAGTGTTATGGAAAAGATCAATCAAATTGCACAGGCAATCAACAGTTTTTTATGGGGACCGCCGCTACTGATACTACTTGTTGGAACGGGAATCTATCTTTCATTCAGACTGGGATTCCTTCAGGTTTTCAAGCTTCCACTGGCTCTAAAGTATCTGTTCAGCGATGATCCGGAAGCTAAGGACATGGCAGCAGAAGGTGACGTATCAGCGTTTGCAGCTGTTTGTACAGCTCTATCGGCTACAATCGGTACAGGTAACATAGTCGGAGTTGCTACAGCGATAAGGATGGGTGGACCGGGAGCACTTTTCTGGATGTGGATGGCAGCGTTCTTCGGAATGGCCACTAAATATGCAGAGGCACTGCTGGCAGTTAAATACAGGGTTGTAGATGAAAACGGACAGATGTCCGGTGGACCTATGTACTACATCGAAAGAGGTCTTAAAAACAAATTCCTTGCAAAATGCTTTGCAATATTCGGAATAGGAGTTGCATTCTTCGGAATAGGTACATTTGCACAGGTTAACTCTATAACATCAGCGGTAAAGATAGCTTTCAATGTTCCTATAATAATAACTGGTGTAGTACTTACTATAAGTGTTGCAATGGTTACACTTGGAGGAATAAAGAGTATAGCGAAGGTTTCAGAGCTTGTAGTTCCTTTCATGGCAGGAGCCTATATACTTGGTACTATAATAATACTGATAATGAATGCAAGCGCGGTTCCAGGAGCATTCGCATTCATTGTAAAGAGCGCATTCACTCCAACTGCAGCAGCAGGAGGATTCATGGGATCAACAGTTGCACTTGCTCTTAAGAGCGGGGTTTCAAGAGGAGTATTCTCAAACGAATCAGGTCTTGGTTCGGCACCTATAGCAGCAGCGGCAGCAAGAACGAAATCATGCGTAAGACAGGGACTTGTTCAGATGACAGGAACTTTCTTCGATACTATAATAGTTTGTACAATGACTGGTATAACTCTAGTTCTTACTGGAATGTGGAACAACCCTAATGTTGAGGGAGCTGGTGCTACAACGGCAGCGTTCAGAGCGGGACTTCCAGCAATGCCAATAGTGGGAGAGCTTATAGTTACAATAGGGCTTATATTCTTCGCATTCACTACAATACTTGGATGGAACTACTACGGAGAAAGATGTACGGAGTATCTTTTCGGAGTAAAGGGAATAAAGACTTACAAGTATATATTCATAGCTCTTATTGCAATAGGACCTTTCCTAAAGCTTCAGCTTATATGGACAGTTGCAGACATAGTTAACGGACTTATGGCGATACCAAACCTTATAGCCATAATAGGACTTAGCGGTGTGATAGCTTCAGAGACAAAGCAGTACTTCGACGAAATGAAGGAGAAGCAAGCGAAGGAAATTGCATAGTCTCGAATGTACAAATGATGTCTGTGTAATAGATTATAAACAATCTGATTTTTAAGATTCGATACAATTTAAAGCCAAAAACCCAAATATAAAAATATAAAATTTTATAGAAATTGTTGGAAAACCCCTCTGTTTTCTGACGGTTCAAACCCAGCCAAATTAAAAGTAAGACCCCGGAATTTCCCAGGGTCTTGCTTTTTTGTCGAAATAAAAGTACAGGTTAAAATAAGGGAATTGCACTTGAATTATGATTTTGGGAATGATTTATGCTTGCCATACCCAAAATAAAATACAGTATTCAGAATTCAAGTGGTTCTGTGGAACTGTTTTTATGCAAAAGGGTAATAGACAAGATTCACTATTTGTCGATTTGGGTAGAATATTATACAATATAAAGTACATATATGTTAAAAAAGTTCAAAAAAACTTAAAAAAAGACAAAAGATTGGAGTGATGTTATGAACAGTATCAAGAACAGACTGATAGCTTCGTTTTCAGCGCTGATTATAGCGCTGAGCCTTGTACTCGGCTTCGTATCGTATTATGCGGCGTCGGAGGGGCTTTCTCAAAGCGTCGAAAGAAACTTGGAAATAATAGCGACGGAATCATCTAAATTTGTACAGGCGAGGATAGGCGCTGAATTCGGAAAGCTTGAAATTATGGCTGCGAGCTATGATATAAGCAGCCCGGAAGTATCAATTGAGCAAAAGCTTGACATACTGAGAAATGAAAAAAGCAGGAGCGGGCATCTCAGGATGTATGTGATTGACGCAAACGGACAGGGAACGAATACCGAGGGAACAGTTCTGAATCTATCGGACAGGGACTACTTCCAAAAAGCCATGCAGGGGGAAAGCAACATATCAGACCCTCTTGTAAGCAAGGAAGACGGATCGGTAATAATAGTATATGCTGTTCCAATAAATTACAATGGTCAGATAACTGGAGTGCTTATTGCAATAAGGGATGGAAATGCCCTTAGCACTATAGTCAATTCCATAAAAATAGGCGATCAGGGCTATGCCTACATCATAAATCAAAAAGGGGAGATAATAGGCCACAAGGACAAGCAGGTCGTGCTTGACCAGTTCAATCTTTTGGAGGCCGCGAAGTCGGACAAGAAAATGGAAGACCTTGCTCAGCTTTCTGAAAGTATGATTGCAGGGGAAAGCGGCACTGGAAAGTACTGGTACAATGGAGAAGACAAGATAATGGGCTATGCGCCAATAGCAGGCACAAGCTGGTCTCTTTCTGCTACGGCTCCTCTAAATGAGGTGTTCAAGGAATTAGGCGCAATGAAGAGGAACATATCGCTTGCAGCATTAGTTCTTATAGCAATAGCGGTTGCGGTGGCTTATATAATAGGAAATCATATAGCAAATCCGATAGTGAGGCTTTCGGAGTACTCGGAAAAGCTTTCGGGAGGAGATTTTACTGAAAATATAGACGAGGACATGCTGAAGAGGCAGGATGAAATAGGAGGGCTTGCAAAGGCGTTTGACGCAATGACCCAAAATTTCAGAGGCCTCATAAGGGAAATTACCGAGTCAGCGCAGCATGTTGCGGCTTCGGCGCAGCAGTTCATGGCGACATCGGAGCAGGCGGCCGAATCTTCAGAGCAGGTTTCGAGCACAATAGAGGAAATTGCAAGGGGAGCTACAGATCAGGCCGTTCAAACGGGCGAGGGATCTGAAAAGACGGAGACTCTTGGAAACCTTATAGAGGAAGACAGGCAGCATGTTTCTGACATAGAGTCATCGGTAAAGGCGGTTGCAGAGTCAATAGGAGAGGGACTTGAAATAGTTGAGGAGCTTTCGAAAAAGACTGATGAAAATGACGGCGCAATAAGGGAAGTGTATGACATAATACTCAAGACGAACGAAAGCGCAGAGGACATAGGAAAGGCGAGCCAGTTCATAGCATCCATAGCTGAGCAGACAAACCTTCTTGCTCTGAACGCTGCAATAGAGGCCGCAAGAGCGGGAGAGCACGGAAGAGGGTTTGCAGTGGTTGCCGATGAGATAAGAAAGCTTGCAGAGCAGTCGACAGAGTCTACAAGGACTATAGACAACTCGGTTGTAAAGCTTCAGGAGAACTCGGGAATATCAGTAGATACCATAAAGAATGTCTCAGAGCTCATAAAAAGCCAGATAGAAAGTGTCAGAACTACTGAAATGAAGTACAAAGACATATCAAATGCCATGAGAATGTCGGAAGATGCCATAGAAAGACTTATAGAGGCCAGCGACAACATGGTGAGCAAGAAGGACGAAATACTTGAAAACATACAGGGACTTTCTGTAATAGCGGAGCAAAACGCGGCATCAACAGAGCAGGCGGCGGCTTCGACGGAGGAACAGCTTGCTTCTATGACAGAAATATCAAATGCGAGCTCAGGGCTTGCGGATCTTGCGCAGGAGCTGCAAAGATCAATAAACAAGTTCCAGATTTAAGCTGCATATGCCTTATGCGGGAGAGGTTATGCAGAACGTGAAAAAAGACCCCGAGTTGAGAGCGGGGTCTTTTTTCTTATTGTTTTTTGTTTTCATGTTCAAAATAGTTCAAAAAAAGGTTTATTGAAATCCTGCTGTGGCTGAAATGGGGTCAGCCACAGTGGAAGTCCAAATGAATTTTCGAAGTTGTGTCAAATTCTTTAATGATTTGAAACCGGGTTTATACATCACATGACTGTCTGGTTATTTGTAATATTTACTTTACTGACTGAAGTATCTCGTCCTTGAAGTGTTTTATGAAGTCAAGGAAAGGAGCCGGTTCAGTTTTTCCAAGTCCGCAAAAAGATGCGTACTTCATGAATTCGAGTATTTCGACAAGTCTTTCGAAGTCATCCATAGTGGCTTCTCCTTTTTCAAGAAGTCCTACTATTTCAACTATCTGTCTGTTTCCTTCACGGCACGGAGTGCATTTTCCGCATGATTCTTCAGCGAAAAAGTGCGATATAGACTCCAGGTAGTCGACTACAGAGTTTGAATCGTCTGCAACCACTACGGCACCGGAACCTACAGACATGTCGATGCCGCAAAGTCCCTCATATGAAATTGGAGTGTCTATTAGGTTTGCAGGCATTATTCCGCCTGAAGCTCCGCCAATTTGAACGAATTTTAGAGGTCTGTCTGACTTTAGGCCTCCAGCTATGTCGTAAATTACATCTTTTACAGTAGTTCCAAAAGGAATCTCGTATACGCCGGGGTTCTTTACATTTCCCGAAACGCTTATAAGTTTGCATCCCATGCTTTTTTCAGTTCCAACTGAAACGTACTCGCTCTTGTCTCTAAGCACTATTGAAACTATGCTGTAAGTTTCAACGTTGTTTAGAAGTGTAGGAAGATTGAAAAGGCCCACGTTGTTAAGTCTCGGAGGCTTTATTCTAGGTCTTCCGGCCTTTCCTTCCATAGATTCCAAAAGCGCAGAACTTTCTCCGCATACGTATGCGCCCGCTCCGGAAACCACTTTCATGTCCATGTTAAGGCCTGTTCCAAGTATGTTCTTTCCAAGGAAGCCTTTTTCTTTTGCCTGGTCTATTGCTTTTCTAACACGCTCGTGAAGATACGTGTACTCTTCTCTTATATATATTCTTCCGTAGTTGTCTTCAGTTCCACCTGCGGTGAAAGCCGATATAAGCATTCCTTCTATAACACTGAAAGGGTTAAGCTCTAGTATGGCCCTGTCCTTGAATGTTCCCGGCTCGCCTTCGTCGGCATTGCATATAACGCCTTTTACAGGGGCCTTTACACGAAGTCCGCCAGCCCATTTCTTTGCAACTGGGAAGGCCGCTCCTCCTCTTCCTTGGAGGTCTGTGCTGTTTATGACTTCTATTATCTCTTCAGGAGTCATATTTATGGCTCTTTTGAATCCTTCAAATCCGCCTGCGGCTATATACTCTTCTATAGACTCGGGATTGACGCTCCCGAAATTTTTTGATATTATGCTTACAGTTTTGCCCATTCTAACCCCTCCTGCACTCATCTAGTATTTCAAGAACGGAAAGCTCTGTAAGGTTTCCGTATACTTTCCCGTTGAGCCTCATTGCCGGAGCAATGTCGCAAGCCCCAAAGCAAGGAGTGTATTCTATGGTAAACATCTCGTCACCAGTGGTTTCGCCCATTTTAACTCCAAGCTCGGCTTCAAGAACAGATTTTATGCCCTTTTGTCCGTTTACAGTGCATGAAGTTCCCTGGCAAAGCTGAATAACGTATTTTCCCTTCGGGTTTGTAGAAAGTGCATGGTAGAAAGAAGCCACTTCGTACACGTTTTGAACCCTTATGTTCATTACTTCTGAAACTCCTACTATGGCTTCTCTTGAAAGATAGTGTCTTTCGCTTAGAGCCTGTACGTCCAGAAGCACCGCCAAAAGATTGTCCCTTGAATTGCCGTGTTTTTCGACTATCTTTTCTATATTACCCAAAAGTTCGCCGTTTATAGCAGTTTTATTACTTGTGTAAGTAGTTTCCATAACAAAACCTCCGAATCAATAATATATTAGTAAAGCGTTCTAGCCTTGTAGTGGGTGTGAAGCAGTTCGTGAGACTTATGTCCGCATGGCTCCCCTAGGTATTCCTTGTAAAGACGCTGAACTGAAGTATTGTGGTGAGACTTTCTCTTTACGTTTCCAAAGTCCTCAGTATAAAGCGCTTTTGCTCTTTCGTATCTTACGTTTATTTTGACCATTTCAGAAGAATGCACGTGAGGCTGTCCGCCGCCGGCAACACATCCTCCAGGACATGCCATTACCTCTATGAAGTGGTAGTCGGCTTTTCCTTCCCTTATAAGCTCCATAAGCTTTTGTGCGTTGTCGGTTCCGTGTGCGACCGCAACATTTACAGTCAGATCGCCTATTTGAACGCTTGCCTCTTTTATTCCATCAAGACCTCTTACAGCCTTGTATTCTATATCATCAAGCTCCTGGCCTGAAACGACATCGGCAACAGTTCTTATCGCCGCTTCCATAACTCCGCCTGTGGCTCCGAATATTACTCCGGCCCCAGTGTAGTCTGAGAATATGTCATCTCCCTTGCTGTCGGAAAGGCTGGCGAAATCTATCGACGACTCCCTTATCATCTTTGCAAGTTCCCTGGTAGTAAGAACTGCGTCCACATCCCTTGTTCCGTGGCCGTTTAGCATTTCCTCCCTTGCAGCCTCGAATTTTTTCGAAGTACAAGGCATTACAGAAACAACGAATACTTTCTTGGGATCAAGCCCCTCGATTTCAGGATAGTACGACTTAAGCACAGCTCCAGTCATCTGCTGAGGAGACTTGCAAGTCGAAAGGTGCTCAAGAAGGTCAGGATAGTAGTGCTCTATGTATCTTATCCAACCGGGTGAACACGATGTTATCATAGGAAGCTTTCCGCCTTCTTTTATTCTGTGAAGAAGCTCTGTGCCCTCTTCCATTATGGTAAGGTCGGCTCCGAAGTTTGTGTCGAACACTTTATCGAATCCAAGCATTCTAAGCGCCGTGTACATCTTTCCAGTGACAGGGGTTCCCATAGGGAGTCCGAACTCTTCGCCAAGAGCCGCTCTTACTGCAGGAGCTTCCTGTACTACGACGTGAAGATCCTTGTTTTCAAGGGCTTCCCACACCTTTTCCATTTCGCTTTTCTCGCGAAGCGCTGCAACTGGACATACATTGATGCACTGGCCGCAGTATATGCAAGGGGTGTCTTTGAAACTGTCGCCGAATGCCGGCTCCACAGATGTCTCAAGGCCCCTGTTTGCAAATGTAAGTATTTCTATGTTTTGAACGTTCTTGCAGACTGCAACGCATCTTCCGCAAAGTATGCACTTGTTGGGGTCTCTCACTATAGAAGGCGAAAGCTCGTCAATCGGCTGCATTTTTTCCTTTGGAAGAGTCTTAAGGTACTCGTCCGAAAGGCCAAGGTCACTGCACATGTCCTGAAGCTCGCAGTTTTTGCTTCTAGAACATGAAAGGCAGTCGCTGTGGTGATTCGCAAGTATTAGGCGAAGGTTTGTTTTTCTTGCATCCCTTACTCTCTTTGTGTTTGTCTTTACGATCATTCCATCCCATACAGCAAGTGTACAGGCAGTATGTAGTTTTTTGTCTCCGTCTATTTCAACAAGGCACATTCGGCATGCACCAGTCTTATTTATTCCCTCAAGGTAGCAAAGTGTAGGGATGTTTATTCCCATGCTTCTTGCGGCTTGAAGGACTGTATTGTCCTTAGGAACCTGAACATCAATCCCGTCGATTTTTATACTTACCTTTTCCATCGAAAATCACTCCTGATCTCAAAATATAATGAACTGCATATGTATTGTACTTGAAAAATACATTCTTAGGATCGGCTAATGATAATTATAGCACGCTATGGAAGCAATTCGAACAAATGTTAATTTGTTAATAATAAAGGTATTTTTGTATTTTGAAGATACACACAAATGGGGTTTGTATTGAAAATCCCATTCTTTCAATGGGTCTGGTGTATTAGTTTGCAAAAACACAGCCGCCGTTGCTGAATTTTTATACACAAGCCCTATTAAACTTTTTGAAAAATCTGAAAAAAACCATTAATTTTGTTATTAACAAAACTAATGGAAATATACATGAATTTAATAATGCCATGCATATATATTAAGCTGAATTAACCGCTAAAAGCCATTTTTGCACATAAACCAACGCGTGAAAACGATTTCTGAAGAACACATTAAGTGAATAAATATGACAAAACATAAACGACCAAATTGTATACTGCTACACAATATAATGAGTACTTATGAAAAAGGTTATGCTAAAACATGCAAATGATATGATTAAAAATGAATATTTTTGTTTTTGAGTCCGGCATATGGGTCGAACTGCAAGCATATGCCGAGCCTGCAATTGCAAGTTTTCACTGTGAAAATTTATTGAAACAGCTTAAGAGTGTTGAAAATGCAGGCGTATTGACGATCTGGCACTGCATTTTTATAATATACCCCAAATTAGTCTTTTGGAGCACATAATTTAAAAATGCATAAACATTTAGAGTATAGTGTATTTTGGGTAGTACATTAAATGTACATTAAAATTCAATGAAAAATCCGTAATGCGAAGTCATATATGGTAAAATTCAGTCTAGGCGGGCAATCATGGCCGGCCGGCGTTTGGAGGTGCTATAAAAAATGGATGTACTCATACTCACGGCTTTTTTTGGAGCCGGTCACTATACGGTCTCGAAAGCTGTTCAGGATCAGCTTCTTGAAAGGGATCCGTCACTTAATATTCAAATACAGGATCTTTTCAGCATAACAAACCCCTTGATAGAAAACTATGCATATGATTTTTACAATTTTATAACGAGGGAAATGCCTGATTTTTACAATTTCTTTTATAAAAGGAAAAAGGACATTCCCGATTTTTACATAGACGAGATAACCAGTATAATAGGTCTTCAAAAATTTGCAGACTACATGAAGGCCAACAGGCCCAGGATAATAATATCTACATTCCCCATCTGCTCGAATGTCGTATCCAGATTCAAAAAAAAGTACAAGAACCCGGTTCCGCTTATCACGTGCATAACAGACGTTGTGGACAGCTGGGAGTGGGTGAGCGAAGAGACTAATATGTATTTTGCACCGGCTCTATGCGTAAAGGAGGGCCTTGTAAAAAAAGGCGTGGAGAGTGAAAAGATAAGCGTTACGGGAATACCCCTTAGAACGAGCTTCTTAAAATTTTTCGGGCTCAAGCAAAGCGGGGCAGGTCAGGATTTTGATTTCAGTGCGCAGGAGGAAGCTTCGCAAAGTGAAAATGCAGCAGGCGGCAAGTGTGAAAAAGACATTTACAGCAGCGGCGAAAATAGAATACTCGTAATGGGCGGGGGAAGAGGCCTTTTTGAAATAGGAGAAGAAGTTTTTGACTACCTTGGTGGGCTTTGCTCCGTTAAGACAACAGTAGTTACGGGAAAAAACAGGGAGCTCTATGATCAGCTTAGGTCAAGGGGGTTTAAAAGGCTGGAAGTTTTGGGATATGTGCATGATCCGGCGCAGGTTATAAGGGACAGTTCCATTATAATAACAAAGCCGGGCGGAGTGACTCTTTTTGAATCCATAAGCTGCGAAACCCCTGTGGTGTGCAAAACACCTAACATAGGGCAGGAAATTCAAAATGCAGACTTCATAGAGAAAATGGGAATAGGAATGGTGCGACCGGGCGCTGAGGAGATCATAAGTGCAGTGGAAAGCGCCATTGAAAATCCGGATCATATTCAAGACATGAAACGATCCATCAGGAATATCAAAAAAACTCTTCAGCCATTCGAAGTGACAAGCTGCATAATGGAGCTTATGGACAGGTGGTAATATGATGAAAAAACACACTAAGCATTTGGGATACGTTGTTGCTGCGGTATTAATGGCGGCCACGATATATTTTCTCACCAGAAATATGACATGGGCCGAGATTTTGGACATATCAAAAAGAGTGGATGTGAAGTTCGTGATGCTGGGGATTTTTAGTCTTTTTGCATATGTGGGCATAGAAATGTGGATAATGGACGATTTGATAAAGGAGATATGCAAGGTCAATGGAGTGTGGATATCTTTCAAGGCCACGATAGTGGGCCAGTACTACAGCCTCGTAACACCGTTTGCAAGCGGTGGACAGCCGGCGCAGATGTACATCATGAGAAAGGATAACATACCGCTTTCAAAGTCAAGTGCGGTGCTTGCAAACAAGTTCATATTCTTCCAGGTCGGGGTCACAGTGTATTCCCTTGTGCTTTTTATTTTTAATTTCGGAAGGATAACCGATGCGCTTCAAAAGGCTGCATTGTTTGTAGTGTGCGGGCTTTTCATAAACACAGTGGGGCTTTTTTTCGTGATAATGCTCCTTTACAATCCACACAAGCTCAAGAGGATAGTATATGTTTTCCTCAGATTCATTCACAATATCCACATGATAAGGAAGCACAGGAGAAAATACAAGATATTTTCAAGATACGTGGACGAATACAAAGAGGATATAGATAAGATAGCAAAAAATAAGTACCTTATAATAAAGGGCTTTTTGCTTACAGGGGTTCAGCTCACGGCTTATTTCGGCATAACCTATTTCGTATACAGGGCTTTGAATCTTCAGAAGCACTCATTTTTCGAGATAGTGTCGCTCCAGTCATTTCTGTATATGGCGGTGTCTTTCATACCTGCTCCCGGAACGCTAGGGGCGGGGGAAATAGGCTTTTACTCTATATTCGCAGCGGTGTTCGGACAGGGGATGTTGAAGTATGCGATACTTCTTTGGAGGCTCATAAGCTTTTATGCGAATCTTTTGATATCTGCAATTGTGACACTTGGAATATATATAGCAGAAAAGATTGAATCGAGAATTATAAAATAAAGAGTGGGCATGTGATGTATGAACCGCCGGACGTTTTGCGCTTTGAAGCTGCATGAAGCTTATTCGGCCCGATAGCCGGGAACCTTTGAAACTCTCTTCGTTCAAACAGTCAAAGGTTCTAAATGGTTTTCGGGCAAAATTTCGCAATTTAAAGGCCGCTTATTCCATTGGAGGCCGTGTATTCGATGATATTGTGCTTTCGAGTGTTAGTATGGCCCCGGTGAGAGCCTCTATTTTGCCCTCTATTCTCATTAGAAGGTAAAGGGATATCACTATTGGAAAGCCCACGTTTGAAAGCAGATATGTGAAGTCGTCCAAAATATTCACCGCCTTTGCAAAAAAAAGAGAGCCCTCTGGGCTCCCTTTTAGATTTGTTTTGACTATGCTGCGATTGCTATTAAGACATCTGGAACGGAGTCTCCTGGATTGTCACTAGATTTGCGCTGTCCTTTTCTGATATTGTGGTTCCATCAAATGAGTACATGTCCTTTTCGACTATGCTGTCCATGAGCGTGTTCACCTGCTCGGAAGTCACATCCTCTTTCGCGTTATTGAGCTTTAGAGTGAATTTCTTTCCGTCCGATTTTATGAAGCTCATTTCAACTATCCTATCCATAAAAAACCCTCCCTGTCATTTGAGTGATTGTTTCAATTGAATCGGTGAACCGGGGCCGCACGCGGCCCCGAAAAGATTAGAATTTACGCTTCTATCAAAGATTCGTCAATTCTTTTGACCTCGTCGACTGAAGGCTCCTGAATCGAATTGAACAGCTGTGACACCTCGTAAATGTCATCATCCAGAGCGTCGGGTTTGAAATTCTTGAATGTTTTTTTCTTGAAGATCTCCTTTCCGTCTCCGTTAACCCCCATAGAATACTTGAGCTGCATGCCGCTTGAAAGTTTTGTTGCTGTAGCCATAATCAATTCCTCCCTTGTTTTATTTTTTTACTTTCACCCTTATATATTCATCCCGAGGGCAAAACCTATACTAAAAATTTAAAAAACTCTAAAAAAGTTTGAAAAAGGAGTGTTGCAGGGGATTGGATTTATACAAAACCATATAGTACGCATATGGCATGCGGGATTATTTTTCGAGATATGACTTTCTCAGAGTGCGGACGGCCTCGGCTTTTATCCTAAGGGCGTAGGAATACGAAATTTCAAGCTCCTTTGAGGCTTGCAGCACTGTAAGGTCGTTGTAAAATACAAGGTTGACAAGTTTTTTGTGAAGCCTTGGAAGAGAGTCCACAAGCATGTTGAGGTCCGCGTATTCTATGCCCTTGAAGCTGGACACGGCGCTGTGCGAGTAGTCGTCCTCGCTTCCGCACATTCCTTCTAATGCGCCAAGGGCCAAAGCGTGCCTTTTGGTGTTCCAGTAGAACGTGCTTATCATATATTTTATGTAGCCGCAAAAATGGGAGCCCTTTTCGGGGTCGAATGCCCTTGTAAGCTCGATTAGTCTGATTTTTCCGTCCTGTATGAGGTCCTCGTCGTACTTTCCGAAATAGAACCTGCACTTTGAAATCAAAAGCGGGGTAAAAAGTTCCACAAGCCTGGATTCAGACTGCTTGCATCCTTTTGAGGCCTTGACAGCAAGCTCTTCAATCTTGCTGTACTGATTTCCTTCCTGGGGCTGAAATGATTTCAATTTGTTTCACCCCCATAAGCTTTAAAATCCCGACATCTTGAAGCCTGTGCAAATGCCTGTTTACAATGCTTTTACATCTGTCGACCACGCAGCCTATTTCGTATTGTGAGGGACAGTAGTAGTGGTTGTGCTGGCATTCGTATATATACTCGACCATTTGAGATTCCAGCAATGTCAACTCATATCCTTTTTCATCATCAATCATTGAAAAACATCTCCTTTCGAATATAAAAACATAAACTATAAACTACATTGACAAGCGCTTTCTTCGACACCATTATACTCAACAGAAATAATTGGCACAAGCTGGAAATTTTTGTTCGCACATGAATCATATTCATAATTTATGAAAAAATATTAGAATGACATTTTTGTACAAAAAAAGACAATTATAGTTGAAAAAATATAGAAAATTCAAACTGTTTTTATAATTTAATTCAATGAGAAAAAAGTGCTAAAGAAAATCGTGCTTAAGTACGATATATTAACTGACAAACGTAAACAGATAGGACTAGAATACTGTATTGGAGTTAATTGTGGTAAGATATTCAAAATTGTGGTAAGAATAATTAATATATGAATAGTGACATATATGTATGGGGTGATGGGATTGAATGTAAAAAGTTGTATCAATATAAAAGGAATATTCAAAAGTATGAATGTGAGTCGGAAACTTGCTGCTTTGACGGCAGTGGCAATGCTTATCTGCCAAATGCCTGTATCATATGCCGAAAGCTTCGAAGAGACTTTGAAGAGCAAGGGTTATAACAGATTTCCATCCATATACGAAGTGTCAAAGGATAAGCGTTTCAACATAAGCTTTACCAAGGAATTTGATACAGACAGTGCTAGAAAATACATAAGCCTTGTGGACACCAACGGTTCAGTTGTTTCCACATACGAAGAAAAGATAAATCCGAATGTGTTCAGGCTGACTCCCAAGCAGAGCCTTGAGCAGGGAGCCCAGTACTATATAGTTGTAGATCCTGGTGTTTCAGATGGGGCTGGAGAAAATATTATATCGAAGGGTTTATTTTCAAAGGCGACAGTACAGTCTCAGGGGGAATATACAGGATTTACACTTCAAAGTGCTTATTTTACTGCTGAAAATAAGGTGAAGATGGTATTCAGCACTTATGTTGACGAAGTAAGTGCTTCAACAATAGAAAATTACGAGGTTGCGGGAGCTGTTCCAAAGAGTGCATCGGTCTCACCCGATGGTAAGAGCGTAAGCCTTACTCTTTCAGAAAGTGTGGGAGAGGACCAAAGGGTCGAGCTTTTCGTGTCAAAGGACGTCAAAAGTTCTCAGTATAAAGGACTTGGAAGCGATTATACAAAAGAGATGACTCATACGAACGGGGGTTCGTCCATAAGTGGAAATGAGCAGTATCTCAAAAAAGAGACTGCGGGTTCGGTTTCGATAACTCAAAAAGAGCAGGAAATTGAAAACGCGATAATAGAGGGAGACCTTTATATAGGGGCAAATGGAATGAGCCTTGAAAATGTAGAGGTTGAAGGAACCCTGTATATAAACCCGGGAATATCGGGAACGTGCAGAATCAAGAACGTAAAGGCTCAAAGAGTGGAGGTTCTTTCGGCGGGCTCGGCTGAAAAGACAATAGACATAGACTCGCTTGAAACAGATATATTCAGCATCAAAAGTTCAATGGGAGCATATGTCGAGATAAATGATACGGAATCTAAATCGCAGATATACAAGACGATAATAGACCTTGGGGTTGTGCCTGTGACGCTGAGCTCGCAGGAAGGGTCGTATGGCAGGATAGAGGTTTCGTCGAATTCCATGGAGGATGGGACGCTGAAGCTTAAGCTCAAGGCAGATGTCGATTCCGCGCTTAGGCTGTATGCGGGCTGCAATGTGGAGTCGGAAGGCGAAGTGGACATGGTATATATAAATACGCCTACATTTGAAAAGGTTGAGCTTTCAGGTTTGGAGGATAAGATATTTCAGAATATAAATGTCGGAAGCCCCGCAGAGCTTGTTGTGGCGGCGGGAAAGGCCGAGACAATAAACTATTATTCAGACGGAGTGTTGGACATAGGAGATGCAAGCGTCAGTGCACTTTTTAAAAATGGACACTATGTTCAAATAGACGACGAGGACATGGATAAGATTACATTTTCCAAGGTGGGGGATATAGATCCGGATACGCTAATATTTAAAGTCAACCTCGATAGGGAAATGTATACTCTAGGCAAGAAGCTCAAGCTTAAAAAGGGAGATCTTGAAATTCTTTCGACATGTGATTTCCAAAAGGGGCTTGTGGCATTCTTCAAGATAGACGATGAAGACCAAGAAAACCTGGAGGAAGGAACATATGACGTATCGACTGTCAACGAAGAGGACTGGATAGACCTTGAAGGAGAACAGACATCATATGAAAAGGATGACGGAGGAACTACGCCGCCTTCTGGTGATGGGAAGATCAAATACGTTCAGGCTATTGGAACAGCGGCGACACTGGTTACAGGAATGTATGAAAGCGATGTTACTAAGGTGGATGTTTTATATGACGGCAAAACAAAACCAGCAGAGCTCAAGGACGATGGAACATTCCTTTGGAGTATATTCCCGGGGCTGAAAAATGGAGACAATGTTATAGTGAAGGCTTATACCGAAGACGGTCTTGCCGAGACTGTAGAAGTGACGGTTGGGCAGGCGGCCGAGATACCAAAAATTTATGATGTGAAGGCTGTAGGAACGGCAGCAACATTGGTTACAGGAAAATACAAGGAGACAATAACCAAAGTGGATGTCTTATATGAAGATAAGACAAAACCGGCGGAGCTCAAGGATGACAAAACGTTCTTGTGGAGCATATTCCCAGGGCTTCAAAAGGGTGATACGGTCACCGTGAAGGGCTATGAAGGTAACACTGTTGTTGTAGAAACGAGCGTCGAAGTCCAATAGATGCTTTTATAAAATACATTTTTTATCAATAATCATGGGGGTGTTAAATTGAAACTTAAATTTTTAATCAAAAAAGTTTTGCCGGTGATGCTAGTCGCTGCGATGATGCTTGCGACATCGGCGAATTCCTTTGCGGCAGTCGATATGGCCGAATATCTTACAGACGAGCACGGCTATGAAATGCACAGTGAAAAGTTGAATGTTCAAAAGTCAAAGGAATTCAACATAATATTTTCAAAGAATGTAGACTCGGCTACAAGTACAGGAGTGCGTATTGTAGAAAAAGAAGGGTCGGCTCCAGTTGATGTCAAAACAAGCGTTGAAGGTTTAAAGCACATAAAGGTTAATCCGATTGAGGAGTTTAAACTGGGAAGTTCATATTACCTGATAATAGACTCTCCGGAAATGGATTCAAACGCAGTAGGTTCGTCAAATGGGGAAAAACTTGAAAAAGGAATTGTATGCGAGTTTATGGTGCAGGGCGAGCACATATACGATGCAAGTGCTGTAGGAAGCTCAGCCGTTACGTATGTTAGTGGAACGACAACAGGTGCGGATAGGGTCATTGTAGAATATGGCGATAAAGCCAAGACTGCAAATCTTGAAAACGGCGCGTTTTCATGGAGTATATTCCCGGCTGTTCAAGAAGGAACAACAGTGACTATAAAGGCCTACAGCGGCTCAACGATTTTAGAGCAGCTGTCTATAGAAAGCGAACAGTAAAAGCAGCGAAAAAATCATAAAAAGATTTTGAAAGGAAGGAAAAAGTATGAATATAAAAAAATTGACGAAGCTGTGCTTGTCTTTGATTCTATCTCTTGTACTTGCGATTGGCCAGTTTGTACCAGCATATGCATATGAGCATGAAGGGAATAGTGTGCAGGGAATACAAATTGGGGATACATTCTACAGCATCGAATACATAACTACGCATGACGATGATTTTGGGAATATATTCGGACCGTCAGACCCATCAACAGTAATAATAGATCTTAATGGGAAATCTGCAAAATTTTCAGACTACCTTGCAGGTGGAGTGAGTGATTTTGACGAATTTGCAAGCGATACTGCGAACCAGACTCAAGCTGCACCGGACAAACTGGTTGAGAGCAATGGAAATGTAGTTATTCTATCGTCGGGCGGAGACGATGACGACGGTGGAGAAGAAACTGGAAAGACGGTTTCAAGCGCATACGCCGTAAGCAACACATCGGTCGAGGTCATATTCTCAAGTGCTCTTGAAACAACGGACTATGCAAAGGATAAATTCACATTCACTGGCGGCCTTACAGTTGAAAGTGCGGCTATAAAGGCGGGAAGTTCGAACAAGGTTGTGGTTCTTACTACATCGGCGCAGACAGGCGGAAGTGAATATACTCTTACATATGACGGCAAGGCCGTATCAGAAAAGGTTACAGGAATAGCGGCAGGAACGACAGTTCCGGAAGCACCTGAAATACCAGTGAATCCTGTAAACGACGACAACAAGCTTCAGGGTCTTGAGTCAGGAAAGACTTACGAGTACCAAGTGGAAGGAAGCAGCACATGGACAACTTACGATTCGGCTGCGGGACTTCCTGAAAGCGTCAAGGGAAAAGACATACTCGTGAGGGAAAAGGCAACTGCGACAACCCCTGCGGGAACACCTGTGGAGGTAAGTATACCTTCAGCAGAAGAGATTCCGGGGATAGATAGAGTGGTAAAGACTGTTACAGCATACAATGACGGGTCTAGTGAGGATACAATAAGGGTTACTTTTGATAAGCCATTTACAACGGGAGAGACTGCATCACTTTCTGAATTTGAAGTTAAAAGGACTGTAAATGGTGGAACAAGCTCGGATAGACTTGCTCTTTCGAGTCTTGAAATGTCATCGGACAAGAGTTCAATAACTGTTAAAACCAAAAGCGTAGGCCAGAAATTGGAACAGCAGAATGTTGTCTACAGCGTGTCTTATAAAAATGGGGAGGTAAAAAGTGCCAGTTCTCCAATAACTGTTGATGCGCTATCCTCGTATATGAAAAGTTATTCAATAGAAGCTGGATATATATCAACAAGAAAAATACATGTTATTTCTGTTGAGACGGACAATGCGGTACTTTATGTGAAAGTGAATGGTGAAATGATGAACTATAAAGGAGACAACAATTTTGTAAAATATACAACCATACTTATAGGAGAATCTAGCGCAGATATAGAACTTTATGGAGCAAAGAACAACCTTCTTGAAACAAGAACAATTAATGTTCCGTATCATTAGTACAGAGTAAGACGCTAGCCGGTACACCGGTTAAGATAAAATTGACATCAAAAAACACTATATTAAGGAGGTGGTTGGGAAAGTTAGCTTAAAGTAATTAAATTTTAATCAGGGACACGAGTCCAAAAAAACTAAAGGGAGGATCAATTATGCAAAAATCTAATTTTAAAAGAGCTTTTTCTATTGCAATTTCAGCTCTAATGCTATTGGCGGCATTTATGGCTCCTATAGCTCAAATGGGTGTAGCATACGCTTATTCTACACTTCCGTACACATATTATTTTGAAGAAGTAACTGGAACCCCTACTAACCAGAAAGTTATCAAGATGGTATTCGACAAAGGAAGAACTGTATCAGATATTACTAAAGGCGATGTCACAGTCGATGATGAATATGCAGCGTATTCAATTGACGTAAATAAGGATGCTGATACAGGCGGAATAGAGATTGCATTCGATAATCTTGGAAAGAAAGAGACTCCATATGTGGTTACATTCCCGGCTGGATCTATAACATTTAGTGATGGATACAAGCAGGCTGAGGATTATGAAGTAAAGTTCACAGCGGAGGATTTGAATCCAGGAATGGATGTAATATTTGTAGACGATACTGATTTCTTGAAAAGTGATGTTCTTGAATACAACACTTTCTATGATGTAGAGATTACTCAACCAGGAAAGAAGATATCGGCAATTAAAGTTGCCCACACAAAAGCTGACCCGGGCAATCCAGATTCCAAGTATATTACAAGTGTAATAGTTACTGGTACATCGGAAGTTGAAAAAATGAAAATTGAATTTGTCAATATGGATGCAAGCAATTTCTTCAGCAAGGAAGAATATATGTCAGAGGGAAGAAATGCAGGAGAGTTCATATCAAGTATTGTAGGAATAAGTGATGAAACTATTGAAATGACACTTACGGCCTATGATGAAAAGGGAAAAGTTCTTAAAGAAGAAGAGATAAAAATGATAACTGACAGCGAAGGAGCTAATATGAGTGCACTTCCTACCAGTGAAGATGTTAGCATGGGCCTTGGAGATCTGCTGGAAGGCGACGATGGCGAATTTGAAAAATTCTTGGAAAGCATTGACGGCCTAGAGGATGTAAAAGTGTCATATACAAACTCTAGAAACACAAGAAAAGTAAGCGATGTAAACAATCTTGCTGAAGTGATGATAGACAATGATGTGAAACAGATAATCATGGATGATCACATTACTTCAAAAGCAGACCTTGAGTTTGCAAGAGCGGCGACAGACAAGCTGCACATAGACGGAAAAAACAAGACATATAACGGAAAGCTTACTCTTGGAACGTGCAAAGAAGTTCTGGTTGAAAATCTTAATGTAACTGGAGATATAACAGTAAATGTAGGAGCAACTGGAACAGCTCGTTTTGAAAATGTAACTGTAGACGGAGTTAAGATAGAATCGAGTGATGATCTTAACTGTGTTCATTTTGGAAACGATGTAAGGGTTACAAATCTTGAAATAGCAAATACAATGGATGTAAAGGTAGTGATTGAAGAAGGCGCTTCAGTAGCAAATACAGCTATACATCCAAGCGATGATGCACATGAGGTAACACTTGTAGATGAAACAAGTGCAAAGGGAGCTTTTGGAGATATAGAAATAGACAAGCCGGAAGGCGAAGAGGGCTCATATGCTCCAACAGTTATTCTTGACGGGGTACAAAAGACAGAAATTACTTATGGAGACAACATGAGTGATGCGGATCAGACTAACACAGGAAATAATGTAGACGATTCAGCAAATGCTTCAGATGGTTCAGATGGTTCAGAAGTTGTTAATCCTAATGAAGCAAAGCTTGAGTTCATATGTGATTATGACAATGATGAGAATAAAGCAACAGTTAAGGGCCTTAAGGATAACGGAGGACTTGAGCTTGAATTCTTTATAAATGGAAGTGGAGCTACTTGGAACACTTCAAAGAGAGCAGATATAAGAACTGCGCTTAAGAACGCTATAGACATGGATGCTACTAATGATGTCACTACAGATGGAATTGATGATGTGATAGACGCTGCAAATATATCATTTGCACAGAGTAACAAAGCTATGATAGTGAAACTGCCAACTGGTACAGCGTTTGACACTGCTTTTGCATATAGCAATTACAAAGTAGATGGAACGGACGAGGGAATAGCGGATATTACTGTAGATGTAGCAGATGCAGGCAATTCTGATGAGGAACTTGCAACTGCACTTGGCGCATGCATGAACATTGAACAAGGGTTCACGATTGTTAACGGAAAGAGCCTGGAATCGGATGTAGATGTGACAGTTGAGGCCAGCATAGACTTTAGCACAATCTCTATAGCTTCAGCAATGGAAAATGGGGACGATGTAGATGTAACATTAAATACTGATTTAGGCACAAATAAGGTTGAGTATATCGTAGGAATCAATACAAAAGTAAGTGATGACAGCTGGGTGAAAATTGATGGTGATGCATTTACCGTAGACAATGATTTATTCTCGGTTTCTGCAGGAGACATGCTTTTCTTAAGACAAGTTGATCAGGATGAAAATGTAAGAGTGATAGGGGAAGTGGAAGTAAAGGTACTTCCGACAGTAAAGGTAACAGGACTGGCATTTACAGATACAGATACAGATGCAGATGAAATGGGTGGAAATGTAACATGGACAAAAGCGGGAGATGAAACGGAAGTAACGCACTATGTTATATATGCATCGGCAGATGGTACTGCAAGAACAACTAAATTAGGCGAAGTAGCGGTTGGAACAGAAACGTTCTCTGTTGGTGCAGATACAGCATTAGCGCATAGCATAATAGTTGTTGCTAAAAATGCAGATGGAGAGGCATTAGTAGCAAATCAAGTAATTGCAGCGGTAACTGATGTGGCAATTCCGACAGCAAAAGTAACAGGACTGGCATTTACAGATACAGATACAAATGCAGATAAAATGGGTGGAAATGTAACATGGACAAAAGCGGGAGATGAAACAGGAGTAACGAACTATGTTATATATGCATCGGCAGATGGTACTGCAAGAACAACTAAATTAGGCGAAGTAGCGGTTGGAACAGAAACGTTCTCTGTTGGTGCAGATACAGCATTAGCGCATAGCATAATAGTTGTTGCTAAAAATGCAGATGGAGAAGCAGCAGTAGCAAATCAAGTGAGTGTTGCTGTAACGGATGTTACTTCATAAAAAAGTTGAATATACTTTGATTGTAAAACCAAAAGTTGTCGAGCCGGGCACGAACTAACGAACATATTTCGTAATCAAGGTTAGTGTAACGGTGGCAGAGCATTAAACTAAAATTAATGAAACAAAGACATACCTCGCAGGTAGGAATACTTGCGGGGTATTTTTATGCTATAATTTCTTTAACAAAAGAAATGAAGTTCTAATATATGTTTTGAAAATCTAAAACTTAAAACTGAAGGAGGATGAATATGGGAAATAGAGTGAAATATGTATCGGCGGCAGTACTGGGACTGATGCTCATGGCCGTACAAGCACAGCCATCTTTGGCTGTAAAGGCGGGCTTCGCGGTGGTGGAAACTGCACCAGGCAACCAAGTTGAGCAAAGGGAATCTGCAGCCATTGAAAAAGAGTTTATATTCGAATCGGACTCTTATGTAAACCCCGATATCATATACACGGGCGAAAAAGGAGCTTCAAGAATCTCCAAAAGCTCTGTAAGTCCGGCGGCAGCAGAAATCGCTGGAGACCTTTCAGAGCTTAAAGACGCAATATACAACAAAATGTCAAGCAGGGAAGAAAACTTTGAAATAAACTATACGGGGGATACGAGCAATCTAAAGCCCGATATTCAGGCGGTACTGGCTGAAATTGACATGCAGGACGAATACCTTGCAAACTCAAGGGGCGGGTATTCATGGTCGGCTACAGGTTATGTGAACGATGCGACTATAACGTTCAATGTGAATTACCTTCACAGCAAATCGCAAGAGGACTACATAGAAAGTGAAACGGATGAAATACTCTCAAGCATAATCCTTCCGGGTATGACAGACCTTGAAAAGCTCAAGGCCGTAAACGACTATATAGTTCTGAATACGCAGTACGGCGACGACACATTTGCAAGCGCCCATTCGCCATATGCCATACTAAGTGAAGGCAAGGGAGTGTGCCAGGCGTACGCGCTGCTGGAGTACAAAATGCTGGGCAAGCTTGGATTTGAACGCAGATACGTGGCAGGGGATGCGGGAGGCGTGGGCCATGCATGGAACAGTGTCAACCTCGGCGGAAGCTGGTATTTCATAGATTCTACGTGGAACGACCCTACACCTGACAGAAAGAAC
This sequence comes from uncultured Peptoclostridium sp., assembly GCA_965368085.1. Lineage (GTDB taxonomy): Bacteria > Bacillota > Clostridia > Peptostreptococcales > Peptostreptococcaceae > Peptoclostridium. Next base: position 37,377 of record CBDULP010000007.1, on the reverse strand, counting down.
AAAGTCAGCTATAAATACTTCCTTGTCACGCAGCAGTATCTGGACGATGACCACAACTGGAACCAGTCGGACTACCAGCAGACCGGGTATGACGATTACAGCTATTTCCATGAAATGTCGGATACGTCTTTCGATTCAGACTATATATACTACAGCAGTGAAGGGGACGAAGACACACTCCACAAAGTTTCTATCGACGGAAGCGAGGATGTAAAGCTCAATGGAGACAGGTCGTATTACATCGCAGGTCGCGGGGAATGGATATACTACAGCAACTATTCCAAAGGAGGATACATATACAGAATAAAAAAAGATGGAACAGGAGAAGAGCAGTTCAACTCGGTTCACTCTACGGACCTTTACATTGACGGCGACAGGCTTGTATATACCAATGAAAGCACGGGAGCCAAGGAGTACATTCAGCTTGAACAGGAGCCTGAAGAAGACACAAGGGAAGAACTGGACATGGATCCTTCATACGTATGGGACGAGCCTTTTTCCCCAAAAGCCGGACAGCCTTCTGACAAGCAGTGGACAGTGGAGTTCAGCAAACCTCTTGACGGAAGCGCTGTAAACGGCCAGAATGTATTTGTTGGTGAAAGCGAAGGCGGAGTTTTGCTGAAGACGGACATCAGCGTAAACCTGACTGATGCCAGCCATATTAAAATACAGCCTGCGGATGCATGGAACAGCGGCGGGGTCTACTATCTTTTCATAAAGGATGGGGTCAAATCCCAAAGCGGAGAATTCCTCGGCAAGGGGATAAAGATGAAGTTCACTATAGAATAAATATGAGTGGTTTTTAATACTGTGAACCCCACGGGCAGAAAATGCTTGTGGGGTGTTTTTGTGCTATAATTTATTAAGAAAATGACATAGAAAGAAGTTGAATTGGTAGCAAAAGGAGAGATGGCTTTTGGATATATCGGACATATATATGGAAATTAAAAATATAGCGGCGAAATATGAAAATATACAAAAGGTAGTGTTGTTTGGGTCTAGGGCGAGAGGAGATAACAGGGAAAAAAGTGATATTGACATCGCTGTATTTCCCAGGGAATATTCTTTTGAGGAAGAGGCGTCGTTCTGGCTTGAAATTGAAGACATAGACACTTTGCTGAAATTTGACATAGTGATTATAAGCGAAGATACAGAAAGGGAATTGGTTGAAAATATAGAAAGGGACGGGGTTTTGATTTATGGACAGGATTAGAAAAAAATATGAAAATAGCATGAGAGGTTTGAAAAAACCGTTGGAACTTCAGGATATGAAAACAGTTGAATCTGATGTTTTTCGTGATGCGCTTATACAAAGGTTTGAATTCACATTTGAAATGATATGGAAACTTTTAAAGGCATATATGGAGGATCAGGGTATTCAGGATATAAACGCACCAAAATCAGTTTTAAAAGAAGCATATGCACAAAACTTGATAGATGATGAAAAAGTTTGGATTTCAATGTTAAAGGATAGAAATCTGACATCTCACATATATAGCGAAGCGGTTGCAGTGAAAATAAGCAGGGACATTATTGTTAATTATATCCCCTTGTTTGAAAAGTTGCTCAATATGCTGGGAACAAAAATTTAGAATCAAGGGGCGGTTTTGCCGGTTGTTATTTCTCAGCCACAAGAGCCGTCTTATTTTCTTTTTTGAATTGTCTGTGATTTTTTATATTACAAAACCATTAAAAGTAAAGAAAAAACTCCTTTTTTCCGATAAAATATATGTAGGTATTGAAATTTGCAATACGAGAGGGGGAGAGTCCGCATATATATTGCGGAACATGCCAAATGACTTATAAATCAGGTGGATATAACACCAATAAAAAAAGCAGAATTTTTTCAAATAAAGTTGCATCAGCGGCTGTTTCAATGGTGCTGGCAGGTGCAATGGTTATGTCTCCGGTGGGAGGCCTGCTTCCAGACTATATGGGAGCTTCGCCTGCATATGCCCAGACATCGCAAATGGGAATGAAGCTCACGGGGCAGGACGGGGACGACGGCATAATAAACGACGCCGAAGCCGGGGTGAGCCGCGGCATGAGGGAGATGACGCTTGACATAGGAGATGACTTTGAAGAAAGCAGGAGCGGTTCGTCCTCGGAAATAAGGATATACGCAAATGGAAACGACGAGACTTACAAGTTCGAAATTCGAAAGGAAAGCTCAATTGGTGGCAAATTCAAAATAAAGCTCAAGGACACTTCTGTGGGCTCTGAAAGCGCTTATAGGTTTCGAAAATTCGCCCTTTACACCGTGTACATACCTGAAGGGACATTCAAGACAAAGATAGGGAGCATACCGTGCGGTTCGCTGTCACATTCATTTATAACGGATACTGACGAGGAGAGGATAAGTTCTACGATAAGGGCTTCATTTCCAAAAGACGGGGAGAAGAAGGTGGCGTCTGAGGGAAGTCTTGTAGCTTTTGAATTCCCATATGATGTTGAGTTTGCTGAAGGAACAATAGTTGTGGATGGAAAGCTCCAAAATCAGTCGGATTTCATACGCATATCCACAACGCCAATAAGCCCGTACATACCTTCCTACAACATACCACCAAGCTATGACCAAAGCGACTCTGCGGACAATTATGACGTTTACATACTGGGAAGAACGCTTGTCATAGAGCCAAAGGCGGGAAGGCTTAAGGATTTTGCGAACTATACAGTGGAGCTTAAAAACAGGACCGTATACTTCACAGGAAGCGAAGATGGCAAGAAGATATACAATACATCGCCTGGAAACTACTCGGAGTGGACTGAAGTGAACTTTTCAACGGGTGACATGGTGCAGTCATCGTATCCTCAAAACGACCAAGAGGGGGTTCATGTTGAGCCCACCATAGAACTTGACTTCAAATATCCTGTGGAGTTTGTGGAGGAGTTCAAAAAGCTTAGCAACATAAGACTTACAGAGGACGGGTCTGAAAAGATATCACTTTCATACGAGGACATAAGAATAGAAAACGACGATAAAAACAAAAAATACAAGCTTATAATAGACGTCAATGACGAGGGCGAGACACAGCACAGGCTGAGAAGGAACACTCTCTACAAGCTTGCTATAGATCCTGAAACGGTAAGGTTCAGGGACTATCCCGTATACAATGAAATGACCGAGATTTCATTCATAACCGGAAATGAGGGTGAGAGCCCTGGAGTCAGCGCGTACACATCGGGAGTGACTTCGAATGACGACATATCGAAGCCTGAAAGCAGTTTGAGGCCTGACGGTTCCATATATATTATGATGGACAGGCCGATTGAATGGGACAAGAAATTCGACCCGGATCATCTGGAAAAGGCAGTTAAGCTCTACAAGATTCCAAAGGCGTCTGAAAAAGATTACGACAGGGAAGGGGTGCTTTCGGACGTAAGGTTCGACTACGAGTATATGGATGACTACGGCATGGTTTTCCAGGATGAGCTGATGGAGGAGCTTCCTATCGAATCGGTGGAACTGGGAGATGCGGCCGGTGCTAAAAACGCAATAAAAATAACTCCTGAGGCCGTGTCCGAAAGCAGGCCGGCGCTTGATCCATTTTCTAGATACAAGATATTCATATCGAAAGAGTATATAGAGGATGAAAACGGATACAACATGAAGGAGAACATAAACGAATATATATGGACGGGGGCGAAGAGTGATTCGTCTCCTGCAGACTGGGACCTTTCCAAAATATCGGCAAGCTCCATAGAAAAAGGTGAAAGCGCGCCGTACACGGACCAGTACAAGCTTCATGGAGTTCCGGCATACCTGCCATATGGAGGGGACGATGAGAACCCAATAGTCCTTTATATAGACTCGAAGGCGTATTTGGACCAGAGCGAGTCCGAGGTAATACACATAAGTGGAGATGGTTTTTCAAAGGACACGTTAAAATCAAAGGCGCTTGAGGGTGTGCAGCTTAGAAGTGCGTATTATCCTCAAAAGGCAAAAATGCTTTATGACGGACAAAACATAGACACAATGCTTGTAGGCCAGAAAATGCAAATAGAGCTTGATGACGCCATAGCGGGTTCTGGAACCAGGTTTGAAAGCCAGACGCCGGATATGGCATCGGTTACTGGAGACGGTGAGATAAGGGCTCTCTCGGCTGGAAATGCAAGAATAAACGTTATAACATCTGGCGGAGACCTTGCAGCCTGGGTTGAAATAGAAATAAGCCAGACGGACGTATACGCAAAGCACATAAGAATGGAATACGAAGGCAGCGGATCAAACCAAAGGACCAAGATTTCAGTATATCCGGACAAGAAGCTGAAAAGCGGAACCTCATACACCCTCACAGTTCCAAGGGGAACGTTCGTATCGGGATCGGGAGAGGATGTAAATGAGCTGCAGATTGAATTCGCCATTGCGGGAGACCGGGAAGGCGAGGTTGGAATATATGAAATCCAGCCCTCGAAGATAAACTTCCTAGACATAGCGGCTGGAGAGGCCAAATTCTATATAGAAGGTTACAATTTCTATGAGGCGGTCGACTCCGTTCTCGTTTCAAAAAAGGACGACGAGAGCACGAAGTTTACAATCTCCCAGGAAGACATATACTTCAAGAGCGTAAACAGGCTCGAGGTAGTGATAAGGGGAAGTGTAAAAGAAGAGATACTAGCCGACCGTGGAAGATATACGGGAGTCTACGGCGTGCAGCTCAGGTTCAAGGACGGCAAGGACTGCTCCAGTGCAAGCGACGCACTTGAGATTTCGGTTACAAACAGGCCGCAAGTAAAGGCCAAGTACCCGATAGAGGACGGTTTTGACGAAAAGGGCCTTTCGCATCCCGTAAACGACGAAAAGACACAGGGGCTAAGCTTTGCAAGGGTTGTATTCGACGAGTCAATGGACAAGGTGTGGCTGAATTCAGATATAGGCCTTTCGGCACTCATGCTCAGCACGGTGAAGTCTAAGGGGAGCTCTACAAACCTTGTGGACATCAATTTCATACAAAAGATCAAGGACATGGGAGAATACGACAGGCAAAAGGAAATAGAAAAGTACATCCTGATAAAGGACGATGAGAAAAAGACTGCTACCTTGTACATTCCTGTAAGGGGAATGCTTTCCGACACGGAATACGAATTCACTTTGAAAGAGGGCGTTATAACAAACAACCCTTCAGGAGTGAGCGCCGACGAGGACGAGCTCAACGAACAGATATCGTGGAGCGCAAGGTCGCAGGGCGAGCCAGTCATAGGAAAGGTGATTATAGGAAGTGTAGAGGAAGACTATGACGACGACGAATATATGCTCATAAACGGCAATTTCGGCCAGGATGTAAGCGTGTATTTCGGAGATGAAGAGGCCGACAGTATAGCGGTATCTGAAGATGGAACGCAGATAAAGGTCTACCTTCCTTACGATTCGGGAAGGCTTGATCCCGGGGTGTATGACGTTAAGATAGTAAACGATTCAAACCACGAATTTACAATATATTCGGGATTCACAGTGGTAAAGCAGACGGATCTCCAGGTGGATTCTGAGGACAGGGTTGTGGAGAAGGATTCAAAAGGCGACATAGTGCAAAGCGTCCTTTCCAGCCAGGGGATAATAAGGCTAAAGCCGAGCCGTTCGGACGACAAGAGGCTGAGTCTTGACATATCGGAGCTTTTGTTTGATCCAAGGTCAGTGAGCATAGAGCTTGACGCAGACGAGGGCGACGGCATAGGGGAACTGGAGCTTGAATACGACGATTCAAGATCCGTCAAGATATACAGCCTGAGGCTGCAGGAGGATTCGGACGACATGCCTACGAGCATTGCAATAGGCGAGGCTGATCCGGCTGTGAGGGACATTGTCAGGAGAAAAATACTGATGCTCACGCCGAAATCAGAATTTTTCCAGGTCAAATGTGAAAATGTGGAGATAGAAGGTGCTGAGATAGCCATACCATACACGGGTTCATACGGCAGGGACCTGATAGTTTTGAGATACGACTTTGAGACAAGGGGCATATACGAGGAGGATGATTTTTATATCGACGAATCGGAGTCTGTTGCAAGGGTTATAAGCGAAAGTCCCGGAGTATTTGTGGTAATAGAAAAGAATTAGATGACGAGGCGGTGAAGACGTGTACGACAAAAATGAGAGGGGATGCACTGGAATGTCCGGCGTAGACAGATCCGGCAAACCCAAAGGACAATGCAAATATTTATTCAAAAGGCTTATTGCGGCTATTATTTCAATATCCATGGTGCTTGGGCTGCTGCCGTGGGACGAAATAGCCAGAATATATGCGTATGACGAGGAAAGCTACTATGTAAACAAGGTCATAGTAACAAAGATATATGGGAGCGGTCTGTACGACGTGACCAATACGAGGATAGCCCTAAAGGGTATAAATCTGAAAGACATAGCAATAGTTGCAGAGACATCTCAGGGTCTTAAGACTTACTCGAACCCTGAGATAAACACGCCGAGCGCAGTTGAATTCATAATAGACGGCAATGTGGTCGGAGAGACTATAACAGTCGGATCGGCGGATATATCTATAGACCAGGCCAACATACCGACCATGTCTAAGATAGACAAGAGGGTTGTTCAGGCCGGAAATGAGGGAATATCCATACAGGGTGCAAACCTTGACAGGGTTGGAACCACTGATGGAGGAATTTCATACGGGGCATATTTCGAGGACAACTCGGGGTCTTCGGGCCAAAAGAGCCTTCCCGTGACCTCGAATAGTGAGGGGGAGCTTTCAACTGGAAGCATAAATGGAACGCTGGGCCTTCAAAACATCGTATTCAAGAAGCAATACGCCCAGGAGGTCGACTTTAAAAACAACAGCGGAACAAAAACAGTTGAAGTGACAATACAAAACACATACAACGACCAGTTCAGGCTTATAGACGAGATAAACCTAATCGGCCTTAACATGAATCCTAATAGAGGACAGGTTGGGGACGACATAATATTCACAGCGGACAACGGGCTTGACGATTATGATGTGTTTCTTATAAAGAATCTTACTGACAAGTTTACGGACTACAACAAGTGCAAGGACCCGGTATTCAGGCCGGATGTAGATGAAAAGCAGACACTGACGGTGATTGTTCCAGACTACAAGCTTGGATACATAGAAAACGGAGAGTACTATGTTGTAATAACAAACAAGATTCCAAACGGGGCAGACCCGGACAAGTCGATAAACAAACAGTACGTGCTTTCGGAAAAATTCACCATAATAGATGCCAGCCAGAAGATGAAGATACTTACGCCGCTTCAGCCGGACCGGGGGCCGGACTCTGGAGCAAAAGTCGAGGTGTCTGGTGTGTTCTTCGGATCTCTCAACATTAGTGAATTCAGACCTTCGGACAACAGTATAACTGTCAAGGCGCCTTCAGGGGTAGACGAAGAGATGACGGTTGAATACTCAGGGGGCATGTATAAAGAGCAGACGGTCACAAGTGCGAAAAGGACCATAAAGGTTCTGGTGGGAGGCGTTTCGAAATTTGCGAAAAGCGAGGACGGGAGCGCGTATGAGTATTCTTTCGAACCTCAGCTTGACAAACTAAGCATAATAACTCCGCAGGTTACAGATGCGGAGACGGACCCTGTAAAGGATGTAGTTGTCGAGACTGTGACAACAATAACCCTTCAAGGCGGGGAAAAGGTAATAATAAAGGAAAGAGCCGAGCTTGAAAAGGGATACACATACGAGCCGAGTAAGGTTACGCCTGCGGTCACAAGCATGACTCCGCAAAAGATTTATGTTGAAAAGGCATCAGACGGCTCATACGAGATAAGCCAGGATACGATGGTTGCCGTATACGGTTCCAACATACTCATATATAAATATACAGACGCGGAAGGCGTTGAAGAGGTAAGGTATCCGATAGTGGAACTTGGAGCCGATGTGAGGCTCAACAAGAACTCGAACCTTGAGCTTTCCAATCCGGGTCTTTTCCTGAAGGTTTTCGACAGCCAGGAGAGGGAGCTTGACGGAAGCAGCGCGAGCCAGCTTGGCTCCAGGATACTTACAGTGATACCTGCGGGGACTAAGGTGCAAAACCTTGGAAAGACGTTCATAAAGATCATAAACCCCGTGAAAAACGATGTAATAGAGGGTAGATCGGGTTCGCTGCAGTATGCTGTTGAATTTGTAAGCCCTGACGTATCGAAAGTGCCCGTTATAGAAAGTGTAACGCCAAACACTGTTACAACTGAAGGCGGGGAAGAGGTTGTAATAGAGGGATCGAACTTCCAGGCGGGGGCTGTGGTCATAATAGACGGAAAAGAGGTTGCCGGAGTTATAAGGCAGCAGGATGGAAAAAAACTTACTTTCAAAGCTCCAAAGGGCAGGGAAGGAGTTACTCAGATACAGGTTGTCAACACTGAAGGCGGGATTGCAATAGCGGAGTTCAGATATGTAAAGACATATACCGATCCCAAAATAAACAGTTTTTCACCTGAAAAGGGGTCATCTGGAACACTTGTAGTCGTGAAAGGTGACAACTTTGTAAAACCGGACCCGACAGCAGGCGAGTCAGATATACTAAAGCTTGTCGGAACAAGGGTGCTTCTTGGAGGCAAAGACATAAACAGCTACAACAGGGACACTGTCACAAAAAACATAATACTAAAAGGCTATGTGGCTCCAGACGGCCAGAATGAAGACCAGGTAGGAAAGCTTTTGAGGATAGCTGGAGATACGGAAAAATTAAAGCTTGAAGACTACTACCACAGCGTTGTAATGCAGGACACAAGCACAGGCAGATATTTCACGATAGATGTAGATTCGAAAGGCGAGGTGCAGCTTTCGAATGGAACTGAAAAGTTTACAATACTGAAGTCGGTAGATGGAATAAAGGCAAAGAGGGAGTCGGGGCAGGAATATAAGGTTTCCATAACCACCGACCCAGAGGGCGCTGCTCAAAGGAGCGACTATCTGGAACTGGATCTTTCAGGCAGCGAGGCGGGTCCGGAATATAGGCTCAAGCTGCTTACACCATTTACGGTTGATTCCGGAACCGGCTTGATAGACGGGGACAAGGTAAAGGTAAAGGGTATCGACGAGCTTTACTTTTGGGTTCCAGTAAAAGAGGCGGAAGGGTATTATGATCTCACTGTCCAAAACCCGGATACGAAAAAGGATTCGAGAACAGGACAGGAAGGTTTCTATTACTACAAGCAGCCGTACTCAGACCCTAACATAACACTCATAGACCCTAAAGAGGGCTCTGTAGAGGGAGGATATAGCATAACAATAAGCGCCACATCGGCAGATGGAAGAGAGTGTTTTGTGGACAATGGGGAGGAAAAGACAAGGGTGTTCATAAACGGCGTGGAAGTGGAAGCTGATGATGTCAGCGTATCTACCGATGGATTTTCAATAGATGCCATTGTTCCGCCTGTCGGATTTGACATACAGCAAAAGTACGGCGGGGGAAGGCTTTCGGTTCCAGTTGTGGTGACAAACCCGGATGGAGGAACTGACGGCGTAGAGGAAGGCTTCACATATGTCGTTCCAACATCCCATCCCAAGATAACAAAAATGGTTCCAAACGAGGGAAGCGCGGCAGGAGGAAACATAGTAGAGATAACGGGAAGCGACTTTAGATTCTTTGAGCCGTATACGGACTCAAACGGGGACGGAGAATGGAATCCTGGAGAGCCGTATTTGGACCTCAACGGACACAAAGTAAACAAGACCGACTGGACAAAGCAAGTGGACGACGGGACTCTGGGTCCGGACGATTTTTCGGGAAAGGACATACAGTTCCTTCAGGAGAATCTGGGAGACGACTATGAAAATCTTGTGGGGCCTGTGCTGCCAACGGTGTTTTTCGGCAAGAAGAAGGCAGCTGTAAGAGAACTTTCGGCCGGATATATAAAGGTTATAGCGCCACTTGGGGCTCAGGGAGATGTCGATGTTTACGTTGTAAACAATGATTCTGGAATATCAAACAAGGAGATCTATGTATACAGCTCTTCAAACCCGGCAATAGACCAGGTAATACCTTCAAAGGGTCCAAAAGCCGGAAAAAACGACATAGAGATATTTGGAACCGGATTTTCAAGCAGCACAATAAGCATATATGATGAAAACGATGCAGGCGAGATTTCAAAAGTGGAAAAGAAAATGCCTGTAATAAGGTTCGGAAGCATATCAAACAGGGACATACCCAGGGATCAGCAAAACTCGGGCAGGATAGACAGTTCGAGGACTACCGTAGAACTTACGGGAAACCTCAGGATAGAGTATGATGGAAAGGCGGACACGCTAAATCTTTCAGCTGCGATAGACGAAAAGACTTTCTCGGTGGAGGTTTCTTATACTGACGACAAGGCATACATTCCTCTCACTCTCATGAAGGATGAGCATGGAATACCGTATAACGCATATGAGATGATAAGCGTCGAGGTTTTGGACAAGAGGCTTATTGTGGACAAGGGATTTTCTCCTCAGACGCAGCTTGTCGATGCCAACCACATAGAGCTGAAAGCTGCTTCATACCATACTATAGGGGAAGTTGACCTGACAGTCATAAATCCTGACGGAGGAAAGGTCAGCGGGGTGTACGAGTACAAGAACCCGGACAGCAATCCGGAGATAGTCAACATAGAAAAGGATTCGAGACAGCCTGAAAGGACTATTTACGATTTTGGCGCGGAGCAAAAGATGATAAAGCTTGTAAAGGTGACTTACAAGGGTGGAAACACAATAACAGTGACAGGGAATGACTTCAGGGAGAATGCGGATATCCAGATAGGCAATGTGGTTAACGTTGCGCCTGCGGATATAGACTACACTCTTCCTTCAAAGCTCACATTTACAATGCCAGAGGTAAGTGAGGACGAGGTCGGAAAACTCCTCAAGCTAATAGTTATGAATGACGACGGTGCCAGCGTTTCGTCTGAAGATTCAAAGCCTGAGGCCATATACATCATGTTCATAAGCGGAGAGACGGCTCCAAAGATTGAAAGTGTAACGCCTTCAAAGGGTTCCAGCATAGGCGGGGAAGAGGTAGTGATAACGGGTAGCGATTTCAGGGCTGGAATAAGCGTGTTCTTTGGTGAAAACGCAGTAAGGCCTGATGATGTGACCCTTGTGGACTACAAGACGCTTAAGGTGATAACTCCTGCAGGAGATTCAGGAACGGTTGATGTAAAGGTTGAGAATACGGACGGGGAACTGGGAGTGCTTAGCGGGGGATTCACATATATAAGCAGCCCTATAGTTTCAAATGTTCTCGACTTTGAAAAGCAAAACGAGAAAAAGAGAAATATCAATATAGACGGAGGGGAAGCCATACTTGTAAAGGGATCCGGATTTGAAGAAGGGTCTGAGGTATACTTCATGCCTGTGATTGAAGAACTTGAAGAGGGCGCGACTGATTCGGACATTTATGTGGGAACGAAGGGATACAAGCTCAAGGAGTCGACGCAGGCGGCAAAGGTGGAGTATATTGACAGCGAGACTCTAAAGGTCACCACTCCGGAGGGGAAACTTGGGGAAGGCGGCCTCATAGTTGTCAACTCGGACAAAGGGGCAAGCGACATATACAAGGGAATAACATATGGACTTGAAGAGATAGACGCACCTGAAAACGCCAAGGCCGAGATAATATACGACAGGTATATAAGAGTCACATGGGACGCAGTCGACGGAGCCAATGAATATGAAATATACGTATCTGAAGACGGCGGTTCATACAATTTTGCGGTGACTACGGGCGAGACCAGTTTCATATATCAGGATATAGAGGAAAAGACCGACTATAGATTCAAGATAAGGGCTGTGGGAAAAATTTCAACATCAAATCCTTCAACTGAGACCAACGAGGTCACAACTGGAAGTGATGCGGGATACGAGGACAAGGACGGAGAACTTGCCGAAAGCACGACCATAACACTCATGAGAGACTGTGCACAGGTTGTAATAGGAACGGACAGCTACAGGGACAAGACTGTCATAGACCTTACTTCCACAAAGCTTTCAGGGGCTGAAAAGGCTGTGATAAGCATACCTTTGGAAGTTGCAAACTCTTCAAGGGCGGCAGACATAGAGGTCATAGGAAGGGACTTCATGATCCAGTTCAATCCAAGCGCGTTTAGCCAGGGCGGAGTTGACGAAGACGGAGCAGGCGTTAAATTTACAATAAGCCCGTCGAGCGATGGAGCGGGATTCGGGCAGACATCGCTTTCTGACGAATATGTAATGGAGGCGCTAGTATACAGTGCAGGATCGCAGAGCCAGATATACAACGCAAGCGGGCCTATAAGCCTTACAATGGACTATGATACTGCAAAGTATGCGATGAGAAGGATGAAAAGTGCATATATAGCTTCATACGATTCGTATTCGGGGTCGTGGAGAAAGATTAGCGACGCGTCTACGGGATATTCATCGTCGGCTTCGGCAATGGTTTACAAGATGGGAAGATACATGGTTGCAGGCTCAAGGAAGTAAAGGAGGCTTAACAGAGCATGAAGCTCGCCAATTTCGAAAATTCGCTTTTGCTCAAACAGTCCGAAACTTTGGCGGCTTCATACTCGTTATTTCCCGAGAAAACCATCAAAATCCAATGGAATTATTTTGAATGACATACAAATTTACACGAGGAGGTGCGTTGAAGATGCCATATTTAAATTTAAAAAAGTTCATTTTGTCAGTGACAGCACTGTTAATGGTGGCTTGCATTGTATCCTATCCTATGGCTGGATTTGCCGCGGCAAAAGCCCCGGCTGGAACCATGGAAGGATTCATAGTCAACATATTCGGGAACACGGTTACACTTGAGGACTACGACGGGGATGTCCATACGCTTTTCGCAGATGGAAAGACAGAGTATTCGATGGACATGGAAATAGTATACGAGCTCTCGGAATTTAAAAGGGGCATGGAGGTATATCTTGAATATAAAAGGGATACAATAACCTATATCGACGGGTATTCAACTGAAAGTTTCGGGCAGATAGACCCCGGAAGCAGATTCAGAAGCGGTCAGGTCACAATGATAGACCGTGACAGGCTTGAAATAATGGACCTTTTGGGCCACAAGCAAATTTACAGCATTGGCCCTGCAACCATTGTTACAAGGGGCGGAATGAGCATAAGACGTGAAGAAATAGGCGAAGGAGACAGGGTCAAGCTCTACTTCGATACATACGACACTATGACCGCCAGCAGGATTCAGGTCCAGGGCAGGTCCATATTGCTAAAAGGAGTATACAAGGGAGAGCTTGCAGTTTCAGACAGATATGACGACTCGCTCTCTTTTGAAGGGCTAAAGATGCTCAAAAACGGAAGCTGGGAGGACGTGCCGACTTCGAGAATGAAGCTCTCGCCTGACTCGAAGATATACATATCGGGAAGCGCGGTGAATGCTGAAAATCTCAAATATTACAAGGGAAAGACTGCATACCTTGCGGTAAAGGACTTTTTCGGCGGGGATTCTGTGGAAAAGATGGTCATAAAGGACAGGTTTGAAAGACTGTATTCAGAGAGGATAGACGAGAAGAGCCCATACAGCTCCCAGGTCGAGCTTTCAAACAAGAGGAACATAAACATAACAAAGGGAAGCATTGTCGTAAAAGGTGGAAGGCTTGTGGAGGACTCATCCGTAACCCCGGGACAGACTGCGCTCATAGTGGCGGATTCTTCATATGCGGGTGAGAATGCAAACGTGGTTATGGTAGCCGGAGAGGGAAATGCCCCTTCGCAGCTTAACGCAAGCTATATATACAGCGCAAGGCTTGGAATTGTTCTTCCGTACAGCATAGAGACCGAAAAGCTTTATGTGCTGGAAAACCATGATTGGTCTGCGATGGAAGACATGGCTTTTTACTACGACGAGGATACATTCATATACGATGTTGACGAAGATAAGGTAGTAGACGTTGAGGACTTTTCTTCTGGAAAGTACGCTCCTGGAATGAAGAAGGGAAAACATGCGTACATATATGCTGACGGCGACAGGGCTGGATTCATTGCGATAAGGGATGAGATGGAATCCCTTGGGGCTTTGAGGATTACATCCGGGGTTGCGGACTCTGCGTATGAAAGCAAAAAGACAGGCTGGATGGTAACTGCGAGGGATGCAAGCGACTACAGCGCAAAAAAAGAAAAGTGGATGTCAAAGAAGAATTCTGTTAACATAATACTAGAGGAAGCTCTTATAATAAAGGGCTCTGAAAGGATAGAGGCAAATGAGATTCTTCCGGGCGACAACCTTTACATTGTAAGGGATGGAGCTTTTGCCAGGGTCGTTTACATAAGACCGTAAAACCGACAAAAAAATGTGAAAAGGTGATTCGATGAAGAAATTTTTTTCAGTGTTTATGAGCGCGACTCTTGTGATTATGCTGCTTACGCAGAGTGCTTTTGCGGTTCCACCGGGTTTTTCAGGGGGAGTCAACAATGAATATGAATATGAGGAAGTGGTTTTCATAACGGGAAAACCCATAAAATTCGTGGGAGAAATAGACATATCTGAAAGTGAAAAGGACGGTTCTGGAAAGCTTTCGTATAAGTTCAAGCTTGAGCCAAAGGACAGGTCGATAGATGCAAAGCTTTCAAGGTCCATAAGCATAGAGACCGAGTACACAAAACGTGACGACAAGGGACAGACAATAGGGGACGCCGTCATAGGAAGCTACAGCGAAAAGATAGAGGTTGGCAATGACAAGTACGAGCTTGAGGACTTCCAGTTTTCAAAGTCCGATGTAATAGACAACAGGGCTGCATCTGACTTTCTGTCTGGAAACTTCAAGGGAAGGAAATACTACAAGGTGAACAAGACGGAAGGGACTGTAATAGTCGACATATCCGGAGGCGATGTGGGGTATGAAAACTTTTGGGGAGAGACGGGAACTAACATAATAGACTATACTATAGACTACAAAAGGACAATACCTGCAGAAGATGACGGTGAAGACCCGGAAGATGTCGACTGGAGCGGAACTGTGAGGGCGATGGTTTCAGACAGTACATCAAAAACACTGAAATACTCTGAAAATGAGGCTGGCTTTTCAAGCTTTAACGGAGGCCATATGAGGGTTACAAAGAGGGAAGTGACTTCGAGATACACTTACAGCCTTCCTGATATGGACGATGAGGGCACGGGCATAGACCAGGGAGACGGAGAAAAGACTGTTCCGGGCGGAGGAAGCGACAGGGGAACAATAGAGATTTCAAGAGAGATGTCCCCTAAAATAGAAAGGCTGATAGTTCCAAAATTCAGGGATCTTTCAGGCCACTGGGCACAGGCTGACATAGAAAAGCTTTACTCTCTTGACGTTTTGGAGGAGAGCGGAGACTTTTTCAGCCCGGATGTTCCAATGACAAGAATGGAGTTCATAAAGGGCGTTATGAAGGCCTGCAACATAAGGCCTGAAATGGAAGACAATAAAAAGAGAAGCTCAAGGTCTAGAAAGCAGCCGGCGGAGGAATCTGTATTCACTGACATAAGCGTAAAAGATGAGGACTATGCTTATATAAGGGATGCATACAAAAAAGGAATAATAAGGGGAGAGCAAAGCGGCATGTTTTATCCGGACAGCCCTCTTACAAGGGCTCAGGCTGTTACGATACTTATAAGGGCACTGGGCTTTGAAAATAAGGCTCCAACCCCAGGCTATTACAGCGGATTTTCGGATGACAGGCAGATACAGTCATGGGGCAAGTCGAGCGTATACATGGCGAAGGAAATAGGCCTTGTCCAGGGAGACGAACAGGGAAGGTTCAATCCTAATGAAGTAATGACAAGGTCTCAGGCGAGTGTCATGGTAGTGAGATTTTTGGAATTCCTTCAAAGGGATCTTCAAAGAGACTACAGGGAAAACATAGTCTATTTCAATTAAATCTGAAAAAGTCAAATATATGGAAATATTGGACTTGGCATTCCCTTTCAAGGATAAGATACTTTGATCTTGAAAGGGAATGTTTGCGTTTTGGAAACATACCGAAAAAAGTATTATAAAAACAATAAAAACGGGAATAATTATTGTAAATACAGATATAAAAACCTAAATTGCAATAATAAAAATCCTAAGAAAAAGCATAATGGCTGGGATTGAAGGAGGTTCAGGGAAATGATCGACATACATTGCCATATACTTCCAAACGTGGATGACGGATCGAAAAGCCGGGAGGAATCGCTTGAAATGGCCCAAATAGCATATGAAGAAGGCATAAGGCAGATTATAAAC
Organism: uncultured Peptoclostridium sp.; assembly: GCA_965368085.1. Classification (GTDB taxonomy): domain Bacteria; phylum Bacillota; class Clostridia; order Peptostreptococcales; family Peptostreptococcaceae; genus Peptoclostridium. The sequence goes on along the minus strand of CBDULP010000007.1, from coordinate 21,221 downwards.
ACTTCCCACTATCATACCGAAATGGACTATGTGACCGGGAAAAGACTTTTGGAAATTGCGGCGGAGTTCAACTCGGAACTTGAAAGAATGGGCATAGGGCTGAGGGTGACTGTGGGAAATGAACTTTATTTTAATGAAGGGCTTATGAAGTCGCTTGATGACGGAGGATTTTACACATTAGCCGGAAGCAGGTACGTGCTCGTTGAATTCAGGCCGGACAGCATACCAGTCGATATAGAGGAAGTGGCTTATGAATTCAGGATAAGGGGATACATCCCTGTGATAGCTCATGTGGAGCGCTACAAGCAGGTCTTAAAGGACATGAGAATAGCGGAAAAAATGATAGATGCGGGGTGCCTGCTTCAGATGAATGCAAGATCACTGACGTACAGGAATGGCGGAATAGTTGCCAAGTTTTGCAAAGAAGCAATGAAAAGAAGGATGATACATTTTGTTGCAAGCGATGCGCACGATTCGAAAGTCAGAGTACCTGCAATGAGTGACGCGTATGAAGAGTCAAAAAAGCTTGCCGGGGAATATGTTGCGAGGGAAATATTCATATCAAACCCTCAAAAGATAATTAATAACGAGGATATCACACCCTTTGAAATAGTCCCCAAAAAGAGAAATGGATTTTTTAGCAATATACTCAAAAAGAGATAATAGATTAAAGCTTGGAAATACAGAGATATAAGCCGGGTGATTATAGGAAAGCAATGTATGAAAGGAAATGAAATCATGAAAAAGAAGTTCTTTGCAATTGCAGCTTTAATATTTTGGTGCTGCGTCGTATTCTTTTTTTCTTCGCAATCGGCTGACGAGTCCACAAAGAGATCCGACATAATCGTTAAAAGGGTCGAATGTGCGGATGAGGGGGTAAGGGCTCAGGCGATAGAAGATGCAGGATTTTCAGTTACTGGGCTCGTGAGAAAAACAGCCCACATCATAGAATATGGGGTGCTGGCATCGGCCGCATACTTTGTATTCAGAAGGTTTTCGTGGGCTTTTGCGTTTTCGGCCATGTACGCCGCAAGTGATGAAATACACCAGATTTTTGTTCCGGGGCGCGGACCTCGTGTTACGGATGTGGCAATAGACAGCATTGGAGCTATGCTGGCGCTTTCTGCAATATATGCAGTCAAAACGCTTATTGAAAGACCTAAAAAGGGCATTGGCAATAGCTAATGGAATTTAGAAAGTTGAATATAGTTCGCAGAGAAAGCCCACAGGGCTTTCTTTTTTTGCGAAAATTTATTTGGGCATATGCGCCTATTAAGGGGTATAAACTATTAAATGGATTTATTTGCAAGGGGGTGATTTTTGTATGCCGGAAAAGCTGCTTGTGGATGTTATCATACCCGTTTTAAACGAGGCGGATTATATATATGACTGCATAAGCTCCCTCCAGAGTCAGACTTACGGTCCAGAGAATTTCGGAATAATAGTCGTAGACGGGGGGTCCGATGATGAAACAGTCAAAATAGTAATGGAGCTGAAGGAGAAGTATCCAAACATAACACTGCTTAAGCACAACAGAAAATACACATCAATTTCACTTAACATGGCTGTAAAAAAATCGGATGCGAAATACATAATAAGGATGGACGCACATGCAGACTATTCATATGACTATGTTGAAAAATGTGTTGAATATATTGAAAGTACAGGGGCCGACAATGTAGGTGGCCCCATGATCCCGGTCGGAAAGACCTTTTTTCAAAAGGTCGTCGCTGCAAGCTACTATTCCAAATTTGCGCTTGGAGGCAGGAAGCTTCATGACCCGAAGTACGAGGGAGATGTGGACACCGTGTATCTGGGCTCGTTTAAAAGGGAAACCCTTTTAAGGCTGGGCATGTATGATGAAAATCTTCACAGGAGTGAAGGGCGGGACCTGGACTTTAGGATAGTAAAAAATGGAGGGAGGGTGTTTTTGACCCCGAAGATAAGGACTTATTATTATCCCAAAGACAGCTTTGAAGGGGTGTTTAAGCAGTATTTTGAATACGGATACGGCAAGATAGCCATTATAAGAAAGCACAAAAGGCCTTTGAAGATTTTGCAGCTGGTTCCGTTTGCATTTTTGGTTTTTCTTATTGCAGGCGGTGTGGCTTCAAGTGTGAATGTTTATTTCCGGTATTTTTACATTGCCATGCTGATTTTATATCTGTGCTTTGACGCTGTATTTTCGCTTTCGAACGGACACATAAAAGGGGCGGGGCAAAAGCTTGTGCTCATGGCTTTGCATTTTGTAATTCATATGGCGTACGGGCTGGGATTCTCAAGGGGCATAGTCGACTTGCTGATTTTTAGAAAAAGAAGCCGCATGGAGACATCAAAATGATTCATGTTATAATGTGGTTGTAATGTGAGGAAAATAGAAGCGGATTATATAGATTTTGCGGAGGGATGGAAATGAGCATACTTGTTACCGGGGGAGCCGGCTATATTGGAAGCCATACCTGCGTTGAGCTTTTGGATGCGGGATACGATATTGTGGTTCTCGACAATTTTTCAAACAGCAAGAGGGAATCTCTTGAAAGGATAAGGGTAATATCGGGAAGGGACTTTGCGTTTTACGAGGTTGATATAAGAGATGAATATGCACTGAATATGGTGTTTTCTGAAAATGACATAGAGGCGGTGATCCACTTTGCGGGACTCAAGGCTGTGGGTGAGTCGGTGCACAAGCCCCTTAAATATTATGAGAATAATGTCGGAGGGACTGTGATACTCTGCGAGGTCATGAGGGCGTTTGAGGTGAAGAGGATGGTTTTCAGCTCTTCTGCTACGGTTTACGGGGACTCGAATGTAATGCCTCTTAAGGAGGACTTTCCTACGATCGCGTCAAACCCTTACGGCAGGACAAAGCTTGTTATAGAGGAGATTCTGGGGGATGTATGTAATTCAGACAGCAATTGGGCAGTGGCTCTTTTAAGGTATTTCAATCCCATAGGGGCCCATGAGAGTGGAATGATGGGAGAGGATCCAAACGGCATTCCAAGCAATCTCATGCCTTATATAACTCAAGTCGCAATAGGAAAGCTCGACAGGCTTTCGGTTTTTGGAAGCGACTATCCCACTGTAGACGGGAGCGGCGTAAGGGACTATATTCACGTTGTGGACCTTGCAAGAGGCCACGTTAAGGCTCTTGAAAAGGTCATGGCTGAAAGTGGAATAGGGGCATACAACCTAGGGACTGGAATGGGATGCAGCGTTTTGGAGCTTGTAGACGCATTCGAGCGGGAAAACGGGGTCGAAATTCCCTATGAGATAACTGGCAGGAGGCCTGGGGACGTTGCCATATGCTATGCGGACCCTTCGAAGGCCGAAAGAGAACTGGGATGGAGGGCACAAAGGGACATAGGGCAAATGTGCAGGGACTCTTGGAACTGGCAAAGGAAGAACCCCTGTGGATATGGAGACTAGCCTTTATGGGGAAATGATCTGTTGACAGTGGTGAGATTTCAGGCCAAAACTTTTGAGTAAATGTGTGTAAAAAATAAATATGCAGTTAAAATGCCTGCATGGGCTCGATTTAGAGCTGTGCAGGCATTTTAATTTTGAATTAATTTAAATTTTAAATTACTATACAATTTCTTGTGGGTATAAATAGAGCATATAAAAAATAAAGAGGAGCTTGCAGGGAGGCAGATAATATGGAAAAGATACTCATAACGGGAATAGGAAGCAAGATAGGGGTTGCGATTTTAAACTCCTTGAGAATGTCAAAGCTTGACATAGAGATAATAGGAACGGACATGGAAAGCTTCAATCCGGGATTTTTCGCTTGTGACAAATCGTATATTGTCCCTGGCGCGCATGAGGATTCATATCTGGACGAAATACTAAGTATATGCAAAAGGGAAAACATAGGCATGGTAATACCGGGAACCGACGTTGAAATTCCAAAACTTTCGCAGTTGAAGGGCGCATTGGGCGCAAGGCCTCTTGTGCTTGTTGGAACAGAGGATGCGGTTGAAATATGCAGACGCAAGAAAAGAAGCTATGAGTTTTTCAGCGAAAGGGAATGCCCTTTTGCAATGACAGTGGACTACGAGGATGTGGAAAGGCTTATTGAGGAGAAGGGGTTTCCGATATTGGCAAAGCCAGCTGTTGAAGACGGCTCTATAAGGCCTAAAATAATATTTAATATGAATGAGCTTGAAAGGTTTGAACACAAGGCAGACCATGTATTTCAGGAGTATCTGGTGCCGGCGAGCTGGAACATGGATAAAAAAGACATAAGGCCAGAGCATCTGCTTTCGGGAGACAACATAATAAAAAGGGACGACATATCCATACAGGTTCTCATATCGAAAAAGGGAGAGGCATTTGGAACGTTCATAAGCAGGAATTCGCTGAAATTTGGCATGAGCATGCAGATATTCCCGTTCAGGAGCCGAAGGGTCAGGCTTATGGCTCAAAAAATGGCAGGTCACCTTGCAGACGAGGGGCTAATAGGACCCTGCAATTTCCAGTGCAAGATAACTGAAAAAGGGCTTGTGTGCTTCAACGTCATACCGAGATTCACGAGCCTTTCGCAGGTCAGGTCGCAGCTGCGCTTCAATGAATGCGAGGCCATAATAAGGCATTTTATGTTTGGCGACGAGCCTTTCGAGATAGAGAGCCTCAAAACGGAATATGAGTATGTATGCTGCAGGTATCTAGATGCCGTAAGGTACAGGAAAAAAGATCTTGACGAGCTCAACAGCGAGGGGTTCATACAGAACAAAGACATGGTGACAGGGGATTAATTTAAACAGAAACAGGGTATAAAAAAACAAATAATGTAAATGATAAATGTCAAATAGAGGGGGGAAGAACATGAATGCTGCAATCATTACCGCTGCCGGTATCGGCACAAGGATGCACCAGTACATTCCCAAGCAGTTTTTGCATGTGGACAACAAGCCTATAATCATATACACGCTGGAGGCTTTCCAGCGTCATCCCGGAATAGATGCGATTGTCGTCGTGTGCCTTGACGGATGGCATGACATACTAAGGGCATATGCAAATCAGTTTGGAATAAGCAAGCTGAAATGGATTGTGTCTGGAGGCAGTACGGGGCAGGAATCGATAAAAAGAGGCCTTTGGAAGCTCAAAGAGGAATGCGGCCCCGATGATACTGTGATTGTACATGACGGCAACAGGCCCATGGTGTCGTCTGACATCATATCTGACTGTTTGTTCAAGTACAATCTTTATGGCAATGCCGTGGCCGCAATACCTTGCGTTGAAGTCGTGTTCAAGTGCGAAGAGCCGGAAGACAAGAGCTCGTCCATAGATACAATCCCAAGGGAGCAGCTACTCAGAACTCAGACGCCCCAGGCTTACAAGCTATCCAAGCTTGTGTGGGCCCACGAAGAGGCGGCAAAGCGAGGGATTAGCAATATGGCGGCTTCGTGCGACCTCATGGCCGTTCTGGGCGAGGTGGTTTATTTTTCTGCCGGTTCTGAAAAGAACCTGAAAATTACAACCATGGACGATTTGGAAATATTCGAGGCACTGTTGAAGTCTGCAAGATATGAACGATAGTTGTGAAAAAATAATTATGGATGAAGTGGTGAGTATGAATTGTTAGTGAAAAGCTCTATTTATATGGATGATCTGGATGGAGCGAGCCGCTGCAGCCTTCCGTGGGGAAGGCTTAAAGGCAAGAGCGTATTAATAACGGGAGCTTGCGGGCTAGTATGCTCTTGTGTAGTGGATTTGCTTATGTACAGGAACATGCATTTTGGTGACGATATAACTGTATATGCGCTTGGAAGGGACAGGAAGGTTGCCGCTAAGCGCTTTTTTTCATATATGGATTCTAGGCGATTTGTTTTTGTGCAGCAGGATGTCTGCAGTGAAATAGGAGTGGACGGTCATGTTGATTACGTGATTCACGGCGCCAGCAATGCGCATCCGGTTGCATTTGCCAGTGATCCGGTCGGGACAATGATGTCGAATTTTTACGGGATGGATAATGTTTTGAAGTTTGCAAGGGAAAAAGGCAGCGAGCGAGTCCTATGCATATCCTCGGGTGAGGTATATGGAGAAATGGATGGGCAGGAGCTGTTTTCAGAAGAGTGCAGCGGCTATGTCAACCCCATGGATGTGCGCTCGTGCTATCCCAGCAGCAAGCGCGCAGCTGAAACGCTGTGCGTCAGCTACGCAAGTCAGTATGGTTTGGATGTCGTTGTGGCGCGCCCGAGCCACGTGTACGGGCCTACAATGAGTGGTAATGACAGCAGAGCCATTGCTGCATTTATAAGAATTGCTTTGGCAGGAAAAAACGTGGTCATGAAAAGTGCGGGAACTCAGGTCAGAGGGTACTGCTATGTTGTGGATGCGGCGGCTGCAATACTGACGATAATGCTTTTGGGCGAGTGCTGCAATGCATATAACGTATCGGACAAGGATTCTATCGTATCTATAAGGGACATGGCCGGAATGGTTGCAAAGTGCGCAGGCAGGAATGTAGTCATGTCGGAGCCTGGCGAGCTTGAAAAAAGCGGTTTTACGCCGGTTAAGCGGCAGGTGCTCGACAGCACCAAGCTTGAAATGCTGGGCTGGAGAGCTGCGACACATATGGGACGGGGAATTTCAAAGACGATAAGAATTGCAAAAGAGGTCTTATAAATAAATATCGAAAGAAGATGCTTATGGAAAAAAGAAAAAGTGAAAGAAAAATAGGCGTGGTGCTTTCATATGGTGCTTTATTTTTGAGCGTTGCAATATCCCTTATATATACCCCTTTCATGCTCCGAAAGCTGGGTCAGGCGGAATACGGGCTGTTTTCACTTGTCAACTCGGTTGTAGCGAATCTGACAGTGCTGGATTTTGGATTTGAAAACGCCATAGTGAAGTATACGGCGAAATATCGAGCAGAAAATAATTTTGAAAAAGAAAAATCCCTGTATTTTATGTTCTTTGTAATGTATTCAATAATAGGACTCATAGCCTTTATTATAGGAGTTTTCTTAATACTGAATATAGACAATATTTTCTCGGCATCGCTTACGCCTAGGGAGCTTGATACAGCAAAGACGCTCATGGTCATAGCGGTAATAAATATATCGATTTCATTCCCTCTTGGAGTGTTCGCTGGGATACTTCAGGCATATGAGAAATTCATGTTCCTGAAGGCTGCAAATATTGCAAGAATATGCCTCAACCCGATAATAATGGTTACAATATTGATGTTTGGATTCAAGTCTGTGGGCGTATTGCTGGCGGCTTCAATTATAGGGACCTTATTCAATCTGTTTAATGCCGTATATTTTTATAAAGTCATGAACAAGAGGATATCGGTTTCGAAATTTGACATGCCTTTGCTAAAGGGCATAGGGGCATATTCGTTCTTTGTATTTCTGAATATAATAATCGACCGCCTGTACTGGGCGACAGATCAGCTTATCCTTGGAATATATGCCGGAACCGCGGCGGTGGCAGTATATACCATAGGGTACCAGTTCGTCAATTACTATGTGAAAATATCAACCTCCATATCAGGGGTGTTTCTGCCCAGAATTGTGGAACTGGATGTAAAAGACGCGCAGGGCCGCCAGCTTTCGGATACCTTTATAAAGGTGGGCAGGATTCAGTTTTTGGTGCTCTCATTTGTGCTGTGCGGCTTTGCTCTGTTTGGAAGGGAGTTTATCTCCATATGGGCCGGCGACGGCTATGAGGAAGCCTATTATGTGGTACTGCTCATAATGGTTCCGTCAATAGTCCCTCTCAGTCAGAATCTGGGCATCAGCATAATCCAGGCAAAAAATATGCATGCGTTCAGGTCTGTGGTTTATCTTTTTATAGCGGTGCTCAACGTGGCTCTCAGCGTTGCTCTTGTAAAGCCATATGGCGCGATCGGGTGCGCTGTCGCAACCAGTCTGGCCTGCGTTTGCGGACAGATAATAACAATGAATATCTATTACAGAAGAAAGGCTGGATTGGACATTCGCCGCTACTGGGCCAATATAGGAGAGCTTTCCATACCTGCGGTTGTGAGTTTTATGATATGTTCTATGCACAGTCTGATTCCGCTGGTAGAGAGCCTGGGCAGTTTGTTTTTCAAAGCTGTGATTTTCTCGTGCATATTCATGCGGATCGCCTGGACAAAAGGTATGAATGATTTTGAAAAGGGGCTGCTTATTAGGCCTGTAAAAAAAATATTTATGAAAGGAGAATGATTATGAACATTATAGAAATGATATTGAGAAAGTTGCTTAAGCCGCTTATGAAACTGATGCCTATTAGAAATGTTATTATTTTTGAGAGCCATACCGACTTTTGCGACAATTCAAGGGCATTGTTCGACTATATGATGAGCCAGGGCCTGGACAAAAAGTATAAGATGATTTGGCTGGTGGAGAATCCTTCTGATTTCAAAGGGAGATTCGGAGATAGAGTAAAGTTCATAAAAGTGGATTCAGAGGACGAGAAGGTTATGCTCAATTGGGCTGAGAAAATAGTATATTACTACTATATAGCTGTTGCAAAGTTTGCATTCTATTCTCACAGAAGGCCGCCTTACAAGCCAAATAAGGGCGAGGTGTTTGTAAACTTGTGGCATGGTTCAGGTCCTAAAAATGCATATTGCCGCCTTGGTGACAATTTTGACTATGTAATGTATAACAGTGACAATTTCAAAAATGTATATGTGGATGGAGGCAAATGCACGGCGGAGCAGTTGCTTCCCATGGGATGTCCGAGGAATGATTTGCTGTTTATGAAAAGCGATGCGTTGGAAAAGATAGCAGGCAGGAAATACAACAAGAGCATAGTGTGGATGCCGACATACAGAACGCATATGATTGGAGATGAGCATTTCAAGACGGACACGACGTCACAGACGGGGATACCTATAATATCCACAGAAAATCAGATTGAGGAGCTAAATAATATTTTAGAAGATAACGACATGCTTTTTATAATTAAATTCCACCCGGCGCAAAACATGGAAAACATAAAAAGCAATTCAAGTAGTAATATGCTTTTTCTTACAAATGAGGATTTGAGTGATAAAGGGGTGCAACTATATTCATTGCTAGCGGAATCGGATGCATTAATAACAGACATCTCGTCAGTTGCCTGGGACTATTTGCTAACTAACAAGCCTATAGCTTTTACTGTAGATGATGTGGGTGAATACAAGCCGGGATATATGGTTGAAAATATTTTGGACTATATGCCCGGAAGGCATATGGAATCATTCGAGGACATCAAGAGCTTCGTGGAGGATATGGCGGAATCCAGGGATGAATATTCATATAGGCGTATGGAGATAAACGAGATAGTCAATCAGAATGTCGAGGGCGGGTTTTCGAAAAAGATTGTGGAGCATTTTAATATAATGTAGAGCTGGAAGGCGAATCTGTGAGGTGATTTTATGGATCCTGTGATTAGCATTATCATCCCTGTATACAATGTCGAAAAGTTCCTGTGCAGGTGTCTTGACAGCGTCATCAACCAGACATACAGGAACCTGGAAATCATATTGATTGATGACGGCTCAACGGATGAAAGTGGAAAAATATGCGATGAATATGTGTTGAAGGACAGCCGTATAAGGGTGTTACATCAGGACAACAAGGGAGTTTCCGCGGCCCGCAACCTAGGGATTAGAATGTCGAATGGGCAGTACATGGCGTTCATAGACGGTGATGATTGGATTGAAAAGGACATGTTTTCATTTTTGCTTGGCTTGCTTGAAGGGAATAAAGCCGACATGGCAGGCTGCGGCTATTATCTCAACAATGATGCCGACCCAGATTTGGACCCGGAGTCAAAGCCGCAAATATTGAAGCGGGAAGAGGCCATAAGGATGAGCCTGGAACTGAAGGATTTTTGCTTTGACTGCTCTGTGTTCAATAAAATATTCAGCAGTGAAATTTTTAAAGCAAACGGCATATGCTTCGATGAGGCTGTTGCAATAGGGGAGGACATGCTGTTTTTGTGCCGCTGCATAATGGACAGCGAAAAAATCGTTTATTCACAAATCCCCAAATACCATGTTGTAGCCAATGAGAACAGTGCCACGAGAAAGCCGTTTAACTCCAAAAAAGTGTCTCTTGTAGAGGCACATGAAAAAATGGAGGACATTGTAAGGGAAAGATATCCGAAGCTGGTTCCGGTAATCAGGCAAAGGTCGGCGGTATCAAGTTATAGGCTGTTGAGCGAAGCGAAAGCGAACAGTTCGCTTGATGTTGCTGCGGCGATAAGGACTCTTCAAAATGACGTGAGGAGAAATCTTAAATATGCATTGAAATGCCGGGAACTTTCTATGAAAGACAAGGCGGGACTAACTCTTGCCATGATGAACATGACTGCGTACAGGCGGGCATACCAGCTGCACGAATCCGTGATGCGGCTGCTAAATGGCAAGGCGTAAAGATTCATGCGCTTTGGAGCCGGTATTAGGAGGGGTTCTTTTTCAATAACAGGAGGTGGGCTTTATGAATTTGGAGGTCTTGGCGTCTACTATGCACCAATCTGATTTTTCTATTGTCCGGAAAATGAACATTAAAACTGACGCAATAATAATAAACCAGTGTGATAAGAATGAATATGTTGAATATGAAGACGGCGTCAAGAGTATCAGCATGTATTCTTTCGATGAACGGGGGGTAGGCCTTAGCAGAAACAGTGCGTTGATGAGGGCAAGGGCCGATATATGCGTAATTGCTGATGACGATGTGGTATATTGCGACGACTATGAGAAAATAGTGCTTGATGCATTTGAGGACAATCCAAAAGCCGATGTTATAATATTCAATTTGCCCACTCTGAACAATAACAGAAAAGACTATTCAAACATAAAGACGCATGCCCGTGTCAATTTTACAAATTTCATGAGATACGGGGCGTGCAGGATTGCATTCAAAAGAGAAAGCGTTGCAAGAGCTAATGTCTATTTTTCTCTGTTATTCGGAGGCGGAGCCAGATACGGTTGCGGTGAAGACACAATTTTCATAGCGGACTGCTTGAAAAAGGGCTTGAAAATATATTTGAATCCGGCCCAAATAGGTATTGTAAATCAGGAGGAATCGACATGGTTCAAAGGATACAATGAAAAATATTTTTACGACAGGGGAGTATTGCATAAAACTTTATTCAAAAGCTTGCATTATTTCATAAACATGCAGTTTGCAATCAGAAAATACCGCATATATAAATCTGAAATGGGTTTTTATGACGCTATAGAGCATATGAATCGAGGAAGCAAAGAATGGTGAGGGGCATTGTGAGTTGAAGTTTTTATCGCAGGGAGTAAGGCTGGCGGTTTTTCATTAAAGAAGTTTATACCTTTTTATGGGAAGGTATAATATTAAATAACACAAAATTAGATTGACAAGTGGAGGGAAGTGTTCAGATATGGGTAATATGGATAATATAGTAGTATACTATGATCCGAAGTCTCCGGCTGCCGAGGCGTACAGGAGCATACGGACAAGCATAAGGTTTGAAAACATGGATCAAAAAGTGAAAACCATAGTTGTAACGAGCGCAAAATCAGGCGAGGGAAAGACTACTGTAGCTGCGAATATTGCGGTCTCGCTATCACTGCTGGGAAACAAGGTTGTTGTAGTGGACTGTGATTTTAGGAAACCCTCGGTTCACAGGATATTTGGCATAATGAACAGAAAAGGCATAGCTGACATGCTGCTTTCGGAAGATAAAACCGGATATGAGGGCTATGTCAAAAACATTCTGGGGTCGGTAGATGTTATAATCGCAGGGCATATACCACCAAACCCTTCTGAAATGCTTAGTTTGAAAAGCATGGAGAGTTTTTTAGAGACATTAAAGAGTGATTACGACTATGTGGTTATAGATACTCCGCCGATTGGTTCGTTTACAGATGCTTCTGTAATGTCCGCTTATACTGACGGAGTGATATTGGTATGCGGCTCTGGACACGTTGAGGCAGAAATGGCTCAAAAGGCGAAGCGAAATCTGGATAAGGTGAATGCAAATATATTGGGCATAGTTCTTAATGATTTTAAGGGCCAAGATAGTGGCAATTCGAAGTGTAATTTGAAAAAGTTGAATTCCAAGATACTGGCCAGGATTTTTGGGAATTTTAAAAACGAACATAAAAGCAATTCTTAATATTGTGAATAAGGGTGATGATATGCAGGAAAAAATTGAACTTAGGGATTATATTGAAATATTGTACAGCAGGAAAAGAACAATACTTGTAATGACTTTAATAGCCCTTGTGGCAAGTTTTGTATTGAGCTTTTTTGTGCTGGAGCCTGAATATGAGGCCAGTACGCTTTTGATGGTGAAAAGACCGGCCGCGCAACAAGACGAACCGTACTATGAGTATGACGATATCATAATCAATCAAAAGCTTGTGAACACATATGAAAAAATCATATTGTCGAAGACGGTTCTAAGGAAGGTCATGGCGAATTTGAATATAAATATGGGAATTAGAGAGTTTAGAAAGCTTGTGAGTGTCAACTTGCTTGAACAAACGGAAATGATGGAGATAGTGGTGGATAACGGCAGTCCTCAGCTGGCCGCTAATATTGCAAATAACATATCTTTGGTGTTTGCCCAAGAAGTGTCTAGGATAATGGGGATTCAAAATATCAACGTAATAGACGCGGCGGAGGTACCTCTCGAGCCGGCGAATCCCAAAAGAGCCTTGATAATACTGTTTGCGACATTTATGGGATTGATTGGCGGCATGTTCATAGCAATTCTAAGCGATTATCTTGATAACACAATAAAGACTCCGAATGATGTTGAAAAACATCTAGGAATACAGGTGATTGGTGTTGTGCCTTTCGAGGAAGAAAATAAAGAGTGGCAGTGATAAAAAAGCTTGCAATGCACAGAGGAAATACGAAACATGAAATTTTTAATGGTTACTATCATGGACGGGCTGTCGTGGTATTTTTCACTATACCAATAAGGAAGGGGTGTATTGACGTGGAAGAAGGCGGAATAATGATAAGTTTTGTAATACTTACGTGGGATTCAGAAAAATACATAGGAAACTGCATTAAATCTATTTTAAGCAGTGTGAGATTGCAAAACGAAGTCATTGTTGTGGACAATGGTTCAAAAGACAGGACGAGAGAGATAGTCAAAAGTTATGACGGAGTGGACCTTGTGGAGCTTGGCAGCAACAAGGGAACCACAGTGCCGCGCAATATAGGGATAAGGCGTGCGAGCAATAGGAGCAAATATATATGCATACTGGATTCGGACACTGTTGTGTTGGAGGGAACTTTTGAAAAGCTTGTTGATGTATTTGAAAGAAACGAGAATATAGGCTTGGCGGCGCCGTATATGTTTTATGCGGATGGCAGCAGGCAGAATTCTTTCAAGAAGTTTCCAACGCTATTTCAGAAGTTAAGCAAGCTTTCTCCGTTTGAAGCTTTGTATAGCTGGGGTGAAAAAGACGAATCGTATGCTGATTGGGAGTCTGACAAGGACGAGGAGTTTTTCGATATAGATTTTGCAATTTCAGCATGTTGGCTTGTCAAGAGACAGACGCTGGATGAGGTGGGGCTGTTGGACGAGAGGATATTTTACTCACCTGAGGACGTTGACCTATGCCTGAGAATATGGAAGGGTGACTACAGAGTTGTTGCAGTCACAGGCACCAAGATCATTCACCATTACCAGAGATTGAGCAGGAAAAACCCTTTTGGAAAGCTGGCGTTTGAGCATATAAAGGGACTTATGTACTACTTTAATAAGCACGGGTACTATGTAAGTAGAAGGAAGCTCTACAGGAAGCTTGGAAGGTGAGTGAGAAGCCATGAACATACTCTTCATAACGATATATTTTCCCCCCATGAATAATTCAGCCAGCATAAGGAGCCTGTATTATGCAAACTATCTGAAAAGACTTGGGCACAATGTTGGAGTCGTAACGTGCAGTTATAACGAGGACCATATATATTACGACAATGCCCTGCATGAGAGAATAGACGATGATGTGCAGGTCTACAGGGAATCTGCAGGATCTGTGTATTCGAAGACATATTCAAAAAAAGGTGAAAGTGATGATAGCAAAAGGTCAGGGGCGAGGAGCAAGGCAAGGATTAAAGGCGTATTGAAAAAATACATGGCGGTCCCCGATTCTTTTGTTTTTTGGCAAAAAAATGCGGTGAAAAGGGCCAAGGAGCTTATTGAAGCAGGGAAATACGATGTTATATTTTCAATGCACGAGCTTCCGTCGAGCCATGTGGTTGCATGCAGGATTAAAAAAATATTCCCACAGATACGCTGGGTAGCGTACTGGAGCGATCCGTGGACTGTTCAAAGCAGTGAAAGAAAAGATCAGCCTCTGCTGAGAAAGCTTTACGAAAAGGGCATCGAAAGGAATGTTGTAAGGGAGGCAGATGCATGCCTGTTTACTTCTGAGCAGACGAGGAATGTGTATGTTGATGCTTTTGGTATGGATCGCGGCAAGACAAGCATAGTATACAGGGGGTATGAGGGCTCCTATTACGAAAATATTAGGGAAACGGGCGCGCCGGAGGGGATAGTGCAGGGGAAGATAAATATTGTACACACCGGTGCCATATATACGCAGCTAAGGGATGTGGATCCGTTCATCGATGCAATAAGGCTTATAAAATCAAGCTGCTCGGAAATCTATGAAAAGCTCAACATAGTTTTGATTGGAGATATCGACAATATTGAAAATATCCAGCGCTTTGACGATTTGGATATTATAAGCATTAAAAAGAGAGTGCCGTTTGAAGAAGCGCTAAGATATATGGTTTTTTCGAATGTGAATCTGTTGTGGGGAAACCGGGGTTCAAGTCAGATACCGGGCAAGGTGTATGAGTATATGGGCGCCGACAGCTGCATACTTACCATACTTGGAGATGAGCATGATCCGCTTTTGGATATGATGGCCGGCGCAGACAAGGGTCCAGTGGTCAGAAATAATAGCCCTGACATTCAAAAGGCCATAACTGACATTGTGAATCTTATGGAAACGGGAATTATGCCGGATGCCTGGATGAGCAGAAATGAGAGGTACGAGTGGAGTAATGTGGTATTGGATTTGGAGAGCAAGATTGCGAGAAAAGTCTGAAGAGGGGAATTGAAATGGAAGAAACATACGGGTTAAGAGAATATTTTGAAATAGCGTGGAAGCAAAAAAAGATAATTATGGCGGTAACGTTGATAACAATCGCAATAAGCGCCGTAGTCAGCTTTTTTGTGCTTGAGCCTGTTTACGAGTCTGGCACAAGCCTTATAATAAACAGAATAGAGAACGAAACTGAGAGATATCTCGACTTTGACGATGTGGTTTTAAATCAAAAACTCGTTAATACTTATGGAAAGATAGCCAAATCAGATGCTGTTTTGAAAAAGACCATGGAGAATTTCAATATGGACATGGATGTTGATGAATTCAGCAAAATGGTTTCAACAACTATTTTTGCGGATACCGAGATAATAGAGATATCTGTCATGAGCAAAAGCCCAGATGAAGCGGCAAGTATAGCCAACGATATTGCAATTTCTTTTATCGATGAAATAAAAAGACTAATGGGCACGGAAAATGTAAAGGTACTGGATATGGCGGAAGTGCCAAAAAGCCCGGCCAAGCCTGAAAAGATGGTTATAATTATAGTCACCGGATTTATAGGAATGATGATGGGGTTGTTTATAGCGTTTTCAAGAGAGTATATTGACAATACCATAAAAACTCCTAGAGACGTGGAAAGGAAACTGGGAATTCAGATTATGGGAGTAATTCCAAGCTATGAAAAGCCAAGACATAGGGGACATGATAGGGGAAATAGTATATGATTTCGATTATTAAAGTTTTTTGGATATTTTGCTGTTTCAACTTGGCATTATTGTTCATTACAAGCAAATACAACAGGACAATTGCACATGCTATGCTTGCGACTCTACTGGTCAATATTGCGTTCCCCCTATATATAGATTTGAACAATGAATACACCATATATGTAACGTCTATGGCATTCGTATTGATTTTATACAATCTGGCCGTAGCGGCCTATGGGGAGGATTCTATTTATTTGGGTTACTCCTTGGAAATTTCCAAGGAGATGATAATAACCACAGTGAGCCTGGCGGTTATGTATGTTTTGATGGCATTCCAGCTGATGGTGCTTAAGATATACAGACATGAAACATATGCATATATTTTTTTTACCTATGTGGTGGTGCATATGATTATTTTATTTTTTCACAGCATAAGGAATAATTTTGAAAAGGAAAAGCTAATTGCACTGGTAAGTGTTTTTTCATTGGGAAATTCTCTTCTTGGGATTTATGAGGCGTTCAACGGAATGTTAAGGGTAGAAGGCCTTGTCGGATACTGTAATGGAGCGGGAAATTTGGGGGCCATACTGTTTCCGGTTCTGCTGTATAAATTCTGGCATAAAAAGAGTGTGTTTAACTTTATTGTCTTGGCGCTCAACTTGGTATTCACATATCTTACATTCACAAGGACGGGATACATCGCAATTTTTGTTGAAGTAATTATTTTCGCCGCATTTATGATGTTTCAAAACAATGACAAGGCGGGGGTGCTTAAAAAGCTGGTTTATACAGGGGTTTCAGCTGTGATTTTGTTTTTCATGTACACAGCTTATTCTGATGATGTAATTAACGTTTACAACGGCCTGTTCAGCTACAGGGGTTCGACCCAGTCCTTGAGATTTATTCAATTCCAAAGAGCCTTCAAAATATTCCTCGAATCCCCTTTTATAGGGATTGGCACTGGACAATATGCTCCGTATCTTTTGACGACCCACTTCATATCCGATTTCGATATTCACTCCCAGTGGTTGAACATACTCACAGAACAGGGATTGCTGGCTTTTATAAGCTACACATTTTTTTACAGTTCAGTATTCGTGATGTTGGTTAAAAGATGCAAAGGTGAGGATTTGTGGTTTGCAATAGCGATATTCGCGGGAAACTCACTGGCTATAAATTTCAACGTGAACCAGTATTACGGCATAAACATATATATTTTTTATTTCATTGTATTTGGATTTATTTTCGCGAGGAAAGAAGCGGAATGAGCCGATACGCGCAAAGGGGGGAATTGGATGCTTAACATATGCATAACTGCCGATCACGAGCTTTTTTTCGGAAGAAACTACGCAGATGAGGAGGATGTTCTCATAAGGCCTACATACAGGCTGATGGACATGCTGAGCGAAAACGGGGCCAGCTTGGTGTTGATGAGCGATGTACTATCAATATTTAGATATAGGGAGCTTGGGATGCATGAATTTCCCGAAGCTATGGAAGATCAGCTTGTGTATGCCATAAAAAATGGCCATGACGTCCAGCTCCATATCCATTCCCACTGGCTCAATTCGACATACAGTGAAGGGGAGTGGAATTTTGACTATTCGAAATACAGAATACACGATTTTGGTTTTGAAGAAAGAGTGGATGGATCGCCCAGTGCGGTGGACATTATAAAAAAGGGGAAGAGCTACCTTGAAGAGCTGCTAAGGCCAATAGACAGAAGCTATGCTTGCAGAGCGTTCAGGGCCGGGGGATGGAATTTGCTTCCGGAGAGGGATCTTTTGAAGGTTCTTGCAAATGAAGGCATATGGATAGATTCGAGCATATTCAAAGGCGGGCGCCTGAAAACGGGGATACACGGATTTGATTATACAAACGTTCCAAGAAATATCAACTGGTGGATAGATCCCGACATGGGCATAGAACACGAGGCACAAATGGGCGACGGCACGGTTTTTGAGATGGCAATAGGCTCTTACTGCAAAATGCCCGGATTGCTGGCAAAGAAGATAGAAAACAGCTTTAAAGGGAGAATGCGAAAGAAAAAAATTGGAGAAACCCCGCCAAGAGGAAGGCCTTTTTCGGATGAGCCAAGAAGCGCTTTGGAGGTATTTTCAAAGAGGCTTAAAAACTATCTGGTGCAGCCGTTGATGCTCACATATGACGGTATATGCAAAGAGGTTATGATAGACATCGTAAAGCATTACTTGAAAAATTTCGACTGCGAAAATAACGACTACTACCTGTCGGTTATTGGACATCCCAAGAGCATGGGCAATATTGGAATGTTAGAGCTCGAAGGCTTCTGCAGGCGGATAAACAGGGATTATAGCGATGTAGTGAAATTTGTGAATACTTCACAGGTGAAGCCGTAGAAGGGGTGAGGCGCTTGAAGGCTGCGTTGATAGGAAGTTATCCTCCTCCATTTGGAGGTATTGAAGTCCATATTAAAAGGCTTGCGGGCATACTCGAGGAAAATGGTATCAAGGTGACAATATATGATATTGAGAATATAAGCGAATCGAACGACAGGCGCTTGAAAAAAATAGCCAGGGCAAGGCTGTGGGTGATATGGCGTTTATTTACAATGAATGAGGATATAGTACATGTTCATACGCTTAGCTGGAAACACAGGGCGGCCATGGCGTTTATATCCAAGGTTAGGCGAAAAAAGACGGTAATGTCATTCCACAGCTTCAGGGATGAATATGAAGACATGGGTTTTGTCGAGGCCGCTCTTGTGCGGTACGTTTTCAAAAATGCAGATGTCATAATAGCCGTTTCTGAAAGCGTGGGAAAAAAGCTTGAAGATTGGGGCTGCGGCAAAGACAAGATACGCTGTATTTCAGGTTTTTTGCCACCCGGCGCAGGAGAGGCAGATCTGCCCGGATACGTAAGAGAATTCATCGCCAGCCATGATATGATAGCCTCTGCTAACGGCTCGAATATGAATTTTTACAAGGGTGAAGACCTGTACGGCCTAGACATGCTTGTGGAACTGTGCGCACAGGTTTCAAGCGAACATGATGTGGGATTCATATATTGCATATCCAGAGGGTATATAAACAACCAGGACTACTACGAGCATATAAAAGGGCTTATACGGGAAAAGGGAATAGAGGATAAATTCTTGTTTGTGCATGAAAATATTGAGTTTGCCTCTATATTGAAAAATTCGGATTTTTTCATAAGGCCCACCAATACGGACGGGTACTCATTGTCGGTCGCTGAGGCCGTATATGGAGGGGTGCCGAGCATAGCTAGCGATGTTTCAAAAAGACCTGCAGGGAGTATACTGTTCAAGACTCGCGACATTGGGGATTTATATGAAAAAACAATTGATGTGATTGAGAATATGGAAAAGCATAAAAAGAGTATAGAGAATGCTCCGAAAGAGGAAAATGGCGAGCGTATGATTCAAGTTTATATGGATCTTTTGGCTAAGGAGGGTAGCGGAGGATGAGAATAAGCGTTTGTAAGTGGTATGGAAATGCCGATTCACCGGTGTTGTTTTGGATGGACGATCTTGCAAATACATGGGTCGATGTCAACGGGAACGGAAAAATAGACTTGGGAGAAGACTGGGGATATGCAAAAAATGGCCACAATTCATCTTTTAATTTCCTGAGGGAAAAGCTGCTTTCAAGGTTTCCGGATGTCAAAACGACGTTTTTTGTGCCTGTTGGAAAAAGAAGCGGAGTGGTATCAAGCTCCAGAATAAAAGTGATATCAGACTTTATAAATTCGGACGAAGAGACGAAGGCGTTTTTTAGGAATATAAACGAAAATCCCATGTTTGAAATGGCCTATCATGGAACTACTCACGGTATTGCCGCAGAGAATACTGAGGATTTTGTGCAGGAATGGGCGACTTTCAAGAGTCTTGATGAAGCCATTGAAACGATAGAAAAAGGAAAGCGGATATTCAAGGAGGTTTTCGGACACTATCCAAAAGGAGGAAAGTACTGCGGATACGACCCAGGAGAGTTTGGAGACGAGAGCATAGACAAAAGCGGTTTTTTTTGGTGGTGCAGGCATTCAAACACCGACCTTATAGAGTATGGTGACAGTGAGCACGGAGGAAGTGATAAAAATCCTCTGACAAGTTACGATATAAAAACTTTTGGGAAAAATGGAGTGATAGACATTCCTACGACTATTTCGGGTCATATATTGAACAGGTATGTAAATCCGGACAGCAGGATTATAAAGGGCACCGTCAAGAAGCTATTAAAAAGGCAGCTTATTGAAAGAGAAATGAAAAAAATAGACTACATCATAAAAAACAAGCTTTTAATAAGCATAGAGGAGCACATATCTCCAGCTCGAAACGATGGCAGAAGGCAGCTTCTAAACATATTTGACGACATGGAGGGCCTACATGAGATATTTGACCATATTTCCGGCAAAAATGTATGGTATTGCACGGGAAGCGAACTGGCCGAATACTACTACTGCAGGGAAAACAGCATTATTGAGCAAACTGGACATGAATTCGTTGTGAAGTTTGATCAGGGCAAAGCGCAGATTTCGTCAAAGCGTCTGAGCTTGAAAGTGGAAGGACAAAGCACTGGAAAGCTGATACTTCCAAATGGAAATGAGGTTGTAGGAAAAGACGGCATATACAATATAGACATAATGGATGGAATATATCAAGTGACATAATTCGACTCGGATTATTCATTACAGATGGAATTCAAAAAACAAAAAGGTCTCATTTTGTGTTGGTTTTTATGATTAGACATAAGAATTCTAATACAAAATGAGACCTTTTTATGTCTGATTTACAGCGACATTCAGGAGTTTATTTCAGTTGATATGAGCAACCTGAGTTCAAGTGAAACTTATAATTGGAATTGGGCTCAAAAAACAATATGGGTCTTTAGTATGGTTTTCATATTCCAAATAAGATTGTATAATGCAAAAGATAATAAAATTATATAAAAAAAATAAATGGGAATTAAAAAGGAGGAGTGAGCCGAAAGTAACCTGAATATCTTTTAAAAAATGGAGGAAAATTAATATGAATATCAAAAACAAGAGAAAAGGTGTTGCGCTTTTGGTAGCGGCAATTGTAGCTGTGAGTGGTCAGGGGGCAATAGGTTTTGCAGATACCTACCCAACATACAGCAGTTCAAGCCAAGTAATTGTGGACGCCGCCTTATATGATTACCTGGACGCAGATTTTTTTGAAAGGTACTTTGGCGTAGACTATTCTAGTGACGATGTAAAGCTTGAGGCTCTTCAGCTCGAAGTGGCGAAGCTGATTATTGAAGCAGACATAAATATTGAGTATAAAAAAAGAGTGAAGAGATACTTGTTAAAGAACACGGACTTAGTGTATGCGATAATTGACAATTTGGCAGATAGCAGTTCAACGGAAGAAGGATTGACAGACAGCAGTTCAACGGAAGAAGGATTGACAGACAGCAGTTCAACGGAAGAAGGATTGA
>CBDULP010000006.1:0-107256 GCA_965368085.1 uncultured Peptoclostridium sp. | reverse complement strand
TGCAGGCAAATACAAGCTTGACGAACTTGGAGAGACTCCTTTGGATACAATGGAGACTATAGGCAAGAAAAGAGGCTGCATACTGCCTGGCAGGGAGTATGACTATACTAGAATAGCCAACATAGTGCTTCAGGAGTTCAGAAGCGGCATGATGGGAAGAATAACCCTTGAAAGACCGAAGGATATAGAGCAGGAAACAGAATAGAACGGGAAATGGAAAGAGAAGGCATATGCCTTCTCTTTTTTTTATGAAAACCTTTAAAGCAAATGCGAAATATTGAAACGGTTGAAAATGTGTAAATAGAGAATCCAGCGGAATAAACAGCCGATAATCTTACGTTTTGATATTTCTAACATTTCATGCGCGCTGAATCCGGGAATTTTGGAAACTCGCTTCGCTCAAACAGTCCAAAATTCCAACGGATTCAGCTTTGCATTTCAATGAGAAATTTTACAAAACTCCATAAAATCGGCCTAGCCATTCCATCTGGATTCTTTTATGTGTGGATATGCTTATCTATACGACACATGTGGAGTGCTGACCACTGATAAAACGGATTAAGTAGGTGTGGTGGTTGTTGTAAATAATATTGTTATTAAAGAAGAGTCAATTGAAAATGATTGGCTTTTTTTTGTGTGTATGTTTAATTGTGGCAATTATTTGTGATAAAATACAATTAAATATTGTATGGTGGAAATATCGGGAATATTTGAGTTGGGCAAAATGAAATTCTTGAGTGGTTGTTAGTCTAAAATTCTAGTATGAGGAGTAATCGAAAAATTATAAATACCGATGTTCTTTAGTAGTTAGATAAGTAATATCTTCAAACTTGTTAATGCTAAAATATAACTTTTGATTGATATGATAGTTAATGCGTTCAATCAAATTGCGATTTTGTTGGTATTGGTTGCATTAGGGACTATAACCTATACCAAGTGTAAAATGAGGTGATGAATTGTTAAGAAAACTTGCACTTGATCAAACAAAGATTTATGAGAAAGCAATAGTAATAGAAGAAATATCAAATATGCTTTTATCATTTGTTAGAGGTGATAGACATCATATAGCAATAGGATCTGAACAAGGGGATATAGAAAAATGGGATGATATAGTAATCGAAACGAACGATTCTAAATTTATACATGTTCAAGTTAAAAGACAAACAACTCCATTTTCAAAAGATCCGTGTATTCGAGATAAATATGGTAAAAAAAGCAAAAAAAGAGAAGGAGAGTATAAAGAACTTTCACAACTGGATGAGACTTTTAAGAGTATGAAAGAAGCGTTAGTATCCAGTAAAGAGAGTAAAGAATTTTGGCTAATTTTACCTGATGGCGCAATAAACATTAAGAAGGATCTTGAAATTAGGCACTTTAGACAACTATGTGAAGTTCATGTGAAGAGTATAACGACTCCAATAGACCTTGAAAGGCTTGCTAGTGAGGATGCATCCGTTAGGAAGATATTTGAGTGGCTAACTACTTGGTGTGAATTTGAAAATTGGGAAGAAATCCTAAAAGCAATTAGAGTACTAAAAATTAGTACTCCTGGATTAGAAGCTGAGATTGATGAAAGATCTAAAAGGAATTTAGGACAAATTTTTAGAGCCTCAGAAGTAGATACAGTTTTTAATATGATTAGAAACTATATTGATGATAATTCAACATATGCTGGAGCCATTAGACCTCGTCAACTAATGTTTCAACTGAAAGACTACATAAAACCAGAAACCAAAATATGGACAATGTTTAAGACGAAGGGTTCATCTTGGAATCTATCTGGAATATTAGACTTAGAAGTTAATGATGAAATTGAAAGACCTTCTGTTATCGTTCCTGCTTTGTGGTCTGAAGATAATACTAATGCTCGAAGTCTCAAAATCCAAGGTAAATGTGTAGAAAGTTGTCAAGTTTCAGAAAGTCTAATGCGATTATCGCTACACCCAAGAGCTTCTTTTGATATTCTTTGTTCGGATAAACCAAGCTGGTATGAAGCTATTAGACGAAAAACAGGTGGAACACTAGGGGTGTCGAGCACTGATATGATTGACATGAGACTATTAGATGGATTAGACATTTTTACGCCAAGTGAATCTAAAGACTTAATAACAAATAACGAAAAAGAGGATTTTTCTGAGCAACTACATATTGAAATGTTATCAATTACCTTCAATCTTGTTGATTGTGCTTTGGCAAAGAAAATACGTGAAATGCAACGGAGTGTTTTAAGAGATAGAGTTGAGTCAAGATGGAGTGAATGGAAAAAAACGCTTGAAGTGAATATAGATGAGCAGAGAAGCTTATTTACTAAAATACTACACCCAAACGCTGAAGGCATGTTGGTGGAAGGCGAGTTACGTGTTGGACCAAAAACAGTCGAATTAATATGTGAAGCTCTATTTTTTATGATTATAGCTTCTGTCTGTTTGTCAGACGAGACGAATCAAGATTGGAAGGTAGTGGCAGACAAACTAGAAATGAGATCAGTAGGGCTCGCTTTCTGGAGTGGTCCATCATCCAGTAAAGGTAATGTAATAAGAATTGATGATGAAGGAGTCAAAAAGTTAATTGAGAATGAATCTTCAGAAATTTTGATAATTTCTCAAGCGACAGCTTCTGATATAGAAATATATGAGGATGATATTTATGGTGGCGAGGAAAGAGTTGGATTGCTAACATACCCCAATAACCCCAAACTGCTTATTACAAATGACTTTAAATTTAGGCGATTATTGAGTAGAGGTGACATTGCACAGATGAAAGAGTTCTTTCAAAATAAATTAAATAAGTATGATTGTAGTTTTGATAAAGCAATAAGTGTAGCTGTAGATGAGGTGGCTAAATGAAAATAGATACGATTAAAGCAGAAATTTATACTCTAATCAAAGAACGATTTATTGTAGTTGAAAAAAATGAATTTATTGAGGAACTGTTAGATATTTCTGATAAGAGTTTATATAATAAAGTGATTCTACGCATTAAAAGACAAAAAATAGATGTTAATAGATGGAAGAGCATTGTACTTGTTGAAATCGATTATGAGGATAGTCAAGGTTTAAAATCAGAATTGAAAAAAGTTATTAGTTGGATAGCAGAAATTAGAGGAACTCTTTGTGGGTCAGAGAATACGGACCTATATCTTTTCTTGGTGATAAATGGGGATGTAAGTGTTGAAGAGTGTCTAAGAATAGAATCAACTGAGCAGTTTTGTAGAAAGTATGTTTTACTTCCTGAAGAGGAGCCAATTGAATTTGTGAATAGGACTTTTTTACAACGAATTTCTGAAGTTTCTGATAGTCTCAATCCCGAAGATCCTATTGAAAAAGCATTTGCTGAAACAGAAAAAGAGTTCGGTTGGATTACTGATGATATTAAGGATAAGTGGAAGGCTGCTTTTGAAAACCTCTCAGGTAATGAACTAGCGGACGAACTTCTTAAAGGAGACAATGTTATATGAAACATATAGAGAGAATTCATATTGAAAATGCTCGTAGATTTGGTAAGGAAACAGTGATTGATTTTGGTAAGGGAGCAACAATTATTTTAGCACCGAATGGAACTGGTAAAACTACTATATTTGAATCAATTGAATTAGCTTTAACGGGTAGTATTAAGAGAATAGAAAATTCTCAAAATGCCATTATTCGGGACGGAATGTCTGAAATGAAAGTACGTTTAGATTTCTCTGAAGACAAATTCTGTCAGACAATCCTATCAAGAGAAGGAGGTTGCATCAAATCGGGTAGTCATGATGACTTATTCATGACTGAGAATAAGTCATCAATACCATATCTCTATCGATTAACTCATTTTCTTGAACAACACGGGAAAGAATGGTTAGTAGAGAAAAAAGACAAAGATGCGGGAGATATATTGAAGCAATTACCAGTTGGAAAAGATATTCGAAACATACTTTCTAAAAAAACTAGCCTTACAAGAGCCATTGGAATGTTGAGGTCAGAAGTTGAAACGAGCTATTCAAGTGCATGTGAAGAACTTAATCGAATAAAAGATTTGATTGCTCAAAGGAATAAATTTGTTGAGGGAAAAGAACTAAAACCATTGGAAGATATAGTTGCTGAAATTGTAAGTATCGCTCAGTTAATAAACTATGAGAGCTATAATGGCAGATATTCAGTAGAATCTATCCATACATATAGCGAAAAAATTAAAACTGCACTGAGACGTCAATATAATGATAATTCAGATTTCGAGGTATCACTAAATGAATTAAGAAGTCGTGTTGAATTATATACAACGAATCTTAAAATTATTAAAGAAAAAGGAAACTTGTATAATGAGTATTTAGCAACTATTAGTGAATCAACAGAGAATATCACATCTATTAAGAATAGTTTTTTAGAATTAGAAAATAGTTTGAAAAATATTAAGAAAGAACAAGAAGATTATCAGCAGATAAAATCTCAATTTGAGAGTCTTGACAATAAGAGTAATCATGCCAAAGTTCTAAGTTCAAAATTAGACGAAAATGAAAAAAAGCTAGTTGAGATGAAGAACCGATATAAGCAATTGGATAGCGAACTCAAAAACATTGATAAGCTTAAAGATCGACAAAATCTAATAAATGAATCTATAGTTAAAGAAAAACAACTTTTAATTCAAGTTGAATCACTTTCTGAATATCTGCAACAATGGGAAGAATTATCTGGTATCAATAAAAATATTATTGAATTTAAGTTGCCGGAAATAAAAAAGAAAGAACATAAACTTTCAGATCAGGAGTTATATTATCAAGAAAAAATTAAGGATGCTGAGATCGATTATATGAAAAAAAAGAACACTCTTGATTCTTTAAATGAGGCTTCAAGTGTGATTCAAGATGCTGTTAGTAAAATTCGAGCTAACGTAGGGAAAAACCAAAGAAAGTGCCCAGTTTGTAATGCAGATTATGAACCAATTGATTTGATAGTTAGAATCGATGGTGCTTTGAATAGATTAAATCCGGCAATACCAATAGCTCTTGAAGAAGAACAAAAAGCTTTGAATATACTGAATGAATTAAAAGAACATCTTAAAACTACAATTGAATTATTAAATGAAATTAGGTCAGAAATACGAAAAGAAGAAAAAATTCTTGAATTAAATAGGAACAAGATACAGGAAGTCATTAATCCGAAATTTCCAGAATACAAAACTCCGAACGATGCGAAAGACTGTCAAAAGAGATTTATTAGTCAACATAAGAAGAATATTGAGATGTATGAGCAAAATAAATTAAAATTAGATCCAATATTACCTGCTTATGAGTATGAAGAATTGCTTTTATCTATACAGTCACTAGGTCGAGAGGTAGATGAATTAACAACTGCTAATGATTTATTGAAAAATAATATGGATAAAATCAAAGTTGAGCTAAGTGGGTTGGAAATGGAATTAAAAGGTAAAGATGAAACAATAATAACTAAAGAAATTTTAAGATTAACTAAGATTGAAAAAGAGAAAACTAAGAAAATACAAGATTTAGAAATTGAGTTAACAAAAACAGAGTCAAGATTAAATAACTATAATAGGAAATCAATTGAAGAAAAAGATAGCTTGTCGAAGTTAAATAGCATTCAAGATGGTATTTATACGGAGTGGATTAAATCTGGATTTGAGGGTTTGCCAAATGTGAATTTGCTACTAGATAAACAGAAAGAAATAAAGGAAATGGTTGCAGAATTAGGCAGAACACTCAAAAATTTTGATTTTATTGATGAAAACTTTGTTAATTGGAGGACAGCTGAGAAACTACAGGAAGCCAATAGAGAAATTAAAAGAATAACCGGCAGCAAAAGTGAAGAATCATTCTTAGATGAAAAAACTGAAAAAGTTAATAAAGAAAAAACTAAGCTAGATAACATTAATATCAAGATAAAAGCTGTAAATAAGTTTCTATCTGAAGTTGTGTCTAGTTCTGAAAAAGTTAATGAAGAATTAAACTCAATTAATGATCCTTGGAAGAAATTACTCAAAAGAATAGTTATAAATCCATTGATTTCAAATGCACCTTTATTAAGTAATACAACTTATAGAAATATACCTAAAGCAAAAACATCAGCAGTTTTACATGAAGAAGAGATTGATATTTACAAAATTGCAAGCGAAGCTCAACTTACTGATTTACAGCTAACATTAATGCTATCTATGGCGATAAAGTACCAATGGACGCCATGGAAAGGCTTACTTTTAGACGATCCTACACAACATCATGATTTAGTGCATGCTTCCTCAGTTTTTGATGTGTTAAGAGATTATATATTAGATTTAGAATACCAAATCCTAATGAGCACTCATGATTCTACACAAGCTAGATTCTTCCAAAGAAAACTTGAAAATGAAGGAATTGAATCTAAAATATATCAATTAGTTGCTCATAAAAGTGGTGTAGTTGCTCAGCGGATTACTTAATTAATACTGTTTTTGTAGAAATGTTTATTAAGAATGTGTTTTGATAAAATCGAATAGAACTCCATCTAATATGTTAATTTCCAACATACCCATTGTTTCGATGAGGGGATGAATTGGAACAGTACTGGCAATATCAAGTATTCCCGAATTATCATAAAAAAACTTAGTGAAAAAGTGGATTGTCAACACTTGGTTGGACAACTTAGCTAAGGTGTTTCATCTTATACTCCGTAGGGCTTAAATATCCAAGTGTTCCATGAATCCTTTCATTATTGAACCAAAAAACATATTCTTGAAGCTGGAACTTCAGATCATCCAAATCTTCAAATTGCTTTTTTCTTACAAATTCTGTCTTGAATATTTTGAATGTCGCTTCTGCAACTGCATTGTCGTATGGACAGCCTTTCATACTAAGTGATCGCTTGATTTGGAAGGTTTCAAGAACATCATCTATCAGTTGATTTTTGAATTCATTGCCTCGATCTGTATGAAAAAGCTTAATATGGGTCAAATTTCCTTTGAAACTTGCAAAAGCCCTGCTTACTAATTGAGCGTCTTTATGCTCACCAGCACTGTAACCGATAATTTCACGATTGAATAAATCAATTAAAATACAAATATAATTCCACTTTTGGCCGACTCTTACATATGTCAAATCGCTTACAACAGCTGCTAATGGTTCATCTGTATCGAATTCTCTATCAAGTTCGTTGGTAACCTTAGATTCATTACAAGCACTTTTATGGGGTTTGAACTGTGCTATTGTATATGTGCTGACAAGGCCGTTTTCTCTCATGATTCTACCTATTCTTCTTCTCGAAGCTGTAATATCAAGCTTTTGCAGTTCTACTTTGATTTTTCTTGTTCCATAGTTTTGATGACTTTTATTAAAAATTTCTATTACTTTTTCGGCTATCTCATCCTGTTTAACTGTCTTTGTGGATTCATAATAGTAGGTGCTTCTTGGCATTTGCAGGACTTTACACATTGCTGATATCCTGTATTTGTGAGCATTTTGCCTTATCACATTTACTTTCGTCCCATTATCAGCGCTGCTTGCTTTAAAATGTCATTTTCCATCTTCAATTGCTTGATCTCCTTGCGGAGTTTAATTAATTCATCTTCTTCAGGAGTTCGATTATCCTTTGCTTTGAAGGAGCCTGAATTTTGGCTTTGTCTTACCCAATAATCAAATGTTGATCCAGTGAGATCATATTCAGCTATTATTTCCTTTCTTGGTTTTCCATTTAAATATAGTTGTACCATTTGATTCTTGAACTCATCGGTAAATTTTCGGCGCTCTCTTCTTGGCATAGTAATCTCTCCTATTTGTTTATTTATATTTTTAGATTACCGCACCTTAACTTTTCTGTCCAATTTAGTGTAACCCATCCAAAGAACGACTTTATTGTCGTTCTTTTTTTATATATTTTTTCTTGACATAAAAAAGAATGATTCATTAAACTATATTATCTACTAAAGAATAAGGAAATTGATTGAAGAGAAGGAAGGATTAAAAGCACTGGAAAACTAATAAGGGGTGTGTCCATATATATGATTTTTAAGGAGTGGTTCTTCCGCATAATCGGTTATTGAGGTTTTATTTTCATTCACATATACTATATTTAGGTGATGAAAATGGAATTTAATCTAATAAGCGATATGTTTCCACAATATCTAAAAAATACTGAAATTTCAAAAGAGGACAACAAGATTACGCTGTATTTTGAAAGCACAAGATCTTGCTATTCTTGTCCAAAATGTGGGATTTCCTCAAAAGTTATCTCAACTTATTTTAATAGAACACTTCAAGATTTATCCATTATAGAAAAAGCCTTATTTTTAAAAATTAGACTCCAAAAATTTCGTTGCAAAAATCCAAATTGCAAGTGTCAAATTTTTAGTGAGTCAATAGCTGAATTGGCAGATACAAAAGCTCGTAGAACTAGACGATTAAATGATTTATTGCTAAGATTGGCTTTTACTAGCAGTTCTGAAAAAGCCTCGAGAATTTGTAGAGAAAATAATATTGTGATTTCCGGGGATACTTTGCTAAGGTTATGCAAACAGTGGCAATATCAAATAGATCCTATTACGGTTACAGCAGTTGCTATTGATGATTTTGCATTAAAAAAAATAATAAATATGGAACCATAGTAATAGATATTAACACTAAGAAGGTCATCGATATTATAGATAGTAGAGAGACTTCTGCTGTTGAAAGCATACTGAAAAAATATCCTAATCTAAAATTGATATCCAGAGATCGTGGACATCAATATAAAGCAATTTCTGGACCATACACACATATAGCAGATCGATTTCACTTGGTAATGAATTTATCAAATGCAATCATTAAAGAA
Source organism: uncultured Peptoclostridium sp. (assembly GCA_965368085.1). Classification (GTDB taxonomy): domain Bacteria; phylum Bacillota; class Clostridia; order Peptostreptococcales; family Peptostreptococcaceae; genus Peptoclostridium. The sequence continues at coordinate 98,482 of CBDULP010000006.1, read as the reverse complement.
GTTAAAAATATACTCCCTCATAGAATTGTGGTAAATAATATATCTGAAAATATTGAAACTAATCCAAAAGAAAATGAAGTTCCAAAACAACATATTAGTTTAGCAAGTCTAAAAAAAATGGAACTTATTAAAACAGTTAAAAAGCTTTATAAAGAAGGTTATTCCATGCAAAAAATCTCCAATTCGCTATCTTTAAGTCCTAAAACTGTCAAAAGATATATCTTGTCAAATGATATTTTAAAGACGGCAACTTACGTTAGCAGCAATAGAAAAAGTCAATTGGATAAATATAGGAATTTAATTATTAACTTGTATAAAGAGAAAAAAAGCATCCAATCCGTTATGAATAATTTAATATCTAAAGGCATAAATGTAAAATATTCTACACTTCATGACTATATCAGCAAAAAGCTTGAAATAACATTTGATCAATGGAAAATCAACAAATATGTTAAAAGAAAAGACATTATCAACTATATTTTGTCATGGAATTATGATGAAGGTATTGATATTTATTTAAAGAACATCTTCGAAAAATATCCTGATTTGCTAATGTTTAAAGATTTTTATGATGACTTCAAATCTTCTCTCGTAACCTTAGATAAAGATGCCTTTTTGACTTTGCTACAGAAAGAATACAACCTTTCATTTTTCAATAGTTTTATAAAAGGATTAAAAAATGACTTTGAAGCTGTGGTAAATGCATCAACTTATCAATACAATAATGGAATTGCCGAGGGTAGCGTAAATAAATTGAAATTAATCAAAAGGCAAATGTATGGCAGAGCTTCTATTCAGCTTCTAAAAAATATGGTTTTATATCAATCCTATTTCACGACATAATAACCGATTGTGCGGAAGAACCAACAAACTGATTTATAATGAAATCGAATCGAGAGTAGAAAAACAGGCAAAAGAATACGAGCGATTTAAAAAGTCTTACGAGAAGAAGAAACAAAAGCACAGAGATGACAAGGGAAAGTTGATTCTAAAATACACCAGCGGAGACATAACGAAGTCGGAGTACGATATGGCATCAGAGGTTTTGGACGGACAAATGGTCGAACTTGAAAAGCGAATGATGTCATTGAAAAACACCAAGAGCGTGGAACAATCAATGGAGTCCTTTGAAAGACTTATGGCAGAGCTTGAAAGGTTTCTTGAGTTTGAAGAAATCACAAGGGATGCAGTTAATCGCTTTATTGACAAGATTGTCGTCCATGAGGACGGCACGATTGAGATTCATTACAAGTTCAGTGTTGCATAACAAAAATAGCAGTCGTCAGTAGTCAACACATGTGGAGATGGTGTGTGAGCTGGTGAAAGAATAATAGTAGTACATATATTGGCTTGAATTTCACACAAATATGCTAAAATAGAAGCTGACTAAAAAGTATTTGTGGGAGGCGTAATGAAGGAAAAAACATATTTATATAATGTAAACTATCCAGAATATGAAGAAACACTTTGGGCAATCGAGGCTAGGACGTTATTCAAGATGTCACCGAAAGAAAAGGTGTTTTTCACGGACATGGCGGTGAATCCGTCAATAAGTCCGTATATAAAGAATCGATTGGAGATCAGGCACACGACGTCAACTTTTGACGAACTGTTACTGCAAGTTGAGCAGGATGAAAATACTACGGCAAATTCTGTAATAAAGTATTTGAAATTTGTGAGCGGCGATACTCATGCGGCAGGCAGAAAGGCCTTATATAAGGAGCTTTGCGGCAAGTTTAAACCCGTAGAGGATGAATCAGCTCAAGTGACTTACGGGATAACCTTTTATGAAGGTTCTTGGTATTTTGGAGAACTCCTTAGGAATAACGGGTTATGGCGTGAGCATAATAAAAGGCCTCACACCTACTCGAATTCCCTAAAGGCAAACATGGCGAAAGTGCTTATTAACATTGCAGGACAAGGGGATATCTCAAAGCGTATTATCGATCCTTGCTGTGGTGCAGGCACCGTTTTACTCGAAGGATGTTTTGCCGGATACAACATAACCGGCTCCGATATCAATGAAAAAATGGCAAGAAGTGCAACTCGGAATTTAAAACACTTCGAATATTCGGCGAAAGTTATCAATCAGGCCATTCAAGATGTTACAGGGCATTATGATGCTTCGATTGTGGATTTGCCTTATGGATTGCGTAGTAAAATAACAAGAGAAGAGCAATGTGATATTATTAAAAATGCAAAGAGACTCTCTGATAGAGCGGTGATTGTCTCATCGGAGGATATTACGGATTTGATATCTAAGGCGCAGATTGAAATTGTTGATTCCTGCAAAGTGAAAAAAAGTGTCAATAAGAAGTTTACACGGTTCATCTGGGTTTGTGAATAGATGGGGAACATGGACTCGTACACAAGAAAAGTGTGCAATAGAGAGTGAAAAGTGAATTGAGTTATTATATGGCGCAAAAACCTTCCGATACTGATATCTTATGTAAACATAAAGGATGTCACAATCAGAAGGTTTTTCAATGTCATTACGACACATGCTGTTCTGTCTGATTGTGAAGGCCCATGTGATTGTGATATCATAGCATAAAAGGAGATGTTATAATGTTTGAAAATATGAGCGTTACTCAAGTTAAAGAGCATATAAAGGAAATAAAAATTGAAGAATATTTGGAATACATAGACATACTTAGAAAAGACGGCAGAAAGGGAGTCCAAAAACTGGCTGAGGGGCTCGCAAAGAAGCTGGACGGGGCCAGACATGAAAAAGAGAGGATAGAATGGCTCAAGAGAAACGAATATGCCCTGATTGAAAGGGGATATACGGCCGTAGGGGGAATTGACGAAGCAGGAAGGGGGCCGCTTGCTGGTCCGGTATACGCCGCTGTTGTCATATTCGACAAGGATGTTTTCATAGAGGGAATAAACGATTCCAAGAAAATCAGCGAAAAGAAAAGAGAGCTTCTATTTGACGAGATAAGGGAAAAGGCGATAGACTATTCGGTTGGATCTGCAAACCACAGCGAGATAGACAGCTATAACATACTAAACGCCACGAAACTGGCTATGAAAAGGGCTGTGGAGGGCCTGAAGGTAAAGCCTGACTACCTCCTTATAGACGCGCTCAAGCTGCCTGAAGTGGAAATACCGCAAAGATCGATAATACAGGGAGACGCCAATTCCATATCAATAGCGGCGGCGAGCATACTTGCAAAGGTTTCAAGGGACAGGGTAATGCTTGAATATCATAAAAAGTATCCTGAATACGGGTTTGAAAAGCACAAGGGATATGGGACAAAAGAGCACTATGAGGCCATACAAAAACATGGTATAACTGACATACACAGAATGTCTTTTCTAAAGTCAATAATGGGAAAAAGGTAGAAGTGTATAAAATCCGATGGAGTTATATATCATAGGCATTTGCATGGCATAAACATCCGGAAGGTTTATGTCGCGCATGCCTTATGCTGAATATGTATGAAAGGTGGTGAACGCATGAAGATAAACTCCAGTAATTTGCTTGGGGGGATATACAATAAGAATACGGCTGCAATAGACAAGCTTTTGAACAATAGCCAGATAAAAGCGACTGTAATGGAAACCAACATGAACAATGTAAAGCTGCTGCTTGAAAACGGAAGGCAGCTTTCGGCCAAGAGCAATATACCACTTGAAAACTTCTTGGGCGAGAAGCTGTCATTCAAAATAGTAAAAAGCGAGAACGAGATAGCGATAAGGCCTCAAATACAAGGGGGAGCACAGCAACGAGAGATGAATATGAAGGCTTCAAAGCTGCTAAGATCTATGAATATCCAGGATACAGCCCAAAACAGGGAAATAGCAAAGGAAATGATGAAGAGTGAAGTCCCTTTAAGCAAGGAAAACTTTTTGAACATAAAGGAAAACATAAATTCGTTTGAAAAGCTGAAATTTATAATTCAAAGTGGCAGCACGGATTTAAAGGGGGAAATTGAAAATTTAGTCCAAAAAGACATAAAGGATGTAATAAGAGAAATAGTCATAGAAAACAAAGGAGAGAATGTTAAAAATTTATCCGAGAAAATGGATATTTCTTCAATAGAAAAAAAGGATATTATATTCTTGCATAAAAACGGACATACAGCCAATATGGCAAATATTAATGCACTCAATGCATTTGTATATAATGGCGAGAATATAATAGGAATATTGGACAAACTGGAAAACCTGTTTGAGCAGATTTTCAAAATGAAGACGAAAAATGAAGACGGCAAAGTTGAAAATAATAAAAATGAGCCGGAAGGCGATGCTGGAGCTTTAAGAGGAGCAAAAGAGGATTCCAAAAGCGGAGCTTTACAAAAACAAAAACTAGAGAATATTATTAAAAATTTAACCAAAAATGCGGACGGTGATGGATCTAAACTGGCAGGCAAAAAAGAGATTTTAAAAGAAGCAGCAGATACGGTAGACAGACTTCTTTCCGGGCTTGAAATGGACAAAGACGAAACTTTTGAAATGGAGACTGCAAGCCAAAAGCTAAAATTCCTTTATGACGTCTCTAAAACGGGAGCATACGTTCAAATACCTATAAATGATGGGGATTCCAAAAGACTGATGGAAATGACCGAAAACAAAAAAAAGAAGAAAAACAAAAGAGACCATGAGGGCTATTCTGTGCTGTTTTCACTTGATACGCAGAAGTTCAACAAAGTTTCCTGCAGACTGGAATACTCGGAGCTCAAGGGGCTTGCAGTAGTGTTTGGGCTTGAAGATGAAAATGCTGTTAAGATATTCAAGTCAAATACAGGGAGAATACATGAAATGCTCCAAAGCCTGGAAATAAACAATATAAGCGTGAACTTTAAAACCATGGAAGAATCTGACCTGGTTAAGTTTGCGGGACGGGCAGCTGAAGGTTTTCCTAATTTTGACATGTGGGTGTGATTATATGAATATTAAAAAGGGTATAAAAATCGCGACAGCCATAAAGTATGACATGGATAAGGACTCGGCGCCAAGGCTTGTGGCAAAGGGAGTGGGCATTGTCGCCGAAAACATAATTGAAAAGGCAAAGGAAAACAACATAAAGGTGCTCGAAGATGAAAGCACTGCGCAAAGTCTTATGCAGCTTGAAATGGAGAGTGAAATACCCGAAGTCATGTACGATGCCGTAGCTAAAATACTGGCATTCATATATGAAATGGACAGCGATGAAAAAGGCAGGTAATCATGGGCAGTAATGTTGAAATCGGACGGATTGGAGAAGACATAGCAGAATATTTTTTGAGCAAAAAAGGATATAAGATAATTGAAAGGAACTACAGAAAAAGATTTGGTGAAATAGATATAATAGCAAATGACGGGGGCTGCACAGTGTTTGTGGAGGTCAAAACTAGAAACTCCATACAGTTTGGATATCCATCGCAGGCGGTTGACAGCAGGAAAATGAAAAAAATAATAAAAACCGCAAACTGCTACATAGCTGAAAACGGCATATTCGATGGGGAATTCAGATTCGATGTAATAGAGGTGTATATCGCCTCAAAAAAAATAAATCATATAGAAGGGGCTTTTTAAGGGTACGGGGGCGATAAAATGTTCAAAAAATTTTACAGCTTGGGACTTTGCGGGATAGATGCATTTAATGTCGATGTGGAAATAGACGTTGGAAGAGGTCTTCCGGGATTCACCATAATAGGCCTCCCTGACGCATCCATAAAAGAGGCCAAGGAGAGGATAAAATCAGCCATAAAAAACAGCAGCATGAATTTCCCCAACAAGAAAATCCTTGTAAACCTGTCCCCGGCAGACATAAGAAAAGAAGGTACGCATTTTGACCTGGCTATGGCTATTGCCATAGTAGGATGCAGTGTACAACTGGAGGATGCACTTTCGAATGAGAGTGTATTCCTTGGAGAACTTTCGCTTGACGGCAAGCTAAGGCCCATAAAGGGTGTCTTATCAATGATCATAAAGGCGAAAGAACTTGGCTATAAGAATGCATTTGTCCCGCTTGAAAATGTAAACGAGGCATCTGTAGTGGAGGGAATAAACGTATATGCGTCGGAAAAGCTGAGTCATATTGTAGGATTTTTAAAGCGGGAAGAAACACTAAAGCCGCTTAAGCCAAAGAAAATAAAGATTTCAAACGGGGAGTTTGAAGAGGACTTCAGCGAAGTCAAGGGCAATTATGCGGCAAAGAGGGCTGCAGAGATATCCGCTGCAGGAAACCACAATATGATTATGATAGGGCCTCCAGGTTCGGGCAAGACAATGATCGCGAGAAGGCTTGCATCAATAATGCCTGACCTTGCGGACTCCGAGATTATAGAGATAAGCCGAATATACAGCTGCAGCGGCCTTTTGGATGACAGGCTGGGCATTGTGGGCAAAAGGCCTTTCAGATCTCCACACCATACGGCTACTCAGACTTCTATAATAGGTGGAGGAAGAGATGCAAAACCCGGCGAGGTTGTACTTTCCCACAGGGGAGTTTTATTTTTGGATGAAATTGCCGAATTTGACAGAAGGACTCTCGAATGCCTAAGGCAGCCTATAGAAGATGGATTTGTGGATATAACAAGGCTTAAACTGAGCGTTAGATACCCTTCGGAGTTTTTGCTCATATCAGGGCTAAACCCATGCCCGTGCGGCTACTACGGACACCCCAGCATAGAATGCAAGTGCAGTCCCAATGAAGTCGGCAGATATTTAAACAGGCTGTCGGGACCGCTTCTCGATCGGTTTGATATATTCATAGAAATGATCCCCATGACTTATTCGCAGCTTGCAAATGACTCATTTGAAGAAAAGTCATCGGATATAAAAGCAAGGGTGGAAGATGCAAGGCTTATTCAAAAGAAAAGATTTGACGGGCTTAATATAAAAAGCAACAGTGAAATCCCATCAAGCAATATTGAGAAATTTTGCGATTTGAGCCTTGACTCAAAGGCGTTTCTAGAAAAAATTTTTGACAAGTTTCACCTGACAATAAGATCATACTATAAGCTTTTAAAAGTAGCCAGGACCATTGCAGATATTGAAGGGAGCCGTGCTGTCCAGATAAACCACATATCGGAGGCTTTTTCATTTAGAAAGGCATACTATTCTTACTGGAGGCAAGGTTATGGACAAAAGTGATATTTACCTTCTTTTATGGTGCATAGATGGTGTTGGGTACAAGACCATAAAAAATATTGAGGAATATACAGGCGACATAAATAAAATTTGGGAGTACGACAGCAAGGACATAAGAAATATGAAATTTATATCCGAAAAGGCAATAAAAAACATAGTCAAATATAAAACCAAGTCATATCTGGACGATATAAATGAAAAACTGAATAAATGCGGTATGAAATATGTGACTGTAGATCAAGATAGTTACCCTGAAAAGCTCAAAAATATATTTGACCCGCCATATGTGCTTTTTTACAGGGGAAATAGGGATGTGCTGGACAACTTTTCAATTGCGGTTGTCGGGTCCAGAAAAGCTACTGGATATGGAGCAATGTGTGCCCAGAAATTTTCAAAAGAGCTATCAGAGCAAGGGGTAAGCGTAATAAGTGGAATGGCTTATGGAATAGACTCCCGCAGCCACGAAGCTTCACTGGCTGGAAAGGGAAAGACGGTGGCAGTGCTGGGCTCTTCTGTGGACAGGCCCTACCCGATCAGGAATAAAGGCCTTATGGAGAGAATAATTGAAAATAATGGGGCAGTCATATCGGAATATCCTCCAGAGACGAATGCTTTGCCTGGATTTTTTCCCATGAGAAATAGAATAATAAGCGGAATTTCAAATGGGGTGCTCATAGTTGAAGCTGCTAAAAAGAGCGGATCATTGATAACGATGGACTATGCTCTTGAGCAGGGAAAAAACGTATTTGCTGTTCCTGGAAATATAAATTCCAGAATGAGCGAGGGGACAAATACCATAATAAGAGAAGGTGCAAAACTTGTCACATGCATAAAGGACATACTTGAAGAATATGATATAAAAACATGCATACATAAAAGGAAATTTAAAGAAGATGCAAAGCTGTCAGAACTCGAGAAAAAGATAGTAAAACTGTTGAAAATCAATGGAAGCATGCATGTGGATCTTATATGTGCAAATACGGGCATTTGTATAAAGGACGTACTTGGGGTGTTGAATATTTTACAAATTAAAGGTATAGTATTAGAATTAGGAGGGAATGTATATTCTGTTGCAATTTAAACATACTCCAATAAATGACTGGTCAGTATACTGGATTTGAGTCATACTGCGGATTAGGGGAACTGATGACAGCTTTCACCATCAATAAAACCTAAGTTTTGTATGATGTGAATACAGGTCAAATATTTGATTTGTTGTTTATTTTTGAATTCGTAAAATAAATATTTTGAAACATAATTTTCGGAGGTGTACCTTTTAATGGCAAAGAATTTGGTTATAGTTGAATCACCAGCCAAAGCTAAGACGATAGGAAAGTTTCTAGGGAAGAATTACAAAGTCAAGGCCTCCATAGGACATGTAAGGGATTTACCTAAGAGCAAGCTTGGTGTGGATATAGAAAATAATTTCGAGCCCCAGTATATAACTATAAGGGGTAAGGGGCCTACAATAAATGAAATAAAAAAAGAGGCAAAAAAAGTAGACCGGATATTCCTCGCAACTGACCCCGACAGGGAGGGAGAGGCTATATCATGGCATCTTGCGAATATACTTAAACTTGAGGATCAGGAAAAATGCAGGATAGAGTTTAACGAGATAACAAAGGATGCTATAAAAAAGGCCATAAAGAGTCCAAGGGAAATAGATATGAGCCTTGTAGACGCGCAGCAGGCCAGAAGGGTTCTCGACAGGCTTGTGGGATATCAGATAAGCCCGCTATTGTGGAGAAAGCTTAGGAAAGGCCTAAGTGCCGGAAGAGTCCAGTCGGCGGTGGTTAAGATAATTTGTGACAGGGAAAATGAAATAGAGGCTTTTGAACCGCAGGAATATTGGACACTGCAGGTAGATGCAGAAAACAAGAATTCGGAGAAAGTCGAATTTAAATTCCATGGAGATTCCCAAAAGAAGATAGATATAAAAAACAAGGAAGAAATGGACAAGATACTTTCGGATATAAAAGGCGAAAATCTTGTCGTTAATAATATCGAGACAAAAGAGAGAAAAAGAAAATCGCTTGCCGCATTTACAACAAGTTCTCTTCAGCAGGAAGCTTCAAGCAGGCTTAATTTTTCAACTAAAAAGACTATGATGATAGCACAGCAACTATATGAAGGTATAGAGGTCCAGGGAGAAGGAACTGTCGGACTTGTATCATATATAAGAACGGATTCGACAAGGATATCCGATGAGGCGCTAGAAAAGGGCAAAAGCTTCATAGTCGAAAACTTGGGCAAGGAGTATTTCAAGGGATATACAAAGAGCAAGAAAAAAAGCGAGAAAAAGGTTCAAGACGCCCATGAGGCAATAAGGCCTACATATGTTGAAAAGACGCCTGATCAGATAAAAGACTCGCTGTCGCCTCAGCAGTATAAGCTGTATAAGCTCATATGGGAAAGGTTTGTGGCTTCCATGATGGCTGATGCGGTGTACGAGGGACTGAGCATAGTTGCAAATGCAGGTGGATACAGCTTTAAGGCGAATGGTTCAAAGCTTAAATTTGAAGGATTTTTGAAGGTATATACATTTGCGAAGCAGGAAGACACTATACTTCCTCATATAGATGAAGACGAAGAGCTCAATGTGGTGGAGACGATTCCAAAGCAGCATTTCACTCAACCGCCGCCGAGGTATTCGGAAGCTTCACTTGTAAAGACGCTTGAAGAGCTTGGGATAGGAAGACCGAGTACGTATTCGCCTACAATATCCACAATACTTGCAAGGGGATATGTTGAAAAAGAGTCCAACAGTCTTGTTCCGTCTGAACTGGGAGAGATAGTAAACGAGATAATGGAGCAAAACTTTGAGTATGTAATAGACGTTAAGTTTACGGCTGACATGGAAAGCAAGCTCGACCTCGTAGAAGAAGGTAGCCTTGAGTGGAAAAAAATTGTCGAAGAGTACTATGGGCCGCTTGCAGAGGCTCTCAAAAAAGCTGAGGAGACAATAGAGAAGGTCTCTATGGAAGAGGAAACCGATGAAATCTGCGAAAAATGCGGATCAAACATGGTTATAAAATATGGAAGATATGGGAAGTTCATGGCGTGCAAGAATTACCCTGAATGCAAAAACACAAAACCGATATTAAACAAGACTGGCATAAGCTGTCCTAAATGTGAAAAGGGAGAGGTTGTGGAAAGAAGAAGCAGAAAAGGCAGGGTTTTTTACGGGTGTTCAGAGTATCCTGAATGTGATTTTGTATCGTGGGCAAAGCCTACAGGAGAAAAGTGTCCGCAGTGCTCGGAATATCTTGTGGAAAAGAGAACAAAGAAAAGAGAATACGTGAAATGTTCTAATAAAGATTGCGACTATGAAAAAGATTTAAAATAATTAGACATTTAAGAATAAATAGATATTGATAAATCCGCGACAATATGATAACATTCAGATGTGCTTTGTATACATTTAAAGTTGAAAATTAAGTTTAAAAATAAACGAATATGCAAGGTTTATATAATGAGAATTAAAAGTGAAAAACAAAACCGAGGAGGATTTTTATGGCTAGCGAATTGCTGAGTAAAACGAGAAAACTAAATGGGATTCTTCAAAAATCGGGAACCAATCCTGTTTCATTTTCGGAGCTGTGCACAATACTAAGTGAAGTCTTAAATGCAAATGTATATATAGTGAACACTGAAGGTAAGGTGCTAGGTCTTGAACTTACACACGTTTCAGACAGCTCGACTATAGTGGATGAAGAGACAGGGGAGGAAAAGTTCCCGGAGGAATACACTGAAAACCTTATGAGGATAAACCAGACGGTATATAATCTTACAAAAGACGAGTTCTTGAAGGTGTTCAAATACGACATAGAAAGTTACAATAAATTTGCAACTATAGTGCCTCTTATGGGAAGTGGGAAAAGGCTTGGAACGATGCTTCTTTCGAGATATGATGAGGAGTTTTGCGATGAGGATTTGGTACTTGCCGAGTACAGTGCAACAATAGTGGGGCTTGAGATACTAAGAGCCAAAAGCGAAGAGCTTGAAGAGGAAATGAGGAAAAAGGCCGTAGTTCAAATGGCTGTGGGAACGCTTTCTTATTCAGAACTTGAAGCTGTAGAGCACATATTCGACGAGCTGGATGGAGAAGAAGGTCTTCTTGTAGCAAGTAAGATAGCAGACAGAGTTGGAATAACAAGGTCTGTAATAGTAAATGCTCTTAGAAAGTTTGAAAGCGCAGGAGTTATCGAGTCAAGATCCCTTGGAATGAAGGGAACTCACATAAAGATATTGAATAACAAGCTTATGGATGAGCTTAAAAAACTTAAGGGTTAAAAATAAAAGTAGGGTTTCCCTACTTTTATTTTTTTAGGAGGATTAAAATGTTAAAACCGCTTGCAGAGAGAATGAGGCCTGTAAAAATAGAAGACATGATAGGGCAGAGTCATATAATAGGAAGAGGGAAAGCGCTTGCAAACATGATAAATGCCCAAAAAATTACAAACATGATACTCTATGGGCCGTCTGGAACGGGCAAGACAAGTCTTGCGAATATAATTTCGCATACTCTGAATATGGAATTTTTTAAAATCAATGCAACGACCTCATCCGTTTCAGATATAAAGCAGGTAATATCTAAAAGCAATGAAATATCGAATGTAAATGGAATAATACTTTATATAGATGAAATACAAAGCTTTAATAAAAAGCAGCAGCAGACAATACTCGAGTATATAGAAAATGGTAAAATCACCCTTATAGCAAGCACTACTGAGAACCCGCACCATTATGTGTATAATGCGCTTTTAAGCAGGTCTATAGTATTCGAATTCAAGCCGCTTAACACAGGTGACATAGTAAAGGGGCTGCAAAAGGCCATAGGATTTCTTGAAGAGGACGAGTTCGAAGGGTATGCGATAAACTATGAAAAAGAAGCGCTTGAAAAGATAGCTGTTTTTTCAAATGGAGATTTGAGAAAAGCCATAAACATACTGGAGGCGGCTATGTTTTCACTGGATATAAGTGAAGATATGCAGCTCAGTCTTGACTGCGCATCAATAGAAAACGGCCTGGATATAAAGATGATAAATTATGACAGGTCAGGAGACAATCACTATGACATACTCAGCGCATTCCAAAAGGCCATAAGGGGAAGCGATGTGGATGCATCACTGCACTATTTGGCAAGGCTGATAAAGGCGGGGGATATGAAGTCCATAATAAGGAGGCTTATAGTAATAGCATCTGAAGATATAGGCCTTGCATATCCGAATGCCATAAGCATAGTGAAAGCATGTACGGACAGTGCAAACCAACTGGGGTTTCCGGAAGCGAGAATTCCGCTTGCGCAGGCAGTGATACTGCTTGCATCATCGCCAAAGTCCAATTCGGCGCTTACAGCCATAGACAGGGCTCTTAGCGATATTGAAAACAAGGATATAGGGGAAATCCCAATGCACATAAGAGACGGGCACTATAGTGGAGCTAAAAAGCTTAGCAGGAGCGTAGGTTATAAATATCCACACAATTATGAAAACTCATATGTGCATCAGCAGTATATGCCCGAAAACATTCAAAATTCAAAATATTATATACCGGCGGACAATAAATTTGAAAAAGGTGCATTCGAATATTTAAATTCAATAAAGAAAAAAAGATTATAGGAATATCATAGCCGCGCAATTTCTGGGAACCGTTTAAAACTACCTTTGTTCAAATGGTACAGGTTCCATAGGATTTTGTGCGGTATTTCTATGAACAGTTTGGCAAAATTCTAAAAAGTCTGACTGTTTTACACAGCTTGCATGCGTTTTTTGATACTGTTTTGAATTCACATGGTTTCGGCGCCGCGGAAACAGGGTAAATGGATTAAAGAAATATTTTTTGATTAAAATTTTTTTGTCTGCTAAAATTAATTGGATGTGTATGCAAATAAAAAACAATGACCCGCGAGGAAAAAACAACATGATTATTGTTTAATGTGTCACAAAAAAATAGAAACGAATAAAAAATAAGGCATAAATAAAAAAATAATGGCATAAAATGCTTTTTTATTCTATAATATCCTGATAAGGATATTGAAATATTAGGTTTTTTGTGGTATCATTCTAATAAATTTATCAAGTGAAGTATATTGTAAATACAATAAAAAATATACGTCTTTATACGAACAAAAAGTTATAATTCTTGAATTAGGAGTTGATAAGTGTGGTTAGAGAATTTAAAAAAGTTCTTGTGGCAAATCGTGGTGAAATAGCTATAAGAGTATTCAGAGCTTGTTCAGAGCTTGGAATAAGAACAGTGGGTGTTTATACAGAAGAAGACAAATATGGTCTTCACAGAACTAAAGCAGACGAGTCATACCTTATAGGCGAAGGAAAAGGACCTATAGAAGCGTATCTTGATATTGACGGCATAATACATCTTGCCAAGAAAAAAGGTGTAGATGCAATACACCCAGGATATGGATTCCTTTCTGAAAACCCTGAATTCGTAAGAAAATGCGAAAAAAACGGCATAGCGTTCATAGGGCCTTCTGCTCAGACAATGGAAAAAATGGGAGACAAGATAAGCTCAAAAAAAATGGCGGCTGAAGTCGGAGTTCCAACGATTCCAGGAGTCGACCACCAGATAATGAGTGTAGAAGAGGCAAAAGAGGTTGCAGGAAAGGTAGGATACCCTGTAATACTAAAGGCGTCTAACGGCGGCGGCGGAAGAGGCATGAGAATAATAGAAAAAGAAGACGATTTGATTCTTGGGTTCGAAAGTGCTGTCAGCGAATCTCAAAAGGCGTTTGGAAGCTCGGCTGTATTCATTGAAAAATATCTTAGAAGCCCAAAACACATAGAGGTTCAGATTTTAGGAGATAAGCACGGTAACATAGTTCACCTTTACGAAAGGGACTGTTCTGTGCAAAGAAGACACCAGAAGATAGTCGAGTATGCTCCGGCATTTTCGCTTTCTGATGATCTAAGAAATAGCATATGTGGAGATGCTGTAAAACTTGCAAAGCACGTTGACTATTCAAATGCAGGAACTCTTGAGTTCCTTGTAGATGCTGCTGGAAACCACTACTTCATAGAGATGAACCCTAGAATTCAGGTTGAGCACACTGTTACTGAAATGATAACTGGAATAGACCTTGTTCAAAGCCAGATATTGGTAGCTCAGGGATGTGAGCTTTCAGGACCTGAAATAAACATAAAATCACAAGATGATATAAAAATAAATGGTTATTCTATACAGTCGAGAATAACAACTGAAGATCCTAAAAATAATTTTATGCCAGATACTGGAAAAATAGACGTTTACAGAACTGGTTCAGGATTTGGAATAAGACTTGATGGAGGAAATGGATTCTCAGGATCTGAAATCACTCCATTCTACGACAGTCTTCTTGTAAAGACAATATCGTGGGACAGAACATTCAAAGGTGCAGCAAGAAAGGCCATGCGTTCGCTTAAAGAGCTTCGTGTAAGGGGCGTAAAGACAAACGTAGGATTCCTTCTTAACGTACTTAGCCATGAAAAATTCATTGAAGGAAAGTGCGATACCAAATTTGTGGATGACACAAGAGAACTGTTTGAGATAGAAGAAGGAAAAGACAGAGCTACAAGGATACTTAATTTCATAGGAAATGTAATGGTAAACGAAAGAAAAGGCGAAAAGCAGGACTTTGAAAATGTAATTGCTCCGGACGTATCCATGCTTGATGTGAAAAAGGGATCTAGGGACATGCTTCAGGAAATGGGAGCAGCGAAATATGCACAGTGGGTAAAAGACCAAAAGAAACTTCTTATTACAGATACAACAATGAGGGATGCCCATCAGTCGCTTGTGGCTACAAGGTTCAGGACTAATGACTTCCTTAAGGTATCGGAAGCTACAAGTAAATGCATGAGCGATCTGTTCTCACTTGAAATGTGGGGAGGAGCTACATTCGACGTTGCATACAGATTCCTTAAAGAATCACCTTGGAGAAGGCTTGAGCAGCTTAGAGAGGGCATTCCTAACGTGATGTTCCAGATGCTTCTTAGAGCTTCTAACGCCGTAGGATACAGAAACTATCCTGACAATGTAATAAAGCAGTTCATAGAAGAGTCTGCAAATTCAGGAATAGACGTATTCAGAATATTCGACAGCCTTAACTGGGTTGAGAATATGAAGCTTCCTATAGCAGAAGCACTAAAGACAGGAAAGCTTGTAGAAGCGTCACTGTGCTACACAGGAAATATACTTGACGAGACAAGGACAAAATACAACTTAGAATACTATGTGAACATGGCCAAGGAGCTTGAAAGCCTTGGAGTTCATATGATAGCTATAAAAGACATGGCGGGTCTACTTAAGCCGTATGCTGCGCACAAGCTTATAAAGGCGCTTAAGCAGGAAACATCGCTTCCAGTTCACCTTCACACTCACGATACAAGCGGAAACGGAATAGCAACGCTTATGATGGCTGCAGATGCAGGTGTTGACGTTGTAGACTGTGCGCTTGAAGCGATGTCAGGGCTTACAAGCCAACCATCTCTAAACAGCCTTGTAGAGGCTCTTGAAGGTTCGGAAAGAGCAACGGGCATTAGCATGGAAAACATAGGAAAGCTGGATGACTACTACAAGCAGTTAAGAGGAGTATACGGCGGATTTGAAAGTGACCTTAAGACGTCTTCTGCGGAGATATACAAGTACGAGATTCCTGGAGGACAATACTCAAACCTTAAGCCTCAGGTTGAAAGTCTTGGACTTGGCGAGAGATTCAAGGAAGTAAAGGAAAAATACAAGATGGCAAACGATCTTCTTGGAGACATAATAAAGGTTACGCCATCATCTAAAGTGGTTGGAGACCTTGCCATATTCATGGAGAAAAACGAGCTTGACAATGAAAACATATGTGAAGCAGGAAAGAACCTTTCATTCCCAGACTCGGTAGTTGACTACTGCAAGGGTATGATAGGACAGCCTGTCGGAGGAGTTCCTAAAGATCTTCAGGAAGTAGTGCTAAAAGGTGACGAGCCTATAACTTCAAGACCTGGAGAGCTTCTTGAGGATGAAGATTTTGACAAGATAAAGGAACATCTTGCAGAAAAGCATGGAATAAAAGATGCTAACATGAGAAACGTAATAAGCTACTGCCTGTATCCTAAGGTTTACGAGGACTACCTAAGACACTACATGAGCGAGTACACTGACATTTCAAGACTTGAAAGCCACGTGTTCTTCCATGGCCTTAGAAAGGGAGAAGAGTGCGAAGTTGAGATAGAGGAAGGAAAGACTCTTTCTATAAGACTTATAGACATTGGAGAAGCAAAGAGCGGCGGAATGAAGACGGTGACATTCGAGCTTAATGGAACAAGAAGAGAAGTTGAAATAGAGGACATGAATGCACAAACTGCTGAGGATCACATACTAAAAGCAGACATGTCAGACAAGCTCCAAGTAGGCGCGAGCATACCTGGAAAAGTAATAAAGATCATAGCAAAAGAGGGAGACGCAGTCGAAGAGAACCAGCCTCTTATAGTGATAGAAGCCATGAAGATGGAGACAACAATAGTGTCCAAGTGCAATGGTGTAATAGAAAAGATATACGTGGACGAAGGAAAAATGGTTTCAGACAAGCAGCTACTAATATCGCTTAAAGAAGCTTAAAGAAGAATAAGTATATTAGAAAAAATAAAGCCGCCGGATAATTCCGGCGGCTTTTGTGCATTTGGGATTCCGATTGGTTCTTTGCTAGAATTTCAATGAGTAACCCAGCAAAGCTTCAAAAATCCGAATTGGTTCATGGCATCAGCATATCTTATGTTGATGCTTAATGGTATTCTGAAAATATGGAAAATTCGGACGAATACGGCGTGTAAATGGCTGTGCAAGCGAATTGTAGGAACTTGTGAAAAGGTTTTCAAAAAAACAAATTTGACATATTGACAAAAAAGAATCGCTGTAATATACTTTACCTAAGAATTCCTATCGGTTTACTAGGGATTGAAAGAAGGTGATCTTTTGATTTTATCTACAAAGGGCAGATACGGCCTTAAGGCGATGTTTTCATTAGCACTAAATGAAGGAAAGGGTCCTTTGGCCCTTAAATATATAGCAAAGCAGCAAAGCATTTCGGAGCAGTATCTAGAACAGATCATGTCACCGCTCAAAAAGGCAAAGCTCGTAAAGAGTGTAAGGGGCTCGCAGGGAGGGTATCTCTTGGCAAAGCCGCCGGGTGAAATCACCGTGGGAGATGTAATAAGGGTTCTTGAAGGGCCGCTTGTTCCATCGGAATGTGTCGTGGATCAGGGCTCATGCGAAAATGCGGAGATTTGTGTGACAAAAGAAGTCTGGGAAAAGATGAAAAAAAGTATAGATTCGGTAATGGATGGAATAACTCTTGAAGACATGGTGAATGACCACTACAAGAAAATGCAAATAGAAATCAAAATTAAAAGATAGGAGCTGAATTATTATATGGAAAAAAGAAGAGTATATATGGACTACGCAGCAACCACGCCTGTAAAAAAAGAAGTTGTCGAAGCCATGCTTCCCTATCTTAATGAAGAATTCGGGAACCCATCGAGCGTACACTCTTTCGGAAGAAGCGTCAAAAATGCAATAACTGAAGCTAGAGCTACTATAGCAAAGGCCATAAATGCGAAGCCTGAAGACATATTCTTTACAGGCGGAGGATCTGAAGCGGACAACATGGCTATAAAGGGAATAGCCTTTGCATACAAGGACAAGGGAAACCACATAATAACATCTAAAATAGAGCACCATGCAGTGCTTCATACATGTGAATACCTTGAAAAGTATCATGGATTTGAAGTTACTTATCTTGATGTGGATGAGTATGGAATAATAAATATAGAGGACCTTAAAAACGCCATAAAGGACACTACAATATTGATAAGCGTTATGTATGCCAACAATGAAATAGGAAGCATACAGCCGGTAGAGGAAATTGCACAGATAGCCAAGGAACAGAAAGTGTTCTTCCACACTGATGCAGTGCAGGCTCTTGGAAACATAGAAATAGACGTGCAGGAGCTTGGAGTGGACCTTATGGCTATAACGGCGCACAAGATATATGGGCCTAAGGGAATAGGGGCTCTTTACATGAGAAAGGGCATAAAGCTTCATCCGCTTGTACACGGAGGAGCTCAGGAAAGAAGAAAAAGGGCAGGAACTGAAAATGTTGCAGGTATAATGGCATTTGCAAAGGCTGTAGAGCTGGCAACTTCGAATATAGAAGAGCATATAAAAAAGACTACACAGCTTAGGGACAAGCTTATAAATTCCGTAATGGAAAGAATACCGCATACAATACTGAATGGACACCCTACAAAGAGGCTTTCAGGGAATGCAAATTTCTGCTTTAAGTTCATAGAGGGCGAAGCGATACTTCTAAGCCTTGACATAGTGGGAATCGCAGGATCAAGCGGTTCGGCATGCACTTCGGGATCACTGGATCCATCGCATGTCCTTATGGCCATAGGTCTTCCACACGAGATAGCACATGGTTCGCTTAGACTTTCAATAGGAGATATGACAAGTGAAGAGGACATAGAATACGTTGTAGGCCATCTTGAAAAAATAGTTGAAAGATTAAGAGGAATGTCTCCTCTGTACGATAAGTTCATGAAAGGGGAAGAAGCTCATGTATAATGAAAAGGTTATGGAGTATTTTGTAAATCCAAGAAACGTAGGTGTAATACCTAATGCAGACGGTATAGGAGAAGCGGGAAGCCCTGCATGCGGAGACGAGATGAAGGTTTACCTTAAAATAGAAGGCGATGTAATAGTGGATGTTAAATTCCAAACTTACGGATGCGCATCGGCAATTGCAAGTTCAAGCATGGCAACTGAGATGGTAAAGGGGAAAACTATAAAGGAAGCATTGGCTATTACAAACAAGGACGTTGTGGATGCTCTTGGAGGACTTCCAGGACCAAAGATACACTGTTCAGTTCTTGCGGAGCAGACAATAAAGAGAGCCCTTCTGGACTACGCCAAGAAGCACAATATTCACATAGAAGAGCTTGACGGTATAGAATTTGAAGATGTTCATCACGATCATGACCACGAAGAAGAGTAAGATTTCAAAAGACCTGTATAGTCAGCAGGTCTTTTTTATTGATTAAAGTTAGAGTTTGTTGTAATATTATGTGAAGTAAGCTTATATTATAAAGATGGGTGGTTTTATGAAGAAAAGAGTAATGATAGGAATGAGCGGTGGCGTGGACAGTTCAGTTGCAGCATATCTTCTGAAAGAGCAGGGATACGACGTGATAGGAGTATTCATGAAACTTTGGGACGGAGAAGCTGAAAGGGAGAAGGCGTGCTGTTCATTGTCGGCGGTTGAAGATGCAAGAATGGTCGCCGAAAAAATTGGAATACCGTTTTATGTGCTGA
This sequence comes from uncultured Peptoclostridium sp., assembly GCA_965368085.1. GTDB lineage: Bacteria > Bacillota > Clostridia > Peptostreptococcales > Peptostreptococcaceae > Peptoclostridium. Next base: position 79,042 of record CBDULP010000006.1, on the reverse strand, counting down.
ACATGAGAGACGTGTTCAGGGAAAAAGTCGTAGATTATTTTGTTGACGAATATTTGAGAGGAAAGACTCCGAATCCGTGCATAGCGTGCAACAAGCACATAAAATTCGATGCGTTTTTAAAAAAAGCTCAAATGCTTGAATGCGATTATGTAGCTACGGGACACTATTCGAAGGTTGACTATGACAGTGAAAGTGGAAGATATCTTCTTAAAAAGTCCGAGACGGACGAAAAGGATCAAACATACGCTCTTTACAATATGACTCAGTACCAGCTGGAGAGGACGCTTCTACCGCTTGGAGACTACAACAAGGACCAGATAAGGGAAATCGCTGCAAAGATAGGCCTTGTGACTGCAAATAAGCCCGACAGCCAGGAAATATGCTTTGTGGAAGATGACGACTACTACAGGTTCATAAAGGAGTATTCAAAAAAGGATATATCTTGCGGGAATTTTGTGGACAAGAGCGGGAAAGTTCTTGGAAAACACAAGGGCATAGTAAAATATACGGTTGGCCAGAGAAAAGGGCTTGGCATAGCGCTAGGAAAGCCAGCATACGTAGTAGGTATAAATGCAAAGAAAAACCAAGTCATAATAGGAGACAATGAAGATGTCTTCAAAAAAGGCCTCATAGCAAAAGATTTCAACCTCATATACTGTGATGAAATAAAAGACGGAATGACGGTATATGCCAAGGTGAGATACAGCGCCAAGGCCAAAAAGGCAAACATATACAAATTAGGAAGAGACAAGGTTGAAATAGTGTTTGAAAACGCTGAAAGGGCCATAACTCCAGGTCAGTCAGTGGTGATATACAAAGGAGACTATGTGTTCGGCGGAGGAATAATAGAAAAAGCCATATAATATATAGTATACGAGTTTATTTTATCCTTATGATATTGACATAATTAAACTGTATGTATTAATATTTAAAGTATAACTACTAAATAAAAAAATGCTGCAAGCATGCTGCATATAAAGTCCTTTGCCTCGCTTTGAGAAGCAGGAGGCGAGGGATTTATTTTTACGTGCTTGTTTATCAGGGAGGTAACAAATGAAAAAGCTAGGTTTAAATGAAATAAGGAAAAGATTTCTTGATTTTTTTGAATCAAAAGACCACTATGTGAGACAGAGTTATCCGCTAGTGCCACAGGGAGACGACAGCCTTTTGCTTATAAATGCGGGAATGGCTCCTATGAAGGCGTACTTCATGGGCAAGGAAGAACCTCCTAAAAAGAGGATGGCTACATGCCAAAAATGCATAAGAACAGGCGACATAGAAAATGTAGGTGTTACTGCAAGACATGCAACATTCTTCGAGATGCTTGGAAACTTCTCTTTCGGGGACTATTTCAAAAGAGAATCAATAAACTGGGGATGGGAGTTTGTTATAAAGCACCTTGAAATGCCGGTTGACAAGCTTTGGATAACTATATATGAAGATGACGACGAGGCGTTTGAAATATGGAACAAGGAAGTTGGAATTCCAGCTGAAAGAATAGTAAGACTTGGAAAGGACGACAACTTCTGGGAAATAGGAGTGGGACCTTGCGGACCTTGCTCTGAGATATACTACGATAGAGGCGAAGCTTATGGATGTGGAAGCCAGGACTGCAAGCCTGGATGCGAGTGCGACAGATACCTTGAGTTTTGGAACCACGTATTCACTCAGTTTGACAAGGACGAAGAGGGAGTGTACCATCCGCTGCCAAAACCAAACATAGATACAGGTATGGGTCTTGAAAGAATGGCATGCATAATGCAGGATGTAAATACCATATTCGAAGTCGACACAATAAAGCACATACTAAACGGCGTACTTGAGATTTCAGGTGCGGAATATGGAAAAGACGGCAAAAGCGATACTTCCATAAGAATAATAACAGACCATGTAAGAGCCGTTACATTTATGATAGCTGACGGAGTACTGCCATCTAACGAAGGAAGAGGATATGTACTTAGAAGGCTCTTAAGAAGAGCAGCGAGACACGGAAAACTTCTTGGCGTAGAAGGGGCATTCCTTGTAAACCTTATGGAAAAGGTTATAGAGGTAAGCGGAGAGGCGTACCCAGAGCTTATAGAAAAAAGAGACTACATCAAAAAGATACTTAGAATAGAGGAAGACAGATTCCAAGAGACTATAGACCAGGGGATGGATATGCTCAAAGACCATATGGAAAAAGTCAAGGCATCTGGAAGCGATACAATATCAGGAGAAGATGCATTCAAGCTTTACGACACATATGGGTTCCCAGTAGACCTTACTAAAGAAATTGCAGAAGAAGAAGGCCTTAAAGTGGATGAAAAAGGCTTCGAATCTGAAATGGAAAAGCAAAGGGAAAGAGCAAGAAGTGCAAGGGGAGACATGGAAGGCGCTGGCTGGAAGGAAGACGTGTTTGACAGCCTTGACAACAGCATAAAGAGCGAATTCATGGGATATGAAAAGCTTCAGATGGAATCTACAGTACTTGTAATAGTTAATGAAAACAAGCTTGTTGACTCTGCTTCAGAAGGCGAAAAAGTAACAATAATACTTGACAAGACTCCTTTCTACGCTGAAAGCGGAGGCCAGGTAGGCGACAAGGGAGAGCTTATAGCAGATGGATTCAAAGGAAGCGTTACAGACACACAAAAGGGCCTAAACGGAAGAATACACCATGAGGTGGTTGTAGAGAGCGGAACTCTTAAAACAGGCCAGAAGGTAAGCTCGCTTGTAATTGAAGAGATGAGAATGGCTACTGGAAGAAACCACACTGCAACGCACATGCTTCAAACTGCGCTTAAAAACGTACTTGGAACTCACGTGGAGCAGTCGGGATCTCTTGTAAACCACGAAAAGCTTAGATTCGACTTTACCCATTTCGAGTCAATATCAAAAGAAGAACTTCTTGAGATAGAGAGAATAGTCAATATAAACATACTTAAGGCCCACAAGGTGGATGTGATAGACGCTTCACTGGACGAGGCAAAGGAAATGGGAGCAACTGCACTATTTGGAGAAAAGTATGGAGACAGGGTAAGAGTTGTAAAGATGGGCGATTATTCAATGGAACTTTGCGGAGGTACCCACCTTGAAAACACTTCACAGGTAGGTCTTTTCAAAATACTTTCGGAAAGCGGAGTAGCAGCCGGGGTAAGAAGAATAGAAGCTGTAACAGGAATGGCTGTTTACAACATGCTTAACCAGAAGCAGGCCCTTATAGACGAGGTTTGTTCTGTGCTAAAGGCCAAAGAGGACAACCTTGTAAACAGATCAGGCGCGGTTATAAGCCAGATGAAGGACATGGAAAAAGAGATGAGCTCAATGAAGTCAAAACTGCTTTCAAGCTCAATAGACGATATACTAGGCAGCAAGCAAAGCGTGGACGGAGTTGACTTCATAGCTTACAAATTTGAAAATACTGACATGGATTCGCTAAGAGACAGTGCTGACAAGCTTAGAGACAAGATGGGATCTGCCGTAATAGTGCTTGCGAATGTATCTGGGGACAAGGTGAACTTCGTATGTGCTGCAACAAAGGACCTTATGTCTAATGGAGTACATGCAGGAAATATAGTAAGAGAGGTTGCGAAAATGACTGGAGGAGGCGGCGGCGGAAGACCGGACATGGCGCAAGCCGGAGGAAAAGATCCTTCTAAAGTGGATGAAGCGCTTTCAAAGGTTTCGGATATAATAAAGTCGCAACTAAAATAGAATAAATTATGCAGTGTAAATGAATAAGGAGCAGAATGAACTGCTCCTTATTCGGCTAATTAAAGTAATTCAAGACTAAGCTCATTGTGGTGTGTTATAATGTCATAAGAGGTAAAATTTATTATATTAGAAGGTGATAATATGACTTTTGAGAATAAAAACACAATGAAATTTGAAGCGGTGAAAGACGATAAGATGACTCCGAAGCAAGTGCTTGAAGTGGTATATGAGGCGCTTGTGGAAAAAGGGTACAATCCCATAAACCAGCTTGTAGGATACATACTTTCGGGAGATCCGACGTATATAACAAGCCATAAAAGTGCGAGAAGCGTAATAAGAAAAGTAGAGCGAGATGAACTGATAGAGGAACTTTTAAATTCATACTTGCAGGGAAAGTAGGTATATAGTGTGAAAGTAAGATTTACCGCAATTTTTCTGACCATCCTGTTTGCCTTGCAGTCTTTTATGGGGGCTTGTCATGCGCAGTCTGAAAACGGCAAAGTGATAATCATAATGCTAAACAGAGTGGGAATGGAGGATATGCTCCAGATAGAATCCGTAAATGGGCAGCTTGAAGACAGAGGTTATATGTCGCTTATGAACATAAGAGGGTCAAAGGGGACAAGTGACATCAGGTCATATGCTTCAATAGGATGGGGAACCAGGGCTTACTTGAAGCCCGAAGATGTGAATTTTGTCACGCTGGACGAGGAAAGCGGCGCCATATTCAAAAGAAGGACTGGCAGCGAGCCAAAAAACATAAACGATATAAACATAAACAAGCTCAATAAAACCAATGAGTCTGGAGAATACGGAGCTCATCCGGGAATACTCCAAAAAGAGCTGAGTAAAATCGGCAAGACGGTAAGTGTAATAGGAAATTCAAGCACTCCCGAAAAAAATCACAGCTACGCATGTCTTTTAGGAATGGATGAAAACGGCAGCATAGAAAATGGGAAGATAGACGGGATAAATGTACAGGACGATAAAATGCCTTTTGGCATAAGGACGGATTACGAGTCCCTGAAAGAATATGCAAATGACTATTATTCAAAAACCGACGTACTGGCTATTGAACTGGGAGACACCCACAGGCTGGACCTGTACAGGGAAAATTTGAGCCAAAAGACATACAGCGAAATGAAGGAAAAGATATATGACAACATAAGCGACTATATATCATATGTGATGTCGGATGTGGCAGGTCCAAATGACAGGGTGTATATAGTCTCTCCGTACCCGGCTGTTTCGGAATATAAAAACTACAGGAGGCTTTCTCCTGTAGTGATATTTGAAGGGCAGGGAAAGGGCATTTTATACTCTAATACAACCAGAAGAAAAGGTGTAATAGGGAATGTGGACATAGCTGCTGATATACTCGATCACTTTGGTATAAAGTCAAACTTCATGGTAGGAAGAAGCATACAGAAGATAGAAAAAAGCGACAATATTGAATTTTTAAGATCCGAATTTGAAAAGATGAGCACCACATACCAACTCAGAATACCTGTGCTCTATAGCTATGCTGTATTTGAGATGCTCCTTTGGATATCGATATTTATATGCATACTGATTAAGGGAATGGTACATGAAAAGGTGTTTTATGCCTTTTCGGAAATTCTGCAGCTTACTGTTGTAATGCCATTTGCGCTTTTGATTGAGCCACTATTTGGATTTGATTCAAAGACTCTTGTAGTGACTACGATATTTTCGCTTACAGTGATACTGTATATTGCGCTCAAAAAACTCATAAGGGGAAATCTGGACAGGTTCATAGCCATAAGCATAATGACCGGGGTCGGAATACTTGCAGATGCGGCCACAGGCCAAGAACTCATAAAGAGGTCGATATTTGGATATGATGCCATGATAGGAGCGAGATACTACGGGGTTGGAAATGAGTACATGGGAATACTCATAGGAGCCAGCCTGCTTTCGGTTGCAGGGCTTTTGCAAAAGGAAAAGATAAAAAAGACGGCGGCAATTGTAGTGCTCGCAGTTACAATAGTAATACTTGGATTCCCCAAAATGGGTGCCAATGTAGGAGGAACAATAACGGCTTCGTTTTGTTTTCTTTTCTTTGTTATGAGAATGTATGATGTGAAAATCGATTTTAAAAAGCTGTTGATAATATCTGCGTTCGTATGCATTGTAGTGGCGGGAATGGCATTTGTAGACATATTCTTGATTGGAAGCAAGTCACACCTTGCAGGTGCAATACAGAGCATAATGTCCGGAGGCCCGGTAGTGATACTTCAGATAATAAGCAGAAAGCTGGCTATGAATGCGAGCCTAATAGGAGGCTCGATATGGAGCAAAGTGTTTATAATGGCACTGTTTATAGTTGGAGTGCTCTTTTACAAGCCTTTTGGAATACTAAAAAGGGTGTGCAATGAAAAAGAGTTTTTGAAAAAGGGTTGGATAGCAATTATAGTGGGAAGTTTTGTGGGCTTTGCGGTAAACGACTCAGGAGTGGTTTCGGCAGCTACGAGCATATCATTTGTGATAATATCGGTTCTTTTGCTCATAATGGAAAAGATTGCGCATGAAAAAGCGCAGCAAGGCAGCTAGGGAGGATTTATGGAAAAAAAGATAGGACTTGATGTGGGGGACAAGACCATAGGTGTTGCTGTAAGTGATATCATGGGGCTTACAGCCCAAGGGGTAAAGACAATAAGAAGATCAAGCTATGAAAAGGATCTTTTGGAGCTTGGAGCTATAATAAAAGAGAATGGTGTCAAAAAAGCGGTAGTGGGCCTTCCTAAGAACATGAATGGAACGCTAGGCCCTCAGGGAGAAAAAGTGCTCAAGTTCGTGGAAAAGATGAAAAAGAAAATTGACATCGAAGTTGATTTTTGGGATGAAAGACTTACCACTGTGGCCGCTCACAGGACCCTCATAGAGGCTGACGTGAGCAGGAAAAAGAGGAAAAAAGTCGTAGACATGCTTGCAGCGGTATTCATACTGCAGGGATATCTCGACATGGAAAATATGAAAAAATAATAATATTAAAAGAGGTGCAGATATGGAAGAAAATATAGTAACACTACTTGACCAGGATGGAAACGAAGTTGAATTTGAAATAATAATGACCCTTGAAGCTGAGGGGAACGAGTATGCAATACTTGCTCCATTGGAAGAAATGGAAGACGGAGAAGCTATAATATTCAAGATTGAGCAGGATGAAAATGGGGAAGAAATACTTGTTTCTATAGACAGTGACGAAGAGTACGAGACTGTTGTAAGCGCGTATGAAGTGCTTATGCAGGAAGAAATGTAATAGTAGTATTTACTGCTAAAAGGATTTGATATGATAAAAAGCCTTCTTTGTTGAAAAGAAGGCTTTTTATTTTGATAAAATTGTTTTTTTTTTATCAAAGAACAAAAAATTCGTTGACACTTATTATCAATTAGTATAGAATATAATTAGTTAATTGATAATGATTATAGATTCCAATATAAAATGATTATTTGGAGGTTGAATATGACACTTGATAAAATAAGCAGAGGGCAAAAAATAGAAATAACGAATATTCCAGACGCGGGAATAAGATCTCAGGCAATAAGGCTTGGAATATACGAAGGGGCAAAGCTTACATGCTTTGAAAAAATTCCTTCAGGTCCTGTTGTTCTTCAAAACAGATTTCAAGAGATTGCAATAGGAAGAAATCTGGCAAAAACAATAACAGTAAAAGCAATCTAGGAGGTATATGAATGTCAAGTTGTAACGATTTTGCATCTAACATAGAAATGGATTCAGATAATATAAAACTAGTTCTCGCAGGAAATCCCAACGTAGGAAAATCAGTATTTTTCAATTACTTGACTGGAATGTATGTGGACGTTTCAAATTTTCCTGGAACTACAGTCGATATAAGTTCGGGAAAGTTTGATAAATATATTGTAATGGACACCCCGGGCGTTTATGGAGTTTCATCTTTCAACGACGAAGAAAGAGTAGCGAGGGATGTAATACTCGATGCGGACGCCATACTCAATGTTGTAGATGCGCTCCATATGGAGAGGGACCTGTTTTTGACCCAGCAGATAATAGACATGGGCAAACCTGTAATAGTGGCGCTGAACATGATGGACGATGTGGAAAAGCATGGCGTGAAAATAAACATTGAACTGCTTTCCCAAAAACTAGGAGTGAGTGTAATACCGACTACGGCCATAAAGGGCAAGGGTCTTGCTGAAGTCAAGGAGGCTCTTGGAAGCGCGAAAGTTGGAAACAGGCTTGAAATTGTCACGCAGAACCTCATGCAGGTTGCAAACTATTCTGAGAAGGACTCTGAAAGGCTTTTGGCGCTTGAAGAGGATGAAAACATAATCAAAAGATGCAATGCTGTGGATGTGCCAAAGCTACGGGAGGACATATACACGCAAAGAAGGCTCAAGGTGGATTCGATAATTGAGAGCATAGTAATAGATGACGAGAATAGAACGTCTTTTTCTCGAAACCTTGGAAAAATGATGCTAAGACCTCTTACGGGAATTCCAATACTGTGCATGACTCTGTATATACTCTACCAGATAATAGGAGTTTTTATCGCACAGACAGTCGTTGGTATGACTGAAGAAGTCATAATGGGAACTTATTACCATAATTTCATATATGGAATTATGAGCAATTTTATAAGCGAGTCTACATTTATGGGCAAGCTACTCATAGGAGAGTTTGGTGTTCTTACAATGGCTCCGGTATATATATTCGGCTTGCTCACACCTCTTGTGGTAGGATTTTACTTCTTTCTGTCAGTGCTTGAGGATTCGGGCTATCTTCCGAGGATAGCGGCGCTTGTGGACAAGAGCCTTAACTATATAGGGCTTAACGGACGTGCCATAATCCCTATGATTTTGGGATTTGGATGCGTTACGATGGCCACGGTGACAACAAGGATACTTGGCTCGAAAAGAGAAAGATTCATAGCAACAATGCTTTTGGGGCTTGCAATTCCATGTTCCGCACAGCTTGGAGTAATAGCAGGGCTTATAGCAAGCCTTGGACTGAAATACATGATAATATACACGATCACAATAGTGCTTGTATTCGGGCTTACAGGAGCGCTTTTAAACAAGATACTTCCGGGGCAGTCTACAGACCTTCTGATAGACCTTCCTCCGCTTAGGATTCCAAAGCTTAAGAATCTGCTTAAAAAGACCGTTTTAAAGACGTGGATGTTCATAAAAGAGGCTGCACCGCTGTTTGTGCTTGGAGGAGTAATAGTTACAGTCTTGAATCATACTGGGGCGCTTGATTCAATGATAGAATTTTTTGCGCCAGTGACTTCAGGATTCTTAAAGCTTGATCCGAGAGTTACACAGACGTTTATAATGGGTATAATAAGAAGGGATTTCGGGGCGGCAGGCCTCAGCACTCTTGCGGCGGAAGGCGTACTAAACCCGGCGCAGCTTCTCGTTTCACTTGTTGTTATAACCCTGTTTGTACCGTGCATAGCAGCCATACTGGTAATATTCAAGGAGAGAAGCCCGCTTGAATCGGCTCTTATATGGTTTGGAAGTTTCATAATATCATTCCTTGTAGGGGGGCTTCTCGCAGGTATAATTCTTTAATCACAAATGTTATTAAGGAGAATACACGATGAATAAAACATGTCCTACATGCGGATATCAGATAACTGATATCCGCACATTAAAATGTCCAAGGTGTTCTACAGACCTTAAGGAACTGTTCAAGTGCAGCGGAGACTGTAAAAAATGCAGTGCGCACTCGAAAGGCAGGGCCTGCAAAACTGTGAAATAAAGTTTTTAACATGGAAATCTAGATGGTATCGAGAATAATCTGTTGACAAAGTTTTACTGTTACAATATACTTTATATAAGTGATATCGTTTTTTACTTGAAAATAAGGGTGAAAATATGGAAAAATATTTTGATATAATAAAAGACAAATTAAAAGCAAAAGGCTTCAAACTTACACCTCAAAGGAGGAGTATAGTTGACACTGTTGTGGGTGCTGCAGGAAGACACCTCAGCATAGAAGAAATATATAACCTTGTAAAGCAGAGCTGTCCTGAAATAGGTCTGGCTACAGTGTATAGAACAATACAGATACTTGACGACATAAAGGTTGTTTCAAAACTGGATTTGAATGATGGATGCTTGAGATACGAGCTTTCTTTAAATAACGAAGACGACCACAATCATCACCATTTGATATGCAACAATTGCGGTGCTGTAATCGAAGTCAGGGAAGATCTTTTGGATATGCTTGAAGAAACTATAGAAAAAAACTATAATTTCAAGATAAAAGATCATGACTTGAGAGTATTCGGTATATGTAAAAATTGCAAGTAATTGCATTTTATATATCTTGTGATATTTAAAAGGCCTGTAAATATGGTCTTTTTTTATTTTGAACAGTTATTGTTTTTATGCTAAAATATATTAGAGTCCAGATGATAGGGGACCGGCCTAATTCCTATTATCTTTTCGAATATTGAGCGGAACCAATGACTACATGTATATGCTAAAAATGTTAAATTTTGCGGGAGGAAAAAATGAAAAAAAATTCATCAAAACTAAAAATCATTCCTTTGGGAGGCCTCAATGAAATCGGGAAAAATATGACGGCCATAGAGTATAAGGACGAAATAATAGTAATAGACTGCGGCCTTAGCTTTCCAGAGGACGAAATGCTCGGGATAGACATAGTCATACCGGACATTACCTATCTTTTAAAGAACAAGGACAAGGTAAAAGCCATATTCCTGACACACGGACACGAAGACCACATAGGGGCTCTTCCATATGTGCTGAAAAAGATAAACGTTCCTATATATGGAACAAAGCTTACTTTGGGGCTCGTTGAATTTAAGCTTAAGGAGCACAAGATAAACAACCTTAAACTTCAGGTTGTAAAACCGGGAGAAAACATAAAAAAATCTAATTTTGAGGTTGAATTCATAAGGGTCAACCACAGTATACCTGATGCATGTGCTATTGCAGTGCACACGGACATGGGGATAATATTCCACACGGGAGACTTCAAGATAGACCACACTCCTATAGACAAGGACCTTATGGATTTTGGAAGAATAGCAGAGCTTGGAAGCAAGGGTGTGCTTCTTCTTATGGCAGACAGTACAAACGTGGAAAGGCCGGGAGCTACAATGTCTGAAAAGACAGTAGGCTCAAATCTGGATGAGATATTTGGCGGAGCAAAGAACAGAATAATAGTTGCAACTTTCGCATCGAATGTTCACAGGCTTCAGCAGATAATAAATTCGGCTCACAAATACCACAGAAAGGTGGTTGTATCGGGAAGGTCTATGGTCAATGTAGTTGGAGTCGCGGGAGAACTAGGCTATCTTCAAATACCTGACGGCATACTAATAGACATAAACGATATGGGCAATTACAGTGAAAATGAACTTGTAATAATAACTACAGGATCGCAGGGAGAGCCGATGTCGGCGCTTTCAAGAATGGCTGCAGCAGAGCACAGGAAACTTGAAGTGCAGCCGGGAGACCTTGTTGTAATTTCTGCGAACCCTATACCGGGAAATGAAAAGCTTGTCTCAAGAGTTATAAACCAGCTTTTTGAAAGAGGAGCCGAGGTTATATATGAGGCACTTGCAGACATACACGTATCAGGACACGCATGCCAGGAAGAACTAAAGCTTATGCACAGACTCATAAAGCCTAAGTTTTTCATGCCGGTCCATGGAGAATACAGACACCTCAAGCAGCACGGAGAGCTTGCCGTAGATCTTGGGATGCCAAAGAAAAACGTATTGATAGGTTCTAATGGTACAATACTTGAAGTGGAGCCGAATTCAGCGAAATTTGCAGGAAGCGCCCCTTCTGGAAACATACTTGTAGACGGACTTGGAGTCGGAGACGTAGGAAACATAGTCTTAAGGGACAGAAGGCATCTTTCGGAAGACGGACTCATGGTGGTTGTAGTTACAATATCAAGAGAAAGCGGAGACATAGTTGCAGGGCCAGACATAATATCAAGGGGATTTGTATATGTGAGGGAGTCGGAAGACCTTATGCAAAATGCAAAGCTCATAGTTAGAAAATCTCTTGAAGAGTGCTCGGACAGGCAGAGGAAAGAGTGGTCATACCTTAAGAACCTTATAAAGGATGAGCTTAGAAACTTCCTGTATCAAAAGACAAAGAGGAATCCTATGATACTTCCTATAATAATGGAAGTATAATATAATAAATACAAGGCGTGAGCATATAGTGGCTTATGCCTTGTTCTCGTTTAAATGAATTTGCAGGTGAAAACTGCAGTATATGAGGAGGATTACATTGTTAATTGAAATTCTAAAGACGGTGCCGGCAATACTTTTGGCCATATCGATACACGAGTTCGGGCATGCGCTTGCAGCATATGCAATGGGAGACGACACCGCTAAAAAATATGGAAGGCTTACACTCGATCCAATGAAACATGTTGACGCCTTGGGCATGATAGCGCTTTTGATATTCAGATTCGGCTGGGCAAAGCCTGTTCCTGTGAATGAAAATAATTTCAAAAGCAAAAGACTTGGAATGGTAATAGTGTCTGCAGCAGGCCCGCTGTTCAATATGATATGTGCGGCTGTATTCATAATGATTTACAAACTAGAGGTGACCACAATTAACATGTATGCACTTAATGAAATACTTGCATATGTAGTGAGATTCAATATAATATTTGCGGCATTTAACCTAATACCTATTCCACCGCTTGACGGATCTAAAATAGTACTTGCACTGCTTCCTCAAAGGGTGCAAAGCTATTATTGGGAGTATGAAAAATATGGAATGCTGCTGCTGTTTGTTCTCATGTATACTGGAAAAGTGGGAACGCTCATATACCCTATTGCCGGAGTTTTGCAGAGGATACTTTTCAGCATAGCGTAAATACAATATGAATAAGGAGACTGGCATGAAGATGAACTTCCATCTGAAGGTGTACGAAGGGCCTTTGGAATTTCTATACGACCTTATAAAAAAAGAAAAGATAGACATATATGATGTGCCGATATTTGAAATAACAAATCAATTCCTGAAGTATATAGAAAAGGCTAAGGAATTTGACCTGGAGATTGCGAGTGAATTTATACTCATGGCGGCGCAGCTTCTTGAGATAAAGTCAAAATACCTGCTCTATACAAAAGAGGACGAGGAGATTGAGGAAGATCCAAGAATCCCGCTTGCCGAAAAGCTTGCTGTCTACAAAAAGTTTAAAAATGCGTCGCAGTTTTTGCGTGACAGGGCATCATCGCCGGGAGAGGTGTTTATAAAGAAAAAAGAGGAGATACTGGTTGAAGAGGATTTTGACCTTACGGCAATAACGGTAGAGATGATGCTAAGCAGCATACTCAGCATACTAAAGTATGAAGAAACAGAGGCAAAGCTCATCGAAAAGACTTACAAGAAAAAGATGTACTCCATTGAAGAAAAGGCTGATATAATTACTAGGGGGATTTCTACTGAAAAGGAAATTCCACTGAGCAGTTTTGTATATAGCCTTGATGTCGAGGAAACAATAGTCACATTCCTGTGTGCGCTGGAACTGGTCAGAAAAGGAAAGGCCAGGCTCTACCAGGAAGGGTTTGCAATGCCTATTTTCATAAAAGGGGTTGATGGATATGGAGAGTAAAGAAATAAAGGGTATCATAGAGTCGCTTCTGTTTGTATATTCAGAGCCCATGAAAATTGACGAGATAAGCTCGGTTTTGGAGATTGATAAAAGCAGAGTGAAGGAAGAAATTGAAAGCCTTATGGGAGAGAGTGAAGACTCGGCCAGAGGGATGAAGATAATAAGACTTGAAAACAAATACCAAATGGTAACAAATCCAAAGTATGATGTGCATATAAGGAAGCTTTTGAGGCCCCAAAAGAAAAAGACTCTGACCCAGGCGGCAATAGAGACGCTTTCTATAATCGCATATAAGCAGCCTGTTACCAAAATAGAGATAGAAGAGATAAGGGGAGTCAAAAGTGACAAACCTATAAAGACGCTTCTTGACAATTTGCTTATACAAGAGGCGGGAAGGCTTAAGCGGATAGGAAATCCCATAATATACAAGACTACGGACGAGTTTTTGAGGGTGTTTGGATTTGAATCCATAAAAGAGCTTCCCGACATCGACAGTTTTGAAGAGGGAGACGAATAAAAAACCTGAGTACATCAGGTTTCTTTTTTATGCATAAAACTCTTGTTTGAACAAAAGCACATGTAGATATATAATGGAAATGGACATTTAATTAAGGAGATGTGTATATGAGAATTAATAAGTATATAGCAAGCTGCGGAGTGGCGTCTAGGAGAAAGGCCGACGCATTGGTTGCTGAAGGCAGAGTGTATGTAAACGGAAAGAAAGTCTCAGAAGCAGGCTTGCAGATAGATCCTGAAAAAGACAGTGTAAAGGTCGACGGCAAGGCCGTAGGGGTCGAAGAAAGAAAGGTCTATGTGCTGCTCAACAAGCCTACGGGATATATATCCACGGCAAGCGACCAGTTCGGCAGAAAAAGCGTAACGGACCTTGTGAAAGTCAAATACAGGGTGTATCCGGTGGGAAGGCTTGACTACGATACTTCGGGACTTTTGATACTTACAAATGACGGAGAGTTCACATACGCTGTAACGCATCCCAAGCATGAGATCGTGAAGACTTATGTTGCAAAAATTGAAGGCGTACCAAGCAATGAAGAGATGGAACGGTTCAAAAATGGAGTCGACATAGGCGGGTTTGTGACTTCGAAGGCAAGCATAAAAGTCATATCCCAAAGCAGTGATGGGCGTACAAGCACCGTTGAAATAAAAATATACGAGGGCAAGAACAGGCAGGTCAGGAAGATGTGCGACGCAATAGGACACAAAGTGATAAGGCTTCAAAGAACTGCAATCGGAGATTTGAAACTTGAAGAGTTGCAAGTCGGTCAGTGGCGCTATTTAAGCAGTGAAGAACTGAGCAAGCTGGTCAACAAAAAAAGTACAAGGGGAGGCACGCATGATAGAAATAACAAGGGCAAAGGCAGAAGATTTTGATTTGATTTCAAAAGAGCTTTTAAATCATGGGATAGGGATTTCAGATCTTGAAAACACAATGGCGATATATGACGGCAATAGGGTGCTTGGAGCTGCCAAATACAAAAGAGAAGAAGTAACAGCTTTTTTGGAGTACCTGACAGTATTTGAAGGAGGTCCGTTTTTAGACAAGCTTAAGGACGGGCTGATAAAGTCACTTCTAAATATGGCAGATATTGAAGGCGTTAAAATTTTTCTCATTCAAAAAGATGAGGATGAGGGTTTTTATAAAAAATTAAGATTCAAAGAGCTCTCGGAAAGGGATTTTGTACTGAACATGGATATCGATTACTCCAAATACATATATACAAGGCTTCCTGAGTTCTTTGAGCATGCATGTCACAGCGCAAAAAAATAGTAATATTGATCAATTAGAAGCGGGGGAATATGGAATGATTGAGGCGATGGGCAGATTTCCTCAAAATGCAGTACATATGGCAAGATATATATGCGAGCAGAGAATTAGAGAGGGATTTACGGTAGTTGACGCGACAATGGGGAATGGCAACGACACGAGCTTTTTAGCAAAACTGGTGACGCATACAGGGAAGATATATGCATTTGACATACAGTATACGGCGATTGAAAGCACCATGGACAGGCTTTCAAAGCAAAGCTCCCTGCCTGAAATGATATATATCCGTGACGGGCATGAAAACATGGAAAGACATATAGGAGCAGAAGAGGTTGACTTTGTAATATTCAACCTGGGATATCTTCCAAAGGGAGACCATAGCATAACCACCCGTGCAGAAACTACGATAGCGGGAATAGATCAGTCTATGCGGCTTATAAAAAAATATGGCATGGTGGTTGTAGTCGTTTATCATGGCCACAGTGAAGGCAAAAGGGAAAAGGATGCAATAGAGGAATATATAGGGGCTATTGACCAGAAAAAATATAATGTGGTCAAATTTTCATTTGCAAATCAAATAAACAACCCGCCGTATGTGATAGCAATAGAAAAAATATAGTATATACAGTTTGGAGGAAAAAATGAACATACTTATAACTAACGACGATGGCATATACGCTCCGGGAATATATGCAATTGCAAAAGAAGCGCTTGAATACGGAAATGTATTTGTAGTGGCTCCTGACAGCGAAAGAAGCGCCATAGGGCATGCCATTACGATGCACACTCCGCTCAAGGCGAAAGAGATGAATTTTCACGGTCTGGACGATGTGAAGGCATATGCGGTAAACGGCACGCCGGCGGACTGCGTAAAGCTTGCAGTAGAGGCGATACTAAAGGATATTAACATAGATATTGTGATAAGCGGAATAAATAATGGATCAAACCTTGGAACGGATGTGGTATATTCGGGGACGGTATCAGCGGCTATGGAAGGATTAATACTCAGCAAGCCTTCAATTGCAATTTCATATGACGGAAGAGACATATCTCCGGATGAATATAAAAGAGTAGCCGAAAAGGCAATGGAATTCATACAAAATAACATTGAATCGGATTCAATGTTTAAAGACACGGTTACAAATATAAATTTTCCGAATATGAATGGAAAAGAAATCAAGGGGTATAAGCTTACGAGGCTTGGAATAAGGAAATATGAAAATGCATTTGAAGAGAGAAGGGATCCGAGGGGAAATGTATACTATTGGATGGGCGGCAGGATAAGGAGTATGATACAAGACCCAAGCAGTGACATTTCAGCTGTGGAACAGGGATATGTCTCTGTGACTCCTCTCAAGAGCGATCTGACAAACTATGAAAAAATGGAAAAAATAGCTGATTTATTTCAGGAGTAGTAATTTGGTCGATTGTACTATTGGGATTTATCTGATAATATTTATCTTATTAACGTAATTTTTTCAAGCCATAGGGCCATAAAAAATATTAATAGAAAAGGGGTTTCTTATGAACGATGAAAAAAAGGATCTTATAAAAATAATAAAGCAGAACTTTCCAAAGCTAAGCAAGGGTCAAAAACTCATAGCTCAGTTCATAATGGACAACTACGACAAGGCGGCGTTCATGACCGCATCCAGGCTTGGAGAAAAAGTTGGGGTAAGCGAATCTACAGTAGTCAGATTTGCTAGCGCGCTTGGATTTGACGGATATCCGAAGCTGCAAAAATCACTTCAAGAGCTCATAAAGACTAAGCTTACGACTGTTCAAAGGGTTGAAATGTCAAGGGATTATTCAAATGACTGGGCTGTACTCAACAAGATATTAAAGTCTGACGTTGAAAACATAAGAAACACTTTGGACGAGATAAATCCCAAATCGTTTGAAAATGTAATAGACGATATAGTATCGGCAAAGAGGATATACATAGTGGGGCTTAGAAGCTCCACAGCGATAACGGAGTATCTGGGATTTTATCTGAATCTCATACTAGACAACGTAATAGTGGTAAGCTACGGGATAAGCGATGTATTCGAGCAGATAATAAAAATTGACGATCAGGATCTTGTAATAGGAATAAGTTTTCCGAGATACTCTAAAAAGACTTATGAAGTACTTGAGTTTGCCAAAAAGCAAGGAGCAAAAGTCGTATCACTTACAGACAGCCAGCTCTCGCCAATAGCAACGCTTTCAGACAATACATTGATAGCAAAGAGCAATATGGCGTCTTTCGTGGATTCTCTTGTGGCGCCTTTAAGCCTTATAAATGCGCTTATAGTGGCGCTTGGAATGCGAGAAAAGGACAAGATAAAGAGATACTTCGACAAGCTTGAATACGTATGGAAAGAATACCACATATATGACGACAAAGAGTAGACATAATATGAAAGGAGAATCCTAATGAAAAAGAAATATGGAATTATTGCAGCCGTTGCGGTTTGCTGTATGCTTCTGATTGGAGGATGTGCAGGAAACAACAATGCAGCTGTGGGTGTAAATGAAGGCAAAGACCAGGTTGCACAAACAGGAAGCGAATCCGGTGAAGCCACAGGAAACGAGGGCCAAAAGGAATCTGAAAATGCAGGGCCGGAGCAAAATATAGTATATATAAGTGCAAGTAAGCTGAATGTAAGACAAGAGCCTGTGAGCGGTGCTACTGTGCTTGCAAAGGCACCTAAGGGTTCGCGGGTTCAAATACTGGAGGAAAAGACAGATGAGTCGGGAAAGCTTTGGTATAAGATAAACTTCAAGGACGTCTCAGGTGATGTGGCAGGCTGGATAGCCGCCGAATACACTGTGGAAAAGCTTGAAGACCTGCTTACTGGAAACCTTAAAAATCTGGATCTAAGCCCTTTTGAAAAGGCTATTGAATATGAAGGCAATCCAAAGGTAAAGGTAAAGGGCGTTTATGTGACAATTCATTCGGCTGCAGGCGCCAATTTGGAAAAACTTATACAACTCGCTGAAAATACTGAAATAAACGCATTCGTGGTGGATGTGAAAGACGACCTGGGCAATATGCTTTTCAAGTCTCAGACGGCTGAAAAATATGCGCCAGATGCGAATAACAAGGCTCCGATAAAGGACGTAAAGGCATTTACTCAAAAGCTTAAGGAAAAGAACATATATCTTATTGCTAGAATAGTCTCGTTTAAGGACCCGACTTACTCGAAATATCACCCTGAAAGATCAATACAGGATAAAAGCACAGGACAGACATTTGTAGGCAGCGACGGGCTCAAATGGGTGTCTGCATACGACAGGGAGCTTTGGGACTATAATATAGGAGTTGCAAAAGAGGCTGCGGATGCAGGTTTCAACGAAATACAGTTTGACTATGTGAGATTCCCAGCGTCGAATGGCGGCAGGCTGGACTCAAAGCTTGACTACAGAAATACGAATAATGAATTCAAGCCTGAGGCAATACAAAAATACCTTAAATACGCACATGAGCAACTTTCCCCAAAGAAGGTGTATATATCAGCTGATGTATTTGGACTTGTTGGTTCAGTTTCAGATGATATGGGACTTGGACAGCATTGGGAAGCTGTAAGCAACGTGACGGACTATATATGCCCTATGATGTATCCGAGTCACTATGGAGCTGGAGTTTATGGACTTGCGGTTCCTGATGCAAAGCCGTATGAGACGGTGTACAAGAGCACATACGATTCGGTTGTAAGAAATTCAAACCTGCAAACCCCTGCAACTATAAGACCTTGGATACAGGATTTTACGGCTACGTGGGTTAAGGGAAACATAAGATATGGAACTAACGAGGTCAATCTCCAGATAAAGGCTCTGAATGACAATGGTGTAGATGAATACCTGCTTTGGAATGCAGGCAACAGATACAGTATAAAATAGGATAAACAAAAAACACCTGGGAATCCAGGTGTTTTTTGTTCATTTTATATGAAATCAATGTCCAAAGCGAAAAGATGAAAATCAACTCCACAGTAACCCCTACATCAAGTCCTGCCGGGATTGATGGATAATAGTCAAAAGTAGAATCTAGAATAATCAGAGCCCAAGCGATCAGGGCTATATCCATTCTGCCTTTTACCACTAAATACGCCATTATACTTGTTATAATTAACATTGCATAAAAATAGATTTCAAATATCCCCATCGCATGATATATGATTGCCATAATCGTACTCATGACAACTCTGAAATAGTTAAATGCTAAAAGATACATGGATTTTCGCTTTATAAGTACTGATTTGTCATCGTATATCAACAATTGTCTTTAAAAAACATTATAAAGTCTCTTGATAAATACTTCCAAGAAATCCCTCCATTTTATCCGGGTACATTTTTATAAGCAATAAGGTCATTTTCATATGAATTTGTTTTTACAGAGATTCAACCGCCTTTCCAAGAACCTCTCCTATGGACTCGTTTATCACAAGGTCGGCCCTGTAGTCAAAAGGTGTGGGCGTCTTGTTTATGAGAACCATACTGGAGCCATTGAAATATTCGACAAGACCGGCCGCTGGATATACTGCAAGTGAAGTGCCACCTATTATGAGAAGGTCGCACTCTTTTATATGGGATATTGCCGATTCTACAACATCCATGTCAAGGCCTTCTTCGTAAAGTACCACGTCAGGCTTTACAATCGCACCACATTTTTTGCATCTTGGAACATTGGAACTGCTGGACAGCACATAGCCAAGATCGTGAAACAGATTGCAGCCCATGCAATAATTCCTGTGCACTGAGCCATGAAGCTCCAGAACATTCTTAGAGCCGGCCATCTGGTGGAGGCCGTCTATGTTTTGCGTTATAACGGCCTTTAGCTTGCCCAGCTTTTCAAGCTTTGCAAGCGACATATGGGCCATGTTGGGCCTGGCGTTTTCATATATCATTTTGGACTTGTAAAACTGGAAGAATTCGTCGGTATGAGACATGAAAAAGCTGTGGCTGAGCATCACCTCCGGCGGATACGACTTGTCATTTTCAGCCGTATACAGACCGTTTTCAGACCGAAAATCGGGTATATGGCTTTCGGTCGATACACCGGCGCCCCCGAAAAAGACTATGTTGTCACTTCTTTGAATCATTTGAGAAAGCTCATCTATTGAAGACATGTTATCATCCCCCTATATAAAAATAATATACCATTAATAGAAAAAAATAAATGAATTGATTAAAAGTAAATGTGAAGATGTAATTACTTAAATAATATTATCGTAAATGATACTTACGTATCAGCAAGACAAAGCTTAAATAAATTAAAACCCTCAATTTAAAACAAACAAGATTTTTGCGGCATGCCGCAAGGGTGCTTCTAAAAGATACGCCGCAAAAATCATGTTGGTCTTAAATTTCCAGAAAAGGTAAAAGCGCTGGCGAATTCGGCTGGAAATATTTACAAAAAAATTGATTATGGCAGTTCATAAATTACAAAAACAAAAATGGAAACTTGATTGACTGTAATGAAAATGGATGTTTCATTAGCTAAATGACTAATGTGAGCTGTATTAAAGCGATTGAATTTATATTACGGGATAATGCGTATAATTATTGTTTTGGCAAAACGCATACGGGGTAATAATAAGAAGAGCTTAATAACTTAACAATATACGGGGAGGTAGTCATATGAAAAAATACGTTTGCTTAGCTTGTGGTTACGTGTATGATCCGGAAGTTGGGGATCCTGATAGCGGAATAAGCCCTGGCACTGCATTTGAAGATATTCCAGAAGACTGGGTATGTCCTCTTTGTGGCGTGGGGAAAGATATGTTTAAAGTAGAAGAATAAAAAATTGATTGGGGGATATTCAAGTTGATTAAATTAAGAGAAATATATAAATGTGATATTTGTGGAAATGTTGTTGAAGTAGTCTGTGCGGGAGCTCCAGCTCTTGTATGCTGCGGAGAGGACATGAAAAAGCTTGATGCCAGAACTGAAGACAATGGCAAAGAAAAGCACGTTCCTGTGGTGGAAGAAACTGCCGGAGGAGTTATGGTCAAGGTTGGAAGTGTACCTCACCCTATGGAGGACAATCATTATATACAATTCATAGAGGTGCTAACTGAAAAGCAAGTTCTAAGGGCAGAGCTTAAGCCTGGCCAGGAACCATCTGCGATGTTTAATGTAAACAAAGATGATGTACTGGAAGTAAGGGAATACTGTAATCTTCACGGACTTTGGAAAGCTTAAAAAACAAATAATATCTATTTAAAGCCACCGTATTTGACCGGTGGCTTTAACTTTGTGCTAAGTGCTGAGATACATATTAAAAGTTTGAATGAATTATATGAACTAAAAAAACAACTCAGATGCATTAGAAACATGCATCTGAGTTGTTTTTTGTTTTTTTGAATTTTATCTATAAGCGTCTATGATATCCAAAAGCTTTGCTATGCCTTGACCTATTAATGGAAGGTTTACCCAGCTTCTCAATATATAAAAGACAAGTGCTGCAAGAGCAGAAAAGCCTATAGCCATTCCAAGCCCCCTGGCAAGCCCCATTATAAAATTCACATATAGCAGCCTTAGGGGATCGTTTACCAAATCCACATAATCCTTTAATTTGCTTTTATCTATTATAACTGCAAGCTCGTCTATTTTTTTTTCGAGCTGGGGATTTAAAACCGTATTGCTTTCATTTTTGCCTTTATCTTCTGCCAAATTATAAAACCTCCAATATAAAACAAACTTAAAGCTATGAAGCATTTAAAGGGCGACAAGCCCAAAACAATCATGTTATAATTATAGCCTCATTTTGATTTTAAATCCACATGATAAAAAGTAAAAAACCATATAATGAGTATATATCCTCAAACTTATATTTATATATAAAAAAACATTTTGATGGTTGACATATGAACAAATGGAATATATAATTTATAGAAAGTTGATATTTAAAGACTGTGACGGGAAGAGTAGATATGGAAATTCATTTAAAGAGAGCCGATGATGGTGGGATTTCGGCATTGGATCTGTATTGAAGAACATCCCTGAGTTTCTAACCGAAATCATAAAGAGAGTAGGCTTAGACGGCTTCAATCCGTTATAAATTGAACAGCATCGAATGCCTGCAGGAATTCCGTGTTGAAGTGAGATGACTGAATGTGTTTTTGGTCAACTAGGGTGGTACCGCGAAATCATAACCTTTCGTCCCTTTGTGGGGATAGAAGGGTTTTTTTATTTTCTAAATAAAATCTATATTGTAAACTGTAATGTGATTTGAATGGAGGAATTAAAAATGGAAAGAACTATAATACCAAAAGGCTACGAGCCAAAACTTACTCTTAGAGAAACGGAAGTTGCTATAAAGAGAATAAAGGATTATTTTGAAAGAATGCTCGCTCAGGAGCTTAACCTTACAAGAGTTTCAGCACCACTTTTTGTAAAGCCTGAAACTGGACTAAACGACAACCTTAACGGGATAGAAAAGCCTGTTTCATTTGAGATAAAAGCTGACCCAGGTGCTAGACTTGAGATAGTACATTCGCTTGCGAAGTGGAAGAGAATGGCTCTTTACAGATACGGATTTGAAATAGGTGAGGGTCTTTACACTGATATGAATGCAATAAGAACTGACGAGGACCTTGACAACCTGCACTCGATATATGTCGACCAGTGGGATTGGGAAAAAATAATATCAAAAGAAGAAAGAACAAAAGAAAACCTAAGAGAGATAGTAAAGGGAATATACGGAGTGTTCAAGGATACTGAAGACTATATATACAAGCTTTACCCTCAATTTGAAAAAATACTTCCGGAGGACTTATTCTTCATAACTACTCAGGAGCTTGAAGACATGTATCCAGACCTTAATTCAAAGCAGAGAGAAGATGCAATAGTAAAAGATAAGAAGGCAGTATTCCTTATGGAAATAGGGCATAAACTTGCATCAGGAGAAAAGCACGACGGAAGATCGCCAGACTACGACGACTGGACTCTAAACGGAGATATACTTTTCTGGAACCCTGTTCTTGAAAGAGCATTCGAGCTTTCTTCAATGGGAATAAGAGTTGACGAAACGGCTCTTGAAAAGCAGCTTGATATTGAAGGGTGTCAGGAGAGGAAAGAACTTGACTACCATAAGATGTTGCTTGAAGGAAGACTTCCGTACACTGTAGGCGGAGGAATAGGACAATCTAGAATATGTATGTTCTTCCTTAAAAAAGCTCATATAGGGGAAGTTCAAGCTTCAGCTTGGCCTGAGTATATGAGAGAGACTCTTAAGGATTCAAAAATATTCCTTCTGTAATCTAATATATATTAAGCCTCGAGAGAACTATAAAAGAAAATTATCGATATGAATATGATGTAAAGCCCATATGCAGGTTGTATAGAAAGCCTGTATACGGGCTTTTTTAATGCATAAATATTACTTCGGCTGTACAAATGCATGTGAAGCTTCAAAAACCGAAAAGTCTACATGTGAGATGTGATGAAATGCAGGATTTGAAATAAACTATTTCTAAAATAGAATACAAAAATACAATATAATTGATATGAAAACGGATGCTATGTTGAAAAACAGTGGAATATCCAGGGGAGGATCGAACTGTAAATATATTGAAATGAATGAAATATGCAATTTAAAAATCCGTATAAATTATTTTTTATATAAAAATGATCAACGAAGGTTGACTGATAAAAGGCATCTGCGTATAATTGTATACATAAATACATCTGCGGCGAAAAATACAAAACATAAAGATATGCCTTAATATAAAACATTATGCTGATGATTTTATTTTTTATAGGGTATCATCTATACTAATGAAAAACTACAGGCTTTGAACGATATCATTAGAAAAGAGCTAGTGCAAATCAAACTGAGTTTTATAATGAAAAATACAAAGATTATAAAGAGGTGAGAGAATGGGACTTAATTTAACTTACAAAGTATTAAAAGATCATTTGCTTGAAGGAGAGCTTGAGGCAGGGCAGGAAATATGTATTAAAATCGACCAGACGCTTACTCAGGATTCTACTGGAACAATGGTTTATCTCCAGCTTGAGGCTATGGGAATAAAGGATATAAAAACAGAAAAATCAGTGGCTTACATAGACCACAATACGCTTCAGCAAGGGTTTGAAAATGCCGACGATCATGAATTCATAAAGACTGTTGCAGCAAAATACGGCATAGTATACTCAAAGCCTGGAAATGGAATATGCCATCAGCTTCAACTTGAAAATTTCGGAAAGCCTGGATCTACACTTTTGGGATCGGACAGCCATACTCCTACAGGCGGAGGCCTTGGAATGATAGCAATAGGAGCAGGAGGGCTTGACGTTGCCGTTGCAATGGCTACGGGAAAGTATTTCATGAAAGCTCCAAAAGTGCTTAACGTAAAGCTTGACGGAAAGCTTAAGCCTTGGGTTTCTGCAAAGGACGTAATACTTTATGTTCTAAAGGAGCTTAGTGTAAAAGGCGGAGTTGGAAAAATAGTGGAGTACTCTGGGGAAGGCGTAAAATCACTTTCACTTACGGACAGAGCTACAATAACAAACATGGGTGCTGAACTTGGAGCCACTACATCGATATTCCCAAGTGACGAAAGATCTTTAGAATATCTTAAGTCTCAGGGAAGGGAAGCCGATTACAGAGAATTGAAGGCTGATGATGATGCGCATTACGACGAGGTCATAGAGATAAATCTTGAAGATATAGAGCCACTTGTCGCACAGCCTCACAGCCCGGATAACGTAAGACCTATAAAAGAGGTCATAAACCTCAAAGTAGACCAGATTGCAATAGGAAGCTGTACTAACTCTTCTTATTCAGACCTTATGAAGGTTGCAAGGATACTAAAGGGCAAGAGCGTTCACCCTGATGTCAGCCTTTGCATATCGCCGGGATCAAGCGCAATATTGAAGGCGCTTGCTGAAAACGGAGCCCTTGCGGACATGATAGCTGCAGGAGCGAGAATACTTGAATGTGCATGCGGACCTTGCATAGGAATGGGACAGGCTCCTAAGACTGATGCGATATCGCTTAGAACATTTAACAGAAATTTCTATGGAAGAAGTGGAACTGAAAGTGCGCAGGTTTACCTAGTGAGCCCTGAGGTTGCGGCAATTTCTGCAATACACGGATATCTAGAAGACCCAAGAGTGATAACCGAAGAGATAGATTTTGAAATGCCAGAGATATTTGAAAAAAGTGAAAACCTGTTTGTATACCCTAAAGACGACAGAGCAGACGTAGAAGTTGTTATGGGACCTAATATAAAGCCATTCCCTATAAATTCACAGCTTGAGGATTCAATGTCGGGAAAAGTTGTTCTAAAAGTTGAAGACAACATAACTACAGACCATATAATGCCTTCAAATGCAAAGCTGCTTCCATACAGATCGAACATACCACATCTTGCAAACTATTCGTTTAGCACTGTTGATACGGAGTTCCCTCAAAGATGCAGAGATAACGATGGAGGATTTATAGTAGGAGGAGACAACTACGGCCAGGGCTCAAGTAGAGAGCACGCGGCACTTGCGCCACTGTATCTTGGAATAAAGGCTGTAATAACCAAATCGTTTGCAAGAATACACAAGGCAAATCTTATAAACAGCGGTATAATACCACTTGAATTTGCAAATCCTGAAGACTATGAAAAGATAGGATTCATGGATGAGATTGAAATATCAAACATACTTGAGGACCTTCCGAAAGGAAAGCTTACTCTAAGCGACAAGAGCAGTGGAGAGAGCATAGAGGCCATATTCGAAGGATCTGAAAGGGATATTGAAATACTTAGGAGAGGCGGATACCTTAATTACGCCAAGACTAATCTTATATAGGGGGAACTTATAATGGTTAAAGTAACTTTAATACCAGGAGACGGAATAGGACCTGAAGTCGCATATGCGACGAGAGACGTAATAGACGCAACGGGAGCACAGATAGAGTGGGAAGAGGTAAATGCTGGAGAGACGGTATACAAGGAAAAAGGAACTTTCATACCGGACGAGCTTATTGAGAGCATAAACAAAAACAGAATAGCTTTCAAGGGACCTATAACAACCCCTGTAGGTAAAGGATTCAAAAGTATAAACGTAACCCTTAGGCAAAAATACAAGACTTATGCCAACGTAAGACCTATAAAGAGCATTCCGGGCGTTGACTCTCCATTCAAGGACATAGACCTTGTAATAGTTAGGGAAAACACCGAAGGGCTTTATGCCGGAATAGAACACGAGGTTACAGAAGGCGTTACAGAGGCAATAAAGGTAATAACTGAAGAGGCTTCAACTAAAATAGCCGAATTTGCATTCAAATACGCCCTTGAAAACGGTAGAAAAAAAGTAACTGCTGTTCACAAGGCCAATATAATGAAAATAACAGACGGACTATTTATAAGATGTGCCAGAAAAGTAGCTGAAAAATACCCTCAAATAGAGTACGAAGAGGTAATAGTAGACAACATGTGCATGCAGCTTGTAATGTATCCTGACAAGTATGACGTGCTTGTACTGCCTAACCTTTACGGTGACATAGTTTCCGATCTTTGTGCGGGACTTGTGGGGGGACTTGGCCTTGTTCCGGGAGCGAACATAGGAGATGACATAGGAATATTCGAGGCGGTACACGGAAGCGCACCGGACATAGCAGGGCAAAATCTTGCAAATCCTATAGCGTGCATAATGTCGGGAGCCATGCTTCTTGACTATATAGGAGAAAAGGAAAAGGCTCAGATGATAAGGAATGCCGTATGGACAGTTATGGAGGAAGGAAAGGTCAAGACAAAAGACCTTAATGGAAATGCTTCGACAAAAGAGATAACCGCTGAAATTTGTCGACAAATAAGTCTTCAAAAATAGACGAAATAGATTGACTTTATGTTCTAAATATAATACAATGACCATGAAAATAGCATTGTCGGCGAATACAACTATAACGGTTTGGAAGGGAAAATTTTTATGGTTTCTAATTTATTTTCGAAAGAAAAAGGTAAATCATCTTTAAGTTCAAAGATATTCAACATATTAAGGGACAACATACTAGAGGGCAAGTACTCTCCAGATGAAAAGCTTGTCGAGATAAAGCTTGCGGACGAGCTTGGAGTCAGCAGAACTCCAGTAAGGGAAGCGCTAAAGCAGCTTGAGCTGGAAGGCCTTGTTGAAAACATTCCAAACAGGGGTGTTATCGTAAAAGGGATATCAAAGCAGGACATAAGCGATATATACACGATAAGACTTGCAATAGAGGCCATAGCGGTTGACTGGGCCATGGAGAGAATGACGGATGACGATCTGGACAAGCTCAAGGAACTTTACGAGCTTATGGAGTTTTATACAATAAAGAAAGACGTGCTTAAAATATCAGAGCTGAATTCGCAGTTCCACGAGATAATATACAAGGCTACAAAGAGCAGGTATCTAGAACAGATATTGAAGGACTTCCAGTACTATATAAAGACTACGAGAAATAAGTCGCTAAAGACTCCTGGAAGACTGGACAGCGCGCTTGACGAGCACAAGGCCATACTTGATGCGTTCCTTGAAAGAGATGCTGAAAAAGCAAAGATCGTGCTTACGGAGCATATAGACACATCAAAGAGAAACGCTATAAAGGTGAGCGAGGGTTCAACTGAAAGTGAGAACGAATAATCAACATAAAACATTAAAACCAAAGGGGCCTTTTCGGTCCCTTTGGTTTATTCGGATAAAAAATCCATATAGTTTGCTAATTGAAAGGACAGGCGACACGTCGCCTGTCCTTTGTTGTCTCGCTTTATAAATATTTTAGTATGTTATTACTTCCTTATCAGAAATATCCTCCCTTAAAACTTCTGCAAACCCTTCTGGGATTGCTATAGTTGAAGGATCTCCATCGCTTATGAACCTGGTCTTTTTGCCCTCGTCATATCTTTTAAGCCAGTCGTAAAGCCCTACGTTGTCAACGTTGGTTTCGCTTGCCCTTACTCTGTGTACATTGAGTGCATCAAATTTATTGTGGAATGGAGACTTGTAAGGATCCCATCCGACTCTTAACACGCATATATTCTCATACGATGTGCCTTCATATGTGCCGGAGTACACTGCTGCTTTGTTGACATCGTCAGGAAGTCCGCCAAAAGGAAGGGCCAGAGTGTTTACTTCATAGTCGGGCGCATAGTTTTTTATAAGCTTTACAATATCTGCAAGCTGCTTTTTTGTATTTTCTGAATCGGTATTTGAAAGGTCAGCATGACCCCATGTGTGGTTTCCTATGTCATAATTGTTTTGAATCAGGAAATCGATCTTGTCTTTTGCCTGCTGCTCGTTTCTAAAGGGGTTTGCGTTCACAAAAAATGTAGCAGAGGCATTGAAGTCTGGATGTTTTTTCTTGAACTCTTCCATAACTCCTACGGCACATGCCGGATCTATGACAAGGCTGCCGTCTTCTCCTTCTATATATTTGAAATTGTTTTCATTTCCGTCGTCGAAAGTTATAACAACAGGCGTAAATCCCGCTTCAACATCTATATTTCCGCTTGCATAGTCTGTGAGGCTTATCGCCCTAAATCCTCTTATGTAGAGTTCTTCGAGATCCCTAGCAAAATTTTCGGGAGTTCTAGTCCAAGTTGCTTCGGGATACCCTATGCTGTGATACATAAGAACCATTACCTCTCCCAGTTCGTTAACAGAAAGCTCCTTTAGCTCTGATTCATTTAATCTTTTTATTTGATCTTTTTCAGGAAGAGCCTCTTTTTCAGTTGGCTGTTGAACTGCCTGGGCACTTTCATCTGAATTCACTCCATCTGATGTATATGAACATCCCGTAAATGAAAGCATTCCCACTGCCACCGCCAGGGCTAAATATCTTTTCATTATGTCACCTCTTAAAAAAATTATGATTACAAAAGAAATATTTACATATAATTATAATATCACAATTCCATACTTATGGACCGATTTTTAAAAAAATGGCAGATTCAACTTGAAAAAGCAGGATAATTTCATAATTTTAAAATTTTTATTTTGCAAAATTCAAAATATTTTAAAATTTCTCGCATATTTTGTGGGATTCAGGCTGTGTTTGTAATAGAATGTATTTTATAGAATGAATAATAAAATAAATATCAGGGGGGATTTCATGTTTTCAGAAAAGGTTGTAAAAAGTCTTGAAAAGTCATCTTGGATAAGGGCAATGTTTGAGGAAGGGGCTAGACTTGCCCAAAAATATGGGGCCGAAAATGTATATGATTTCAGTTTGGGAAATCCATTTGCGGAGCCGCCGAAGGAGGTTTTAGATTCACTCAAAAAACATGTGACAAGCGGCGAGAGGGGAACCCACAAATATATGAACAATGCCGGGTATGTAGATGTAAGGGAAAAGATAGCAAAATCTCTCCAGCATGAGAGCGGAGTCGAGCTTTCAGCTTCGAATGTAGTAATGACAGTCGGTGCCGCAGGGGGTCTCAATGTAGTGCTAAAATCAATTCTAAACCCGGGTGACGAGGTGATAGTGTTCGCGCCTTATTTTGTGGAGTACAATTTCTATGTGGACAACCACGGGGGAAAGACTGTAATAGTGCCGCCTGACACATCGAATTTCGAGCCGGATCTTAAAGCGTTTGAAAAGAGTATAACTTCAAGGACAAAGGCCATTATAATAAACAATCCAAACAATCCTACAGGTGTAATATATAGTGAGGAAAAGCTTAGGGAAATGGCCAAGATAATAGAAAAAAAGGAAGCCGAGCAGGGCTCGGTATATGTGATTTCAGACCAGCCTTACAGCAAGATAGTATACGATGGGGCGGTCGTTCCAAGCATATTGTCGATATTCAAGAATTCATTCGTGGTGAACTCATTCAGCAAGTCGCTTGGTCTAGCTGGCGAGAGGATAGGATATGTGGCTGCAAGTAGCAGGATAGAGGGTATAGAAACACTTATGAATGCGCTTACTTTCTGCAATAGAACTCTTGGATTTGTAAACGCTCCCGCGCTTTTTCAAAAGGTAATATATGATGCGCTTGACGCGCAGGTGGATATAGAAGACTATAAGCTTAAAAGGGATATGCTGTATGAAAATCTCACAAGACTTGGTTTTGAATGCGTAAAACCTCAAGGCGCTTTTTACCTGTTTCCCAAGGCTCTCATGGAGGACGATGTTGAATTTGTAAAGAGAGCCATAAACCACAATCTTTTACTTGTTCCCGGAAGTGGGTTTGGCTGTCCCGGCTATTTCAGAATTTCGTACTGCGTAGAGCTTGACGTGATCGAAAGGTCTATAGCGGCGTTTGAAAAGCTTGCAGCAGAGTTCAAGTAGCTTACATTTGATATCCGAACTCATTAAAAAGAAAAAAACCGTCACTTAGGCATTAGATAAGTGACGGTTTTTCGCATTCTCAAGAATTGCATTTTAAATAAATTTTCACGGAGGGAGCATCATTTGACGTGGAACAATATTCCGTCTATGAATTTCCTTAAATTTACCGTTCCTCCCTTTGAAGCTTTGCCACGTACAAAATCCATTTCTCTTTTAATCTGTTCAAAATTAAAAAGCACGTTTGAATATTCCGTGAATCGGTCATTGAAGTAGTCTTCTACTCCCATATTGGCTATATTTGTCATTGCAGTGATTGCAGTCCGTCTTATCCGTTGCTCAATAGTTTTAGGAGTGTTACTGAATTTACTGCAAAGCTCTTTAAGTGTATAATCGTTCATAGTATTATTTGATTCTATTAAAAATTTGATGATTTTCACTATATCAAAGCTGCCAACCTCACCTATTATTCCTATATCTTTCATCAGTTGGTTTATGCGCTTTTCCAAATGATTTTCAATACACTTATTCTTATTGCTTTCTTTTTTGGGTTTTCTCCAATCCAGAAATTTTCGTATTTGACTGAAAGTTCGATTCATTTCCAGTTCATCTTTCACTTTTCCTATTATGGTTTCAATTTCTACAGCATTTATAGGTTTATGTATATAGTATGAAACGCCTTTTTCATATGCTTTTGCGATCATATCCTTTGATGACACCTGGGATATCATTATAAACTGGGTTTCGGGCATATCCTTTTTTATCTCGGATACAAGAGCGATTCCGTCTTTTCCGGGCATTAAAAGGTCAACGAGTACAATATCCGATCTTGTAGTTCTTATGTGCTTTATTGCATCATTTCCGTTTTCGGCATATCCCTCTATAGATCCCAACCCCCTATCTTCAACAATTGTTTCGAGTATTCTTACAATATTTATGTCATCTTCTGCTATGAATATTTTCAAATCAACTGCACCTCCAAGATCTGCTTTTATATGACTATGCTGAATTTCGTATTTTGAGAATCCTTTGAAATCGCTTCAATTTTTCTTCCTGGGTGATAGTATATCAAAATATGTACTATGTATACAAGTGATATGTGGTTAATTTAACTATTTTCAAGACTTTGAATGTGCATTTGAAATGCCAATTAAATCTAGTTGTTACAATGAAAAAGGAACAATTCACATTCATGTAATCATTTAAAGTGTTTATAAATAGATACTAAAAGTCTAACACAATACTTTTTTTTTAACAAATTTCACGTGTAAATTCGATTCTTTATGAATTATTTCGAAAGAGGCAGTTTAACATGTGCCACGAGGAATTGTTTCAAAAATCTGAAAATAAAGAACTGTTAAGCTTTTTTGTAAAAAAGGACAAATTTTCAAGTGGAAGGGATATCCTGGTTTTAGTTCCATAATTTCGAGTATTTCGACAATGAGACATTTTTGATTTTTATTGACACTTTTTGAATGAGACAATTTAATATGAATTCAGTGACTTGTTCAAAAAATCTGAAAATAAAGAAGTGTTATGCTGTTTTGTAAATAATCATTATTTTCAATTTAAAATCAATAATAAAATAATCAGGAGGTAGAAAATGAAGCAGAAGATGAATCAGACAAAAGATAGTTTTGTAGTAGGACTGGCCCTGTTTGCAATGTTTTTCGGAGCAGGAAACCTCATATTTCCACCGGCTCTTGGACTGAACTCAGGAAAGGGCTGGCTTGCATGCCTTGTGGGATTCTTACTTACAGGGGTAGGGATGCCGCTACTGGGAGTGTTGTCAGTATCTAAGGCCGGCGGTACTATAGACCATCTGGCAGGCAAGGTCAACCCGACATTCAGCAAGATACTTGGAACGATAGTAATACTTGCCCTTGGACCTCTTCTTGCAATACCAAGAACCGGGGCTACAGTTTTCGAACTTGGAATAAGACCTTCAATACCGGGAGCAAATCCAATAATAGTATCGATTGTATATTTTGCAGTAACCCTTCTCCTTGTAATAAAGCCATCAGGCATAGTGGACAAGATAGGAAAGGTGCTTACTCCTATACTCCTATGCATAATCGGTACCATAATAATAAAAGGTATCGTTGCCCCTGCCGGGGCTCCGGTTGAAACGGGACTTGGAAATCCGTTTTCAAAAGGATTCACAGAAGGATATCAGACAATGGATGCATTTTGTGCACTAGTGTTTGGAGGAATACTGATGCTGACGCTTAAGGAAAAAGGATACGAAAAGAAGGAAGACCAGATAAAACTTACTATGAGAGCAGGACTCATAGCGGCAGTGGGACTTGCATTTGTTTACGGAGGGCTTCTTTACCTTGGAGCCACAGTGAGTGGAGTATATCCAGCAGACATGGCCAGGGCGGATCTAGTGGTTGGAATAACACAAAACGCTTTGGGATCTGTCGGAAAAATGGGAATAGGAGTTGCTTGTTCTGTTGCATGTCTTACGACAGCGGTAGGTATTACCGCAACCGTAGGAAACTACTTTGAAGACATAAGCGACGGAAAGCTTAGCTATAAAGCCGTCGTAACAGCTACTGTCATAGTAAGTGCAGTATTTGCTAATTTTGGAATAGAGAAAATAGTAAAGCTTGCGGTTCCTCTTTTGGTGACGGTTTACCCCGTGGCAATAGTGCTTATAGTGATGAACCTGTTCGACAACATGATTAAAAACAAAAGAGCATACCTTGGAGCGGTTTATGGAGCTCTTTTCGTAAGTCTTTTTGACGGAATTTCGGCAATGGGGGTAAACACAGCATTTATAGGAAATTTGATGAGCAGACTTCCTCTTTCGGGAGCGGGATTTGCATGGATAACCCCTTCGATTGCAGGAGCAATTATAACTACTATGCTCATGTCTGATAGAGAAAAAATGGGGGAAGAAAGTTCAGTTTTGTAGCAAATTGTTTTTATGCGATCCTTATGAAAGGACTTTAATATGAATTTCTACACATCGGAATCTTTAGGCCCTAGATTTGTAATATTTCATTATTTTATAAAATGGTATATAGACAGATTTGGAATTGTATCGTATATAGTGGCTTTACTTGGAGGAATAATGGCGCTTTTCACATATGTAATTATGTTCAACATCCAAAAGGGAGAAAAGGACACAGCAATGATGATAACGCTTCTTGCAATAATAGTTATAGGGGGACTTATTGGACTTGGAATAGATATTTCAAACGGACATGCTCCTATGATATAAACCATATAGATGAAACATAATAAGACCGATACCGCCTGATTTTCAGGCGGTATTTTTGTGTAGCGCTCAAACAGTCAAAGATTTCAATAGATTGTCAGGAAGAATTTCAATGGACAGCTTTTACAAATCTCCAGAAAACTATACTGGTTTATACTGTCAGAATTAATTTGAATATATGGTGGCTTGTGGGTTATATGGGGTATAATGGACATGTATATTATGGGCGAATATGGAGAAGAATTGGTGATATATATTCAGATGCATAAATGCAGCGGAGGGAAGACAATATGCTGGGAGACAATAATAAAGTCACGTTAATTACAGTTGCTGTGATTTTGGGGGCATTGATTTTTACTGTGGCATTATGGGCTGATAAAAACGGAAATGGTGAGAAAGGCAATATAATGAGAACTTCAAATGGCCATTTCAAAGTGGAGATTTCAAAAAAAAATGCCCGCATGCTTTCGCAGGATGGCAAATTGGAGGGCAGATATACACTTGAAGAGGGAAAGAAGATATTCGACTACTGCATATCGAGAAGGGCTAAAGGTTGTGATGACAAGCTGTTGATAATAACGGGGAATTCAGACCAAGAATATGGAGACAAGCTTGATGTGGTGGGAATAGCCCCTGACGGGGAAGCATGCAGCGAGATTTCAAAGAGCATGAAGAACATGAACCCGCATAATATTCAGACAGCGGATGTGGACGGAAACGGGATGTCTGAAATATCAATAACCATGTACAAAAGTACAAGGTTCCATCCGGTAATGGCTGAGCGCCCATACATATATTACTGGGGAGATGGCACTGTGCATCCGATGTGGAGAGGCTCCCGACTTTCAAGGCCATTCAGGAAATATATATTTTGCGATTTGGATGGAGATAAAACGGATGAACTCATAGCTATAGAATATTTGGAAGATGGCAGACAGGTTGTGAACGCATACAGCTGGAAGGGATTTGGGTTTGAAAGCATTGCCTGCACAAATGCATATGACAAAATAAAAGATATTGAAAAGAGAGTGAATGAAGGCGGACAGAGCTGCCTGCAGGCCGAGATTAGCACAGATTGCAGTACGGAATGGATTGATATTGAGTTTTTAGTGAATGAGTCGTAAGTGCAACTAAAAAAGGACATGAATTTTATATTCATGTCCTTGATATGGCTATATAAGAATTATAGGCTTACTATATTCTCAGCTTGTGGTCCTTTTGCTCCTTGAGCTATGTCGAAAGTAACTCTTTCGCCTTCTTCTAGTGTTTTGAAACCGTCTTTTTGGATTTGAGAGAAATGTGCGAAAACATCTACTCCGTCTTCTCCTGTTATAAATCCAAATCCTTTGTCTGCATTAAACCATTTTACTGTACCGTTCATAATCGATACCTCCGAATTTTATTTTCTTAAACTAGTTCGCACAAATTATATCAATTTAAATTAAAAATTTAGAGTTAATACGATTAATACCGACACAATTCTATAATTTTATTTTTAAATTCAAATATTTTTCAGAACTTTTAATTAAGATTCTATTTAATAGTACCATAGGTTATAAGATATAGCAAATGTTTTTTTATTGATATTTTTATCATTGGAAAAATAAATCGGATGAAACGCTTATATAAGCAGACTTTTATGTATGTGACTTTTGCTTTTAAAAAGTAATATAATACGGTATAACTGTTATTGGAGAGACTATATTTACCATTAAATACATATAGAGGAGGGTTAACATGTTTAATAGGGGTAGAAGTGTGGTGTGCATGTGCCTGATTTCGGCTGCAATTGTTGCTGCCGCAGGGTGTTCTGATAAGGACAATCATAATGAAACAAGTGAGACCGCTGGAAAGAGTGAAGGTGAAATCAAAGCGGAGGTTGAATATGAAAAAACTCTTGGGAAATTGATGAAGCTTTCAGACGTGGAAAATGCTTATGGCAGGACGGTCGATGTTCCATTTGAAAGAGTTGAGTTTACTCCGTCGCTAGCGCCATACGCGGTAAAAAGCGATCTTTCGAACATAGTAAATCTGGACCAGTTTCCGCAGATGAGTAAAATGCAAAGGGACATGCTTGTCAAGAATGGTTTTTTTGTAAGCCCCACTCTCGAGGAGCAGCTGTTTTACATATACGAGCACAACGAGTACAAGAAGATTCCCGCGTTTGTAACTACTGATTCGGTGCTTCAGGTGTACCACGTGTTTTACGACTACTCGCTCAGGACGCTTGAGAGCAAAAAGCTGCTGGCGCAGGTCGAAAGGCTTACAGACAGCATGCTCAAAAAGTCCATTGAAATACATAGTAGAGTAAAAGACGAGCAGGTGAAAGGGGCTCTTGTTAAAAACATGGCCTTCTTTGGAACTGCAGAGCTGCTGCTTGAGAAGGAACTCCCGGCTGACATGCCGGATGAGGCAAATGCCATGGCAAAGAGCGAAGTGAATAAGATACTGGCTGAGGGAGGGTTCGAAAGACCTAACATATTCCCATATCAGCTGGACTATAGCCAATACCGCCCAAGGGGCCACTACACTAGAAGCGAGGATCTCAGGAGGTACTTCAAGGCCATGATGTGGTATGGACAAGCTCCATTCCCTCTATACAAGGACAAGGATGAAACGAAGCGCAATGTAGAGCAGACTCTTCAGGCTCTGCTCATAACATATGCCTCTTTAACTGAAATCGATATGGAAACAGGCGGCGAAAATGACTTTGAAATATGGGAGAACATATACGGGCCTACAATGTTTTACGTGGGATCTGCGGACGATCTAAGCATCAACCACTACAGGGACCTGCTCATTGATGTATATGGAAGCCAGCCGGACATTGAAAAGCTGGCAGATACTAAAAAGCTCGACGAGCTTTTTGAAAAGGCAAAAGACCTTCCAGAACCGCAGATACAGGCAAAGTACACGTCAGTGGACACCCCGGTTGGAAAGCAGTTCAGGTTTATGGGACAAAGGTACATACCAGACTCTGAAATAATACAAGAAACAGTTGAGCCCATATCAAGGCCTATCCCAAGCGGACTCGATGTGATGGCGGCGCTTGGCTCAGGCAGGGCGTATGATATACTCACCGAATTCTATGACGAGGATGCAAAGTGGAACGGATACATACCTGCGATTGAAGAGATGAAGGGCAAAATGGAAAAAGTCAAAGAGAGTACATGGAAATCAAACATGTACTATGGATGGCTGTGGACCTTAAAGGGATTTTTGACAGAGCACGGCGAGGGATATCCTTCATTTATGACGAATGAGGCCTGGGCTGACAAATCCCTCGCGACGGCACTTGGAAGCTGGTCTGAGCTAAAACACGATACGGTGCTATATGGAAAGCAAAGCGGAGCGGAATGCGGGGGAGGGGAGGAACCTCCACAGATAAAGGGATACATAGAGCCAAGCATAGAAGTCTATGAAAAGCTCCTATGGCTGAACAGGTACTCCAGGGTAAATCTCAAGGAGAGAGGCCTTTTGGACGGAAGTGTTGAAAGCAAGCTTCAGGAATTTGACGACCTTTTGAAATTTCTCATAAAGTGCTCTGTAAAAGAGCTTGAAGGCGAGGAGCTTACATCTGACGAGTACTACCAGCTTCTGACTTACGGAGGGATGCTCGAATACTTGACGAGCTCGTTTGCAGGAGAAGGAGGAATGAGGTGGTTTGAAATAACATCTGAAACTGACAAGAACATGGCTGTAATATCGGACATACACACAGTAGCTCCAAACCAGTTCAGCCCAGGTGGATATTTCGAGGTGGGAGTCGGTCCAGCCCACGAGATATACGTTGTAGTTCCAATTGGAGAAAAGCTTTATCTTACAAGGGGAGCGGTATTCAGCTACCATGAGTTTTTAAGCAAGAGCAAGAGGCTTACGGACGAGGAATGGCAAAGAATGATAGAGGAAGGGAATCAGCCTGGCCAGCCGGAGTGGATGAAGGGGTACATGGTTGAAGACGATATTGAGATACCCGTTCCAGCAGAGCCCTATTCATCGGGATGCTAATATGAATAAAGATATTAAAAAGATGGTTTTTGCAGTCATTTCGATATGCATTGTAATCACTGCCTGTGTATGTCTCGAAAGCGAAGGAGTGACCGTAAGCATAGTGGGGGATGTGATGCTCGACAGGGGTGTTGCCAGGGTTATGGATGAAAGGGGATATGATTATCCATATGAGAATGTCAGCGAAATATTCCAATATGACGACATAACACTTGGAAATGTGGAGTGTCCTATAACAAGCAGCGAAAATCCTGTGCTAAAAAAAAGAGTCATAGTGTTCCGGGCGGAAAGTAAAAATGCAAAAGAGCTGAAAAAGGCGGGGTTTGAAGTTTTAAACCTCGCCAACAACCATTCAATGGATCAAAGAAGCGAGGGACTGAGGGATACAATTGCACTATTAAACGCTAATGGCATAAGCACAGTAGGTGCGGGGGAAAACCGCGAAGAAGCCAGAAAGCCGATTTTCAAAAATGCAAACGGCGTGAAAATAGGAATTTTGGGATATACGGTTTTTCCGCCGGAAGGATTCATATGCAGCGGAGACGACTATGACGCGGCAAGGATATACCTGAAAAGCCTCAGTGATGAAGTCTCAAGAGCGAAAAAAGAATGCGACTTTTTAATCGTGACGATGCACTGGGGAAACGAATATGAAAACTATCCCAGTGAAATGCAAAGGGATCTGGCCCATATGATGGTGGAAAGCGGAGCAGATTTGATTGCAGGGCACCACCCCCATGTGCTTCAGGGCGTCGAAAAGTACATGGACAAGTACATATTCTACAGTCTTGGCAATTTCATATTCGACAGGCAGATACCAAATGGAACTGACATTTCGGCAATAATTCAGATAGATATATCCAAAAGAGGATGCGAGAATATAGATATTATTCCGGTTAAAATCGAAAGATCCCAGCCAAAACCTGCATGTGATATTGAAAAGGACTACATATTTGAAAGGCTAATACTCTACTCGCAGGGAATGGGTGCAGAGGATGAGCTTGAAAAATGGGCTGGAAGGTGATGTTTTCGAGTCGTGTGGAATAATAATGTGATTTGCACCATAATTATTAGAATCATTTCATTTGTTATGTTATAATGATTTGGTGGATTACAAGCGATTCTATATATTATTTATAAAGGAGTTTTTTGAAGAATATGATTAGTGCAAATAATGTAAGTTTGAGATACGGAGACAGGGTACTTTTTAAAGATGTAAACATCAAGTTCACTCATGGAAACTGCTATGGCGTTATAGGCGCCAACGGAGCAGGAAAATCGACTTTCCTTAAGATACTTTCAGGAGAAATAGAGCCAAACACCGGAGATGTTTCAATAACACCTGGCGAAAGATTTGCTGTTTTAAAGCAGGACCACTTCGAGTTTGATGAATTTGACGTTTTGACTACTGTAATAAAGGGTCACGATAGACTTTACCAGGTAATGCAGGAAAAGGATGCTCTTTACGCAAAGGAAGACTTCACAGAAGAAGACGGAATGAAGGCTGCAGAGCTTGAAGGCGAATTTGCAGAGCTTAACGGATGGGACGCTGAGGCAGAGGCTGCAATGCTTCTTATAGGCCTTGGAATAAACAGAGATTCCCATGAAAAGAAGATGAAAGATCTTACGGGAGCTGAAAAGGTAAAGGTTCTTCTTGCTCAGGCGTTGTTTGGACATCCGGACATACTTCTTCTTGACGAGCCTACAAACCACCTTGACATAAAGTCTATAAACTGGCTTGAAAACTTTATTATGGACTACGAAAAGACTGTAATAGTGGTATCTCACGACAGACACTTCCTTAACAAGGTATGTACTAACATGGTTGACATAGACTTTAGCAAGATACAGATGTATGTTGGAAACTATGACTTCTGGTACGAGTCAAGCCAGCTTGCGCTTAGAATGATGAAAGACCAGAACAAAAAGACTGAGGAAAAGATAAAAGAGCTTCAGGACTTTATCGCAAGGTTCAGCTCTAATGCATCTAAGGCGAAGCAGGCGACTTCTCGTAAGAAGCAGCTTGACAAGCTTACACTTGATGACATAAAGCCGTCTTCAAGAAGATATCCTTTCGTAGGATTTACTCCTGAAAGAGAGGCTGGAAATGACCTTCTTTTTGTTGAAGGACTTACAAAGACTATAGACGGAGAAAAGGTTCTGGACAATGTCAGCTTCATAGTTAACAAGGCTGACAAGATTGCGTTTATAGGAAAGAATGAAATAGCAAAAGCTACTCTTTTCAAAATACTGATGGGAGAGATGGAAGCTGATAGCGGAAGCTTCAAATGGGGAGTTACTACTTCTCAGGCATACCTTCCAAATGACAATACTGAGTTTTTTGAAGGCGTAGATTACAGCCTTGTGGACTGGCTCAGACAGTTCTCTGAAGAAAAGTCTGAAAGCTTCATAAGAGGTTTCCTTGGAAGAATGCTATTCTCCGGGGAAGAGGTTCTTAAAAAGGCGAGCGTTCTTTCTGGAGGAGAGAAGGTAAGATGCATGCTTTCGAGAATGATGCTTTCAAGTGCAAACGTGCTTCTTCTTGACGAGCCTACAAACCACCTTGACCTTGAGTCTATAACAGCCGTAAACAACGGGCTTATAAGCTTCAAAGGAACAATACTTTTCACATCGCATGACCACCAGTTTGTTCAAACTGTTGCAAACAGGATAATAGAGATAACTCCTAAGGGTGTAGTCGACAAGCTTACATCTTACGATGAGTACCTTGCTGACGATGCTCTTCAAAGCCAGATAGCGCAGATGTACAAGTAATACGGATATCAAAATCAATAATGGATTGTATATAGGTAAAGGGGCCGCTGGTTAGCGGCCCCTTTTTTGCTATGTCATCATTTAGAAATGTGTCTTATTGGAATCTGTATTTCGGTAATATATTCTGATTCGTTGGAAATTGTCCAGGCGTCTATAAGTGGCAGTTCTAAGGCGTTTCCGATCATTTCATATCCATTTTCAGATATGAAGCTTAAAAGCTTTTCATACGATTCACATGTTTTTTCATATTTGCCCAAGTGGTAAATGCAGGCATAAGTATTTGCCGGGATTATGCTTGAGTGAATGCTGCATATTCTTTCCTCGACTGTGATGAATACAGAAGATATGTCTTGGAAACTGCGACTTTCAATGGCGTATTTGTCCAAACTCACACATATTGTACTATACGAATATACGTAAAGGTCCGGGTTCTGCCTTATGTGGCATATTAAATCCTTTACCGCAGTTTCTATTGGAATGCTGTTTTCGAGTTCTTTTATAATATCTATTGATACAATATTTCTACTGACTATGTCTTTTATATGGATATTAAGGCTGTTTTCCATGTTTTCGTATCCGCTCAGCAGAGCGATTTTTTTATCCATTTTAGAGGAAACTGCGCTTAAATGCTTTATTTTTTCTTTTACTACTTTATTTTGCTTTTTGAGAAGGTCTATGCTTTTGGGTATGTCCCTGTTTTTAACGTATGCCCTTATTTCAGACAGGGACATACCGGTTTCTTTGAGATTAAGTATTAAATCGAGTTTTTCAAGCTGCCTGTATGAATAATATCTGTAGCTGTTTTGGGTGACTTCTTCGGGTTTTAAAAGACCTATTTTGTCGTAGAATATGAGCGTTTGCTTTGAAATGTTGTATAGGTTTGCTACTTTTCCTATTGAAAACTTGGTGTTCATGTAATCACTCCATGCGTATAATAATGTCGTCCCGCAACTTGCAGCTAAAAGATTGAAGCCAAAAGCGGGGGATTTTTCTGCTGCTTCTAATAAAATTCTTGACTATATAGTTACTATATACTTTATTATAACAATTGTCATAGCGCTGCAGGCTATTTTGTTTTGTTGAATTTGTTGAAGAGGTATATTTTAATTGGAGGTTTTAAATATGGAAAATTTATTTTTGAAAAAATGGGGCTACAGAGAGTTTTTGAAATTTATAATGCCCTCTGTGCTTGCAATGCTGTTTACTTCTGTCTATGTCATTGTGGATGGAATATTCGTATCGAGATTCGTAGGGATAAATGCGCTTGCATCCACAAACATTGTATTTCCAATATATAATCTGGTGCTTGGATTGGCAATAATGCTGTCCGTGGGCGCAAGCGCCCTTGTATCAATAGAGCTTGGCAAAGACAACAGTAAAAGGGCAAATGAGTACTTTTCATTTATAATTGTAGTCAGCATTGTATTTGGCGTAGATATACTGGCATTTGGACTTGCAAACATGAAAAAGCTGCTCATATTCATGGGCGCCACCGACAAGCTCATGCCATATTGCGTAGACTATGCGAGTGCGCTCCTATTTGCAATGCCTTTTCTGCTTATAAAAATATGCTTCGAATACTTCTTGAGGGTGGACGGCAAGGCCGATATGGCATTTTGGATGGGGCATACAAGGGGCAGGCTATGCTACTGCGCTGGGAATAATAGCATCCTGTGCTATTCCAGCATATTATTTTGCGCTCGGGGATTCCAATTTGAAATTTGTGAGCTTCAAAGCAGACTGGGGATTTTTGAGGAATGTGATTGTAAACGGTTCATCTGAAATGGTTACTGAGCTTTCAAGCGGCATAACCACAATAATATTCAATACGGCAATACTAAAATACGCAGGGGAGGCCGGAGTTGCCGGGATTTCAATCATACTGTACATCTATTTTCTATTCATATCGCTGAGCATAGGGGTTACGATTGGCATACAGCCCGTAATAAGCTTCAGCTACGGCTCAGAAAATTTCAAAAAGATAAAAGACACAGTAAGGCAGTCGAGCGCTGTGATAATAATATCGTCAATAGCCATGTTTGCAGCGGTTGAGATATGGGGAGCATACCTAATAAAACCGTTTACAGGAGCGGACGTGAATACACTTGAGCTCACAAGCCATGGGCTTAAGCTTTTTGCATGGAGCCTTTTGGTA
This sequence comes from uncultured Peptoclostridium sp., assembly GCA_965368085.1. Taxonomy (GTDB): domain Bacteria; phylum Bacillota; class Clostridia; order Peptostreptococcales; family Peptostreptococcaceae; genus Peptoclostridium. The sequence continues at coordinate 36,530 of CBDULP010000006.1, read as the reverse complement.
TGCGGCATGAATATTTTGGGATCAGGATTTTTCACTGCAATAAACAACGGGAAAGTGTCAGCGCTTATATCCGTCAGCAGGTCGCTCGTATTTGTGCTGATTGGCATAGCTGCACTGCCTGTGATCTTAAAAATAGACGGCATATGGCTAAGCATTCCATTTGCGGAGTTTGCTACCCTTTTTATAACGCTGTATTTCATTAAAAAATGCAGTGTCAAAACGTTGTATTGATAACGAAAAAGGTCTATATGGAGCAGTGTAGTGTAATGACAATCCAACAAAGCAAAGGGCAAACTATTTGTTTACATAGTGAAATAGGTTGTTTTATGCAGATTATATATGCCAGGGGTTTGGGAGATTGTGAGAAATAGATGTAATTGTGATGTAGAATATGAACGGATATATTATCTTTTTAAATTTCAACATACAAAAATTTAAAAAGATAATATCGTATTTGATACTTAACGAACTTAAGGTTATTATAAGGTTTAATAAGCTATAAATCAGTGATATACAGGGAACGGTGTGGTAGAATAGATACTGTACCAACTGTATAAATTTTGAAAGGATGTGATAGTCATGAGGATGACAATAATGAATATACAGGGAGAATATACTCCGGTTTAATATAAGCGATATATTCTCTCTATATGACTGCCAAGGGCAAATCAAAAGTGAAAGCTTAAAGGAGAGAATAACAAGAGAATATGGATACGATAATAAAAATAGTAAAAAGAGAAAAGTCATGGATTGAAAGCGGTGCGATAGATCAGCTTGAAAGTATTTCAAAACTTGATGGAATGTTGAGGGCTGTAGGCCTTCCAGACCTTCACGCGGGAAAGACCCCTGTAGGGGCGGCGTTTGTCACTAAGGGGATAATATACCCACATATAATAGGAAATGACATAGGATGCGGGATGTCCCTCTTTTCAACGGGCATTGCCAGAAAGAAATTCAAGGCTTCAAAGGTTGTCAAAAAGCTTGAAAAGCTCCAGCTAGAAAGCATGGAGCCTTGCAGTGACATAACAGATGAACTTGAATGCGTTGAAGAACAGTTTAAAAGAAAGCTCGGGACCATAGGCGCAGGCAACCACTTTGCTGAATTTCAGGAAATATGCGAAGTGTATGACAATGACGAGCTTTCAAAGCTTGGAATAAAAAGGGATGGAGTGTATCTGCTGGTTCACAGCGGGTCGAGAAGCTACGGCGAACAGATACTCAGAAAGCACATTGAAAAGAACCTGTGCGGCAAAGGGATTTTGCAGGGCAGCAAGGGTTTTGAAGAATACATGGCTGACCACAAAAGGGCCGTATTATTTGCAACAAAGAATAGACTTTTAGTGGCAATCAGGGTATGCGATCATGCAGGAGCAAATGAAAGCGGTCTCATTTTAGACAGCGTGCACAATAGCATAAGCTCATACAGTGATGAATGCGGAGAAGAAATTTTTATGCACAGGAAGGGCGCCGCTCCATCGGACATAGGGTGCATAGTGGTAGCGGGCTCAAGGGGCAGCAGGTCATATATAGTGAAACCTTCAGAAAATCTTAAAGACTACGCCTTTTCAATATCCCACGGCGCGGGGAGAAAATGGTCGCGTCTTTCGTGCAAAGAAAGGCTTGAAAACGTGCTTTCCAAAAAGGCCGTAAGGGGCGGAAATATAGGAGGGAACATTGTCTGTAGCGACAAGAAACTCCTATACGAAGAGGCTCCCCAGGCTTACAAGGACATTGAAAGGGTGATAGAAGACATGCTCCATGAGAATATGATAACTCTTGTGGCAAGCCTTAATCCTCTAATCACTTACAAGGGTTAGCATCATGTGGGTGCAGATAAGCGCAGGGCTTGCGCCAGTGGAATGCTGCAGATTCGTATACTTCTATACGCAGCTTTTGAAAAAGGAATGCGCTCAAAAAGGAATAGAAGTGGAAGTTTTGGACTACTCAAAAGGCGAGAAAAAGGACACATTCAAGTCAGTATTCTTGAAGCTCCGGGGAGATCAGGCTATTGAGTATGCAAATGAGAACTCGGGCACAATGCTGTGGATATGCAAAAGCCAGTATAGGAAAAACCACAAGAGGAAGAACTGGTTCATAGAGGTCGAAGTGATGGACGAACAGGAGCCGATCCATTTTGATATTAGGGACATAAATGTGGAGACCATGAGAAGCAGTGGAAACGGCGGGCAGAATGTCAACAAGCTTGAAACCGGCGTTCGGATAACACACATCCCAACAGGAATATCGGTGAAGTCCCAGGAGGAAAGAAGCCAGCACGCCAACAAAAAGCTTGCACTTTCAAGGCTTGAAAAAAAGCTAAGCGAAGTTGAAGCGCAAAAAGAAGTGCAGTGCGGGAAGCTTCGCTGGCAACAGCATGGATTCATAAAAAGAGGAGAGGCTGTTAGGACATTCAAGGGAGAAAATTTCAAAGAGATATAATCGCGTACATGTATATTTGTCGGCGCCCGTGACTTTTTCAATGTCAGGGCGTCTGTATGAATTGTGGAACATGACTTGTAATTCAATTAAATCGTGGCAGTATAGGTTACATTTCAATACAAAGATTGACAACGCCTTTTTATAATAATATAATCTTTGTTATAGACAATTTTTTAAATGGAAAGACATTGATGGGAAGAGTAGATGTATTTGCCTGGCAAAGCGAGTCGATTATGGTGTGAGTTCGACCCCGGCACAGCAGTTGAAGAACATCCCGGAGTCTCCAACCGAAACGCTATCTCATAATTTATGAAGATATTGCAGAGTAGGCTTGGACGCCTTATCAGCGTTAAAGGATATCCGAGTGCATGTGTGCGTTTGCGCATTGAAATTGGGTGGTACCGCGAAATACAGCTTTCGTCCCTTTGTTGAGGATGGAAGCTTTTTTTATTGCCTGTGGCAAAATATTTAAAAACAATAAGATCATTATATAAAGGAGGAATTATACTGTGGTTTTAATAAAAACTATGTATAGAAACCCGAAGGAATATATAGACAACGAAGTTACAATATCTGGATGGGTAAGAACAATAAGATCGTCTAAGAACGTAGGATTCATAGAGATGAACGACGGAAGCTTCTTCAAAAATATACAAGTTGTTTTTGACAGCTCTCTTGAAAATTTTGCTGAAATAGGAAAACTTCCTATCAGCTCTTCTATAAAGGTTGAAGGCCTTTTAGTTGAGACTCCAAACTCTAAGCAGCCTTTTGAGATACAGGCGAAGGCCGTAACTGTTGAAGGAATGTCAAACTCTGACTATCCTCTTCAAAAGAAAAGACACACTCTTGAGTACCTTAGAACTATAGCTCACCTGAGACCAAGGAGTAACACTTTCTCTGCGGTATTCAGAGTCAGATCAATAGCGGCTTATGCTATACACAAGTTCTTCCAGGACAGAGGGTTTGTATATGTTCACACTCCAATAATAACAAGCAGCGACTGCGAGGGTGCAGGAGAAATGTTCAGAGTTACAACTCTTGACATGAAAAACCCTCCTATGAATGAAGAAGGAAAAATTGACTACTCAAAGGACTTCTTCGGAAAAGAGGCAAGCCTTACAGTGAGCGGACAGCTTGAGGGAGAGATATTTGCCCTTGCTTTTAGAAACATATATACATTCGGACCTACTTTCAGGGCTGAAAATTCAAACACCGCAAGACACGCGTCGGAGTTTTGGATGATAGAGCCGGAGATAGCTTTTGCAGAGCTTGTGGACAACATGGACCTTGCGGAAGACATGATAAAATACGTTATAAACGACGTTCTTGAAAACGCTCCGGAAGAAATCGAGTTCTTCAACTCTTTCATAGACAAGGGGCTTCTTGACAGGCTAAACAACATAGTAAACTCTGACTTTGAGAGAATAACATATACAAAGGCAATAGAGATACTTGAAAACTCTGGTCATAAGTTCGACTACCCGGTTAAGTGGGGAATGGACCTTCAGACAGAACATGAGAGATATATAACGGAAAAAGTGTTCAACAAGCCGGTATTCGTAACTGACTATCCAGCTGAGATAAAAGCGTTCTACATGAGACTCAACGAGGATGGCAAGACTGTTGCCGCAATGGACCTTCTTGTTCCAGGCGTTGGGGAGATAATAGGAGGAAGCCAGAGAGAGGAAAGACACGACGTTCTTGTTGAAAAGATAGAGAATATGGGTCTTTCAAAAGAGGATTACTGGTGGTACCTTGAGCTTAGAAAATATGGAGAGACCAAGCACTCAGGCTTTGGACTAGGATTTGAAAGACTTATAATGTACCTTACTGGAATGGCAAACATAAGAGACGTGCTTCCATTCCCAAGGACTCCAGGCTCAGCAGAATTCTAAGAAATTTAAAACAGATATGTTCTTATATATTAAAGCCGGCAATATTGCCGGCTTTTTGCTGTCAGCCAAAAGAATGCACGGGTGGCTTTTTAGGCTATAAATGGGGTATACTTAAAATGACGGGAAGTATATTGGACATAAAGTGAAAAGGCAAATCAGAAATGGAAGTGATGTAGTGGCGAGGCTTATAATAGCGGAAAAACCTTCAGTGGCAAAAAACATAGCGGAGGCTCTTGGAGTCAAAAAGAGAAATGACGGGTATTTTGAGGGCGAAGACTATTTGATAACGTGGGCGTTTGGACACCTTCTTCAGCTTTACGATGCAAAAGACTATAAAGAGGAGATGGCCCGCTGGAAGATAAGCCAGTACCCATTCATACCGGACGAATTCAAGTACAAGGTCAAGTCGAGCCAAGGAGACAGAAGTCAGGTCGACGAGGGCGCTAAAAAGCAGATAGAGGTAATAAGACACCTGGCCGAGAGGGATGATGTGGACGGAGTAATATCCGCATGCGACTACGACAGGGAAGGTCAGGTTATAGGTGACATAATAATACAGTACATAGGCGTGAAAAAGCCCGTATATAGGCTGCTTCTCAATGAGTGGACGGCGGACGAGGTTGTGCGCGGAATGGAAAAGCTAAAGGGCAATGACGAAATGAAGCCTCTTCAGGACTCAGGAATAAGCAGGCAGTGGGCGGACTGGACAATAGGCATAAACCTTACATCGGTGGCCTCTTTGAAATACCAAAGGGGGAGGGGCGGCCCGCTGAACATAGGCCGGGTTCTTCTTCCAACTCTCAAGATAATATACGACAGGGACAATGAAATAGAAAAATTCGTGCCGGATACGTTCTACAGGCTCCAGACTATCTTGAAGACCGACAATGGCGAAGAGTTCAAGGGGATTTACACACAGGGAAAGGATGAAAAGTTCAAGGACAAAAAAGTCCTTGACGAGGTGCTCTCGTGCGTTAAAAACAGTGGCGGCGCGGTGGTTATGGACAAGCAGATTGAGAAAAAGAAGGACTATCCTCCGTATCTTTTCAACCTCTCAAACCTCCAGGGGTTTGTAACCAGCAAATACAAGGGCTGGACTTCAGACAAGGTGCTCAAAGTGGCTCAGTCGCTATACGAGAAGAAGTTCATAACATACCCCCGTACATCGAGCGTAGTGCTTGAAGAAAGCCTCGAGGGCAGGGCGAAAAAAGTCCTTGGGATACTCAAAAAAGGGTTGCCTTATGAAGCGGAAATTCAGTTTAGAGTTACAAAGCGTAATTTCGACAATTCCAAAGTTGAAAGCCACAGTGCAATAGTTCCGACGTACATGGTACCAAAGAGCCTGACTGCAGATGAGAAAATAGTCTACACAGCCGTCAAAAACAGATTTATAGCCCAGTTCATGCCTCTTTGCGAATACGAGGAGACAAAGATATACACAGGCGTAAACGGAGTGGAATTAGAGGGATCTTTCGTATCTAAGGGAAAGGTCCTAATAAACGAGGGTTGGAAAAAAGCGGAGGGCGTCGAGACAAAAGAGGCAGAGCTTCCGCTTGTTGATATTGAAGAAAAACTTGAATTCAAAAGCCCAAAGGTAATAACCAGTTCTACAAAACCACCAAAGCACCACACGGAGAAGACTCTCCTTCGTGTTATGGAAACATGCGGAAAGAAGTTCGACGACGAGGAAAGCGGCGAAATAATGGACGCCGTTTTAAGCGGATTTAGCATAGGCACTCCGGCTACAAGGGCAGAGACCATAAAAAAGCTGAAAGACATTGGGTATATAAGCGCGAAGGGCAAAAACCTCATATGCACGGAAACGGGCAAGAAACTTGTTGAAAAATTTCCCATAAAGGAGCTTTTCGACCTTGGATACACTGGAAGGCTTGAAAAGACCCTTTCTGAAATTGAAAAGGGCAAGTTTAAAAAGCAGGACTTTCTGGATCTGATATATGAGTTCACGAGAAACTCTGTTGAGAGGATAAAAGATGGCGAGGCAGTGATAATCAAAAGCTCTTCGGATTACGGAAATCATGAATCGCTTGGAAAATGCCCGGCCTGCGGAAGCGATATCATAGAAGGGCAAAAGGGATTTGGCTGCAGCAACTGGAAGGGCGGGTGCAAATTCGTAATATGGAAGGACGACAAATACCTGGCGGCACTTGGCAAAAAACCCACAAAAGCCATGGTCAAAAAGCTTCTAAAGGACGGCAGGGTCAAAGGGATAGGCTTTAAGAGCAAAAGGGGAAACACGTTCGACGCATACATCAGGTATGTAAAAAGCGAAAAAGACGAATATTTCAAGTGGGAAATGGAATTTATATAAATATAAATGCGAACTTTATTTTTTGATGAATATAAAAAGGCAAAAAAATGCAGAAAAATACGAATCATATGTTATAATATCTATGTGAAGTTAAGAAATACAAAGAATATAGAGCAAAGGAGCTAATAACATGTCATACGATAGTTATAAAAACCCTCTTATAGAGAGATACTCAAGCAGCGAGATGAGCTTCATATTTTCAGCACAAAACAAGTTTTCGACTTGGAGAAAATTCTGGGTTGCACTTGCAAAGGCTGAAAAGGAACTTGGACTTCAAATAACTGACGAGCAGATACAAGAGCTTGAAAGCAATATTGAAAACATAAATTTTGATGACGCCAAAAAGTTTGAAAAAGAGACAAGACACGATGTAATGTCTCACGTGAAAGCTTACGGACTTCTTTGCCCAAGTGCAAAGGGAATAATACACCTTGGAGCTACAAGTGCATACGTAGGTGACAACACAGACGTAGTTGTTATGAAGCAGGCCATAGAGCTTGTAATGGTAAAGTTTGCAAACCTTATGAAAAACCTTTCGGATTTTGCTCTTAAATACAAGGAAATGCCTACACTTGGATACACTCACTTCCAGCCTGCACAGCTTACGACTGTAGGAAAGAGAGCATGCCTTTGGCTTCAAGACCTTATAATGGATTTTAATGAACTTGAATACAGACTTGAGAGCTTAAGACTTAGAGGCGTAAAGGGAACTACTGGAACTCAGGCGAGCTTCCTGAAGCTTTTCGAGGGAGACCACGACAAGGTTAAAAAGCTTGACGAGCTTGTTTGCAAGAACATGGAAATAGAAAAAAAATTCACTGTCACAGGACAGACGTATTCAAGAAAGCAGGACTACCAGGTGCTTTCAACTCTTTCGTCAATAGCACAGTCTATGCACAAGATGACAAATGACCTTAGACTTCTTCAAAACCTCAAGGAAGTGGAAGAGCCTTTTGAAAAGTCTCAGATAGGATCTTCAGCAATGGCTTACAAGAGAAACCCTATGAGAAGCGAAAGAATTTCTTCGCTTTCCAAATACGTGATGGCTCAAAGCATGAACCCGGCGCTTATATTCTCGACCCAGTGGTTTGAAAGAACTCTTGACGACTCTGCAAACAGAAGACTCAGCATACCAGAGTCATTCCTTGCAATAGATGCGATACTTGAGATAGGGATAAACGTTACAAACGGACTTGTTGTATATGAGAACATGATAAGAAAGCACGTGAACGAGGAGCTTCCTTTCATGGCAACTGAAAACATACTTATGGAAGCTGTTAAAAGAGGCGGAGACAGACAGGAGCTTCATGAGAAGATAAGAATATACTCTATGGAGGTTGGAGAGAGGGTTAAAAACGAAGGCCTTGACAACAATCTTATAGACAAGATAATAGAAGATTCTTCATTTAAAATGTCAAAAGAAGAGATACTCGAGATAATAGACCCTAAGAAATTCACAGGAAGAGCACCTCAGCAGGTGGATCAATTCGTAGAAGAGGAAATAAATCCCATTCTTGAAAAATATAGAGGCCAGCTGGGAATAGATGTGGACCTTAAAGTATAACAAGAACAATAGAATGTATTAATATTCATCTATAAAAAAGCGGCACGCCGAACATGGTGTGCCGCTTTTAATGTATAAAAACTTGAATACAGGTATAGAATATGGATTCGAGCGATATAACGGCTTTTTAACGGCTTATTGACGGGTGGTGAATGGCAATGTATGCTTGGTGATGAATTGAGCTTAGAATGGAAAATAAGCAGTAAAATTTAAATGTCTCCATTCGGATTAAGTGTTTGAAAGTATATAGATCGCAACATATGCGAACATAAGCGTTAAAAATACAAATAAAATCTGTTAAAGTGAGAAGGCTCCCCGGGGATATAAAAACAAAAGCTAATTCAATGTTCGGAAAATAGGTTTGGAATCGAATACTTTGATATTAAATCAAAAAAGTCTAAAAAAAATTTATTATATAGATATTGAAAGAAGTTTTTTGTATTTTCTTGTGATTTTTTTATAATAAATATGATTTTTTCACAAATCCGCTTGATTTCTAGGAAATCTGATGCTATACTATAGAAGTACCTTGATTCTGATTGTAAATATGATTCATGAAACGGAAAATAAACAGAAAATTTTATTTCCGCGGTTTCTGCAATAGAATAAATATTTTTACAAAGAATTAAAGGAAATAAAATTTTTGGAGGAATTACTAATGAAAACAGGAATAGTTAAATGGTTCAACTCAGAAAAAGGATTCGGATTCATAACAGTTGATGGTGGAGAGGACGTATTCGTACATTTCTCAGCTATCCAGGTTGACGGATTCAAAACTCTTGAAGAAGGACAAGCAGTTAACTTTGAAATAGTTGACGGACCAAAAGGACCTCAAGCATCAAACGTAACAGTTGCTTAATTAAATTAGACTTCAAAACCTTGGAGAGTACTCTCCAAGGTTTTTTTTAATGGCGAGAACTTTATAGTTTGAAATTTCTAGAACTAATGGGGTGAAGCTGTTGCAAATCTTTAACCGAGGATGTGTTAATAGTGGATGGAAATAAAAGGGCAAATATAAAATGTGGACTTGAAGTCATGGTGGTCCAAAAGCAGGATCAAAGAACAGGAAAACTCACTGCAGGGACTGTCGAAAGAATTCTTACCAATTCGGCAGTGCACCCTCATGGAATCAAGGTCCGACTTACCAGCGGGATAGTTGGAAGAGTGAAAGCAATATGCAAATGATAATTCATGAAATTGCATATATGATTTGGCGAAGCAATAGCACAGTCAAATAGTAAGTGATTATTAGCGGCATTAACTGTCCAACATTCTAATGATGTCATGATTGAACACGCAAATGTAGAGGAGCTGCATGTTTATTTTGATTTGTGTCAGGCATTGGAATTTTACAATTGGATAGTGTTTTTTTATATTGTAGATTCCAGATAGTTTGAAATTAGTTGTCTGCAGGAACGAAGCGTAAAAAAATAAAGCCGAAACTGTTTTGCAAATCAAAATAGTTTCGGCTTTATGAAAATTGGCAATATTGATGTTTTGAAAAGTTTTTCGATTAAAAATTATGCAATTCAATCGTATCCGATATTAATATAGGTCTTTTAATTTCTGGAATGCATCAAAAGATCTTTTTATCATCTCTGGATCTACACAATAAGAAATTCTAACATATCCAGGGCATCCAAAATCATCTGCTGGTACAACAAGAAGATTAAATTTCTTTGCATTTTCAGAAAAATTCACAGCATTTTCTTCTAGTGATTTTACAAACAAGTAGAACGCACCATTTGGCTTAACGCATTCATAACCCATTTTATTCAGCCCATCGTACAACAATTTTCTATTTGTATCATACAATGCTACGTCTGATGTTTTTCCGAGACAACCCAAAACGACTTTCTGGAACATGCTTGGTGCACATACATATCCGAGAGAACGTCCGGCACCGCATACTGCTGTGTATATATCTTTATCATTTTCCACACTCTCAGGAACCAGAATATAACCCAATCTCTCTCCCGGAAGTGAAAGTGATTTGCTGTATGAGTAACATATAATTGTATTCTCATAATAAGCTGGTATATATGGGATTTGTATGTCATCATAAACTATTTCTCTGTATGGTTCATCAGATATGAGGTACAGGGGCTTATTATATTCTTCAGATTTCTTTTTTAATAAATTTGCCAAATCATTTAATGTTTTTTCTGAATAAACAACTCCAGATGGATTGTTAGGAGAATTTATTATAATCCCTTTTGTGTTAGGGGTAATAGCTTTTTCTAATGAATCCATCCTAATTTGGAAATTTTCTGTGTCTGCTGGCACTACCACAACCTTTGCACCCGCATTTTTTATAAAAACCTGATATTCTGGGAAATATGGTGCAATAATTATAAATTCATCTTCTCCTGGATGTTTGGTAAGAGCTTTAAGTGTAATAGTTAATGAAGCTGCTGCACCACATGTTATGTAGAAATTATCTGCTTTTAACTGACAATTATATGTGTTGTTCATATACTCAGCCAGTCCTTTTCTTACTTGCAAATCACCCTGTGCAGATGTATAACCGTGAATTTCTGCTGATTTTGATGTTTCCAGCAATTCCAGCATTGTTTCTTTTACACATTCTGGCGCCGGAACAGTTGGATTTCCAATACTGAAATCAAACACATTTTCTCTTCCAACAATTGCAGCCTGTTGCATTCCGTACTCGAATAAGTCTCTAATTACAGATCGTTTTGACCCCAATTCATACATTTCTTTTGATACCATATAGTTTCACTCCTCCTCTAAAAGTATTTAGCATTGATAATATTTTGGCAAAAATGATGTGGTATTGATGTGGCTACAGTGTAACAATATGACAAATGTTGTGCAAGGTGCCAAAATAGCGAAAAAACAGTAAAATACGCGATTAATTTCGTGAATACTCATTATATCTCTATATATCTTAATATTACTCATGATTTTAAATTTCGATTACATTTGTGCTCCAAAATCAGGTTATTTTATGAGCAATGTATACAATATATATGTAGGCTCATAATTATGCTAAAAATTTGAATTTTCGAACAATTCTATGTATTAATCAAGTGTTTTTTGAAATATTTATGCAAATTTGAGGTGAATTGATGTATTGTGAAAATTTTTGTATGCAGACAATAAAATAACACTAAGATAGCGTATGAAAAAAATACACGAATAAAAAATAGAACGCGTTTGACAATTAGTAAACAATATGTTATCCTTCAATTGTCGCTAATCAATAAAATGATTTTGAGGATTAGAGTATACAGCGATATCAGCATGCAAAAACACATATTAATTTATGTATATTGCTGCTTTGCAGATTAATATTTAATATATCAAGTAGGTTTGTTGATGAGCAGTTAATGGTTTAAATGCTTCATCTTGGAAAACGTTATCATCTGTTTCTGTAAGATAAACATGCACACAATAGATGAGTTGGCTAACGGAATAATTAGGTTAGATAGAAAGGGACCATATGTAGTCCATTCTAAATAAAAGTTAAGCATTAAATTAAGCATTAAAAATTTAATTTACACTTGGAGGGATATTTATGAAAATCTTAGCTTATTGTGTAAGACCTGATGAAGTTGAATCATTTGGAGAATTTTCCAAGAAGTATGGTCACGAAGTTGAGTTAATACCACAATCTTTTGGACCAGACGTAGCTCATTTGGCAAAAGGATACGATGCCATTTCGATTTTAGGAAACTGCAAAGCCACAAGAGAAGCTCTAAGCAAAATAAAGGACTACGATATAAAGTACATGGCGAGCAGATCAGCTGGAGTAAACAACATAGATTTAGAAGCTGCAGATGAATTAGGCATAGGGGTATCGAACGTGCCGGCTTATTCTCCAAACTCGGTTTCTGAACTGACTGTCGGAATCACGCTGTGCTTAACAAGAAAGATACCTACTGCGCTAAAAAGAGTGGACACTCAAAACTTTGCGCTAAACGGCCTTATAGGTGTGGAGCTTAGAAACTTGACAATAGGTGTTATTGGAACTGGAAGAATAGGTCTTGAAGTAATAAAAGGCTTCTCAGGTTTCGGAGCAAAACTAATAGCCTATGATGTTATGGAAAACGAAGCTGCAAAAGATTATGTTGAATACAAGTCTTTAGACGAAGTATATAAAACAGCTGATATAATCACAATGCATATTCCTGTAACCGAAGATAACTTCCATATGATAAATAAAGAAAGCATAGCAAAAATGAAAGATGGAGTTTTTATAATCAACTCGGCGCGCGGGGGATTAATCAATACGGAAGATCTTATTGAGGGATTAAAATCCGGCAAAGTGGGCGGAGCTGCACTAGATACATATGAAAATGAAGTTGGTGTTTTCCACAACAATAAAATGAATGAAATTTTAAAGGATGATACATTGGCAAAACTTAGAAGTTTCCCTAATGTGGTTCTTACACCTCACTGCGGATTCTACACAGATGAAGCTGTATCCAACATGGTCGAAACTGCTCTTCTAAGTCTGAAGGAATTTGAGATGCAAGGAAGCAGCAAATGCCAAGTCGGAGGGGTCAGTAAAGATAAGGCACAATGTCCAGCATAATTTGCACTGAACTGCACATAAATGTAAAAGCAAATCTAAAAAAGATTAATATTATCAGGTATTTTGCGAGTTGGAATTCTCTTTATCGGGATTCAACTTGCAAAATACTATGATTCAATTTCTTAAGTCAATATTGGGTTTTAAGATAGACCGGTCGTTAAAGCTTTAATATCAATATTCAGAAAATAAAGAAGATAAAAAAGATAAACACGAAGGGGATGAAACTATGACAAAAGAAAGAAAAGACATTTTTATAGCAGGTTTTGCATTATTCGCAATTTTTTTCGGAGCAGGTAACTTGATTTTCCCACCGAGTCTAGGGCTCGCGGCAGGAAAAGCCTGGCCGCTAGCGGCACTTGGATTTTTACTTACAGACCCCGTTTTGCCGATTCTTGGTGTAATTGCAACATCCAAAGTGGGTGGAAGAGCTGAAGACCTTGGTAAAAGGGTAAGCCCTCTATTTGCAAAGATACTGGGAGCTGTATGTATACTGGTTATAGGACCTCTTTTCGCAGTTCCAAGAACTGCAGCTACGGTATATGAAATAGCCGTAAAACCTATTATGCCGAGTTCTCCACTTCTAATAACATCACTAATCTTTTTTATAGTCACATATATGCTTGTAATCAACCAAAGCGGCGTAATTGACAAGATAGGAAAGTATCTTACTCCAGCACTTCTAGTTATACTTACTGTTATAATAGGTGCCTGTGTGATAAATCCTATAGGAGATCTGGTAGTTCCTCAGCCTGGCAACTATTTCCTAAAGGGATTTGAAGAAGGCTACCAGACAATGGATGCTCTGGGTGCATCGCTTATGGCGGGGATAGTGCTTTCGGATTTGATATTCAGGGGGTACAAGGACAGAAAGAAACAGCAGCACATGACCACTAGAATAGGACTAGTTGCAGCAGTACTTCTAGCCTTTATATATGGCGGATTGACATATGTCGGAGCTGCTGGAAGTGCAATATTCAGCAGTGACATGTCAAGAGTCGACCTGTTGCTTGGACTTGTAAATGCAATCTTCGGAACTGTCGGTACAATATCAATAGCAATTGCAGTGTCTTTGGCATGTCTGACTACTTCAATAGGTCTTACCGCTACAGCGGCAAACTATTTCAGTGGAATAAGTAATGGAAAACTTTCATACAAAGCTGTGGCAATTGCCGTGGTAATATGCAGCTTCGCTCTTTCTAACTTTGGTGTTGAAGGTCTAATAAGCATAGCAGTGCCAATTCTATGCACTGTATATCCTTTAATAATTGTCTTAATATTAACAACACTATTCGACGAATACATGCCGAATGACCATACTTACAGGGGTGCTGTCCTGGGAGCATTCATAGTCAGCCTGACTATGAACCTAAATAGTACATTCAATATATTGAATGGCCCTATGGCTTTAATACAAAAATTACCTCTATATGCAAATGGATTCCCTTGGATAGTTCCTTCAATAGCACTTGGCGTATTGTTTATGATTTACGGTAAGATGACACAAAAAAATCTGCCGAGAGAAGGACAACTTGGAGAAGACAGAACTGCTTAAATTAGCAGGGTTACGGAATATCGAGAGGAATATTTATTTGAGATATTCATAATATACGGGAAAGGGTAACCTGGGCGTAAGCTGGGTTACTCTTTTTTATCGAAAGACTCAGTATACAAGAATACCATTACAGGGGCTTTAATATTGAATGGCAATAGCCGATCGTTCTTTTGGGATTTTCAAGTCAGGCCGAGGAAGATTTTATATTGCACACGGATCACGATGTACAGATCAACCGGTCAAAAAAAATAACGATTTTGTTAAAAAATTAGAAATTATTATTGACATGGCGGTGGATATTTCATATAATGAAGTTGTAAAAAAAATAGAACACGTTCTAGAACATGATATGGACGATGTGAAGGTTTACAATTTCTTAATGTATATTGTGGTTATGAATATCTCCTTAGATTAGGCTTGTGGATGATACATCAAAAGCACAATAAAAATTCGAGGTGTTATTATGAGTTTAAAAAACATTACAATCGGACAATATCTCAGAAATACTGCAAAAGCTTTCCCAAATGACACAGCCATTGTGTTTCAGAAGGAAGAAAAAGTTCTAACTTGGAATATGGTGGATGAGCTGTCAAACGAGTATGCAAAAGGGTTTATGGCTCTTGGCTTAGAAAAGGGAGATCATATGGCTGTCTGGAGTACCAACAAGGTCGAGTGGATACTTTGTTTTCTAGCTGCCAGCAAGATTGGAGTATGTACGGTTACAGTGAATATCAATTACCGCCTTGAAGAGGTTGAAAGATTGTTAGAACAGTCAGATGCAAAAGCTCTTGTTTTTATGGATGGCTTTAGAGACATCGACTATATAGAAATTGTAGACAAAATTACAGACAGAGCGAAAAAAGGCATTAATAAAATCGGCTGTCAGCTGAAAAACCTAATACACTTTGGGGACCGGAAATGTGAAGGCGCAATAGAGCTTTCGGATGTTGTTAAAATGGCCAGCGAAGTTAAAACTGAAAATTTTATCCAACGCATGCTTGAGATCGATACACATGATGTTATAAATATACAGTTTACATCAGGAACTACAAGCAGTCCGAAAGGTGTAATGCTTACACATCACAACCTGGTCAACAACTCATATTCTACAGGACAGCTTCTTAAGCTTTCGAACAAAGACCGCCTCTGTTTGGCCGTTCCGTTCTTTCACTGTTTCGGACTGTCGGCAGGTATAATGATGTGCATAGGAAGTGGCACAACAATGGTTCTTGTGGAATGCTACAGACCGCTGGAAGTCATGAAAGCTATAAGCGATTTGAAATGCACCGCTCTTCACGGAGTACCGACCATGTTCATTAGAATACTGGAACATGAAGAGTTTGACAGATATGATTTTTCCACGCTGCGCACAGGCCTTGTGGCAGGAGCCAGCTGTAGTGAAGATACAATGGAAGATATAGTAAATAGACTGGGAATGAAAGAAGTGCAGGTTGGATACGGACAGACTGAATGTTCACCGGGTTGTACTCAGACGCTTCCTGATGATCCGATTGAGAAAAGAGTATCGACCGTAGGAAAACCTTTGCCTGATGTTGAAATGAAGATTGTGGACATTCACACAGGAAAGGAAGCTCCAAGAGGCAGTTCCGGGGAGCTTTGCACGAGAGGGTATCATGTGATGAAGGGATATTACAAGAACGACATACTCACAAAGAAAGCAGTCGATCGTAACGGTTGGCTTCATACAGGCGATATTGCTTTTGTCGATGACGATGGATACTACCACGTATGCGGAAGACTTAAGGATACTATCATAAGAGGCGGGGAAAATATAAGCCCCAGGGAGATAGAAGAATGCCTGACACTTCATCCATACATTAAAGATGCTCAGGTGTACGGAGTACCCGAAGCGCACTACGGCGAGGAGATTGCAGCATCCATACAGCTTGAGAGAGGATGCTATATAGAAATAGAAGATATAAAGAGATTCTTGGCAGACAAGCTGGCGCGCTACAAGATACCGAAGTACATTGAGTTTTGCAAAAAGTATCCAATTACATCCAGCGGGAAAATTCAAAAATATGTTTTAAAAGAGAAAATGATTAAAAGGCTAAAACAGGTTTCGTTTTCTTAGAGAAAAATACTTTTGTAAAGGCTTTATTTAAAATATCGAAAGCATAAAAGCTTTAATTAAAATATATAGAATAAATCATAGACATGAACGCATAAAAAACAGGAGGGACGTCAAATGAGTTTAAATGAAAAAATATTGGATGGTATCAAAGTTATAGAACTTGCAAACTTCATAGCTGCACCGGCATGTGGAAGATTTTTGGCAGATTCGGGAGCTGAGGTTATTAAAGTTGAATCACTAGGCGGAGATGCACTTCGTTATACAGCTCCAACAGAAGGAAGACCTCTTGACCAGTATGAAAATACTACTTTTGACCTTGAAAATGCAAACAAGAGAAGTATAGCGCTAAACCTAAAGGACGAAAGCGGAAAGGAAGTACTTTTCAAATTGATAGAAGAGGCAGACATATTCCTTACAAACTGGCGTCCAGGAGCTCTTAAAAGAGCAGGACTTGAATACGAAACACTAAAAGAAAAATATCCTAAACTAGTGTACTCGCAAATAACAGGTTACGGTGAAAAGGGACCAGACAAAGATCTTCCCGGTTTTGACTTTACAGCATTCTTTGCAAGAGGAGGTATAACAGGAACTCTTTATGAAAAAGGAACTGTTCCAATGAACGTTATACCAGGACTTGGAGATCACCAGGCGGGAATGTTCCTGGCAGCAGGAACAATGGCAGCTCTTTACCGTGCAAAGATGACAGGCAAAGGTGAAAAAGTATCTACAGGTCTTTTCCAAAGTGCGATATACACTGTTGGAATGATGCTTCAGGCAGCTCAGTACCCAGATCATGGCCTTCAATATCCTATAAATCGTAAGCAAACACAAAATCCTTTCCTTGTAGCACAAAAGACAAAGGATGATCACTTCATACAAACTTGCATGCCACCTTACGACCTATACTACGAAAGATACATGAAGGCAATAGGAAGAGAAGATCTTATAGGTGATGAAAGATACAGCAAGATAGAAAACCTTACTAGAGAGAACAGAGCTGGAGAAATGTGCGACATAATCGCAGCTCAACTTGTCCAGAAGACTAAAAGCGAATGGGATGCTATATTCAGGGAGGCAGACATTCCTTTTGCAATAGCACAAACTTGGGAAGAGCTTCTAGAGGATGAGCAGGCATGGGCGAATGACTACCTGCACAAAATGGAATACGACAACGGAAATACAAGAACTCTAGTGCGCCTGCCAGTTACATTCGAAGAAGTAGGTCTTAGCAAATACGAAAGAGGACCTCTTCTTGGCGAGAACTCGATAGACATACTTAAAGAACTTGGATATAACGATGAAAAAATAAAAGCTATGGAAGAAAACAAACTGGTTTACAAATGGAGCGATAAGTAATGTTAGATCAATATACCATGGGGATAGACATTGGTTCTACTGCATCAAAGTGCATAATACTTAAAAACGGCTCTCATATAGAGGGAGAGGCTGTAATACCTGTCGGAGCTGGAACTAGCGGCCCTGACAGGGCTGTAGCCCAGGCTCTTGAAAATGCCAGCAGGAGTATGGAGGATATATCTGCAGTAGTGGCAACGGGATATGGAAGAAACACATTCACAGAAGCAGATAAGCAAATGAGTGAACTTAGCTGCCACGCGAAGGGTGCACACTTCATATTCCCCGATGTTAAAACAATAATTGACATCGGCGGACAAGATGCCAAAACACTAAAGATTTCCCCTAACGGAAAACTGATGAATTTTGTTATGAATGATAAATGCGCTGCAGGCACAGGTAGATTCTTGGATGTTATGTCGCATGTACTGGAAGTTGACATATCAGATCTTGCAAAGACGGGACAGCAGTCAGAAAGTCCTGTAAATATCAGTTCTACCTGTACGGTGTTTGCCGAGTCGGAAGTCATTTCCCACTTGTCAAACAAAGTGGCTATAAGTGATATTGTGGCAGGAATACATAACTCTGTTGCAAGCAGGGTGGCTGGACTTGCCAAAAGAGTAGGCGTTGCTTCCCAGGTTGTTATGACAGGAGGCGTTGCTCAAAACTCAGGAGTTGTAAAGGCTCTTGAAAGGGAACTGGCAGTTTCTATAGATACGACGCCAAAGGCACAGTTGGTAGGTGCTTTGGGAGCAGCTCTATATGCTTATGAACTTGTAGAGGACAAAAATAAGTCTGCATAATAAGGAGTGAAAAAAATGTCAGAAACAAATGCAAAACCAGTTAAGGCAAAATATCTTTTGAGAGATATTTTGGATCAGCATTATAAAAATGCATGGGATGCAAAAAATAGAGGTGAGAAAGTTGGTTGGTGTGCTTCGAACTTTCCACAAGAAATTTGTGAGACATTAGGCGTACCCGTAGTATATCCTGAAAACCAGGCAGCGGCGATATCTGCAAAAGGCGCAGGGCTTAAGATGTGTGAACATTCCGAAGCAAACGGATATTCAAATGACATATGTGCATACGCTAGAATAAGCCTTGCTTATATGGACCTCAAGGAATGCAAAGAAATGGATATGCCTCAGCCGGATTTCGTGCTTTGCTGTAACAACATATGCAACCAGATGATCAAATGGTATGAAAATATTTCAAAAGAGCTTGATATACCGATGATACTAATAGATATACCATACAATACTGAATTTGAAACATCTGAAGACAGAGTGAAATATATACGTGCGCAGTTCGACCATGCTATAGAACAGCTTGAGGAGATAACTGGAAAGAAATTCTCTCAAGAAAGATTCGAAGAAGTCATGAGAATATCGCAGGAATCTTCAAAAGCATGGCTAGGAGCTACTGAATACACTAAATATGATCCATCGCCACTTAACGGATTTGACCTTTTCAACCACATGGCAGTTGCAGTTTGTGCCCGTGGCAAGCAAGAATCTGTTGATGCGTTCCAGCTTCTAGAAAAAGAATATGCACAAGCGGTAAAAGAAGGAACATCAACTTACAGGGGAGAGCAAAAACACCGTATACTTTTCGAAGGTATCGCGTGCTGGCCTTACCTGCGCCACAAGCTGACTACACTAATGGAGCATAATATCAACATGGTTGGTACTGTGTATGCAGATGCTTTCGGCGTAATATACAACAATGTAGATGAGATGATGAAGGCTTACTCTTATGTGCCTAACGCAGTTTCTTTTGAGCGTGCACTCAAGATGAGAGTAGATGCAGTCACTAAAAATAAATGCGAAGGAGCAGTTATTCATACAAACAGAAGCTGCAAACTATGGAGCGGATTCATGTATGAGCTTGATAGAAGACTTCGCGAAGAAACAGGCATCCCTACAGTAACATTTGACGGGGATCAAGCGGATCCTAGAAACTTCTCAGAAGCGCAATATGATACTAGAGTACAAGGATTGTACGAAATTATGGAAGCCAACAAGAATGGAGGAAGCCTATAATGAGTAATGTTGCAGGACTTTTAGAAGAGTTCAGTAAAATAGTATCTAATCCTATGAGCAGATTGAATGAGTATTCAACTAAAGGAAAAAAAGTTATAGGATGCATGCCGGTATACTGTCCAGAAGAGCTTGTTTATGCAGCAGATATGGTACCCTTTGGTATTTGGGGAGCAGAGAAAGAGGTTTCACAGGCAAAAGAGTATTTTCCTGCATTCATATGTTCCATTTTGCAAACAAGTCTTGAAATGGGACTTAGAGGGGATTTGGACCAGCTATCAGCTGTTATGATTCCGGTACTCTGCGACTCACTAAAGTGCATGGGACAAAACTGGAAGCAGGGAGTTAAAAATGTTGAGTTCATACCAGTTATACATCCTCAAAACAGAAAAATGGAGGCTGGTGTTGAATTCCTAAAATCTCAATACAATAAAATAAAAAACAAACTTGAGGAAATTTCAGGCAATGAAATAACTGATGACAAGTTAAAAGTAGCAATTGAGCTTTACAATGAACACAGAAGAGTCATGAGAGAATTTGTTGATGCAGCTGCTGAGTATCCACACATAGTATCACCAGCACAAAGAAGCGCAGTTATAAAGAGTGGATATTTCATGGAAAAACCAGAGCATACAAAAATGGTTAAAGACCTTGTAGATGCAATAAATGCACAGCCAAAAGCAAAGTGGGATGGTCTTAGAGTTGTTACAACAGGAATAATTGCTGACAGCCCAAGTATTTTGAAAATATTTGAAGAACACAAGATTGCTGTTGTTGCCGATGACATTGCACACGAATCACGCCAGTTCAGAACGGACGTCCCAAGCTGCAATGATCCTATGGAAGCTCTTGCAAGACAACTTTCTGATATGGACGGCTGCTCAGTGCTTTATGATCCACAAAAGAAACGTGGCGACATGATTGTAGACCAAGTGAAAAAACATAATGCAGACGGCGTAATAGTACTTATGACAAAATTCTGCGATCCAGAGGAATACGATTACCCAATCATGAAAAAATCATTTGACAAGAATGAAGTACCATCTATAATGATAGAAATTGATCAGCAGATGAGGAATTACGAACAGGCACGAACAATGGTACAGACATTCTCTGATATGTTAAGCAACTAACCTAAAGCATCACAGATAAGGTATAAAATATATAAAGTTTTATTGACTGCTATAGGTATAGTTCTTATACAGAAAAGATTCAATACTTACGCAATGTTAGCTTCAAACCCAATTGATTAAAAAATATTAAGAATAGTAAAGGAGTAGGCCATGATTTTTAAAAAAGAGCATGAACTAATAAGAAAACTAGCTAAAGAATTTGCTGAAAAAGAATTGGCACCAATAGCTGCAGAAGTAGATGAGGCGGCTACATACCCTAAGGAAGTAATAAAGAAATTAGCTGATGCTAACTTCTTCGGTATAACTACACCTGTAGAATATGGTGGAGCTGGAGCTGACTACAGAAGTTATGTCATCGTTATGGAAGAGCTTTGTAAGAAATGTGCCAGCACAGGAACATACGTATCTTCACCAAACTCACTAATGGGAGCTCCGCTTATAAGCGTTGGAACAGATGAACAAAAGAGAGACTACCTTACACCAATGATAACAGGGGAAAAGATAGGAGCATTCGGTCTTACAGAGCCAGGAGCTGGTTCGGATGCAGGAGCAATACAGACAACTGCCGTGAAAGATGGAGACTACTACATACTAAACGGTAGAAAGACGTTCATAACTCACGCACCTATAGCTGATTTCACTATAGTATTCGCTAAAACAGATGAAACAAAGGGTCTGAAGGGAATAAGCGCTTTCCTAGTAGACAGCAATCTTGAAGGATACAGCGTAGGAAAGCCTGAAGACAAAATGGGTGTAAGAGGATCTAAAACAAGTGATGTAATACTTGAAAACGTAAGAATTCACAAAGACAAGATGCTAGGAAAAGAAAACAAAGGATTCATAACAGCCATGAAAACTCTAGACACTGGTAGACTTGGTATAGCTGCTCAGTCAATAGGTATAGCTCAAGGAGCTATGGACGAAGCTATAAAATATATAAAAGAAAGAAAGCAGTTCGGAAGATCTATATCGAAATTCCAGGGAATACAGTTTGCACTCGCAGAAATGGAAACTAAGCTAAATGCTGCAAGACTTCTAACATACAACACAGCACTTAAGAAGGACATGGGACTAGACGCTTCGAAAGATGCATCAATGGCCAAACTGTTTGCAGCTGAAACAGCTATGGAAGTTGTATCAAAAGCCCTTCAATTCCACGGAGGATATGGATACATAAAAGAGTACACTATAGAGAGACTATTCAGAGACGCTAGAATAACTTCTATATACGAGGGTACATCGGAAGTTCAAAAAATGGTAATAGCAGGAAGCCTTTTGAAGTAATAGAGCCTAAAATATAATAATAGTATTATGAGGAGGATGAAAATGAAAGTTATCGTTTGTGTAAAACAAGTTCCAGATACAAATGAAGTTAAAATAGATCCTGTAAAGGGAACGCTTATCCGTGAAGGTGTTCCAAGCATACTAAACCCAGATGATGCAAATGCACTAGAGGGAGCACTAGCTCTAAAAGACAAATACGAAGATGTTCATGTGACAGTTCTTACAATGGGACCGCCACAAGCAGAAGACATGCTAAGAGAATGCCTTGCTATGGGAGCGGATGATGCAATACATCTAAGCGGCAGAGAATTTGCAGGTGGAGACACTTGGGCGACTTCTAACGCAATAGCTGCAGCAATCAAAAAAATGGGAGATTATGACATAATATTCGCAGGAAGACAGGCAATAGATGGAGATACTGCACAGGTAGGACCACAGATTGCAGAAAGACTTGGAATAAGCCAGGTTACATACGTACAAGGTTTCGAAATAGACGGG
This sequence comes from uncultured Peptoclostridium sp., assembly GCA_965368085.1. Lineage (GTDB taxonomy): Bacteria > Bacillota > Clostridia > Peptostreptococcales > Peptostreptococcaceae > Peptoclostridium. The sequence continues at coordinate 13,788 of CBDULP010000006.1, read as the reverse complement.
GAGAACCTTAAAATAGAAAGGCAGCTTGAGGACGGATACGAAGTTATAAACGCAAAAACTCCAGTACTTCTTACAGCAATAAAAGAGTTGGGCGAACCAAGATATATGTCGGTTAAAGGAATATATGACGCCTTCAGAGAAAAAGAGATAAAAGTATGGGGATTCGACCACCTGGGAATAGAAAATGACCAAGTTGGACTAAAGGCATCTCCAACTAGAGTTTATAAATCGTTCGTACCACAGCCAAAGGGCAAAGGCGTTATGCTTGACGGTTCAGTGCAGGATATGACTGAAAAGCTAGTTATAGAACTTAAGCAAAAACACCTTATATAACATATACAAATAGGAGGGACACATCATGCCAATAGTAAAAGATCTTTCTGCATATAAAAATGTATGGGTATTTGCAGAACAAAGACAAGGTAAAATAATGTCAGTATCAATAGAGCTTCTTGGAGAAGGTAGAAAGCTAGCAACAGAGACAGGTAGCGAGCTTTGCGCAATACTTCTAGGCCATAACGCAGACGATATGGCTAAAGAGTTGATTGCATATGGAGCTGACAAGGTATATGTTGCTGACGATGCACTTCTAGAAAATTTCACTACAGACGGATATACAAAAGTTATATCAGATGCAATTGGCGAAATAAAGCCAGAAATAGTTCTTATGGGTGCTACACACATAGGTAGAGACCTAGCTCCAAGGGTTGCAGCTAGAGTAGATACAGGACTTACTGCAGACTGTACTCAGCTTGCAATAGACCCAGAAGACAAGAAAATACTTCAGACTCGTCCAGCTTTCGGCGGAAACATAATGGCTACAATAGTTTGCCAGGGACACAGACCTCAAATGTCTACAGTAAGACCAGGCGTTATGAGCAAGGCTGAAAGAGACGATTCAAGAAAAGGCGAAGTAATAAAGCTTGACATAAAACTTTCTAAAGAAGATGTAAGAACAGAAGTGGTTGAAATAGTAAAAGAGGCTAAAGAGCTAGTGTCACTTACAGATGCTGACGTAATAGTAGCTGGAGGAAAGGGACTAGGAAGCGCTGAAGGATTTGGACTTCTTAAAGAACTTGCAGACAAACTTGGCGGAGTAGTAGGAGCTTCTCGTGCTACAGTAGACGAAGGATGGATAGACCACTCTCACCAGGTAGGTCAAACAGGAACTACAGTTAAGCCTACAATATACATTGCTTGTGGTATATCGGGAGCTATACAGCACATAGCAGGTATGCAAAGTTCGGACATAATAATAGCTATAAACAAAAATGCAAACGCACCAATTTTCGATGTTGCTGACTATGGAATAGTTGGAGATCTATACGAAGTGGTTCCTAAACTTATGGAAGCTATAGACAAGGGCGAAGACCTTGTAAACTCAATAAAAACAGCATAAAACCTAATAGCGAAAACTGAATGATTGAAATGTAAAGTAGTGAAACCATAGCTATGGTTTCACTACTTTATTAAATATCAGATAAGTTTTTAAAATTTAAAGGTTTGAGTAAATTGCCTATAAAGTCTTTTTGAATACCTTTGTGGATATAAGGAGGAAACTATGCTTTTTACAAAAGAACACGAATTGGTAAGAAAGCTTGCGATTGAGTTTGCTGAAAAAGAACTTGCACCTATAGCGTCACAAGTTGATGAAACGGGTGAGTTTCCAAAGGAAGTCTTTGAAAAAATGGCAAAGGCGAATTTCTTTGGAATAAAGATGCCTAAAGAATACGGTGGAGCTGAGGCGGACTTTCGTTCATATGTGATAATCATGGAGGAAATAGCCAGGAAATCAGGAGTTGCCAGCATATTCTTGTCTTCACCAAATTCACTCATGGGATCGCCGTTTCTAATAGCGGGAACAGAAGAGCAAAAACAAAAATATCTGGTTCCCATGATCAGTGGTGAAAAAATATTTTCATTTGGTCTTACAGAACCGGGAGCTGGATCCGATGCGGGTGCACTTCAGACTATGGCAGTAGAAGATGGAGATTACTACATACTAAATGGAAGAAAGACATTTATTACAGCTGCGCCTATCGCGGACTATGTTGTGATTTTTGCCAAGACTGACATGTCAAAGGGTACAAAGGGGATTACTACTTTTGTTGTGGACACTAAGCTGGATGGGGTGTCCATGGGTAAACCGGAGAAGAAAATGGGTATGATAGGCTGTCCGACAAGCGATGTAATTCTTGAAAATGTAAGGGTTCACAAATCGGACATGCTAGGAAAAGTCGACAAGGGCTTTACCACAGCCATGAAGACTCTTGACATAGGACGTATTGGTGTTGCTGCCCAGGCTATAGGGATAGCACAAGCTGCAATGGACGAAGCGATTAAGTACTCCAAGGAGAGGAAACAGTTTAAAAAACCAATATCGAATTTCCAGGGCATACAGTTCATGTTAGCCGAAATGGAAACGAAGCTGAATGCTGCACGTCTTTTGGTATATAACGCTGCTTATAAAAAGGACATGGGACAGGATGCAAGCAAAGATGCTTCGATGGCTAAATACTTTGCTTCAGAAGCGGCGCAAGAAATAGTAAGCAAGGCGCTTCAGATTCATGGAGGATATGGTTATATTAAAGAGTATACAATAGAAAGACTTTACAGGGATGTCCGTGTCATTTCAATTTATGAAGGTACATCTCAGGTTCAACAAATGGTGATTGCTTCAAAACTATTGAAATAATAACCGCAACCAAAAGAGAATCACATGTATACAATAGCTTGAGTGCAAACTGAAATTTGTGTACATTAATATTTTTTTAAGAAAATATAAGTTTCTTGAAAAAATAATTTCTATGAAGGAGATATAATATGAAAGCAAAGAACTTTTTTTGGAGCATACTATTTGCTGGATTTTTTCTAATATTGGCAATTCCGGTAACAAGGGATCAATTCTTAGGATTTTCGGCTATACATCCTTACATGGGTGGATTCGTTAAATTTTTCGTATTGGCTACATTTGGAGAAGTTGTGGGACTAAAAATCACTTCGGGAAAGTGGAAGCTGCCTAGCGGTGTTTTATACAGAGCTGTTGTCTGGGGAGTACTGGGAATGGGAATTACAATGTTCTTCCCAATATTTGCAGGTGGTGTAATGGCTGCTCAAAAAGGTAGTTATCTGCCAGGAGCGGGGATTCATGTATTGTCGGCTTTTCTAATCAGTCTTCTTATGAATGCAACATTCGGCCCTATGCTTATGTCGCTACACCGTGTGACAGACACGTATATTGACATGAAGTTAGATAGAAGAGAAGATACCTCTATAAAAGTTGCAATTAATGAAATCAATTGGTCGGAGTTTATTTCATTTGTTATATTAAAGACCATACCATTATTCTGGGTTCCAGCTCATACCATTGTCTTTATAATACCAAGCGAATACAGAGTGCTTATGGCCGCTCTATTATCTGTAGCTTTAGGCTGCATACTTGGTTTTGCCAAGAAAAAATAAATAGGATTTATAGAAGTACAATAAACAAAAGACATATAGCAGATTGTAAATACTGTAAAAAGGCCGGCATTTAATAGTGTATGCGGCCTTTCGGCTTTTATTCAAAACATGAGGAGTAGTGAACTCTTTATGTCAGATTAGAGCAATCAACAGGAAATGCATATTAAAAACTTGACAATAACAATAGATGGCGTTATAATTATAGTTTTAAAGAGGGGGGATGCTTATGAGCAAAATAAAGAAAAAACAGCTTGCAAAGAGAAGGAATATTATAGAAAAGGCGACAAATTTGATGAATGAAGTTGGATTTGAAAGCTTGACTGTCCGCATGATTTGCGATGCCGCCAATATTTCTTCCGGAACATTTTATCACTACTTTGAAAATAAGACGGACTTAATAGTGGAATTATTTTCTTTGATTGACGACTATTTCGAAGAAAATGTTTTAGATATATTGAACGATGAGAATGAGCTGGTAAATATTATAGGGTTCTGCAAGGGTTTTTCTGAGTTCGTAACACAAACCGGCGTAGCAAAAAGTAAGCTTATCAACTCCATGTTTCCGGTATACAGCGAAGGCGGTTACCATGAGGAAAGAGGCCGTATCCTATATAAAGAATTAAATGCGATTATAACGCGAGGGCAGGAAAAAGGGCAGATCACTACTGAATATACGGTAGATCAATTGGTTGATATGATTCTTGTTATGGTTAGAGGCTATTGCTTTGACTGGGCGAGGCGTGAAGGCGCATATGACTTAGTGAAATATACAGAAGATATGATAACTTTGTTTGTGAGGGCACTTATTCCTTGTAAGTCACATGAATTGGCAGTGCAACAAAAATAAATATCCTTACTATTGAAGATTCGTTTGTTTTAAAAAGGCTGCTATGCATTATGAAAAGCTTGTGAAGTTACGAATCTCAATTCGATATATAAAGTTTGAAAATTCCGAATTTTTTAAGTTGAGACCTATATTGTCAAATTGATGAATTACTCCTGTTCGGATACGAAGATCCGAACAGGAGTAATTCTATATAGTTTACATAATTTTATTGCAGTAAATAAAAAAACAGCTTTTTCCATCGAGGAACCTGCGCTTTATTAAAAAAACGCATATACGCTTTTAAAAGCCTCTACATGCCGACCACCACACCCTTGATAGCATTGCATTGCGCACCCCAAAAACAAGCCTTAAAACCAAAATAAGAAGCTTGTTTTCCAGGGCCTTTTTGTGTGGGTTGGATTAAATTCCAAATTTCACCTTTTCCATTTGTCTCTGTCTTTCGGCTTGTGAGATTTCATGGGTATATATATTGAGAGTGGTGGCTACATTTGCATGGCCGAGAATGTTCGAAAGAACCGGTATGCTCATACCGCTGTTTATACAGTAACTCGAAAATGTGTGCCTCAAGCTGTGAGGTGTTATATCCTTTGTTATACCTGTCTGACTCAGAACTTTTTTGAATATCTTGTCGACGTTTTTAGGGCTCATAGGCCTATCTTTTTTGCCAGTTTCCTTGTTTACGTGTTCTGATCTGAATATGTAGTCCGAAAAAACATCGTATCCGGCAGCCTCTATTTTTTCCAAAGTAAATTTATAGTCACTTAGTATTTCCTTGAGATCCCTGTTTATAGGGACGTATCTCAGTTTATTTCCTTTTCCTATGACTGACACGCTCATTCCGATCATGTCAAAATCAACCCACTTGAGACCCACCACTTCGCTTTTTCTAAGTCCCAGCCTTATCATTATCTGGAACATGAACCAGTTGCGCGTTGCAAAGTATACGTCGTACCCGCTGCTTTCCCTTATGGAGCCGGTAAGTACTCGTATCACCTCTTCGAATTCATCGGGAGCCAATATGTCTTTTTTGTCGCTGCTGCCCTTCGCCCTGGTGAGCTTCACCCCGAAGTTATCGGGTATATACTCCCTCTTATAAAGATATGATATGAAGCTTTTGATTATATTGAGCTTTGTATTTATGGTGTTGTTTTTATATGTACTGCTGAGGCTGTCGGCATAATCGTATATGCATCTTCTGAAGTCCTTTTCGCTTATTTTTTCAAGGTCTGCAGACTCGCTCAATGCACTGCACATTTTATCAAGCGTAAGAGCGTAATTATAAAGTGTGTTTTCAGATCTCTTACTTCTTTCAAGATATCCATAATATTTTCCGAGTAGATCTTTCATATCTAAATACTCCATGATACTCCCTGCCTTTTCATATGTGATATATATGATTAATTATATAATTGTATATATATAATAATAGCATATATATTATGTGAAATACCAATGGTATTTTCAATATGTTATTTCTCCATAATATTAAATTATGGAGAAACCGTGTTTTTTGGCCGTTTTTACCCTAGCCTCCTCAAAAGCCTTGAAATCACAGGCCAAAAGCCCTCTTCAAAACGTATTTGGGCCAAATAAAGCCACCCTGAAAACCCGCTTAAATCTGTTTCTCCATAATTATAAACAGTTTTCTCTTGGTAATTATGTGCATTTTGACGCCTTTTAGAAAAGCCTCTGTGATGTGAATGTATATCGCGATGTAATTTCACGTTTAACACATTAGTATTTATATAAAAAGTTTAATGTTTTTATATTGTTTACATACGATATATATTTATAGTATTATTAATGTATATATGATTGTTATACATTTGTACGGAGGGATAATATATGAGCGACGAAAAGAGATATATACCTGCAATTACAATAGCGCCTAAAAAAGAAAAGAAAATAACCAAGGCATATCACGACGCGGAATCGAAATTCGAAAAACTTGCAAAAATCGCCAAGGAGGCAAATATGAGTCTCAATGCACTGCTTCAGGCGCTGACCAGTGATTTTCTTGCAAACGGACAGCTCTATGATTCGGAAAACGGGGAGTACATATCTGTAAGGGATATGCTTAAAAAAGAATATTAACTGTATATGGTAGAATCACTTGACGATATGAGCTACGCGAACAAATATTGACATTATAAATGTAGTGATGGAAGGAGCTTATTATGAACTGGAATAAATTAAAACAACAGCTAGAGGGCTTTCTCAGCCCGATGCTTGTAGGCAGGGTGGAGTACCGGGCATCCGGATACCGCTACTCACCAGATAAATCAGTGCAGTGCTATATTGTAGTAGATAAAAAAGAAGTATTCAATATGAAAGCTGATACAGCGATCCGCTGGTATCAAACTGAACAGGAGATCAAAAATGATGAGAGCTTGGATTTGCCAGTGACATCTGATGATATCGAAAGAGTAAGGAGGGATTCAGGCGACAAGATACCCGATGAGCGCCTTGTCGTTATTGCGAAAAGCCGCAAGCTCACACTCTATTCAAAGGAACTGCTTAAAGCCCAAGCCCAGCTGTGCAAAACAGATTTCAAGAAAGCTGCAATTGCCTTTTTATCCGATCCAATTGAGAAAAGCCTGAAAAGCGAGGATATCCTTTTAAATGTTCTTGCTCTTGTGGATAGAAGAGTTGGTAAGAAAAGATTATTAGCCATGGAAGATGAAATGCAGATGAAACATCCAATTGTCAGATATTTTTATGACCTGAGGCGAAGATCCTAAAGTGATTGTAATTGAATAAAGAACGCCTTGAAGAGCCGATAAGACAAACAAATCTTATCGGCTCTTCGTACGATAGAGACGTATAGATTTTTCACATTACAGGTATATGAAGAGCCTTCTATTAGTGATATACTATTATGGGCAAAAGGGTAACTAAGATAGTAGGAAATGAGGGTGTTTAACATGAATAAATACGCAATAATTGCGAATCCAGGACATAATCGTATTTATTTTGACGCAGCACTTAAGATTGCTTTATCAGAGCTTAAAGCGATTGCTGGTGCGTATGGTATGGAGATCAATGAAATTGGAGAAGGGGATGTAGGACTCCCAGCTTCGATATGTTTCAGCTCCAAAAGAAAACTTAAAGAAGATTTTAAAGCTTTAGGATTCTCGTCAATTTACTATGCTCTTCTTGAAATAGTGGAAGATAATCTTTTGAGACCTATTAATGTTCCAGATTTTCATACATTTTCCGAGAGCATGGTTCAAATTTTAAAGTATAACGGCAAGACTAACGAGCAATTCACAAGGCTTATGGTAAATCTCGCACTCAGTGCATGCGGCACTGGTAGTGACAATATAACTTTGCTTGATCCAATGTGTGGTAAGGGAACAACTTTATACGAAGGATTCATTAGAGGTTTTAATGTCAACGGAATAGAAATCAATGAACAGTGGACTCAAGAAATTCAGCTGTTCACGTCGGATACAAGAAAGGCAAACCTCATTATGAAGAAAAAGTCATGTGGTATTATAGTATCGGATCTTCCTTACGGAGTTCAACACGGAAGTAAACACGACAAAGTCTCGATAATGTCAAGAGGTCCAATAGGGCTTTTAGAGGAGGCGATACCTGCTTGGAATCATGTCCTAAAGACAAAGGGAAGTATTGTCCTGTCTTATAACGAATTCACAATGAAGTACGAAGATGTTGCTGCAGTGTTAGAGAAGAACGAATTTAAAGTTATTGATGAGTCTCCGTATAACAATTACTTGCATAGAGTAAACCAGTCAATAAACAGAAACTTAATAGTGGCAGTTCTTTCTATTCTAGCTATATATTTTATAAACTTTGCATATCAAATGGCTTTTCTAAATTTTGTCGATGTCATACCCACTCGATAGTCATAGCTAGCGGTATCCTCTCATTCGAAAGACAAACAAACTCAGATGACAGCGGTAACTGTACAGACCTATCTTAGGGCCCTTTTGTATACGTATTCACCTATCTGAAGTAGTATCCCAGTCATCCAAAATAAGATTATGGATCTGCCCAAAAATGCTGTTCCGGATACATCCTCCCAGCTCAATATGATGTCCATAATCATTACTACCAACCCCAGAAATGTTCCGGCAAATGAAAATGTTGATATATATACGAGCCCTAGGTATGCGGAAACGCAGATTATGAAAGACATCATCAAAAGAAGCCTTAAAATGTTACTGTACTGCGCTCCGAAAGTAGTGAAATTGGCGAGATTCAGCATTACGGCTATCAATACGAATATTTTGATCCACCATTCATTGTATCTTAAGCTGCCTTTCATAATCTTCATACCTCCAATATCATTTAATCTTTCCAGACTCCCCCGCAAGAGGCATTCAGTATGGCAATCCTGTATATATAAATTGGTAAGTCCTGCATCTACTGCATACTTTATCATCATTTATAGCTTGGCTATTCATTTTGAAAAAGCGTTTGAATCAATTTAGATACTATAGCGCCTCTTATCTGACTGCCGCTTGCCTTTGCGTGGCCTCCCCCTCCGAATTTTTCCGCAAATTCGCCAAGGTTTATGTCCTCGCGTATAGTCCTGTAAGATATATATCCGTCCATGTTTATCATTGCAATAAAGTCTATATCCGGATTCAATTTGCAAAGTTCGTTTCCAAGCTCTGAAATATACCTATCTGCAAAAACCACTCCGACATTGTATCCGCTCATCTGTATTGTTTTAAGCAAACCATTTTTTCTTTCTATATATTCCTGCCTTTTCCGTTCCTCCATGATCAATAAAAGCTCTTCATTTTTTGTAATGAGCAGATGGCCGAACATCTCAAGCCTTTTAAGCACAATGTCCATAAACATCTTTTTTCCGTATATATAAAAAAGGTCGTCCCACCTTTTAGGTTCTTCATCTTCATATTTAGTGCACCATTCCCAGGTGTCGTACCGTCTTACAATTTCAATAAAAGATTTTACTCCGGGAGAGGATATCTTCATTTTCTGCACAGAATCCGCTTTGACTCCCATGAAAATTTCGTAAAGCAGAGACAGTGCGCAGTGCCTGGAGCCATCCTTTTTGTATTCTCGCACAGCAGCCCATTCATATTTATCCAGATAAGCAGCTGTTTGATGGTGGTCGACAAGACAGATCCTGGCTTTGAGGTTTTTTGTTGAATCTATTATTTCGGCAACATCCTCTCCGAAAGATATATCACATACATACACATATGCGTAATTTGCATATCTTCCAGAGTCTATGAATTTGATTATACTGCTTTCAAATCCGTTATACTCACAAAACTCACAGTCTGTATTTTCCTTGCCGTAATATCTTTTTAAAAGTATGGCGCATCCAACGCCGTCTAAATCAGTATGAGTAAATACCTTGATTTTCATTAGAAACAGTCCTTTCCAATTGGAATCCCCCTTTTTATTTTATGTTTACCCCTTAATGAAGATCTTAACGGATTTTATAGTTGTTTTACAGCTTTGTCCAAATTGTAGAGAGATTATATATATCTATATTAAATGAAGTGTATATTTGCATATACAATAGATAATGAAACTATACCGGTTGAGGGTATTTTATTTTTGTGTTAGAATATATATGGAGAGAGGAGTTGAGAGTTATTTTCAAACCAGTAGATATAGAAGACAAGAATATAATAAATCAATACCTTAAAAAGGGATACCACGAAGCTTGTGAATACAGTTTCACAACTATGTTCATGTGGGAACACTACTACAATACAAAGTATTACAGGGGTGATGACTACATAGTTCTTCTTGGAGAGTATGAAGACGAGTCGTTTACGGTTGTACCCCTTTCAGATAAGAAGAATATGAAAAAAGCGTTTGAGTTCATATATGGGTATTTTGCTAAAAAAGGGATGAAATTTTCTGTAAGAGCGGCTACAAAGGAATTCGCTGACTTTATAGATGAGTATTATCCAGGAAAATTCATAATACGCGAGGAGAGAGATTATTTCGACTATGTATACGACGCAGAGAAGCTGAGAAGCCTTTCTGGCAGGAAGTACAGCAAGAAGAAAAACCACTACAACTATTTTAGAAAGAACTACTTAGGAAGATATGAATACAAAAGGCTTACAGTGGATGATTTTGAGGAATGTATAGAATTTCTCCAAGAATGGAGCGTTCAAAAGGGTGAATCCGATGAAACCCTTGAAAACGAGATGATAGCCATAAAAAAGCTTCTCGACAACTATGACAAGTTGGATGTGAAAATCGGAGGCATTTTCATAGATGGAAAGCTAGAGGCATTTTCAATGGGAGACCGTGTAAATGACGATATGGTCATAATCCATGTTGAAAAGGCAAATTCAAATATAAGGGGTCTTTACAATGCCATTAACAAACTGTTTCTTTTGAATGAATTTCCGGGTATAAAGTATGTAAACAGAGAGGAAGATATAGGGATAGAAGGCCTTAGAAAAGCCAAGATGTCTTACAATCCAATAAGGTTTGTCGAAAAATACTCTGTGCTGGAAAAATAAGAGGGTGATATGATGTCTGTTGAATATGCAAGAGATGGAGATAAAAAACATGTAGTAAAAGCGTGGAAGTACTGCTTTAACGATCCGGAAGAATATGTGCAGTACTATTTTGAAAACAGATACAGTCCAGATACTACGCTTGTGCTGAGGGAAGACGGAAAGATAAAGGCGTCCCTTCAAAAGAATAAATACAGTATAAGCCTCTCAGGGCTGGAGTATGATGTTCCGTATATAGTAGGAGTTTTGACACTTCCTCAGTACAGGGGATATGGATATATGGGAATGCTGCTAGGAGAAGCTATGGAGAAAATGTACGCAGAAGGCACGCTTGTAAGCATTTTGATGCCTGTGGACAACAGAATATACAGGAAATTTGGATTTGAAAACATAGCCTACCAGCGAGAATATACAATGCAAATTGATAGCCTGCCTATATTTAAAAAAAGCAGGAATTTTGAGGCTGTAGACGGGTTGGATCATAGCCATATGAAGCAGCTTTGCAAAGTTTACTCAAACTGTATGAATAGCAAGAATCTATATGCCATTAGGAATGAAGTGTATTTTGAAAACTTCATAAAGGAAATTGAATCTGAAAGCGGAGTTATATACATGTCAAAAGATGTGTATGGCAGCTATGACGGATATATTGCCTATGCATTAAGCGAAGGTACGTTTATGGTAAGGGAGATAATGTATGAAAATATAGACTCATTAAAATCCATAATAAGTTTTATACATTCACACGGCACACAGGTTGAAAGGATTGTCATAAACACTTCTGAAGACGACCACATATTGGAGATCATACCCAACATCAGAAAGGGAGTCGACATAAAAAGCAAATTGTTTTTGATGGGAAGGGTAATAAACGTCCAGGGCTTCATAGAAAGCATGAAAAATGAATGTGATTTTGAAGAGATCAGTATAGGAATACGCGATGAACTGGTTAGACAAAACAATTCGGGTTTTAATGTTAAATGCATCTCGGGACTGATGAATGTCAAAAAGATAGATATAGAGGAATGCGACATTGAAATGGACGTTTCGGCCTTTTCGCAGCTTGCATTTTCGGGCATAGATGTTCAAAAGCTTATGTTTTTGGGCCATATTAAATCAAAAAATCCCCTGGCGCTCAAAACACTTGAAAAGCTCTTTTGCAAGCGAAACAATTTTTTTAATGAATATGTGTAAGCGCCTTCAGCTATGCTTTAGAATTCGACAAAAGCATAATGGCTATAAAAAACAGCCTTTTGTAGAGGCTGTTTTTTGTGTAAAACTATATGTCATTAAACATTGAAAGTACCTTGGTATTTTTTTTTGCCCTTGAAACAATCTCCTCAACATACTGCCTGTTTGAGCTGTTCTGGACTGCAAGTGACCTCAGCTGATCTATGCTTCTTTCCAGTTCAGCTATACTTTCACTAAACATTCTCGTTTGCTGCTCTTTGAAGTTCATAAATACCCCTCCCCAAGCTTGGAAAATAAAATCGACAATATCATTTCGTTTAATTGTTACCCCTGAAAAAAGCTCTTTATTCAACGTAAAAATAAGTTGTTTGATTTGAAATTTTCGGAATATTTAGAGATGCCTTTTAACTCATATGCCATTTTTGTTTGCCTTTTTCGACACTTGGGTATCAAAGTGGATATATATATTGCATTATTCATGCTGCAAATAAAATTATAATAGGGGGGGTTTTTAAATGTCGGTGGATTACCATGAATCTTTAGACGTTTTGGATGAAAGAACTAAGAACATAGCGAGGGCGCTGAGTAGCCTCAAGGAGGAGATCGAAGCTGTAAATTGGTACAATCAAAGGGTTGCAGCTTCCGATGATGAAACCTTGAAAGCCATACTTGCGCATAACAGGGATGAGGAGATAGAGCATGCCTGCATGGCTCTTGAATGGCTCAGAAGAAATATGCCCGAATTTGATGCCCAGCTTAGAACTTATCTTTTCAAGGATGCGCCTATAACTGAATTAGAGGGTGAGCAGGATGAACCTTCTGGTTCCAATCCGGTTAAAAGCGGCACGGGACTCTCAATAGGAAGTATGAAAAATAAATAGATAAATATGCAGTTTTTAAAAATACTATAAACGCTTGTAAGGGAGGAATTGGTATGGATATTTTAAAGAGGGAACTGGCTCCTATTATAAATGAAGTTTGGATGGAAATAGACGCCAGGGCTATGCAGGTGCTTCAAACTTATCTTTCAGCAAGGAAAGTTGTACGGGTTGATGGTCCAAAGGGATGGAACTATACTGCAATTGCAGAGGGAAGGCTTGACGTAAAAAAGGAGCACGATGGAGTGAAAATGGGCGTGTATAGAGTTATGCCTCTTTTAGAAGCTCGTGCTGAATTCGAACTGGACAGATGGGAGCTCGACAATCATGCAAGGGGAGCGAAAGACATAGATTTTTCATCTCTTGAAGAAGCTACAAAGAAGATAGCCATATTTGAAGATGATGTAATATACAACGGGCTTGATGATGCGTGCATAACAGGGCTTAACGATGCATGCAAAAATCCTCCGGTGGACATGAAAGACGGGGAAGAGGAAATAATGGACGCCATATCAAAAGGTATGCTTATGCTCCAAGATGGATTCGCCCAAAAACCATTTACACTGATAGTCGGAGAAAAAGGCTGGCGAAGAATAAATTCAAAGGTCCATGGATATCCTCTTGCCGACAGGATAAAAAATATTATAGGTGGAGATATAATATTCAGCCATGTTGTTGAAAATGCCATTTTACTTCCTCAGGATCATCAGGACCTTGAGATGACAATAGGGAGGGATCTTTCAATAGGATACAGCGAGCATAGCGCCAAGAAGGTGAAGTTGTTTATTACGGAGTCATTTACATTCAGAACATTGGCAAATAACATAATAGTAAAGTTTAATCTTGTGTAGCTAAAAAAGCCCCTTTCCAGCAATGTCATTAAGTTAGTGAAATGACAAATTCAAAAAAACAGCAACGGAGAGCA
>CBDULP010000005.1:0-114458 GCA_965368085.1 uncultured Peptoclostridium sp. | reverse complement strand
TATTTTCTCTTCTTTGCTGAATTTCGGATTTCTCCCCATAAAAATACCTCCAAGTAGTTTGTCTAATTTTAATTAATTAGACTGTCTACTTTGGAGGTATCATATCAGTATGAGACACCTTTTTTATTTTGATTAATTAAAGATCAAATTTTCCAACAAGCGCAAATTTTTCACCTTCGTACTCAAATTCTTCTTTAGGCTGTATTTTCCATTTTCCTTTAATTCCCATATCATGAGCCATCCCCTCAAAAAGATACATCATTATTCCCGCGTCCGTCATGCTCTCTTTAGTGTCTGGATTTTTTACCACCATTGCTATTTTGCCATCTTCAATTATGAACCTCCATGGCTGAAGATTTTTTGCAGAAGGCGCACTTTTAATATGGAACATAAGATCCGAAATTCCCCTTTGCTCGAGTTCTTCAAAACTTACCTTTGTTCCCATTTTGCCATTGAATACCATTTCTTCAACTGAAAGCCTTCCTCCACTTGTATGCTCCTTTATTTCAGTGATTTCTCTGTAAGGGTCGTTCGTAACCCCTGAAACCATTGTAGACGCCACATATCCGAATTTTAGCTTGGATTCTTTTTTAGGGTGCCCTATCGCAACCGCATAGTTTATGTTTTTAAGGCCGTATTTTGAAATTTCATCCGAAAGCCTTTCTGATGCCTTTGAAAAATCTATCCAGCATGTTCCAAGCCCCATTTCAAATACCTTCTTCACTACAGCTTCCATAGCGTATGACGACATTATCTGAGTATTGTAATCCTCTCCGTCTGTAAGTATCCCCATGTAGTGAGGGCTCCTTATCATGATGCCTGCATATCCCGCGTATCCGTTTAACTTTTCATATATGCTGTTTCCATCTTCAAAAATCACAAATTTTATGCCGCTCTCCCCTAATTCATCCTCAACTTCCTTTGCATACTCCATTATCTCTTTTATCTGTTCCGAGCTAATGGCTTTCTTGTCGTATTCCCTTACAGAATACCTATTTTCCAAAAATTCTCTAGTATTCATTATACATCATACCTCCCCGTAAAGTTTTTATTTTACATATACCACAAAAATAGGTTCTTAATCGACTTTTATTTTAAGTGTAAAAAAAAGACGCCCTTTCAGGACGTCTATTTGACTGCTATTTTTTTCTTGTAATATTCATATTTGGCTTTATTTCTTCATATTTCACTATGTCGTTAGACTTTTCTTCATAGTATATTCCATAGAATTTTCCCTTTTTCATTTTCACTTCGCCAGCAGAGTACAGCTTTTTCGTAGCTTTTCCCATTTTCACAAAAACGGAATACTTCTTGAATTTTCCCTTTGGCGGCTGGACAGCTATACACTGACCCTGTATATAAAACTTCTTTCTCTTTAGTGATATTATTATCCTTACTATGAATGCTCCTAAAACTACACTCAAAGCTCCAAATACTATTTTTAGGGCTATGTGCTTTGAATAGAAAGCCAAGAATACCATTACGGCAAATACAGCTACAACTGCCGCTATTCTCAATATCGCATTTCTTTTTTCTTTTTCCAAAAATAATCCCACCTTAATTTTTTGTTTTGTACAAAGCTGCAAACATTAAAATTCCCCACCTAAATATTATATCAAATTTACATATTTATTAAAGGCTTATTTGGAAATTTTTCTAGATAAGACTGTGAAATTCAATGGAGCTTTTGATATGTATCACCAAATTAAATCGCAGTATTAACCCATAAATCTTAATTATGGGTTAATACTGCGATTTGCATTAAAATATATATCCGCTTTATCTTTTTCCTATTTCAATATATTCCTTTTTGCCTATTACATTTTTGTATGCAGGTCTCATTATCTTTTTATCACTTACAACCTGCTCTATCCTGTGTGCACACCAGCCTGATATCCTCGCTGCTGCAAACAGTGGAGTGTAAAGTTCATGAGGTATGTTGAGCATGTCATACACAAATCCCGAATAAAAGTCGACATTTGCAGATATAACCGCATTAGGCCCCTTTATCTCCTTGAAAAGCTCTACTGTCAGCTCTTCAACGCTCTTGTACAGTTCAAACTCTTCTTCTCTTCCCTTTTCATTTGCAAGCTCATATGCCTTTTTCTTAAGATGAACCGCCCTAGGATCCGAAAGAGTGTACACCGCATGGCCCATACCGTATACAAGCCCCGTCTTGTCAAAAGCTTCTTTTTTGAGTATCTTCATTAAATAGTCCTTGATTTCTCCTCTGTCGCTCCAATTGTTTATGTTTTCTTTTATATTTTCTATCATCTTAAGCACCTTAAGATTTGCGCCTCCGTGCTTTGGACCCTTCAAAGCCCCAACCGCAGTCGATATGGCAGAATAAGTGTCAGTACCAGTAGATGATACAACGTGAGTAGCAAATGCCGAGTTGTTACCTCCACCGTGCTCTGCATGTATTACAAGCGAAAGATCCAAAAGCTCAGCTTCCTTTTCGGTATACTTGTTGTCCGGCCTTATCATGTGCAGTATATTTTCAGCTGTTCCAAGTTCAGGCCTTGGAGAATGTATGAACAGACTCTTGTTGTCAAAATAATGGCTCTTTGCCTGGTAGCCGTATGCTATTATAGTAGGAAATCTCGCTATCAGTTCAATACTCTGCCTGAGCATGTTTCTGACGCTTATGTCATCCGGATTCTCATCATATGAATATGAGACCAATACGCTCCTTTGAAGCTTGTTCATTATGTCTTTGCATGGATTTTTGAGTATCATGTTTTCAGTAAAACTTCTTGGAAGAGTCCTGCTTCTTCCAAGAAGCTGCTTGTACTCATCCAGTTCGCTATTTGTAGGAAGCTTTCCAAATAAAAGAAGGTATGAAACCTCTTCATATCCATGTCTTTTTTCCTTTTGAAATCCAGATACTATGTCCTTAAGGTCTATGCCCCTGTATATGAGCATTCCCTCATCCGGAACCTTCTCTCCTATGTCCACAAGGTATCCGTGTACCGCTCCGACCTGTGTAAGTCCTACAAGCACTCCCGTTCCATTTTCATTTCTAAGCCCACTTTTTACATTGTACATCTTGTAATATTCCGGGTCTATGAGATTATTCCTTTTTACGTCTTCGGCCATTTTTTCTATTATTGCCTCATCTTTTTTTCCAGCCAATACATCCACCCCCGTTTTATAATTCATTTGTCCTTATAATTTAAATTGTATACTTGCATGTAGGAATATTTTGTTTAAATATATATTACCACATACAGAGCTTTCTGTGGTATATTTTTTGTTTAAATTTCAATGTATGTGATGATTTTTTTCGAAAACAATATTATGTATCCCCTAAATAATATACCCAAAATTAATTATATGTCCTCATATTATTTTTGCAGGTTCATAAAAAAAATCCTTCATTAACAAAAAAATAATAAAAAAAGCGAATCAGAAATATTATCCGATCCGCTTTTTTCGTATTTTAAAATATCAATTACAGTCTTTCATATAAAGGGAACTGAGCTGTAAGCTCTTTCACCATCTCAGAAGCCTTTTCTATTTCATTATCATCTATAACAAGCTTCATAGCCTCTGCTATTACAACCATCTGCTCTTCCTTCATACCTCTTGTAGTCATAGCAGCTGATCCTATTCTTATTCCACTTGTCACGAAAGGACTTTCAGTATCAAACGGCACTGTATTTTTATTTACAGTTATATATGCCTCGTCAAGTCTCTTCTCCGCTTCTTTTCCAGTCATGTTCTTGTTTCTAAGGTCTATCAGTATAAGGTGGTTGTCAGTTCCTCCTGAAACCAGTTTGAATCCTCTTTGGGCAAGTTCTTTGCCAAGTCTCTTTGCATTTGCAACAACCTGTTTTTGGTAGTCCTTGAAGCCCTCATCCAAGGCTTCCTTAAAGCACACTGCCTTTGCAGCTATAACGTGCTCAAGAGGTCCTCCCTGAAGCCCCGGGAATATTGCCTTGTTTATCATCTTTGCATGTTTTTCCTTGCAAAGTATTATTCCGCCTCTTGGCCCTCTCAAAGTCTTGTGAGTTGTAGATGTAACAAAGTCCGCATACTCACATGGATTCTGGTGAAGACCCGCAGCAACAAGTCCGGCTATGTGAGCCATGTCCACCATAAGAAGAGCGCCCACCTCATCTGCTATCTCCCTGAACCTTTTAAAATCTATAGCCCTAGGATAAGCCGTAGCTCCAGCTATTATAAGCTTTGGTCTTTCTCTCTTCGCTATTTCAAGAACTTCATCATAGTCTATAAGGTCATCTTCTTTTCTAACTCCGTAAGGCACGAAATCAAAGTATATTCCCGATATATTTACAGGAGAACCGTGAGTAAGGTGTCCTCCCTGTGAAAGGTCTAGTCCCATAACCTTGTCACCGTGCTCAAGTGCCGCAAGGTATACTCCCATGTTGGCGCTGCTTCCTGAGTGCGGCTGAACATTTGCATGCTCTGCGCCAAATATCTTTTTAAGCCTTTCTATAGCAAGACTTTCAACCACGTCAACATTTTCGCATCCGCCATAGTATCTCTTTCCTGGGTATCCTTCAGCATATTTGTTTGTAAACTGGCTTCCCATGGCTTCCATAACTGCCTCAGATACGAAGTTTTCAGAAGCGATAAGCTCTATATTTGTATTTTGCCTATCTATCTCTTTTTGAAGCGCTCCGTAAACTTCCGGATCTGCTTTTTGTAAATTTCTAAAATCCATCGATGTTTCCCCCTTTAATGTTTTTTTGTTGTCCACACTTGAATTAAGATATATTATAATACATCTGCAGTATTAATGCCATACTTTTTTTATGTTTTTAATGTTATTGTTTTGTCTATTACAGACATTGTTACATACTACTTGTTATATCCTCCACAATTTTATCTCATTTCTATTCTCTAAAGCTAATATATATGTCAGCATTTTGTTTAAAACACTGTCTTTCAAGCCATTCAACATTGAATAATAAGTAGTATTATAAATCATATACCCTGTTAAATCTATAAGAAACTTCGATATAGTTTTAATTTTATATATGTTCTATTTATTATGGCATTTTACATTCCAAGAAAACGCTTCTTTATAAAAAGTGCTTCTCATACAACCACATAAATTTAACTTTCATTATATAATGCTTATTTCCAGCATGAATATTTCTTTGATGCCCGCATATATATTATATTGTTAACATAAATTAACCTTTTATTTTTGCTAAAATTGTTTACATCCATTACTTTTTAATATAATCTTTGTTTATGTGATTAATATTAATATTATAAAGAGGTATTTTTTATGGACAGAATATCCAAAAGTGAAGTTTTTAAAATTGCAATATACGCCGGCGAGATAATGCTCAAAAATGGGGCCGAGACATACAGAGTTGAAGACACCATAAACATCATCTGCAAATCCAAAAACCTGGGTAATGTAAACTCATTTGTAACGCCTACGGGGCTTTTTGTCTCTGACAACAAAGCTGACGGAATATCCCTTATAAAGCGTGTGGAAAGCCGTACTATAGACCTTGATAAGATTTCAAAGGTCAACAGCTTTGCAAGGGACTTTGTAAAATTCCCTATGGGATACATGCATGCCCTGTCACTGCTTGATGAAATTGACGCAACTCCGAAATACAACCCTATTCTAAAATTTTTAGCCGTGGGAATGGCTTCGGCTTTCTTCGCGCTGATAATAGGTGGACAGCCCATAGATTTTGCAGTTACGCTTCTCATAAGCACCCTATCAATAATAGTATATGAAAACATATCCAAAATAAGCGATACAGCATTTTTGTCAACGGCAGTGTGCTCATCTATAGTTGCCTTTTGTTCAATACTATTGCATCTGATTGGATTCGGCCAAAACCTTGACATGATAATAGTAGGTGCCATAATGCCCCTTGTTCCCGGAGTCGCCCTTACAAACGGCATACGGGACCTCATATCGGGAGACCTCATATCGGGCATGGCTCGGGTGTGTGAGGCTATATTAATCGCCATTTCAATTGCAGTTGGGGTTGGCTGGATTCTCAAGGTATGGGTTTCGGCGTTTGGGGGTGTGCTTTAATGTTTGTATTTGTAAAACAGTTCATATTTTCATTTTTGCCCACCGTTGGTTTTGCAATTCTCTTTAACGCCCCAAGAAGCTCTCTGCTTTATAGCGGCTTTACCGGCGGAACCGGATGGACAATTTATTTTTCGCTTAAACATTCAGGTTTTTCATCGCCGTTTTCAAGCCTCATAGCTGCCATTGTGGTGAGTATCCTGGGCGAAGTCTTTGCCCGAGTTGATAAAAAGCCAGTTACGGCTTTCATAATACCAGGAATAGTTCCGTTGGTCCCAGGATATGGAATGTACCTTTCGATGATAAGCCTTATAAACAATAAGTTCTACAATGCTGCTGTCGTTGGAACCGACGCGATACTTACAGGCGGATCAATAGCAATGGGGATAATAATGGTATCTTCCATCGCCAAAATAATAAAAAAGAGCAAAAAATCTAAAAAACCGTCTTCATAGACGGTTTTTTCAATCTCTTACTTTAAGCTGGTGTATGGATTTGTTCTGAGCGCAAATGAGTAAAGATAAGGATAGTCTTCCTTAAGGTGCTTCATATATAGTATCCACTGGGATACAAGCTGGCAGTAAGCCCTTTTGAGGTCGTTTGATATGTGATCGAAATCATCACTGTCCATGTCGTCAAACCTCTTTCTTGCATCAAGCTCTTCTATAATGTGGAAAATCGCCCAAAGAAGCTCTGTAAACGATTCGTGTTCCAAAAGATTTGGATTTTCCAGAAGTGTTAGCAGGAACTGCCTCTTTCCCACCATAGTTTCTTTGAGTCCTCCTATATTTTCTCCGTCCACAACTATATTGAATTCATTTTCACTTATATAGCTTGAAATCCTCTTATATTTAGTTTCATCCCAATTTTTGACCTTTTCAAATCTCTTTATCAGCTCTTGCGAATTGTTGTCATATGTGAGAAAACTCTTTAAAAAATCAATGCCAGCTTCACTGAAAAACACTCCTATAACCATGTTTAGCTTTTTGATTCTCTGAAGCTTTTCCCGTCTCCCTATAAGCTTGTTTAATATCATTGTGACAAGTATTACAGATATGGGCGTAAAACCCAGCTGAGCTATGACATATCTGAGTATGAACATAGGGTCTTTGAATATTGCATAATGAATACCGTAAAACACAGCAGATATCAAAAGCAGCGTGGTTATGAGCTTTTTCATCCAATCGTCTATTTTCAAATCATATCCCTCCTGTTGTATTTATTGTTCCAACCCATTCCATATTATAAATCGAATGGCATAATATTGCAATGAATATATAGTTGATATCCGGCAGGTTTATACTTTACATGCCTTCTTTTCTCCTGGCACACGACGTAAAAAAAGGGCCATATAGGCCCTTATCTATCTTCCCTGAAATATGAAACTCCAAGACTCTCCGGAGCCATGTTTTCCTTGCTCTTTTTCGCCGACACTACTACAAGTACCAGTATTGTGGCTATATAAGGAAGCATGTCTATCACATACTGCGATATCGGAAGGTTATATTTTTGTATCCTGAAGCCTATTATGTCGAGTCCTCCAAAGAAGTATGCACTTGCCATGGCCTTGTAAGGATTCCACATGCTGAATATTACAAGTGCAACTGCAATCCATCCTCTTCCCGCAGTTACATTCTCCTGCCAGGCCGGAACATATACAAGTGAAAGATATGCTCCTCCAAGTGCGCAAAGAGCACCTCCTGCAAGTATGTGCACATACTTGTACAAAGTGACGTTTATTCCGCTCGCATCCGCTGCTGCAGGGTTTTCCCCGATCATTCTGAGGTTAAGCCCTTTTCTGGTCCTGTACATATACACCCCTATGGAAATTGCGCAAACGTATCCCATGTATACGAATATATTCTGTTTGAACAACACATCGCCTATAAAAGGAATCTGTGAAAGCAGAGGCATTTCCACCGCCTTGAAAAATTTACCCACATTTTGAGGAACCACAGTTCCTATTAGGGATTGTCCTATAAAGCTTGAAATTCCAGTTCCAAGTATTGTAAGCGAAAGTCCCGAAACAACCTGGTTCGCCCTCAGCGTAACCGTAAGAAATGCAAATACAAGTGCCGAAAGTGCTCCTGCTATTACTGCTCCAATTATAGCAAGCAGAGGATTCGAAGTTATAAGCCCGACTTTAAATCCCGCAACAGCTCCTATCAGCATCATTCCTTCAACTCCAAGGTTGAGGTTTCCGGATTTTTCAGTTATTATCTCGCCTAATGTCGCAAATAAAAGCGGTGTTCCCGCCTGTATGGCTGCACTGAGAAAAGCCACTAAAGCCATATTAATGCTCCTTCCGTATTCATTATATGAGCTGCCCTTAGCTTGCAGCCTTGATATCGTCAGATTTATCCAGTTTTTGCGGTCTTGACTTAAAATCAAGCCTATACTGTGTAAAGAATTCACTTCCAAGCACGAATATCAGTATAAGCCCCTGCAGTATTTGAGCTGCAGCCTGCGGAATCTGAAAGGCTGTTTGTATATACGAGCCTCCCTGCACAAGAACTGCAAACAGAAATGATACTAAAAGTGCAAGAGGCGCACTGAGCCCTGAAAGCCAGGCAGTTATTATGGCAGTGTAACCCACTCCGCCTGAAACCTCCACCGAAAGCGTGTTGTTTACCGCAGACGCCTGAACCATTCCCGAAAGCCCGCATAGGCCTCCGCTTATGAAAAGTGCTATTATGGCTATTTTCTTTACGTCCATGCCTGCGTAAAGCGCAGTATTTTCACTTTCTCCTATTACACTTATTTCGTATCCCTTTTTAGAATACTTCATGAATACGTACATTGCTGCTATGAGCAAAATACAAATAAGCCATCCGGCGTGTACACCCATAAACTTAGGTATTATTCCATTCGATGAGAAGTTAGGTATCTTGGGGAATCCAAGAGCGTTCGGATCCTTCCAGGGCCCATACTGCAGATATGTAATCCACTGCAGAGCTATATAGTTCATCATGAGGGTGAAAAGGGTTTCGTTTGTACCGAATTTAGCCTTGAAAAAAGCCGGTATGAAAGCCCACAGCCCTCCGCATACTATTCCCGAACCCATCATAAGTGGAAGCAGCATGAACATTGGCATGTCAGGGAATTTAAGCGCAAAAAAGCTCGCACCGAACGCCCCCATACAAATTTGCCCTTCCGCACCTATATTCCAAAACTTCATCTTGAATGCAACTATTATCCCAAGTGAAGTTATTGTAAGCGGTATGGTCTTTATTATTGTCTCCTTAAATCTGTATATGCTGCCAAAAGAACCTTCAAGCATCGATATATAAACTTGGATAGGATTATGTCCCAGCGAGAATATAAAAATTGTCGATGTGAAAAGGGCAAGAAGTATGGCCATAGTCTTTATCATTACAACCTGCTTTTTGTCGATTTCCGGCCTTTTTATAATTCTGAGCAATTTAGTTCACCTCTTCTTTGAATGCTCTCTCCAGCCATGAGCATTCCAACCTCTTCTTTGTTAGTCTTTCCGGCATCAAGTATTCCCGTTATTTTGCCGCCGCACATTACCATTATACGGTCGCACAGTTCAACGAGAACATCAATGTCCTCTCCTACAAACATTATGCCTACGCCTTTTTTCTTTTGCTCATTCAAAAGATCATATACATTGTACGCAGCACCTATGTCTAGACCTCTTGCAGGGTATGCAGTTATCATAAGATGCGGATTGCAGTCTATCTCTCTTCCAAGAAGGACCTTCTGAATATTTCCGCCTGAAAGCAACCTCACAGGATGGTTTATGCCCGGAGTGCTTATAGAAAGTCTTCCTATCATCTGTCTTGCCTGTTCCCTTACGCCTTTTCTCTTTACGAAAAAGCCCTTTTGCCTATGGTATTCCTTGAGGAGAATATTGTCCACCATATCCATAGAGCCGACAAGGCCCATTCCAAGCCTGTCTTCTGGAACAAAGCTAAGGCTTATTCCCTTTCTTATTATCTCCTTAGGGCTCTTTCCAACTATATTTTCATCCTCGTATATTATATCTCCGCCTGCTATCTTGTAAATGCCAGCTATCGCCTCGCAAAGCTCCTTTTGCCCGCTTCCGGCAACACCTGCGACTCCAAGTATTTCGCCTCCGAAAAGTTCGAAGCTTACGTCATTTAGTATGTCAGCTCCTTGTGAATCCTTTGCATTTACATTTTCAACGCTGAGTATCTTTCTCTTTATGTCTACGCTGACCCTTTCTATTGCAAGTTCGACAGATCTTCCAACCATGAGGTCTGTAAGGGCTTTTGGGTTTGTATGTTCCTTGTCAACGCTTCCTACAACTTCGCCTTTTCTAAGCACGGTTATCCTGTCGCTTATCTCCATTACTTCGTTGAGCTTGTGAGTTATTATTATGACTGCACAGCCCTGCTTTTTCATGTTCCTTATTATGTCAAACAGCTTTGTAGTCTCCTGAGGTGTAAGTACAGCGGTAGGCTCGTCAAGTATTAATATCCGTGCCCCCCTGTAAAGCACTTTCAGTATTTCAAGCCTCTGCTTTTCAGCAACAGACATCTCGTAAACCTTTTTGTCAGGGTCTATCTCAAGATTGAATCTTCTCGATATCTCGCCTATTTCATCTGAGAGCTTTTTCCCGTTTATAAACAGCTTTCCACTTTGTCCGGCTATTATATTTTCCTTAGCGCTCATAACCTCCACAAGCTTGAAGTGCTGGTGGATCATTCCTATTCCCATGTCTATGGCATCCTTTGGAGACTTGAACTGTACCTTTTCATTTTCCACATAAATAGTACCGCTGTCAGGGGAATATATCCCTGACAGCATGTTCATTAGTGTACTCTTTCCGGCTCCGTTTTCTCCAAGAATCGAGAGAACTTCTCCGGATTTGATTTCAAGACTTACATTCTGGTTTGCTATTACGCTTCCAAATTTTTTGGAAATATTTTCAACTTTTATAAGAGAATTCATAAAATCACCCGATTATTTTTTTATACTTCCTTCTACACCTTCAACAAGCCAATCCATAGAAAGCATCTGTGCGTCTGTAATAACTTCGCCTTCCTTTACAACTACGTTTCCTTCGTTATCCTTTATAGGTCCTGCAAACACCTTAAGTCTTCCATCTTTTATCTTTCCTTCAAGTTCTGCCACCTTTTCAACAGCTTCACTTGGCACAAGATCTGTCATAGGGGCAAGCTGAATAACTTCATCTTCCATTCCACCCCAGTAGTTCTCGCTCTTCCAATTCCCGTCCATAGCAGCCTGAACCTGCTTCACATAATATGGTCCCCAGTTCCAAACAGGTGCTGTAAGATAAGCCTGTGGGGCCATCTCCTTCATGTCGGTATTGTATCCTATTGAAAATGCTCCTTTTTCCTGGGCTGCCTGCTGAGGTCCTGCAGTATCCTGGTGCTGAGCAATTACATCCGCTCCTTCGTCCAGAAGCGATTCTGCTGCTGCTTTTTCACTTACAGGGTCATACCATGTGTGAGTCCATCTCACCGCTACACTTGCATCAGGGTTTACAGACTTGACTCCAAGGGTGAATGCATTTATACCTCTTATTACCTCTGGTATTTCATAAGCTGCAACATATCCTATCTTGTCGGTTTCAGTCTTCATTCCTGCAACTACTCCAGAAAGGTATCTAGGCTCATACATTCTTCCAAAGTAGTTGGACATGTTCTCGCCGTCCTTGTATCCCGAGCAGTGAAGGAATTTGACATCCGGATATTCCTTTGAAATTTTTTCCACATAATCCATGTATCCAAAACTTGTAGCAAATATAACCTTTGCTCCCTGATCTATCATATCTCTCATTATCTTTTCAACTTCTGGTCCTTCTGGAACGGATTCCTTATATATTGTAGATACTCCAAGTTCGTTTTCAAGATATTCTCTCGCTTCATTGTGCGCATAGCTCCACCCGCCGTCGCCTATAGGCCCTACGTATATGAATCCAACCTTCATTGAGTCAGCTGAAGTCTCAGCCGTCTGATCTGAAGGCTCTTCCTTTGAACCACATCCTGTTAAAGCAAGTGAAAAAACTAGTACTATAGACATCATTACTGCAAAAATTTTCTTTTTCATTTTTACCCTCCTGAGTTTTCATAGTTATGTATACAGAATGCATTGCAATTATTCAATCAAACGCGAATATTCCAATAACTTTATCTGCGATGCACATTCCATAGCGTGCATCCATTTTAAAGCTTAAATGCTTTTAAAACTTATTTTTCCTTTTTCCATCTTTTCTATTATTGCAAGTGAGTAAAGGTTCATCCCCAAATCTTCAAGAATAGCTCTTCCTTCCTGGAATCCCTTTTCTATTACTATTCCAATACCTACAAGATTCGCATCGGCCTGGTCCACTATGTTCTTTATTCCAAGAGCCGCCCTTCCGTTTGCAAGGAAATCGTCTATAAACAGAACATTCTCGCCCCTGCCAAGGTATCTCTTAGATATCTTTATAGTGTAGTGCTTTGCCTTTGTAAACGAGTAAACTTCGCTTTCATATGTCTCTTTGTCAAGATTTTTAGAGTCCATCTTTTTGGCAAATACAACAGGTACATTGAAATACTGGGCGCATATGCATGCTATTGCTATTCCAGATGCTTCAACCGTAAGTATCTTGTCAATTTTTTGGTCTTTGAATATCTCTTTGAATCTTTTTCCTATTTCATTCAGAAATTCAACATCTATCTGATGGTTCAAAAAACTGTCAACTTTTAATATGTCTTCCCCTTCTACGCGTCCCTCTTCCAATATCTTTTTTTCTACAAAATTCATATCCTGCCTCCCATCAAAAAAAAATAACCCTGTCCAAATAGACAAGGTTTCAATCCAGATATAATCATACTGAGTAAAATATGGAATATTCGCTGTTACAGTGTTCAATCGAATATTAACCGATATATGCTGAGTTTGATAAATCTTGGGTTAAAACCTGTAGGCAGACTATTTACGGCAGTCTGGTAGAGACTTATGGACCTTATCACCATAATTATACAGGCGAACGTTAGTATCTCGTTTTTCAAATAACATTCAACTTACTTTTCATTTTAAACCATTGTTTATAAAAAATCAACTCCAAATATAATTTTTTTCGATGTGTTCGCTTTTTAAAATATAAATATTATCCGGCTATTTGGATATATATTACTTATACATTTAATACAATATATCATTCAATTTTATTTTACACAAAATTCAACTCAAGGAGGTACAAAATGGCAGTTATAAAAATAGATGTGAGGGGACAGACATGCCCCGTTCCTCTTGTCGAAATGAGAAAGGCTCTAAAAAAAGCTCAGCCGGGCGACATCATCCAGGTGGTCGGCACCCATCCCGCCTCAAAAGTTGAAATCCCTATGGCAGTAGATGCGCTAGGCCTTTCGCTTATAGACATATCTGAAGAGGGCAATGTGTGGACTATAATGATACAAAGATAATTCCTTATAAGAAGTGATTGTTCTCAATTTGAAATAATATACACGGAGGTGTACTAATGTCACAAAAGACTACAATAATACTCCACAGCGGAGACATGGACAAGATATACAGCGCTCTTATAGTTGCCAACGGCGCTCTTGCAATGGGCATGGAGGCCTCCATATTTTTTACATTCTGGGGGCTTTTGAGACTCAAAAAAGGAGGTCTTGAAAAAGGGCCCCTTTCCAAGATGAATTTTGGAGGGCTCGGCCGGTTCATGATAAAAAGCCGAATGAAAAAGGCGAATGTAATAGATCTCGAGCGCATGATAAGCGATTTCAAGGAGCTTGGAGGCAAGATAATAGCCTGTGACATGACAATGGAGATAATGGGGATATCAAAATCGGATATAAGAGAAGACCTCATAGATGAATACGGGGCCGTTGGAACTTATATACAAGAAGCTCGTGAGTCGGAAGTCACACTGTTCATATAATACAGGCTTATAGCAAATATAAAAGGAGGATAACATGTTCCAAACTCAGATCTATTTTGACAATTCAGCTGCAACAAGGCTTGATGAAATGGTGCTTGAAGAAATGAAACCTTATTTTTTCGATATATACTCAGTTGCAACATCAGAATTTGCATATTCAATGGGCATAGAGGCAAAAGAGGCCGTTGACAGATCTAGAAATATAATAGCTAAAAGCATAAGGGCTAATCCTGAAGAGATAGTATTCACATCAGGAAGCTGTGAGTCGAGCAACACGGCAATAAAGGGGGCTACTGCAGCCCTTTCCTCAAATGGCAATCACATAATAACCTCCAAAATAGAGGATTTTCCGGTATTGAACACCATAAAACGCCTTGAAAGAGAAGGCTTTGAAGTTACCTATATAGACGTTGATGCCAAGGGATTTATCGATATTAACCAGCTTGAGTCTTCAATAAGGGAGGATACCGTTCTCGTGTCTATACAGCACTCTAACCAGGAAATAGGAACTATTCAGGACATAGGAGCCATAGGAAAGCTGTGCTCTCAAAAGGGAGTTCCGTTTCATACCGATGCAACCCATACATTCATGAGAATCCCTATAGATCTTTCAAGTCTAAATGTAGACTTTATGACTTTTTCAGCTCATACTATTCATGGCCCAAAAGGAATCGGGGGGCTTTTCATACGAAAAGATTCTCCGTTTAAAAAACTGATGGATGGAGGTTTTCAGGAGTTCAATATGAGAGCTGGAATAGAAGACATACCTTCAATCGTGGGATTTGCAAAATCAGTCGAGATAATGCCTTGTGATGAAAGCAATTCCCTTCAAAAAATGAGGGACTATCTCATAGGAAAAGTTCTTTCTGAAATACCCGCCACCAGCCTCAACGGGGATAGCTCAAGCCGGCTCCCCCAAAACGCGAACATAACTTTCCACTATGTGGAAGGCGAATCCATAACCCTTCACCTTGACATGTATGGATTTGCGGTGAGCACCGGCTCAGCCTGCTTTAGCAAATCACTTGAGGCAAGCCACGTGATGATGGCAATAGGGGGCTCTCACGAGGACGCCCACGGCTCAATACGGTTCAGCCTAAGCAGGTACAATACAATGGATCATATAGATGAGCTCGTCCAGGCTGTTTCCAAAATAGTCCAAAACCTCAGAAAAATAAGCCCCCTTGGAAAGGAGAGATAGACATGAAATTCCCATACAGTGAAAAAGTTCTAGAGCATTTTAAAAACCCTAAGAATGTAGGCCGAATAGAAAATCCCGATGGGCAAGCCACAGAAGGCAGCTCCGCTTGCGGCGACATGGTATCGCTTACAATACGGGTTGACGAAGCTACCCATGTTATAGAGGATATAAAGTTCGAATCGTACGGATGCGCCTCCAACATAGCCACTGCATCTGTAATAACAGAACTTGCAAAGGGAAAGACAATAGAAGATGCCAAAAAGCTCACCTGGAGGGATGCTGAAAGCGCCCTTGGAGGCCTTCCGAATGTAAAAGTCCACTGTTCAGTGCTTGCAGTGGAAGCCCTTCACTCTGCAATAACAAATTACGAAGAAAGGCACGGTCTCCTAACAGAAAAAGAGCCGACTACAATGTCAACCGTTGAAACAAGGCTTAAAAAGGTAATGAACCCCGAAAGGGGGCTTGATATTGTAAAGACA
The DNA here is from genome assembly GCA_965368085.1 of uncultured Peptoclostridium sp. Lineage (GTDB taxonomy): Bacteria > Bacillota > Clostridia > Peptostreptococcales > Peptostreptococcaceae > Peptoclostridium. Next base: position 98,847 of record CBDULP010000005.1, on the reverse strand, counting down.
GGACTTGTCACGGGAATAGTCGTGAGCGAAGGCACTGTTACAGTAACTATTTCAATACTATCTTCCCACCAGTTCGCATCAAGCATAAAAGAGGACATAATAGAAAAGCTCGAAACACTTTGGGACGTCGAATCTGTAAAAGTTATATATTCAAAAGAATAGAAAAACAAAGGCAAAAGCCATTAATGGCTTTTGCCTTTGTTTTTCGTTATGAGAGTTCATTTTTTAAATGAATTTGTAAACACTGAATACTATCATGCTAACCAACGCCCCTATTGTCGGAGTTCCAAACCACGCAAACAGTATGTTTCTTATGGTCTTGTAATTTACTGTTTTTGACCCTTTCACAAGCCCTATCCCTATCACAGCCCCTACTATGGCCTGCGATGTGGATACCGGTATTCCTATCTGTGCATATATGTACACGACTATACCAGCAGTAAGCACTGATACAAATCCCGACATGGGTGACAGCGGAGTTATTCCCTCTCCCACTGTCATCATTACAGGCTTTGAAAATGTTATGACCCCAAATGCTATTGTAAGCCCTCCTATTATCTGTGCCTGAAACGATGTCACAAGATTTAGCTGACCCGCATAGACCGATGTAACATTCGCTACGTTATTGGCCCCCAGCGAATATGCCGAAAATGCACCTGCTGATATATATGCTATTTTGATGAACCTGTCGTAAAAATTAAATCCCATTATCTTTCTTTCAAGATATTTTTCCATAAGCCTGTAAAGTACATACCCTATTACAAGTGCTCCTATAGGAGTTGCAAACCATGCCCCGAAAAACTGGGATGTTTTTGAAAAGTCAGCTTTTCCCTCAAGTGCTGCGGAACCTATTATGGAACCTATTATGGCCTGAGACGTGGATACGGGATATTTAAGTATCGTCATAAGAGTGATCGTGAATGCCGCTGCAAACATTACTAAAAAAGCATCTATGGGCTGGTCTATGCCGCTTGAATACGCATATCCACTGAGTTTATGTATTCCCTTTGCTCCTTCGAGCCAGGCACCAAGAACTACAAATACTCCTGTTATCGCAACCGCCACTGAATATTTAACAGCCCTTGTCGTAACCGCCGTGGCAAAACAGTTTGCCGCGTTATTGGCTCCAAGCGCCCAGCCGAGTATTGCACCTGATATAAGCGATGGTGAAATCATATGTCATCATACCTTTCTCATTACCATTATCATCTCCAGTACATCAGATACATTTTCAGCAATATCCGATATTTTGGCAAAACCTGATATGAACACCTTAAGCTGCATCTTTTGTGCAAGCTCCATATCAGATTTAAAAAGCGCCCTTAACGTATCCTCTTCGATCCTGTCTATCTCACTTTCTATGGTATCTACCCCTATTAGCTTTTCTGCACTTTTGTAAGAATCCAAAATATTCGAAAGCATTCCATCCATAGTATCCCTGAGTATGTACAGCTGATTTTTTGTAAGTTCGTTAATCTTCATTATATTTGACTTGTATGGCTCTTCTATTTTTATCCTCTGTATCATGAGCTGCTTTATTATCTCTTCCGCCTCGTTGGCTATCTCGTCAACCTCATCTATGAGAATAAGAATCTCCCTTCTTGATTCCGGCAAAAGCGCGCCGCTGAGAAGCGCCTTTATTATTTCATGCCTTATATTGTCGGCAGTCGCTTCCGCTTTTGAAACGCTAAGACATAGTGCAAAAACCTCATCCTCTGAAACAAAGTCAAGAACCTTGTCAAGAGAGTCTGAAAACTGTGCATAGCAATCTATTACAGCATCCAGATGCTTCATCAGAAGATCATGAATCTTGTGTTCTTTCTTGAAAAAAAACATTTTCCCTTCCCCCTATTAAAAATGGCATATAAAAATAGCACTTTTTGTCATATAATTAATATACCACTTTATAAATAATAGTAAACCCTGCTTTGATGCGCGGTTACATAAGCATATATTATGGGTACTAATCATCAAGTACACACCATTATAATTTTGAGAAAGGGGATACATCATGCAATACGTTGAAACCAGTTCAGTTGAAAAAAATCTGGAATATTTGAAGCTTCTTTCAAAGCAGTATCCTTCAATTCCTTCGGTATCAAGCGAAATAATAAATTTAAAGGCGATATTGAATCTGCCAAAGGGCACAGAACATTTTCTTACTGACATACATGGGGAATATGAGGCTTTTTCACATGTACTTAGAAATGCCTCGGGCGTTTTAAAGTTGAAGATAGATGATATATTTGACGGAATGCTCAGCGAAAGCGAAAAAAAAATTCTTGCAACTCTTATATACTATCCCGAACAAAAGCTTGAAATAATAAAAAAAGAAAAGAGCAATATGAAAGAATGGTACAAAATAACACTTCACAGATTAATAAGAATATGCAGGATTACCGCCTCAAAATACACCCGTTCGAAAGTTAGAAAAGCTCTTCCTAACGGTTTTGCTTATATAATAGAAGAGCTTTTACACGAAGATGAGACCAGGGCGGACAAACAAAACTACTACAACCAGGCTGTAAACACAATAATAGACATAGGCAGCGCCGAGGAATTCATATGCGCAATATGCCACCTCATACATAGATTCTCAGTAGACAGGCTTCACATACTCGGTGACATTTACGACAGAGGCCCAGGAGCCCATATGATAGTTGACGAGCTTTTAAGTCACCACAGCGTAGACATACAGTGGGGAAACCACGACATAATATGGATGGGGGCCGCAGCCGGATCTGCAGCATGCATGGCAAATGTCATACGGATATGTGCAAGATATGCAAACCTGGAAACACTAGAGGAAGGTTATGGAATCAACCTCATGCCTCTTGCGACATTTGCGCTTGAACACTACGGGAATGATCCCTGCACCAAGTTCATAAGCAGATCATCCAGAAACAACATGCTCAGGGAAAAGGATATCGAACTAATATCTAAAATGCACAAGGCAATTGCAATAATACAGTTTAAGCTTGAGGGCGAAATAATAATGAACAGCCCTCAATATCAAATGGAAAAAAGGCTCATGCTCGACAAGATCGACTATGAAAAAGGCACAATAAATATAGACGGACAGGAGTATGCTCTTTGCGACAAGAATTTTCCTACAATAAACCCTCAAAACCCATATAGGCTTACAACTGACGAGGCTGACCTTGTCAAAAGGCTATTGTCATATTTCAAAAACAGCGAAAAGCTTCAAACTCATATAAGATTCATATATTCCAAGGGAAGCATGTATCTAAAATTCAACTCAAACCTTCTCTATCATGGATGCATTCCTATGAATGAAGACGGAACATTCAAGGACATTCCAATAGGGCGCACCCAGTACTGCGGAAAATCGCTTTTGGACAAATTCGACAGGCTGGCAAGAGATTATTATTTCGACAAGCGCTCTATAATCGATGAATACGGAGAAGATATAATGTTTTATCTGTGGTGCGGAGAATACTCCCCTCTTTTTGGTAAAGACCAGATGACAACATTTGAAAGGTACTTCATAAACGACAAGGCCGCCCATAGCGAGATAAAAGACCCATATTTCAACCTGAGAGACGATGAGTCAGTATGCAAATACATACTTTCCACATTTGACCTTGACCCCGAAACTTCACATATTATAAATGGTCATGTACCGGTAAAAGCAAAAAAAGGCGAAAGTCCTATAAAAGCTAACGGAAGACTTCTTGTTATAGACGGCGGGTTTTCAAGGGCTTACCAGTCTACTACAGGACTTGCCGGTTATACACTGATATATGACTCCTACAGCCTGAGACTTGCAACTCACGAGCCTTTTGAGTCAACCGAAAACGCGATAAAAAAAGAGCAGGACATTAAATCCACAATTTCAGTGCTCGAAAGAACAAGCAGGAAATGCGTATCTGACACTGACATAGGAATAGAGCTTGAAAGCCAGATAAAATACCTGAAGATGCTGCTGCTTGCATATAAAAAGGGCTTCATTAAGGAGAAGGAATAAACATTGCCCAAAAGGACTGGAATTTAAATATGCATTTAAAATCTAGTCCTTTTTTTCATACTTGAATTCTATATCCGTCCTTATGAACCGCTTATACTCTTTAAGCTTTTTTTTCACATCCTGATTTGCTATAAATATAAGTGAAAACGCCTCCCATAAAAACACCCAGCCCCCTATGAAAATCCCTTCAAGTATGATTGAAGAAAATAGCCTTCCAGACATTCCCCCATCTTGGACTGAATACGCCAATGTAAGGAACGCAAACGCCATTGAAGCGTACACCATTGTTTTTTTCTTGCTGTTTCTGAGTTCCCTGGCTATAATGTGAGCGAGAAATTCAAAATTGTTTTTAATCCCAGCCTCGGTGAGCGCCTCCTTTTTAATATCCTTCAGCTTTTCAGGTATATAAAGCCATATCTCAATATCATATTTAAGCGGTATGTCATATGAACACTCTTCCAGAAAAAACTTCAAATCAGGCTCTATGTCCCTCTTCTTGAAAGGAGAAGGATCCCACCCATTAAAAACTTCATTATAGCTGTCAAGCGAAACCTCTATTATAAATATTCCCTTGCTCTTGTCAAACCTATATATCTGCTTTAAATAGTCTATTTTTCTTTTCATAAGCATCATCCCTTTTGCCGAATTAAAAAAGAGTATGTATTCATTAATTCTCAATACATCAAATATGTTGCGGCCATGCTCCCATAGTGCTTTTATACCCACGCTTTAGATAATATCGCCATAATTCAAACCGGCATATATATCAACAGCCGTTTTCCATATAATTTTTGGGGTATTCTATAAGAAATCTTGTATTACTCATCGAGGGGAGATTGTATTATGAAACTTTCAAGCGTAAAAAACATGTCGAAAAAGATAGGTTTGCCTCCCGGATCTCTTGTCCTCACAGGAAACCACTTATTCGAAACCACTTCCATTTCCATTCTTAAATATTCTGCCGACTCAATAGATGAGCTTTCCATATCTTCGCCAAATGAATGCCCAGACCATATAAAATCCGGGCATACCACGTGGATAAATGTCATCGGACTTTCTGACGTCAATACCATAGGCGAATTAGGGAAAATTTTAGAAATCCACCCTCTCATACTCGAAGACATATTAAACACTTCCCACCGGGCCAAAATTGACGATTCAGACCAATACATATCCATAATAATAAAAGTTTTGAACTACAATGAAAAAGAATGTATTATAGAAAGAGAACAGATGAGCATAATACTTGGAAATGATTTTGTGGCGACTTTCCAAGAGAAAAAAAGCGACATTTTCAACAAGCTTGTTAACAGACTTAAAAATCCGAGCAGCCGGATCAGAAACATGAGCGCCGACTATCTTGCATACGCCATAATAGATACGGTTGTAGATAACTATTTTGTGCTCATAGAAAATATAGGAGATAAGGTTGAAAGCATAGAAAGTATGATATTCGAAAGCATGGACCACTCAATACTAAATGAAATACACAGCCTCAAAAGGGAAATGATTTTTCTTAAAAAATCCCTTTGGCCGCTACGCGAAGTCCTCTCTTCTCTTCAAAGGGCGGACTTCAGATTGATAGACAGATCTACATCAATGTATTTTAGAGATGTATATGAACACATAATCCAAATACTCGATACGATTGAATCTTTAAGAGATGTGCTCTCTGGAATGACGGAGCTTTTCATATCAATATCCGGCAACAGAATGAACGAGATAATGAAAGTGCTTACGATAATCTCTACAATATTCATACCACTGACATTCATAGCCGGCGTATACGGCATGAACTTCAAGCACATGCCCGAGCTTGAAGCAACATGGTTTTATCCTTGGTTTTTATATTCACTAATGGTTACCATAACATTGGGAATGCTGGCATTCTTCAAAAATAAAAAATGGCTTTAAACCTTGCCATATCTGCATAAAAACCACAAGACACGCAAATCACTCTGAAAACACCAGCAAACCAAAATACGTCTGACATTTTGAAAGGAAATTTTCTAATGGACTATTCTAAGGATTTTCTCATTAAATTTTTAAACATAAAAAACCTGCACATACGAATTCTATTTTCAATTCTAACTGTGACTTTGCTCTACTTTTTAAATAAGACTATAACAAACATGCTCAGTATAAGGATAAAAGATGTGAAGATCCGGTACAGATATAAAAAATTTCTGCTATATATAATATTCATATTGGCATTTGTGCTAATAGGCACTCTTTGGTTTGAAGAATCCGGTTCGCTGATTACATTTTTCGGACTTTCAGCTGCCGGTATAGCAATTGCGCTTAAAGACCTTATAATAAATATCGCCGCATGGGTTTTTATACTACTTAAAAGGCCATTTGAAGCGGGGGATCGAATCCAGATAGGCGACAATTCAGGAGATGTAATCGACATTAGGATATTCCAGTTCACAATCCTCGAAATAGGCAACTGGGTCGATGCAGACCAAAGCACAGGAAGGATAATACACATACCCAACAGTAGCATATTTTCAATTCCCCTGGCAAACTATGATAAGGGATTCCATTTTGTGTGGAATGAAATTCCTGTAAGCATAACATATGAGAGCAACTGGAAAAAAGCCAAAAATATACTTCGGGGCATAGCCAACGAACATGCAGAACACATGAGCCTCGAAGCCCAAAAAAAGGTAGAAACGGCCGCAAGAAGGTTCATGATATTTTACAGCAAGCTTACACCTATTGTATACACCGATGTCAAGTCAAGCTATATAACACTCACAATAAGGTATCTTTGCAAACCCAGGTACAGAAGGGGAAGCGCCGAAAAGATATGGGAGCACATTCTCGAGGAATTTGCAAAGCATGATGACATTGATTTTGCATATCCTACCCAGCGGATATACAGCGAACTTTTCGAAGGCAAAAATGCGCCTGCCCAAGATATAGAAATTAAAGTGAACGCCAAGAAATGAAGCCGGCATAGCCGGCTTCATTTCTCTTCTTACTGCTTTTCTGTTGCCTTTGTAAGTTCTTCAACATTACTCTTTGTAAAAAAACCGTCGAAACCCCCGTACCTTTTTATATACTCATTCACAATAAGAGTACTCTGTGACTCCTGTGAAAACACCTGTCTTAGCCCCTCTTGTTCTGAGCCCACAAGCCCTGACATAAATTCAATTCCATCATATTTTAGATTTTCAAAAGTTTCCTCTATGTCCTCCGTTATAAAAGCCATGTGGTGAACCCTCGGCCCATAATAGTGTATGAATTTTTCAGTAGGCCCCGATTTCTCATCATCTACGTACGGCCCTATTCCCGAAGTGAACACCATCGCAAAGTCATCTTCTGAAAGCCTTACCACACTTGTTATTGAATTGAGCGATTTTACATATATCGAAAATTTAAAATCATAATTTGTAAGGTTCATAAATTCAATTATCGCGTCGTCTCTATCGCATGCCCTGACTCTTATTGCCGCATGATCCAAAAACCCTATTTTGCTTTTATAGTCAGGCTTTGGCACTATGAAACCTATGTCAAAATCACTCGAGTCCCTAGTCCTATAGCTTCTTCCCTCGCCCTTCCACTGCACTATGCCCGTTGAAACCCCGCTATACTTTGAAGGCTCTGTCTGAACATACAAATAATCTCCCATGTCCTGTATTTCATCCGTAAGGAATTTTATCCCCCTGTCCTTTTGAATTTCGAAATACTTTTCTATATCGTCAGTCAAAAATGCAAATGTTTCAAGCCTTGTATTTATGAGATTCTTTGACTTTGGATTGTCATTATATTCCGCGAATGGATTCTCCCCTCCCTTTCTGGCCCTTATTATTATGTCTGCCGAACTCTTTTCACTCATCACTACGCTTGCAGACTCTTCATCTTCGAACGCATAAAGAGGTGCATAGCCCGTATACTCGTTCATATCCTGAACTGCTGCATTGATGTGCTGCATCTCAACATTTATAATGGCAAACTGTAGCCCTCCCACCAGTAATTCGATCCCTGATTTTTTCCTCTCAGCCATTACTTTTTCAACCCTCTCAAGCAGTTTCTTGTCATCATTTTTAATTTCACTCATGCTATCCCTCCCTGTAATGCTAAAAATCCGCCTTTTTTCCGTCATCCTGCATTATGAGCCTCGAAGATATCTTTCCCGATTCGTATATGGTCGGAAGACCGCTTCCCGGATGCGTCCCCCCTCCCACGAGGTAGCACCCGGCAAACTCTTCAAACCTGTTATGAGGTCTGAATACAAGCATTTGTCCTATGTTATGCGCAAGATTGAAAGTCGCTCCTTTATATACGCTCTTTTCATCTTCCCAGTCAAAAGGCGTGATTATCAGCTCTTCAATTATTCTCTTTCCAAGGCCTTTAAAACCTCCACGCTCCTCGATTATCCTTATGATCTTATCCCTGAACGCCGCCTTTTCACTCTCCCAGTCAAAATCCGAGTTGTTGTTTGGAACCGGAACCAGCACATATATGGATGATTTGCCCAACGGTGCAAGTGTAGGATCAGTCACCGACGCGTTTTGCACATATATGGACGGATCTTCTGAAACCTCATACCGCTTTGATATATCCTCTATGTTTTTTCTGTAATCATCCGCAAACAGTATATTGTGGTGGGGCATTTCGTCGTAGCTCCCTTCAACCCCTAGATACAGCATGAATGTTGAACATGAATATTTTTTGCCTTCAAGCTTTTTGTCCGTATATTTCGACCTGAACTCCTCACCTACCAAGTTATTCATAGCATGGGCAAAGTCAGCATTCAAGACTACATAGTCCGCATTCACAACATTTCCGCTTTGGAGCAAAAGTGCACTAGCCCTTTTGTCGTTTACCTTAATTTCTTTTACCGGTGATGAAAGATGTATATTCCCTCCGTTTTCCTCTATAATCCTAGCCATGGCCTTTGATATCTCGTTCAGCCCGCCTATGGGATGGTATATCCCCCTGCCGTGCTCTATATATGATATTATGCTGAACGTTCCCGGACACTCCCAGGGAGACATTCCGAGGTATTTCGCCTGAAATGTAAATGCAAGCCTCAGCACGTCGTCGTCAAAATACCTTCCAAGATGTCCAAATAGACTCTTGTGGGCATCCAGCCTTGGAAGGGCCTTTATAAACCTCCCCTTGAAAAAATCTGCAAATGAGTCGTAAGGTATTTGAAGGCAGGGAATGAGCACATCAAATTTTTTCTTTTCCTCAATTAAAAACTCCTTATATCTTTCAAATGCCCCCGGAAAATTCCTCTCCATTTCAGATTTCATCATTGAAATATCCCTTGTCGGATAAAAGTCCTTTCCTCCAGGAAGTACAAGCCTGTATAGCGGATCTATCTCCCTTATGTCCAGATAGTCATCTATATTTCTTCCCGCGATCTGGAATATCTCATCAAGCACGAATTTCATCATCAAAAATGTAGGACCCAGGTCAAATTTGAAGCCCCCCATGTCAAAAGATGAATTCCTTCCGCCTATGTAATCCTGTTTCTCATATATGTCCACACTGTACCCCTTGCTTGAAAGTATGACCCCGGCAGTAAGTCCGCCAGGCCCTGCCCCCACTATTGCAATTTTTTTACCCATATGCCATCCCCCATATCACTTCTTTTTAAGTTCTCCTATGAACCTTCTCATGTCCTCCATTAAAACAGCGTCAGGATTGCATTTTATTACCATGCCATCAAGATACATAAGGCTTTTTATTATAGGATACATACCCTTTTCAAATACCATTCCGCTATTTACCCCGAGTTTTATAGTCTCCATCATTTTTCTCGTCAGACTCACCTGAGATACTGTTTTTCCAGCAAAATCCGTATAAAGTTTTAAAAATTTTTCCCTGTATGCATCAAATTTCTTGCCGCTTATGTCAACTTCTGCCATCTCATTGAGGTTCTTCGCACACTCCTCGTAGTTGTAACAGCTGAGGTTCTCCATGAATTTTAAAAGGCCCAACTGTATTTTATCTCCCACACTGCTAATAGCGCCTGTGTCTATGAAGTACAGATCGTCTCCGCTGAGTATTATATTTCCGGGGTGTATGTCCCCGTGGAAAGTCCCTATGTTGAAAACGTAAAATCCGTGTATGTGGAAAAGCTCCAGCAGATTGTCGTAGTTCAGTTTTTTTTGCTGGAGAAGGTGATCAAATGTCTCTCCCCTTACAAACTCGGATACGAGTATGTTTTCATTCGAAAGCTCCCTGTATATTTTAGGGAATTTGAGCCTTGAAAGGTCATACCGCTCCATGTTTGTATCCCTTATTCCCTTTAATATCTCGCCATGCTCTATCTCATTTATTAGATTAAGTTCGTCAAGAGTATACTTTTCAATGTTCTTCAATATCCCCAGAGGATCGGCCACCTTGTCAATCTTAGGATAAAAAAATATGACTGTCTTTAAAAACCTCTTGAGGCTGTCGACATCTCTTTTGAAGCTTTTGGTGAAATCTTTCTTTATAAGCTTTACTACCACTTCTTCACCGCTTCGCAGCCTTGCCCTGTGGACCTGTCCCACTGACGCTGACGCTATGGGCATTTTTTCAACATACTCGAAATTGTCCATCCAGCCCTTCTCAGTATACATGTCCATAAGCTCTTCCACCGTCTCCGAAGGTATGTTTGAATTATGGGAGTAGAGCTTCGAAAGATGAGTGCATGTATTCTCATCCAAAAAGTCTATTCTAAGAGCAAATGTCTGCCCTATTTTGACTGCAAGAAGACCCTGCTTTTCTATCCATTCTATGTCGGGAACTCCCTTGCCGTATATAGATTTCATAAGACGCGTGAAACCAATCCAGTTCATATACTCCCCCTTATCCCTTATACATATTATTGTTTGCATCAAGTTCATACAGTTTCTAATTGCAGATTATTCCATTCATTTTATATTTATATCCAAAAAGATTCGATATTAGCAGTTATATGTCTTCTGATGAATTCTAAAGCAGCGGGAGGCATATCAAAATCATAAATTACCGAATGAACAAATTTGAACAAAAAAAGATGACTCCAGGTTTTAGGAATCATCTTTTTAAATATGCATGTTTTATATTTTCACTTAATATAACTTATCGCTTTACGCCGTATATTATATGAGCTTTTAATAAGTCGTTAAAACTTATATGGACCTCATGAGCCTTTTTACAGATTCATTGACTTTTCTTTTTACCATTTCAATGTCTATTGTAGTAAGCATTCTTTTTTCCATCAATATATTTCCATCGACTATGACAGTATCCACATCCGAAGCCTTTGCACAGTACGAAAGCGACGATATGAGGTTGTATTTCGGATAGAAATGCGGCTTTTCAGTGTCAATGAGTATTAAATCTGCCTTTTTGCCTTCTTCAATTGAACCTATGCTGCTTACAATCCCCATTGCTTTTGCTCCGTTTAGGGTTGCCATTTTCACCGCTGTCTTCGAAGGCACGGCAAGAGGATCTCCTGTCACGCCCTTGTTTACAATGGCCGCAAGGTTTATCTCCTCGAACATGTCCTGGTTGTTATTACTGCATGCCCCGTCTGTTCCAAGCGACACGTTCACTCCCTTTTCCATAAGCTTTGGAACGGGCGCAAATCCATTTCCAAGCTTCAAGTTGCTTGTAGGGTTGTTCAATACGCTAACTCCTTTTTCACTCATCATATCCATGTCTTCATTGCTCAAATGGACGCAGTGGGCTGCCATTGTATGGGTGTCAAAAACTCCAATGTCATAAAGCCTTTTTACAGGGCTCTTTCCAAAATCCCTTACGCTCTCTTCAACTTCGCGCGCACTCTCGCTTATATGAGTATGAAGCGGTACTCCAAGTCTCTTCGCAGTTTCCGCCGCTCCTTTTAAATAATCGTCAGAGCATGTGTATGGGGCGTGAGGCGATATGAATGTGCTTATTCTGCCATTTGACGCTCCGTGCCACTGCTTGTGTATCTCTATTGCCTTTTCAAAACCATTGTCCTCGTTTCTGGTCATATCGAAAAGCGTGTTCGACACCGCTCCCCTTATTCCTGTGTCCGCCATTGCCTTTGCAACCGTACCGGCAAACCTGTACATGTCGTTAAAGCATGTGGTTCCCGACATTATAAGTTCTGAAATGCTCAGCATGCTTCCCCAGTATATGTCCTCTTCGTTCATCTTAGCCTCTATTGGCCACACCTTTTCCTGAAGCCATTCCCAAAAAGCCATGTCATCAGCATAGTTTCTAAGAAGCGACATCGGAATGTGAGTATGCGTGTTTATAAGCCCCGGCATTGCAATCATGCCATTTGCCTCTATTGTCTTTTCAGCAATAAACTGCTCGTCCACACTGCCTACGCTTTTTATTATCCCGTCTTCAATGGCTATGTCCGCCTCTTTTATTACAGCCTCCTCGTTTTCAAAAAGAAGGACATTCGCTCCCCTTATAAGTATATTCATCTCTTCACCTTCTCGTTTTTTATTTATATTCTTCTAGTGCCGTCCTTGTCTACTATTCCCTTTATGAGCTTTTCGCCTGCCGGTTTGTTCTGTGAAAAGCTGTAGGCATTCCTTATTATTCTGCCCGCCTCTTCAAATTTTTCAGGGCTGTTCGAGTGGACTAGTGCAAGCACATCGCCTTTTTTCACATAGTCTCCCCTCTTCTTCTCAACTACGAGCCCCACAGAAAGGTCTATTTCACTTTCCTTGTTCTCTCTGCCTGCTCCAAGTACAAGAGATGCCCTTCCTATCTCGTCAGTCTTTATTGAGTGGACATACCCCTCCTCGTCTGAAACCACCTCTTTTACAAGGCCTGCCTTTTTGAACTTTGAAGTGTCGTCCACATAAGAAGGATCTCCTCCCTGGTTTTTCACAAGCTCTTTTAGTTTTTCAAGGCCTTCTCCGCTTTCTATAACACCCCTAAGCCTTTCAAGACCCTCGTCTATAGTTGCAACCTTTTTAGAAAGAAAAAGCATATGGGCTCCAAGGTGAAGGCATATGTCTTCAAGGTCCTTTGGCCCGTTGCCCTTTAGTGTGTCTATGGCCTCTATGACTTCAAGCGAGTTTCCAACTGCCTTTCCAAGGGGCTGGTCCATGTCTGTTATAAGAGCCACCATGTCCCTTCCGGCTCCAAGCCCTATGCTGACCATTTCCTGAGCAAGCTCGAAAGCCCTCTCGTCGTCCTTCATGAAGGCTCCGCTCCCAGACTTGACGTCAAGAACTATGGCGTCCGCCCCCGACGCAAGCTTTTTGCTCATTATGCTTCCGGCTATAAGCGATATGTTTTCAACAGTTGCCGTGACATCCCTTAATGCGTAAAGCTTTTTGTCGGCAGGCGCCAGATTTCCCGTCTGGGCGCTTATTGCAATCCCTATCCCGTTTACGCTGTTTATGAATTTTTCCATGCTCATCCCGACGTTGAATCCGTCGAACGCCTCAAGCTTGTCTATAGTTCCTCCCGTGTGACCGAGCCCTCTTCCCGACATCTTTGCAACAGGAGCTCCTGCAGCAGCAACAAGCGGTGCCACAACAAGGGTAGTCTTGTCTCCGACTCCTCCCGTGCTGTGTTTGTCGACCTTTATCCCCTCTATTCCCGAAAGGTCCATGTTGTCTCCGCTCTTTGCCATTTCCATAGTAAGCTCAAGTGTCTCGTTGTAGTTCATCTTGTTGAAATATATCGCCATCATAAGAGCCGAAGCCTGATAGTCAGGTATTTCGCCGTTTGTATATCCCTTCACGAAAAAGCTTATCTCCTCTTTTGTAAGCTCTCCCCCGTCTCTTTTCTTTTGTATTATGTCGTACATCCTCATGTTTATCGCCTCCAGTCAGCTTTTGAATGTATGTATCAGCATTTCCCATACTGCTGTAAAAAACCTCCCGCCCTAAGCGGGAGGTTTTCTCCTTCTCTTTTATAATACTTGTAATCAAGGCATATTTGCAGCCCTTCACTCTCATTCATATTATACGGCTGCTATTGTTCCCCTTACAAGCCTTATGAATTTTTCCCTCGCTATTTTTGAAGTCTCTATAACCTCGCTGTGGTCAAGAGGCTGGTCAAGTATTCCAGCTGCCATGTTTGTTATGCACGATATTCCTATTACCTTCATTCCGCTGTGAATAGCAACTATCACTTCTGGTACTGTAGACATTCCGACAGCATCCGATCCAATAGTCCTTAGCATTCTTATCTCTGCGGGAGTCTCGTAAGTTGGTCCGCTCATGCACGCGTAAACACCTTCTTTAAGCTCAACATCCGCATTTTTTGCAACCGATCTCACGACGTCTCTAAGGTCCTTGTCGTATGCGTTAGACATGTCAGGGAATCTAACTCCGAACTCGTCCATGTTTTCGCCCTTTAGAGGATTGTCTCCTGAAAGGTTGAGCTGGTCGCTTATAAGCATAAGATCTCCGGGAGTGTAAGACTCGTTAACTCCTCCCGCCGCATTTGTAACCATCATTGTCTCTATTCCCAAAAGCTTCATAACCCTTACAGGAAATGTAACGCTGTTCATGTCGTACCCTTCATAGTAGTGGAATCTCCCCTGCATTGCCGCGACTGTTTTTCCCTCTATTTCTCCGATAACAAGTCTTCCAGCATGTCCCTCTACAGTTGAAACCGGGAAGTTTGGAATTTCGCTGTACGGAAACATTTTAGCCCCTTCTATGCTGTTAGCAAGCTCTCCAAGTCCAGAGCCAAGTATAAGCCCTATAGTCGGCTTCTTGTCCAGCCTCTCCAGTATGTAGTCCGCCGATTCCCTTACCTTGTCGTATATAGCCATATTATTCGTCCTCTCCTTTTGCAATTTCTATAGAAGCGCTGGCACCTATTCTTGTGGCGCCCGCCTCTACCATTTTTACAGCGTCAGTGTAAGTCCTTATTCCGCCTGACGCCTTTATTCCAAAGTTTTCTCCTACAACAGACCTTATAAGCCTTATGTCCTCTTCCTTTGCTCCGCCCTTTGAAAATCCCGTAGACGTCTTTACAAAATGGGCTCCACTTTCTACTACAAGGGCACTCGCCTTTGCAATTTCTTCACTTGAAAGAAGGCATGTCTCAAGTATCACCTTGACCTTGACACCTTCGCCTGCTGCATCTACAACGCCCTTTATGTCTTTTAGAACATAGTCGTAATCGCCGTCTTTAAGCGCACCTACATTTATGACCATATCTATTTCGCCAGCACCATTTTCAACAGCATCCTTCGTCTCAAAAGCCTTTGCCTTCGCAGTCATAGCTCCAAGTGGAAATCCTACCACAGCAGCCACAGGTAAACCGTTTCCCCTAATGCAGCTGCATGCATATTCCACATGGCATCCGTTTACACACACGCTTGCAAAGCCGTGCTCAATCGCCTCTTTGCAGAGCTTTTCAACCTGCGATTTTGATGCATCGGGCTTAAGCAGCGTATGGTCTATAATGGAAGCTATTCTCATGATAATCACACTCCACGCCTTACAATATTGCCGATATATCAGCACATTATTATTGATATCCATTTTGTACAAAAATAACCCACTATATATAGTATAATACACAACGCCAAAAATCAATTTGACTTTTAAAATATTTCTGTAGTAAAATATAAAAGTATGAAAAAATAATAGGACAGTTCGAAACCATCCTGTCTATAAACAAAACTAGGGTCCACTACCAACCGGGTAGTTTTTTGTTTATGGGCGCGCTGCGTCCTTTTTTTGTTGCAAAAAAACAAGCAGGATATTCAAATATACAAGCCTTTTATATAAGGGAGGATTACATTGAAAAAAATAGGAATCACTACAACCGTGCCCGTCGAGGTTCTCCTTGCAGCCGGATACACGCCTGTAGACCTTAACAATCTTTTCATAACGTCTGATGACTACTCAAAATATATAGACATAGCCGAAAGGGACGGCTTTCCAAAAAGCCTCTGCGCATGGATAAAGGGAATATACGGAGCGTGCATAGAAAATGACATAGACGAGATAGTCGGAGTTACAGAAGGTGATTGCTCCAATACAAAATCCCTTTTGGAGGTGTTCCATATGAAGGGGATAAAAATCCACCCCTTCTCATTCCCGCACTCGCACAAAAGAGAAGACATTGAAACAGAGATAAAAAAGTTCATGGACAATTTCGGTGTAACGCTCGAGCAGGTCGAAGACATAAGAAAAAGACTGGGCGGCATAAGAGACCTCGCAGAAAAAATAGACCATATGACATACAATTGCGGCAAGGCCACAGGATTTGAAAACCATCTCTACCAGGTCAGTCTGAGTGATTTTGGCGGAGATATGGATTCATTCGAAAAGACACTGCAAAAAACCGTAGATGAGATAATCTCAAGACAGCCAGAGCATAAAAAGCTAAGGCTGGGCTATATAGGAGTCCCTCCTATGACGGGTGACATATACGAATTTGTCGAAAACTTCAATGCCAGCTTCGTATACAACGAGGTCCAAAGGGAGTTTGCGTTCCCAAGGGCAAAACATGCAGACGACATATTCACCCAGTACTACGACTACACTTATCCATATGACATGAATTTCAGGCTGCAGGACATAAAAAAGCAGATAAGAGAAAGAAAAATAGACGCAATTATCCACTACACACAGGCTTTTTGCCACAGGGCGGTCGAGGACATAGTGCTAAAGCAAAAGCTTGACATTCCAATACTGAACATTGAAGGCGACAAGCTGAACTTACTCGATTCAAGAACCAAGCTTAGAATAGAGGCATTTCTTGACATGCTGCTTGACCTTAAGGAGGCACGAATATGAGAATACTCGGGATAGACCTTGGAAGCAGGGAAGTCAAAATAGCCCTTATGGAAGATGGCACAATACTCCAAAAGAAAAAAATAAGCACAATGAGCTTTTACAGGGACTACTGCAGCTTTGACGGCAAGATAGAAGTAGACCTTGAAAAGCTCGGTATAAACGGCATAGATGCCGCGGTATCCACGGGATACGGGCGAAACAACACAGACCTCAAGCTATTTAAGCCAATAATAGAGATAAAGGCCCACGTGTACGGGGCAATATACCAAAGCGGCCTGCGTGATTTCATACTCCTCGACATAGGAGGCCAGGACGTCAAGGCCGTAAAGGTCGAAAAGGGCCTTACAACCGATTTGGAACTCAACGAAAAATGCGCGGCTTCATGTGGAAGGTATCTTGAAAACATGGCAAATGTGCTGGAGGTGTCGCTCCATGATATGAGCGCTTATCACGAAAATCCAGTTGAGCTCAACTCGACATGCGCGGTATTTTCAGAATCCGAGCTCATAGGAAAAATAGCCGAAGGCGTAGGCCTTGAAAGGCTGTGCGCCGGAGTAAACCATTCCCTATACAAAAGGCTCCAGCCCCTTCTTAGAAGATTCAGGGGCAAAAAATTGGTTATGACTGGCGGGGTTGCCCAAAGCGGCGCAATAAAAAAATATCTTCAAAATGACTACGACGAAATAGTGAGCGTTGAGGACCCGCAGTTCAACGGGGCCATAGGATGCTGCCACTACGCAAACATTATACATGGAAATGTTTAGGAGGAAAATATGTATATTTTAAAAGCAGAACACAGCTTTGACAGCGCGCATTTTCTTGCCGGATACGAGGGCAAATGCGCCAACATACACGGACACAGATGGAAAGTTGAAATAGAGGTCTGCTCGCAAAGCCTTGTAAGTGGGGGGCAACTTGACGGAATGGTGGTTGACTTTTCAGACCTCAAAAAAGACGTAAAGGAAATGGTGGACAGCTGCGATCACGCCCTTTTAATCCAAAGGGGAACTATGAGGGAAAAGACTCTACATTGCCTCAAAGAGGACGGATTCAACATAATAGAGCTTGACTTTCGCCCCACCGCTGAAAACTTCTCGGCGTTTTTCTTCAATGAGATGAAGTCAAGGGGCTACAAAGTAAAGAGGGCAACAGTGTACGAAACACCTACAAACTGCGCGGTATATGAAGAAACGGGGGCTATGTAATGCTTAAAGTAGTTGAAAAATTCATAAGCATAAACGGCGAAGGCAGGCGCGCCGGACAGCTTGCCCTGTTCATAAGATTTGCAGGCTGCAACCTCAACTGCAGCTACTGCGACACCTCATGGGCCAATAAAAGCGATGTGCATTTCGAGCCGATGTCTGCAGACGATATATACTCATACATCAAATCTGAAGGTGTTCAAAATGTGACTCTTACAGGCGGGGAGCCCCTTATGCATGAGGGAATAGCAGAGCTTCTCCAGCTGCTTTCAAAAGACAAGTCTCTGTATGTTGAAATAGAAACCAATGGAAGCATATCGCTTGAAAAGTTTTGCGGGATAGACAATCCGCCAAGCTTTACAATGGACTACAAGCTTCCTTCAAGCAAAATGGAATGCAAAATGGAGATGGGCAATTTTGATATCCTCACTGGCAAAGACACCGTAAAATTCGTATGCGGAAGCCAGGATGACCTTCAAAAGGCATACGATATAATAAAAAAATACGGCTTGTCCCAAAAAACGGCTGTATATATAAGCCCGGTGTTTGGAAATATAGAGCCTGAAGACATTGTGGACTTCATGAAAGAGCACAATATGAACGGCGTGAACCTCCAGCTTCAGCTTCACAAAATAATATGGTCGCCAGATAAAAAAGGAGTGTAGATTATGAACCACGAGAAGGCAATAGTAGTATTCAGCGGAGGACAGGACAGCACGACATGCCTGTTTTGGGCGAAGGAAAGATTCAAGGAAGTAATAGCAGTTTCATTCGACTACAACCAAAAGCACAAGCTTGAGCTCGAATGCGCAGGCGACATATGCAAAAAATACGGCGTGGAGCACCATACACTAGACCTTAATCTTCTGAACCAGCTCGCTCCAAACTCGCTTACAAGAACTGACATAATCGTTGACACGGATTCGCCTGAAGAGGGTGTTCCAAATTCATTTGTAGACGGAAGGAACATGCTGTTTTTGACTTTTGTAGCGGTATTTGCAAAACAAAGAGGCATCAGCCACATAATAACAGGGGTTTCCCAAAGCGATTTCAGCGGCTACCCAGACTGCAGGGACGTTTTCATAAAGTCCCTCAATGTAACTTTAAACCTTTCAATGGACTACCCGTTTGAAATACACACTCCGCTTATGTGGATAGACAAGGCCCAGACATGGAAAATGGCTCACGACCTTGGGGTTCTTGACGTAATAAAGGAAGAGACTCTCACATGCTACAACGGCATTATAGGAAATGGCTGTGGAGACTGCCCGGCTTGCAAGCTTAGAAAAAACGGATACCTTGAGTTCAAAAAGCTGTATATGCATGGCGCTTAACCTTATATATGCTATAATAATAGGGCTGTCATAGCAGCAAATTCATGAATTATTGGAGACTAAAATGAAAATCAAACTGAACATAACAAAAGACTTAAAGCGCGACATTAAAACCCTGGCGGCTAAAAAAAGCATGGAACGTAGTGCTTTTGTAAATGAAGTCATTGGCGACCTTGTAAAACGCAAAGAGGCCGTTTGGATTTCAAAAATCGACGGTATTTTGGAGACGGCAAAGGAAGACGCTGTTTCATTGGAAGACAAGGCCAAGGCTGCCATGAAAAAAACGACCAAGAAACTGCAGCCTATGATAATCAATGTAGACGAAAGAACATACATCGCCCTGGCCATCATTGCCAAAAAATTCAAAACGTCTAAAGAAGAAATGCTAGTGAATCTATTGACTGACCTTGTCAATGATTCCAATCAATAGAACCATATATATGAAAAGCCTTCACAAATTATACGTGAGGGCTTTCTTCATATATATCCAAATTCATATAGTTGCAGCATCCCATTTAACATTAATTTTCAAATTCAATCTTGCCCTCGAAAGACATATCGTCAATGTCGTGAGCATGGATTGCGCTGTTTGAAATCGTATAAATATTATCTCCTATATATATTATCCTCTTTACGTTCTTGTCGCTTTCATACCAATAGTTTCCCGCCTTTTCATAGTCCTCGTCGCTCAAGTGGCTTGCTTTTCCAACAAGCTCGAACCCATTTTCAATATCTACCGCATAGACATATGCGCCCTGATAGTAAAACTGGCTCCATGTATCATCCGCTTTTCTCATCTCGGTAAGCGGAAATGCCATTATACCCTTTTGCCTTGAAAATATGAGAGCCTTGTGGTTTCTAAGAAGCTCTGAATCAGTTCCACGGTCACCTATCGAAATAGCATGGATTTGCAGCGGATTTTCAACGTCGCTCACATCGAACATGCCTATCTTCATGCCCTCTACCGTAAATCCGCTTTTGGTCTGGACAGTCTCCTTTCCAAATCCGATTATGTGGCTTTCGTCATATGGATGAAGATAATCGCTGTATCCCGGAATCTTGAGGTAGCCAAGTATTTTGGGATTTTCAAAGTCGCCAAGGTCTATCACATAGAATGGGTCTATCTGCCTGAATGTGACCATGTACGCCCTGTCTCCCATAAACCTTACAGAATATATTTTTTCTGTGGGCGCAACTCCTTCAAGCTTTCCAACGACATCCATATGCCTGTCCAAAACATATATGTTGTTCTTCGAAGTCCTCTCATCCGTCCTCCATGTTTCACCGCTTGTAGTCGCAATCCTGAAATTTTCGTCATGCTCGTCCATTGAAAACTGGTTCAACACTGTGCCTGGAACCTTTCCTTTTGAGAGGTAGTCTATATTCCCGTCATCCAGACTGAATTTGAATATGTCCGTATTCACCTTGTAAACCGGATAGTATATCTCCCTGTTTCCCGAATCGTCCAGTTCGTAATCATATTCATATCTGGTTTCAGCTACATACATGTTCTGCTTTGAAGCATATACATTTTGACCAGATCCCAGATATGCGTCTATGTCGGCCCTCTTATCCAGGTTTTCAAGGTCTATCCCTATTGTTACAAGATAGCTCGACATTATAGAATCCGGGAAATAGCGTATGTCATCATATCCTATTTCAAACGGCCTGCCTTCTATGCTGTCATAAACACTCGGCCTGTAGTCAAATTCATCTTCGTTGTATATGGCACTCATATTCTTGTTTGCAACCATGTAAAGCTTTCCTTCAATAAGCCTTGAAGTCACATAGCGTCCGTCTATTTCTACGCTTCTCACCTGCTTTGGACTCGATTTATCCGATATGTCGTATACTTCCATTTCCAGCACAGAGCCAGGATAAGGCCATATGCTTTCTTTAACATTCTGCTCCATGATTCTAAATTCAGGACTGCTCGAAACCCCTATCACCGCAAGAGCATCTCCGCTCAAATACATCTCGCTAGCTTTAAATCCATCTTTGCTTTCAATCTCGCTTACAAGAGACAGCTTGCCGTCATCTGCCCTGACTATCGAAATATTGTTGCTTCTTATCTGATATATATACTCCCCGTCCGTTTTCACTATGTCCGCCTCATCCACACCTTCAACCTGTATATTTGTTTCAGAGTAGTCAGGTTCTGCAGCATCCCCCGCCTCGGATTCAAATGATTCCTCCAATCCCTTTTCAATCGCAATATCATCCCTAATCTGTGTGTCAAGCCTGTTGAATCTTTGCGAGTATTCCAGTATGGCCATTAGCTTTTCCCTTGATCCTACCGCCGGAAGCCCATCCATCTTTAAAGCCTCCTTGAAATCCGAAGTTATGCTCACAAGCTTTTTCTCCCCGTCCCATAGCACTTCATTTCCGAACGCCTCCGATATGAATCTGAGTGGCACAAGCATTCTTCCTTCCACTATTTTTGCTGCCGCATCCAGCTCCAAAAGCTCTCCATTGACGCTTCCATACCTGCTTGACGCCTTTATTGAAAGCGATGTGCTTTCGTCATATGCTGACGCAATTTTCAAGCTTTCATTCCACTCGACATTTAGTCCCAGCTGTTCAAATACCTTCCTGAATGGCACGAGCACCCGTCCGTCTTCTATAACAGGCTCTACATCAAACTCAACGGCATTTTCGTCTATTTCAACCGTTATGCCCTGAGCATATGATACCAGTCCCATTTGAAAAAACATTACAGCCACAATAATGAAGCACAGAATTTTTTGCATATTATCATCTCCTTTGCAAAATGTGTTTCATTAATTATACCCAGCGTCCTGGCCTTTCTAATTTTTGTGCACGGTTGCAACCATACTAATCATTCCAACCTTATGTTTTCCTTTTATTTCCCTTAAATTCTCATTAAATACAGTATTTTTTAACCGTTTTGTATTATACTCTATATGCGCCGAAGCTGTAACTGCTCGGCTCTTCGGCAGGATAAATCTCCTGCCGTACACTATTTTTAGGAGGAGTAACTATGATACTAAAAGCTGAAAAAATAGGCAAAAGCTTCTTGGGCAAAAACGCCTTAAGCGACATTGACATGACCCTTGAAAAAGGCAAAATATACGGACTTTTAGGCCCCAATGGAAGCGGAAAAACCACATTCATGAAAATGACCTCAGGGCTCTTAAGACCTTCGCGCGGCAGCATGACAATATGCGACAGGCAGATAGGACCTGCCACAAAAGCCGTGGTCTCTTTCATGCCCACAACAAACTATCTTCCAAAATGGATGAAAATAAAGAACTGCCTTGACTACTACAGCGACATGTTCAGCGATTTCTCAATGGAAAAAGCAACTGAAAAACTTAAGTTCATGGAACTTGAAAAGGACATGAAGATTTCGTCACTTTCAAGCGGAATGCTTGCAAGAGTCAAAATATCGCTTGCACTTTCAAGGGACGCATCACTTTTTGTGCTCGACGAGCCGTTCAATGCAATAGACCCCATAACCCGTGAAAAAACCATAGAGGTGATATTGGGGTGCCAAAACGAAAACAACGCGGTGCTTGTTTCAAGCCACATGGTGAACGAGCTTGAAAGGATTCTTGATGAAGTCATATTCCTGAATAAAGGAAATATAATACTAAGCGGAGCATCCGCAGATTTGAAAAAAGAAAGACAAATGTCGATAGACGAAATATACAGGGAGGTATATGCACATGCTTAAGCTCATAAAATACGAATGGATGAAAAGGTGGAAATTTTTCCTTGGAGGTTTTATCATTTTCGTAATTCTAAACTACAATATGGTAAGCAGCGCTCTTGAACCCGAATCTTCTAAAGGCCTGTTTTCATTTTTACTTTCACTTTTGATGTTTATAATGGGAATAATATTTGTATTCGACCATATAAGAAGAACCCATGTATGCCTGTATGGCGATGAATCCCACTTTCTGTTTTCAACGCCGCTTAGCGGATATTCCATACTGGGTGAAAAAATACTCAGCGTATTTATTGAATGTTTTCTTGTATCAGCCATATTTGCCTGTGCATCGCTTGTAAACTTTAAACTACTCTTGGCAGACAACAGCGAAGTCAGGTATTTCATGTCAACTCTTCCGGATGATTTTGGAATAAACATGTTCAAAACATACATATTAATGTTTTCAAACTACATTATATTCATACTAATGGTTTACCTTGCAATGGCTCTTTCAAAAAGTTTGCTTTCAAATATAAAACACGGAAAAACTCTTTCATTTGGGTTTTTCATAGGAATTTCATTTGTAATGGGACAAATATCAAAGCCACTTCTTAAAATGAGCAATTGGGAGTACGTGCAGGCTGACTCGTTTTCGTCACTGTTCAATTCCATAATTGGAGTCAATATTGTGACAACCGCAATACTCTTTATACTCACGGGCTATCTTTTCGACAAAAAGATCAACCTGTAGAAATTTTTCAAATGTACAGTTGCTCCGAATGTGGCCGATTTCAGTTTTGTGCATTTGAAAAACGGGTATCCCTGACATATAATACTCTTTCGTATGTTATGTATATTCAGGAGGTGTTTGCATGGATTCAAACAAACTTGTTTTCGGGTCAATACTCCTTATTATTTCTGTTTGGATGTTCATCTCACTCGATGATTTCAATGCCAGATTTCTTGGCGGTTCAATAGTTGGCATATTGGCAGTAACAAATATACTCCAGGCCATCATGAAAAAGAAAGACTGATTTTGAATTGCAAGCCAATCTAATTTTCATGCCTGCATATGAAAACTGCCATTTCCATGAAAAGCCTTAATACGATATAAAGCCCGCACAAGTATATCATGTGCGGGCTTTATATCGTATTCATTTACAGACTTTGTCGCAGTTATACCGAACAATCAAAATCGAAACCTACTGATACAATATAGAAGTGATTGATCTGCAGACTAATCATGTGTATTTTTTAATTTGCATTCAAATAGTCTTCTATAACCCACCCTATTTGTCCGTTTTCCAGCTCGACATTGTACCAACCTGCATTTTCTTCTAAAATAGTCACTTTTGTACCGCCATCTATTTTAGACACTACGGCGTGCTGTGTTCCCGCTCCGCTTCTCACATTCAAAACACCGGCTGTAACAGTTCCGC
This sequence comes from uncultured Peptoclostridium sp., assembly GCA_965368085.1. Taxonomy (GTDB): domain Bacteria; phylum Bacillota; class Clostridia; order Peptostreptococcales; family Peptostreptococcaceae; genus Peptoclostridium. Next base: position 74,501 of record CBDULP010000005.1, on the reverse strand, counting down.
TTCTTGGGCTGGATTTCAATGAACTATCTGAAAGATACAGCGCATATATATCATTGTCTTGGGCTGCGAGTGTATCTGCAGAGTTCAAAGAGGCTATTTTCGTTTTACACCCAGCCGTATCTGCGAGTAGATTCTTAAGTTTATAATAGCAGCTTCCACTCACCTGTGAATAATTCTGATTTATTTTCAGCTGCGTGTCTATTTGTTTTGCAACAACTTCCCGGTATATGCCCTGGCTTATATACAGCTTGACATTAGTTCCATTTACTTCATTTGACCACCATTTGACTAAAGTCTCATAGTCTGCCGCTTTATGTCCTGTCTCCCAGTAAATTTGAGGAGAAACATAGTCGATCCAACCGTTTTTTATCCATGTTCTCGTATCGGCATATACCGAATAGTAAGACTCATTGCCTGACGTATCGGAGCCTGTCGGATCAGATATCTTGTTTTTCCAAATGCCTGAAGGACTGATTCCAAACATCACATTACTTTTCGTATTCTTGATTACCTTATTGACACGCTCGACCATATCATTGATATGCTGCCTTCTGCTGTTGGCAACTTCTCCGTCCTTGCCTTCCCCGTCTGGAAGAGGATAGTTCGACGGATAAAAATAATCGTCGAAAACAACCGCATCAACGTCATATTTCTTGACGATTTCCTCCACAGTTGAGACGATGTGATTCTTCACTCCCTCTTTTTCAGGATTATAATATAGGGCATCATTATAGCTCATAGTCCAATCCGGATTCAATCTGGCCGGGTGGGTTTCACAAAGAACGCTTGTATCCGTTCCGGAAGTAGTTATCCTGTATGGGTTTAGCCAAGCGTGAAATGACATTCCCCTTTTATGTGCCTCTTCAATCATGAAAGACATAGGATCATAACCTGGGTCTTTGCCTTGCTCTCCAGTGAGTACATCCGACCAAGGGTTGATATCAGAGCGATACAGCGCATCAGCTTTAGGCCTCACCTGAACTATGACTGTATTTATCCCTACATCCTTCAATTTATCCAGTTTTTCTATGTACTCATTTTTTTGAGAAACAACATCATTTTTTGTACTTGGGAAATCCAGGTTGAAAACCGTGGCAATCCATACAGCCTGAACATTTTCCTGGGCAACAGATACAAAAGCATTTGCCGTAAAAATCCCAGTTGTCAAAAGCACTGCAATCAACATATAGTATATCTTTTTCAATTTGTTTTCGCCTCCTTCTATCAAAATTGTACATTCTTAATATAAGAATACCACAAATTTGAAAATTATCATCATTTTTTCCTTAAATACAGTTCGTTAACATCAACTTTGATTGCTACAAAAAAACTAAAAAACCACATTGGATTTCCCAATGCAGTTCTCGTGAAATTTCCTGATTTTCTCATCTGTTATTGAGGTTTACTGATAACTTTTCATCAAAACACTTTTGTTTACATATTCATGCAGAGGACGCTTTTATCTATTACATATCGCCTTCTATATAATAGCCTTTTTTTTCATTTTTTGCTCCATATAAAAGTTCATCTGATTTATGCAACAATTCATCATAGCTTAATGACCAGTTATCAATCCAAAGCAAGCCCCCTGAAATGCTAATCGGCTTTAATGATCCATCTGGAAAAGTAATTAAATCTTTACTCAATACATCATAAAATTCATTCATGATTTTTCTGATAGCATCCTTATTTTTAAAGCCAAATAAGAATAAAACGAACTCATCACCAGATCGCCTGCCCAGCACGCTAGAATTCGCATCTATTTTAGACAGTGCAGCTGCTGCACTACTGATATAAAAATCCCCCCATTTATGACCATATGTATCGTTGATTTTTTTAAGGTAGTCGAGGTCAAACATAATCAAAGCAGCAACATCAAGCGGCCTGACATTTTCAATAACATTCTCTATCCGTAATTGAACAGCCTTTCTATTAAAAATCATAGTCAATGCATCATAATCACGTTCCATTTTAATGCGATTTTTTTCAATTACTTCATCACTCACATCGATCACAACGCCCATTGTACTAAGTGCATTCTCAATGATTTTAACCCGTACGTATTTTTCATCTTTCATACTCATTTTATACACATTGTTTTCACTCTCTACAGGTGATGTCAATTTACTTTGTAATTTGTTCAAAAACCACACTTTACTTTTAATGATTTCACACATTTCTTCATTATCTATGTCCAGAATTGTCTGAAACTGATCCGTTACAAATATGTAATCCGAATCGCTTCTGATTTCAAATGCTCCAATTGGAAAATCTGTCAAACCAATTATTTTCGACATTTTGACTGTTGATTCCAGAAGCGCATTATTTGCATTTTCCATTGCACTAGATAATGCATCAATTTCCATAAGACCTGTTTGAAAAAGCCTTATTGGCTTATTCTTTTCACTTGACTTCACTTGTTTGACAAATTCTGTAATTGGCTTTGTAAATTGATAGCTAATAATATGCCCGCCAATCATGCCAATTACAATAGATGCAACAAGGGACATCCACAAGATTTTCTGAATCTTTTTTACATAGCTCAAAATATGACCCTCAGTCATCATTCCGATTAAATACCACGATTCATCTTCAAATGGTGTATTCGCATTATAAAGACCCATGCGCTCAACACAAGCATATATTTTTTCTTCACTATTGTGATTTCCAATGATATAGATATCTCGATTCAAATCCACCTTTGTCAAATCAAATATTTCATTCGACCTTATCATTCGTTTTTGCAGTGCACCAGTAATGAGCATAGGCTTGATTTTTTCAACCCCCTCTGCGCTATACCCCATTAAATATCCCATGGAATCCCTAGATTTTAAATCAGTAGCTGGTAAAAACTGATTAAAATAATTCACGGAAAGTTCAATGCCAATTACACCTCTCAAAACTTTATTTGCATCAAAAATCGGCATAGTATATGTAATTATTGGTAAGTCATCCTCAAACAATAAAAATGGAGAATTCCAATACCCCAGCAAATCAGCATTAAATGTAAGTGGCGCTTTTGAAAAAGGCTTTTCAAAGAAGTCTTTGTTGGTATCATTAAATTCCATTTTGTATTTCCAAGATTTATCAAGAGGTATCATATATTCTTTCGCTAAATCTGAAGAGCCAAGAATCATATACAGGTCTTTATTGGAATAATCGTTCAAGAGTGGATCATAATCTCTAATGTAGAGTGCAGGATAATCAGATTGATCTCCCTCTAAGATAACAAAAGCTCCGGTTGTCTGTGTCATTCTCAGCATATCAATTAAATCGTCTATAGTCGATTCAAAAAAAGCCTCATTGTTGTCACTATCAGACAAATTGTCAGAAATCCGTTCAATGTAGGGTGACATGTTGGTCCACCTGTTTTTCATTTCCCTTTGTATATAATTGTTGCGATTTTGTACTTTGTCATGAAATGATTGAAATGCATTGTCTTGAGCTTGACTAAGAACGCCACCAACAATTAATGTTCCCGTTAAAAATATCGCCTGAATAATAATCAATACAATTACAAAACTTGTCATTTTAAAAAAAACTGACTTTTTATCCATGTTAAATTTTTTCATCGCACCCACATCTTTCGCTATTCAGATAAAATTAATGATGCTTGATTTGAAATTTGATTGTACCACTTTTCAAATTCCGAATCAGCTGTTAAAGACTCAATAACATCTGTACGGTTTTCACCACTTTCAACACATTTATTTAAGATTTCCAAATCCATTGAAATTTTATTAAATAAGTGCTTTTCCAATAAGTCTCGCAACTCATAACTGCCTTCAAAAGGTGTATTATTATAAAAGTCGTAGTTATCGAACATATACATGCTAGATTCGATCATCTTTGGAATGATAGCAGCAGAAGATTCTGATACCTCAACTTGTTCGATCAACCTCTCCCATACTAAAGATTCATCCATTACAGGAAAATATCCAGTCGAAACGGCAAATTCAATATTTTGCTCTGGTTCTGTAAACCACTTTAAAAACAATCCCGCAGCGTATTCATGCGCCTTGTCACTCTTTGCAATACACATACCTGCGCCTTGCTGGAAAGCATAAGGCTTACCTGTTTTAAAGTATGGATATGGAAGCGTCATCGATTCTATGCTGTAGACTTCATTCTGTTGAACAGTCACTTCCGATGGGAAGTAATATGCACCTGCAGTTGATCCCGTATATGCCAAAACACTACCCGTTCTAGCATCATCCGAACTGAATCTACCGTTTTTTTCAAAATAACCTTTTATATATGGAACATAATAATAGTCCCATATATTCTTGGCAACATCAGCAGAAAAATCAAAACGTACTTCATCACCATCAAAAGCATACATTTCAGTTCCAAGTTGCATCGCAGATGAAAGCATATAGTTAGCATTGGCATCAATTCCTAACAATGCTTTTCCCGTATGTTCATAATATAATTCAGCAACTTCCGTTAAGCCCTCCCAAGTACTTAATTTTTGTACATCAGCTCCTGTATCTTTTGAAAATTCATCCCAAAATGTCTTATTAACAAATAAGTTTTCTGTAGATTTTGCAATGGGCAAAATATATAATTTTTTATCTGATCCAAATCTGCCTTCTTCTAAAAAGCCAGCTCTATAACGTTCCAATTCACTTTCTGAGAAAATCGTTTCTAAATCCACTAGCTCTAAAACTTGATTTACCCTAAACGCATTGTCAGGATAGGCCATAAAAATATCAGGTATAGGCTTGGACCCTATAGTTGAATTTGCAGATTCAAATACAGCATCTGCAAGCTGATTTACATCACCTAAAGTTTGAGCATCAACCACAATACCTTTTTCAACGCCGACTGTTTCATTAAATTCAGAAACCAGATCATCAAATCGATCTTTAATATGCCCATTATAATAATGCCATACAGTAATGGTTATGGGTTTCGACGAATCTAATGGATCTTTGTCCTTACCTGTCAGACCACACCCAAATAAACTCGAAATACAAATCGCCAATACTACAAACGTAATCCATTTTTTTGATTTCATAGACAATCCCCCATCAATGTTTTAGTGAACTACTCCATAAGATAACTCAAACTATTCCCATACGATTATATATGTAAAAAATCAACCACCTGACTATATTATACCCAAATACACAGCAACATTTAAGCATTTTCGCCTATTCATCCCATAACTGAAGTCACATGTATTTTCGGCAAATACATTAATATTCAAGTTTCTCACTATTCAATTTGATAGTGATTCTATACAATATTTCATAAAATCTTTTAATAATGGCGATATCCACTTATTTTTATGATAAGCCAATTGAGTTAAGAATTTAATTTCACTATCTTCACTTCCTATTATCCTTATTTTTTTATCTTTGATTAAATCTTTTACACACATTGCAGGTAATAAGCTAATGCCAAGTTCACTTGCCACACATTGTTTTATGGCTTCAATACTTGAAAATTCTAATGCACTTCTTGGGGTTATACTTTTGTTATATAAATAGTTTTCAAAAAAATGTCTTAGTGCACATTCTTTTTCTGTAAAAATAATGCATTCCTTATTTATTTCATCTTTATTATCCACACTTATTTTTTCTACATTATTTCCTAAGCCGCTTATAAAAACATGGGTCTCTTCATTAAGCTTATTTACTACTAAATCCTTATTATCTATGGCTGGTTCAAGGGTTATTGTTAAATCGACTTGTCCAGTATAGAGCTTTTCTCTAAGCTTTGAACAATTATCACTTATTAGTGTAATATTAGCATTTGGATAGCTTTCTCTAAATCTGGATAGCACCGACTGTAATCTATATACTATTATGGATTCAGAAACTCCTATGGAAATATGTCCGTTTAAATTTTCTTTATCTGCCGAAATATTTTTGATTTTATTATAATTATCTAAGTGAAGATTTTTTACATGTTATCAGAGAGTTTGACAGACAAGGAAAGATTATTGCTTCCATTTGTGTTGGATTGTCATAATCGATGCTAAAATACAGTTAATCGCCGATTGAAAACTACCAATAAAAAACGGTACACTTACTTTAATAGTGAATTTAAAGGAGTGAGATGCCGTGATAGAATTGGAGGAAGTTTTCATGATAAGAGATATGAAAAATCAAGGACTGTATATCAAGGATATTGCCCAACTGACGGGAAGAGATCCAAAAACAATAAGTAAATGGCTGAAACAAAACAAGGCTCCTGAGTACAAAAGGACTAAAAAGAAACCCTCAAAGCTAGATCCCCATAAAAGCTATATCTTGAAAAGAATGAACGAGGGATGTTTCAATTCTGTTGTTATCTATGAAGAGATAAAAGAACAAGGATATACTGGAAAAACCACGATATTAAGAGATTTCATGAAGCCTTTGAGAAAAAATAGAATAGTGAAAGCAAGTTCTCGATTTGAAACCCCGCCAGGGAAACAGGCGCAGGTTGACTGGGGAGAGTTTAAATTTGAATACGAAGGAAGAGAGAAAAAAATCCATGCTTTTGTAATGGTTCTTGGTTATTCTAGAAAAATCTATGTTGAATTCACTGAAGATGAGAAAATAAGTACCCTTACAGGATGTCACGAAAGGGCATTTGAATATTTCGGCGGGGTATGTGAAACCATTCTTTACGACAACATGAAAACCGTTGTTAGCCATAGCAAAGAAAAAGGCGAAACCAAGTGGAATAAAACATTTCTAGCTTTCGCTAATCATCACGGCTTTACGCCGATCAGATGCAGACCATATTCACCAAGAACAAAAGGTAAAGTTGAAAATGGAGTCAAGTATGTGCGAAATAACTTCTGGCCCCGAGTAAGGGAGTTTTCAAATATCAGCAAGCTAAATGAAATGGCTATCAACTGGGCAGATCAGACGGCAAATAAAAGAATTCATGGGACATTGCACGAAGTGCCTAATAAAAGATTTGAGCTTGAAAACTTAAAACCCTTTAACGAGACTTCTTTTGAAAGCAGCTATCCTGAAGAACGCAAGGTATCAAGTGACTGCTTTGTATCATACGAAACTACAAAATATTCAGTTCCGTACAAGTATGTTGGAAGCTATGTAAATGTAAAAGACTTGAAAAACGGAAAAATTGAGATTTATTCAAGTGATAAGAAACTGATTGCAAGGCATGAAAAAGCTTTTGATAAATATTGTGTGGTAAAAGATAAAAAGCACTTTGAAGGTATTATGTCTGGAAATCATGAAAAGGTCGCCCCCACAGCTCCTAAATTGATTCCAAAACAAATCCCCAAAGTGCATGAAAGACCGCTTAGTATTTATGATGAACTTCTTGATGAAGGGGTGATGAGCAAATGCTAAATGAAAGGCTTTTAGCTGCATTTGAAGAATTGAAATTCATGTCAATTCCGCAAATATATGACCATCACGCTGAAGAAGCATCTAAAAATAGTATATCTTACCTTGAATTTTTAGACAAGCTCTTATGGGCTGAAATCGAAGCAAAGAGACAGCGTGCTATAAAAACCAACATAAAACTTGCAAAATTACCATATCTTAAAACCATCGATGAATTTGACTTTGAATTTCAACCTAGCGCGGATGAGCGCAGGATAAAAGAGCTTTTAACTCTACAATTCGTTCAGCGAAGTGAAAATATAATACTGTTAGGCCCTCCAGGCGTTGGAAAGACACATTTAGCAGTAGGATTAGCACTTGCAGCCATTAAAAATCGTCATACAGCATATTTTGTAAGTGCTCATGAACTAATAAAAATGATTAGCGAAAATATTCAATCTGGAAAGATACACAGGAAAATCAAGACGCTTCAAAAGCCAGATGTCCTTGTAATAGATGAACTAGGATACAATGAGATGTATGGTGAGATAGCTCATTACTTCTTTCAGATAGTCTCAGAGCGTTATGAGAGGAGTTCCTTGATAATAACATCCAATAAGTCATATGGCTATTGGGGTGACATATTCGGAGACAATGTAGTTGCGACAGCAATTTTAGACAGGCTTCTGCACCACTCAACAACTATAAATATCAAAGGTGAAAGCTATAGAATTAAAGAAAAGAAAAAAGCTGGATTTTTTAATTCCAGCAAAATATCTAAAAATGAATAACGTCAAAAAAGGGAATTTTCAACCGGGGATTTTCTGGAAAACAGAAACGCTATTGACAATTATTTACGACAAACATTGTTGTGTGGTCCATTACGATGTTGTCCGCTGCACTAGGGTTTATCATTATGACCATAGCCTTCTTCTTGCCTTTCTCCCACTCCTTCCTAAGCAGGTATCTGTGTTTTCCGTCTTCTGAAAAGTATGCCTCTGTCCTCAGTGTGCTCTTCTGCGGTGTAGCCAATATGCTCATCTCCCTTCAAGAAATAATAAAGCCCTTGAAAGAAAGTGATAATCTTTCAAGGGCTTTATTCATAGATATAATATATGTTCAAATATTAGGTTATTTCATTATTTACGTTATTAATTAATATGCTTAACTCTAAACTCATCTATTTGTATCTTATATCCACAAAATTCAAGTTCTTTTTCAGCAATCCAATAGTCTTTATTATATTTAGGATAATAATTTTTTTCCTCTATATCTTTAATGGTTTGCAACAAATCACCTGTATTTTTATGAAGTAAATTAATAAAATTTGATTCATCTAAAATATTAGTTTCTTTTGGAATAAATCTACTCCCAAGATTATCTTTACTTATAATACAACATAATACTTTATCCACTTCCATCGACTTATTTCTAAAGCATTTTTCTAAAACAACCTCCTCATTATGTTCAAAATAGTCAGCAATCAATTTAATTTGATTAATTCCCTTTTTCAGCCCTTCTTTTTCCCTTCTACCATCAACATTAATGTGCTCCGAAGCACTGTCCGCTCTAATAAAATCCTTCAATTCACATATCAATAGTGCTTTTTGTATCTTATCATACATAACAAAATCTAAATTAGTAAGCATTTGTTTTGTACCCTGTTTATATAGGTTTTTATCTGATTCTATAATTAAATTAGAATATTTTCTAGTTTCAAACTCCAGCCTTTTAACCATCAAGCTTTCTTTTTTATTAGTAAATCCACAGTATCTATCATGGTATTTCAAATTTATTAAATTATATACGTTCCTTTCTACATTACTATTAAGAATCAAACATGGAGAAATTAAGTATTCCGGCTCATCTCCTCCATGATTTAGTTTTATTAACGGAGTATGAATTATATCTGTTGGTTTATCAGAATGCTCATATGTTAATATTCCAATTATCTTGTCAACCTTATCCTGTTCTAAATTCAACATCTGTTGAATACGTTCTAAAAGTTTATTATGTTCAATAGTTCCAAAAAATACACCCGTTTGTATAAGGCTACCTGAATATGCCATTAATATAGCTATACAATCATAAATTTCATCTATAGTAAACCCATCGATTAATATATCACTTGGTAAATATCTATAAGTATCTATAGCCATACGAAACATTTTGTATGGATTTAGGTTATTCTTTTGCTCTTTCATGATATGCTCTTTCATTTTTTCAAAATATTCACTGTAACTTTTTAATTTATTTATATAGTTCAATACTTCGATTTGATGATTTTCATTATTTAAATCCATTACAGCCCTAAAGTGTAATTCATTTTCTCTTTGATTGATTAAATGTATTCTTTCTTTTCTATATTGATATATAATATTTTTTATACAAAAATATTTTTCACTATCTTCATATAAATCCTTAATCGAATTTTCTTTAAAAACAAAGCTTTTCGTTTCCTTTGCTTTGCTATATTTGTAAATCAAATCAATACACGTATTTAAAGTATCTAACTCTTTATGTGTCAAACTATCTGCTGTAGGTACATTTAGAATACTTCTTACTCTTCCTTCAAATTCTGTTACTACTTTTTCTATTAATAAATCTCTATCCGCCCTAAATACTTTTTTACTAGCAATATATTCATTCATTTCTTTCTCTAGTTTTTCTATCATTCCCCTGTTACCCCCTATAAGTTAATTCATTATGCTAATTAAACCATATTATTAACACCATTCCTAAACTTCCATAAAAATCATTCCGAATTTTTTATTTTCTCCGTTTTTATATTTACGTTTATTTACAATATACATTATCCCCTCTTTAATTATTTATCAAAAATATAACGTGAGAAAATTTCTCCTCTTCTAACTCTTGCCTGTCTACTATTTGTTCCAGTATACATATACGAATAGTACATACTGTAGTCATTTTCAGATTTATTCTGACCTTTGCTCTTCAAAATATTTCCTTCAAAGTCAACTAATTTCATTATGATTTCTTCACTATCTCGAAGTTCATTATTGTAGAATTCTATAAAAAGAGTATAATAATTCGATTTTCTATACCAAATAGAATCATCACTTAAGTTTAATTTATCAATATAAGCAAATATTGATATCATTTTCTCCTTAATTTCCTCTTTTTTTTCAAAATTATTATTATAATTTATGATACTTTTTTCAATCTCTTTATCACGTGTAAAATAACCACCATTCACTATAGTAGACATTAAGAGCAGAATAAAGTTAATATCCTCCATCCTGCTTATTTTTGTATCTGTTAAAAAAGGTAATTCTTTCAATTCTATTTCTTTCGCTATTTCTTTTGCAGTTGAAATAAACTTACCATCATATACTGCATTATGTAGCTCAACATCATTAAGTCCATACCTAGTAGAATTAATCCTCTTAAATATATCAATAATTTCGTTGCCTTCTAAATCACCCAAATCTCTAATCACAATATCGTAGCTTAGAAAATCTCTTTTATCTTCAGGGCTTAATTGTTCAAATTTTGGAACAATATTACCAAAAACTTTTGACTCTTTATCTTCATTAATATATTGAATTATAGTACTCAATCTTTGTTGTCCATCTACTACTACCTCTTGTGTCCATATCTTTTGAATATCAATTCCCGATTGAGCAATATATATCTCAGGTATAGGTAACCCTCTTAATAATGTATCAATCAATTTTTCTTTATGTTCATCCGTCCATACAAATCTTCTCTGAAACTCAGGTTGAAGAATTAAACTCGGACTTTCAGCCGTCAATCTGGTATATAAGTCAGATATTTTCTTAGTACTTGGTGTTGCATGTATTTGTTTTGCCATACTATTCTCCTCTTTCAATACTAATTTTTTTATAATACGCATTAATACTATTCACGTAATACTTTTCTAAATAATTATAGTTCTTATATAATCCTCCGGCTACTTTATAATTTCCTACTTTTGATTTATTATGAGATATAGATTGGAAAAAATTGAACCACTCATCTTTTAGTAACTCCATTTGAAATGAAATTGGCAATAAATCCGGTCTCATCCACCCCTTAATAAAATAACGCATAAACTCAGCATATTCTCTTTTTTCATCAATAGATATAGTTTTGTGATATTTGTCCATTTCATACTGATAATTACAAATTTTTTCATAATAGTAATCAAATAAAGATTCATTTACTAAAACAACATCAATATCAGATTCATAACTAAATTTAGTTTTCTTTATATAACTAAAACCAAACTTTCCTGAGCCTACAATAAAAACCTCATGAAAACCAATATCAAAATGATTTGAAATTAAGCTTCTAAAGTCAAAATAATCATCCTCTCTGCCCTTAAAGACATACGGTACCCCATGAAAGAAATATTTCCTTATAAAATTAAGCCTGTCATCCTCATCAGTTGTACTAAGTAATTCTTTATCAAATTCCTCAACCTCGTCCATATAATCCCCCTATAAACATTGCATCATTATCTTATGCTAAATCAGACGGCATTGTTAAGCCACAAGCTTCAACGATTTTTTTGTATTCATTTGTAAAATCTCCATCTTTTTCAAATAATCCTTCCATCCCTTCAAAAAATGTTCCATAACTTGCTGCTAAGTAACCGCTATTTAATTCTTTAACCACCAACTCATCTAACCCAATATTTGTAATATAGAATCTTATCCTTTTCCAATTTGAATTCGCATAATGAATTCCATTAGGAGGTGTTGATATTTCTCTAGACTCAAATAATGACTCTTTCATATGGCCAAAGTATTTTGTTTTTAATAGTAATGGCATAATTTCAGCTGGTGGATTTTTCTTCACCTTTCTATTAAGCTTTTTAACAAAATCATCAATCTCATCCTCAGGTATTATCCTATTCTCTATTAGCGATTTAATAATTTGCCAAGCACTTGCATAATCACACTGAAAAAACATCCATATTTTATCTGTCCAGAATTGCCTAATGAAATCCTTATCCGAAGCAATTTCATTGAACTTATTGGGGAATGTATTAATAAAATCATAAAAAATAACCCAGTCACTTTTAACAAAATCATAAAAACCATTTCGAACATCTTCTACTGTACAATTCGCCAAATGCTTCCAAAACGGATATGTTTCATGTCTCTCATTTATCTCTAAAAACATATAAAATTCCTCATTCAGCATTTTATAAACTTCACTTAAAAACTGTGGGATTTCTCGACTATTCATAGCATGAGGAATATCCCTAATCAGATAGCTAACATCTGTATTTGGCGGAGTACGTGTTTTATCATAATGTTTTTTAATTTTATCTAGTAGACCTGCTTTACCACCATCAACCATAAACTTTGCTAGATGTGATTCTATAAACAGCCAAAAAGCCTCCACATGAGAATAGTTTATTATATTGTCTTTTGCATGTGCGCAGTCATTTCTTCTATCCTTCCAGTATGTTACTTCTCGCCTAATGTCGTCACTTATCAAAAAAATTTGTTTTTCGTTATTCTTCTGTATGGAGCTGAAAACTGTTGAATCCCAGTTCTTTTCGTCATTTAAATTTTTCAAAATATTTTTGTCCCACCAACCTTTATCAATTCCATCTGGCTTTTCGGGTGCTGTTATTAATCTATATCTTAAAACACTTTGAAAACCCAAATAAGACATTAATAAGGATGCTCTGTATGCAGATATTTTATAGCATAATATCGCTTCATTAAATAAATTAACTGCTTCATTTGGTAAATGCTGTTCTTTTATCCATATTTCAAATCCTATCTTCAACTCATATCACACTCCATTTATTATATTTACATTCCCATTATATAATAAATCCATATATACAAAAAGAAGGTATATTCTCATTTACTGGAATATACCTTCTTTTTGTATATACTTACTTTCTCAAAATGCTCTTCTGTGTTGTAGCCAGCATCCTCATTCTTTTAGAAATAATAAAAGCCCGCGAAAGCAACTTTCCGATAACTACTCTCTCAAGCTTCATATTTAACAAAAATATTATCCTTTGACAGAGGTTATAATAATGCTGTATTAGATGATATTTTTTACAACATAATTAACTACTGCTAAACATCGTATAGATTTATTCATTAACAACATCCTTAAAAAAGTCCTTAAGGAAATCAAAATCTTCAAGATAAATTTTCAACATTAGCATAGTAACCCATAGTTGTTTCTCCTTTTGCCTTATTCTATGTATCCCTTCATCCATCTTATCAATACTTTCATGCAATTTTCGCCTTCCATTTACACCCTCTATAACTTCAAGCACCGCTTCCATTGAATCAATTACAGTTATTATACCTCCAATAGCTGGTGATACCGCACCTGCTATCATCCCAAGAAAATGCTTTAGAGTACCCATAGTCGCTTTATCATCGACATATTCATTATTGCTAAATGCGCTATCTACATCATTGGATAATTCCTTAAAAATTTTAAAATTTGATTTTAATTCTGCCCTCATTTGATTTTCTAAAATTTTTAAAGAATTTTCATTAAGACTGATTACTTTTTCAAGTTTCTTTATTTTTTTAAATATCTCTATCTTGTCCTCTTTGCAACCCTGCTTTCTAGCTTCTTTTTTTAAAATTTGAATATCTTTTTTAATTCCAGCATTTTGTGCCTTTTTGTCTTCTCGTCTAGACTCTCCTGACAAGTATATGTTTTTGCTGTCCATGACTTTCTTCAAATATAGCTGTTCAGCAGCATTATAACTACCAGCAACAACCTCTTTAAGTTTTGTAACCCTACTGTATATGTTTTTTATTTCAAGAGTTTTGACTTCGCTACATCGTTTTTGCTCTTCAGACAAATTTTCTAAAAATAAATTCATATGTTTCATACGAATATTTTTAATATCAACTTCACATATTATCTTATTTAATTTGGTGAACTTCATATTATCAGCCTCTTCCCATAGAATATATATACAAAATAACTAAAAAACCGCATTGAATTTTTTCAATGCGGTCTTCGTGGATTTGATTGGTGGAGATGAGGGGAGTCGAACCCCTGTCCGAAAGCCCTTTACCTAGAGCTTCTACGAGTGTATTTGCTGTTTTAAATCTCGCCTTGCAAGTCTTCCAGCAACAGAATGCCTGCTCGGCCAGTCCCAATTGATCCGCCTTTTGGTCGAGACACCCCTAAAGACAGTTCCCCACTAATTTGACGCCCTATCTAAGTTCGCGGGACACTTAGGAGGACGAGCCGCGCATTAGGCAGCTAAAGCGTAATTATCGTTTGCAATTATATTTATTCCCAAGTTTTTTACATGAACCGGAGTAAACATGACTCGCTACTCTAGACTCCAAACCCCCGTCGAAACCTTTACATCCCCATGTATTAGTATTTGGCTGAAAGTTCTCTTTGCATCCTTCTTTGAGCATCTTTCTTAGCCAAGTCTTGACGTTTGTCATAAAGCTTCTTACCTTTTGCAAGGCCTATTGAAACTTTAACCTTGCCTCTTTTCAAGTATACGCTAAGAGGTACAAGCGAATAACCTTTTTCTTTTATTGCACCTATGAGCTTTCTTATCTCATATTTGTGAAGCAGAAGCTTTCTGACCCTTACAGGATCGACATTGTGTATGTTTCCCTGCTCATAAGGGCTTATGTGAACCTGCTTTAAGAAAACCTCGGCGTTGTCTACTGACGCAAATCCCTCTTTCAAGTTGATTCTTCCTGCTCTTATGGATTTTACCTCTGTTCCCTTGAGCTCTATTCCACACTCATACACTTCTTCTATGAAGTAGTCGTGTCTTGCCTTTTTATTTGTGGCCAGTATTTTTTTTCCCTCTGCCATAAGTTTTCCACCTCTTAGATAAAGTTACTACAGAAATATACCATATTGCAGTCTATTTGTCAATATAACACCTTTTTTGTCAATATTATTATAACATATGTTCGGTCATTAGTCTAATTTTTTTACATTTTTTTGCATATAATATTCTGCTAACATTTAGTTTTTTGCCTCTGCCAAGCACATTTATGGAGATGAGGCGGCCGAATCCACGTCCGGCCTTTCTTCCCACATATTCTATATTTTATGCCATGACGAACTCTATTTCCCTTCGGTCAAGGTCCACCCTGTCCACTTTTACCTTTACAGTGTCTCCTATCCTGTACATCTTTTTCTTGTGCTCGCCTATTACGGTGTATTTTTCACTGTCGAATATATAGTAGTCGTCACCCATTGACGAAAGCCTTACAAGCCCCTCTACGGTGTTGTCCAGCTCCACGAATATTCCAAATGAAGTAACTCCTGATATGAATCCTTCGTAAACCTTTCCAACGTGATCTCTCATGTATTCAGCCTTTTTTAGATCCTCAACTTCCCTTTCAGCCATTTCAGCTTCTCTTTCCCTAAGAGACGACTGCTCTGAAGATTTTGCCACTATCTCCTTGAGCTCTTTCTGCCTCTTGTTGTCTATCTGGCCGTTAAGGAACTCCTTTATTATCCTGTGTATCTGAAGGTCCGGATATCTCCTTATAGGAGATGTGAAATGCGAATAGTATTTGGCAGCAAGGCCGAAGTGTCCAGTGCAGTTTGGAGCGTATTTAGCCTGCTTTAGGGATCTTAGCATTATCATGCTGACTGCAAGCTCCTCCTTCTTTCCGCGTATCTGGTCCAAAAGATCTTGAAGCGCCTTTGGATGAACCTCGTCAAGGCTTCCCTTTACGACATATCCAAATGTCGATATGAATTTGTTGAAATTCTCCATCTTCTCCCTGTCAGGAGTTTCGTGTATCCTGTAGACAAACGGCATTGAAAGCCAGAAGAATTCTTCTGCAACAGTTTCGTTGCATACAAGCATGAACTCCTCTATTATCCTGTTTGCTATCCTTCTGTCGTATTTTTTAATGTCATCAACATGTCCGTTCTCGTCAAATATTATCTTAGCCTCCGGAAAATCAAAATCGATCGCCCCTCTGTTTTCCCTTCTCTTCATCAGAAGTCTTGCAAGTGTCTCCATCTTGGCAAAGTCATCTATTAGATGGCTGTACTTTTCAAACAGGTGGCTCGTCTCTTCTCCTTTTCCTTTTTCAAGTATGTCCGACACATCCTCGTACACAAGCCTTGCCTTCGATCTTATCACCGTCTCGGCTATTTCATGGCTTACGACATTTGCTGAATTGTCTATTTCCATGAATACCGAAAGCGCAAGCCTGTCCACATCCGGATTAAGGCTGCATACTCCGTTTGAAAGTTTTGGAGGAAGCATAGGTATGACCCTGTCTGCAAAGTAGACTGAGGTTCCTCTTTTAAGGGCCTCCCTGTCAAGCTTAGAACCTTCCTTTACATAATTCGTAACATCGGCTATGTGAACCCCTAGCCTGTAGTTTCCATTTGAAAGAGATTCTATGGATACTGCATCGTCAAGGTCCTTTGCATCAGCACCGTCTATTGTGACTGTGACCATGTCCCTTATGTCTTTTCTTCGTTGGATTTCAGCAGGCAGTATTGTCTCCTCTATGCCTTCTACCTCCCTTTGCACCTTTTTAGGGAAATTCTCAGGTATTCCATGCTGTCTTATCACTGAGAGCACTTCAACCTCAGGCACTCCGCCTTTTCCAAGTATCTCTATTATCTCTCCTTCAGGGCTTCTTCCCCTTTCAGGCCATTTTATTATCTTGCATACAACCTTATCTCCGTCTTTTGCCTTCATTGAAAGGCCCTTGGAAACATATAAATCCATGTTGAATTTTTTTTCATCAGGGATTACAAATCCAAATTTCTTGCTCACTTCGAATCTTCCTACTATAGTGCTGTATCCTCTTTCAATTACCTTTATTATCTCTCCTTCTGATCTTTTCCCCTTTGCTCCTTGCTTTGTTATCCTGGCTATAACCTTGTCGCCGTGCATTGCTCCATTTATGTCGGATGCTGCTACAAAAAGATCTTCCACGCCTTCCTCGGTTGATTCTATGAATCCGAATCCCCTTTGGGTTACATCAAGCCTTCCTACAAAAAGGTTCATCTTCTGGGGCAGACCGTACCTTTTCTTCTTTGTCATGTATAAAAGACCGTCCTGAACCATCTGGTCAAGATGTTCGTAAAAGAGAGGTCTTTCAGATTGATGTATGTCGAATATATCTGCAAACTCTCTTGCCGTAAGGGGATTGTACGCTTCTTCCCTTATGAGCTGGAGCAGTTTTTCCCTTAGTCCCGTTTCCATGCTATCACTCCCGTTTCTTATATTATTTACCCAAATAGATTTGCATAAATTATTAATGTGTCTGCAGTTAAGTAATAAACAAAAAAGCCTCTCTTTAAGAGAGGCTTTTCTATTTAAATTTTAAACTGATTATTTGCCTAGCATGTTTATAAGTATTCCGCCGTACTGAACGAACAACGGAGCGAATACTAGTGAAACTATAGTCATAAGCTTTATAAGTATGTTTATAGATGGTCCAGAAGTATCTTTGAATGGGTCACCAACTGTGTCTCCAACAACAGCAGCCTTGTGAGGCTCGCTTCCTTTTCCACCGTGTGCTCCTGACTCTATATATTTCTTAGCGTTGTCCCAAGCTCCACCTGCATTGGCCATCATTATAGCCATAAGAACTCCTGATACAAGAGCTCCTGCAAGAAGTCCTCCAAGAGCCTCTGTTCCAAGAAGAAGTCCTGTAGCTATTGGTGAAAGAACTGCAAGAAGTCCAGGAATCTGCATTTCCTTAAGAGCTGCAGATGTAGATATGTCAACGCATGTTGCATAGTCTGGAGTAGCTGTTCCTTCCATTATTCCCGGTATTTCTTTGAACTGTCTTCTAACTTCTTCTATCATTTCGAACGCTGCCTTACCAACAGCCTCCATAGTTATTGCAGAGAATAGGAATGGAAGCATTCCACCTATTAGCATACCTGCTATAACAAATGGGTTTGTAAGGTCTATTCCGCTTAGCTTTGCTGCTGCTGTATATGATGCGAAAAGTGCAAGAGCTGTAAGAGCCGCTGAACCTATCGCAAATCCTTTTCCTATTGCCGCTGTTGTGTTTCCAACTGCGTCAAGTTTGTCCGTTATCGCTCTAACTCCGCTTGGAAGCTCGCACATTTCTGCTATACCACCAGCATTGTCAGCTATCGGTCCGTATGCGTCAACCGCAACAGTCATACCTGCTGTAGCAAGCATTCCAACCGCTGCAAGCGCTATTCCGTAAAGTCCCGCTGATATGTAAGCTCCAATTATACCTATTGCAAGAACTATTATAGGCCAAGTTGTAGATGCCATACCCACTGCAAGTCCTGATATTATAGTAGTAGCTGGTCCTGTTTCAGACTGCTCTGCTATTTTCTTTACTGATTTGTATTCTTCTGAAGTATAAACCTCTGTAAGCTGTCCTATTATCATACCTACTGCAAGTCCTATAACTACTGCAGCAAATCCTGTAAGATTTCCAAGAAGCTGGTTTGAAAGTAGGAATGCAGCTATTACAGTTATTGCTCCTGCAACATATGTACCCATTTTAAGCGCTTTGTGAGGGTCTGTCTTCTCGTCACCTTTAACGAAGAAAGTTCCCACTATAGAACCCACTATACCTATTCCTGCAAGTGCAAGAGGGAAAGCTGCTCCGTTAACCCCGTAAACTATAAGTCCAAGAGTTATTGCTGATATTATAGATCCTACATAAGACTCGAAAAGGTCTGCTCCCATACCTGCAACGTCTCCAACGTTGTCTCCAACGTTGTCAGCTATAACTGCTGGGTTTCTTGGGTCGTCCTCAGGTATTCCTGCCTCAACCTTACCAACAAGGTCTGCTCCAACGTCTGCGGCCTTTGTGTATATACCTCCACCAACACGTCCAAATAGTGCAAGTGAAGAAGCTCCAAGACCAAAACCTGTAAGTATCTTTGCAGCCTCTTGAGGCTCTATTCCCATTGCCGCTGTAAGTACTGTGTAAAGTACTCCTAGTCCCAGAAGTCCAAGTCCAACAACCGACATTCCCATTACTGCTCCACCTGAGAATGCTATGCTAAGTGCCTTGTTCATTCCGCCTTCTTTGGCTGCATTTGCAGTTCTAACGTTTGCCTTTGTCGCAACCTGCATTCCAAAGAATCCTGCCAGTGTAGAGAAAAGTGCTCCTACTAGGAAGCATACAGCTGTAAGCCAGCCTATTCCAACCCCTAACACTATAAAAAGTACTGCTACGAATACTACAAGAGTTTTGTACTCTCTTGTCAAAAATGCCATTGCACCTTCATGGATGTATGAAGATATTTCCTTCATTCTCTCCGTTCCTACTTCTACTGCATTTATTTTATTTGCAAGAGTAAATGCAAAGAACAATGCTATAAGTCCTAAAATCGGTGCTACTACGAAATAATTCATCTTTCTACCTCCTTCAAAAATATTTTGTTTTTTTAACCCTTTAATGCCCAAAAAAAATTGGATGTAATTAAAATATTAGGCATTGACCGGGTTTTTTATTGTATAGCAACTAGTGCCAATGCTACCACTATAAAAAGTATTGCGCAAACGGAAGTGACTTTGGAAAACACCGCGTCCATTCCTCTTGCCTTTGTTCCCATCATCTGCTCTGCTCCTCCGGCTATGGAACCTGAAAGTCCAGCGCTCTTACCCGACTGTAGCAGTACACTCACTATAAGTACCAGGCTAACTATAAGCTGTATTACCATCAGAAAAGTTCTCATATACCCCACACCTCCTCCTTGAAATCAACAAACATATTTTAACACATGGATATTAACAAATCAAGCAAAAACTCCACTATTTGAAGCCGTACTTTATTTCTTTTTTCTGGTGTGATTTTTCTGATTTTTTCACGCGATAAAGCGTTAAATCAAATGACCGTTTTTTCAGGGAAAGCAAGCGCTTTCCCCGCTGTTTTTTCTGCATTTTTTACATATATGAGCACGTTTTAATATTTTTGCTCATATGAATATTCTCAAGTTTCAAAAATACTCACTATTTGTTCTTAACGTTGTAGAATGCATCCATCTTAGGATACTGAGCGCTGTCTCCTATTATATCTTCTATTCTTAAAAGCTGGTTGTATTTTGCAACCCTGTCTGTTCTCGCAGGCGCACCAGTCTTTATCTGTCCTGTGTTTATTCCCACAACAAGATCTGCTATTGTAGTGTCTTCAGTTTCTCCTGAACGGTGAGATATAACTGCAGTATATCCTGCAGTCTTTGCCATTTCGATGGCATCAAGAGTCTCTGTGATAGTTCCTATCTGGTTTGGCTTTATAAGTATAGAGTTTGCAACTCCCATTTTTATTCCCTTTGAAAGTCTTTCAGTATTAGTTACGAAAAGGTCGTCTCCTACAAGCTGAACTCTGTCTCCAAGTCTTTCAGTAAGAAGCTTCCATCCGTCCCAGTCTTCTTCTGCAAGGGCATCTTCTATTGATATTACAGGGTATTTGTTTACAAGATTTTCGTAGAAGTCTACCATTTCAGCCGAAGAAAGAACTTTGCCCTCTCCCTCAAGATGGTATTTTCCATCCTTGTAAACCTCTGTAGCTGCAGGGTCCATAGCTATCATTATGTCTTCCTTTGCCTTGTATCCAGCTGCTTCTATAGCCTCCATTATAACCTGTATAGCCTCTTCGTTCGACTTAAGGTCCGGAGCGAATCCACCTTCGTCTCCTATCGCAGTATTGTATCCTTTGCCCTTTAGAGTTCCCCTGAGCGCATGGTAAACCTCAGCGCACATTCTAAGAGCTTCCTTGAATGAGTCAGCTCCAACAGGCATTATCATGAATTCCTGAAGGTCCACGTTGTTGTCTGCGTGCTTTCCTCCATTTATTATGTTCATCATAGGAACCGGAAGTTTCTTTGCATTCACCCCTCCAAGATATTGGAAAAAGTCCATTCCAAGCTCTTCCGCAGCAGCCTTCGCAACAGCTATTGAAACTCCAAGAGTGGCATTTGCTCCAAGCTTCGCCTTGTTTGGCGTTCCGTCAAGCTCCATAAGCTTTTTGTCTATTCCAACCTGGTCAAGTGCATTCATTCCTATTATCTCGTCTGCTATTATATCATTTACGTTTTCAACAGCCTTCAAAACGCCTTTACCAAGGTATCTGCCTTTGTCGCCGTCTCTAAGTTCAACCGCCTCAAATGCTCCTGTAGAAGCTCCCGATGGAACAGCTGCTCTTCCAATAACTCCGCTTTCAAGCGCCACTTCAACCTCTACTGTTGGATTTCCTCTTGAGTCCAGTATCTCTCTTGCATAAACCTCTTCTATGTACATTTTCATTCCTCCTGATATTTGATTATTTTTTATATTTATACGAGGAAAAAAGGCAAGCCTTTTCTCCACGGCATTAATACGTAATTAGTTTTAAACCAGGCATTTCTGCTTCACAAGGCTTTCACCTGTCATTTCATTTGGCTTTTCAAGCCCCATGAGCTCAAGGACAGTTGGCGCTATATCGCAAAGCCTTCCGCCTTCTTTGATTTCCACACATTCTCTCCCCGCTATTACAAGCGGAACCTTGTTTGTAGTGTGTGCAGTAAAAGGCTGTCCAGTTTCCTTGTCGATCATGTACTCCGAGTTTCCATGGTCTGCCGTTATTATGGCAGCGCCCCCCTTGAGTAAAATCTTGTCTACAACCCTTCCAAGACATTCATCTACTGATTCAAGAGCATTCACAACAGCCTTGAGATTTCCAGTATGCCCGACCATGTCAGGATTTGCAAAATTGAGAACAATAAAGTCGTAATCTTTTTCATCAACCGCCTTTTCAAACTTGTCGGCCACTTCATACGCAGACATCTCCGGTTGCATATCATATGTCGCAACCTTTGGCGAGGATACAAGCACCCTGTCCTCACCTTCATATGGCTTTTCTATTCCCCCATTGAAAAAGAACGTAACGTGTGCATACTTTTCTGTTTCAGCCATTCTAAGCTGGCTTTTTCCGTTTTTGCTCAGATATTCACCCATTGTGTTTTCAAGAAGCTGCGGCTTATATGCCACATTAACATTTTCTATGGTGGCGTCATATTGTGTCATTGTCACAAACACAGTATCAATCTTATTTCTTTCAAAGCCTTTAAATCCATCATCTACAAACGCTCTTGTAAGCTGTCTGCCCCTGTCGGGTCTGAAATTGAAAAAGACTGCCGAGTCTCCCTGTTCAAACGATGCAATAGGCTTGCTGTCATTGAGTATTACAGTAGGTAGTACAAACTCGTCATTTGCTCCGTTTTCATATGAAGCTTTTACAGCCTCAACTGCCGAATATGCCGTATTGCCCTTTCCATTAACCATTGCATCATATGCAAGCTGCACTCTTTCCCATCTGTTGTCCCTGTCCATGGCATAATACCTTCCCGACACAGTGGCAATTTTTCCTATACCGTTTTCATTCATATAGCCCTCAAGTTCCTCTATATAGGATATGGCACTTTGAGGAGGGGTATCCCTTCCATCCAAAAATGCATGTACATATACGTCCAATAGACCTTTAGACTTGCACATGTTCAAAAGCCCTTTGACATGATCTATGTGGCTGTGCACACCGCCGTCCGAAAGAAGGCCCATGAAATGAAGCTTTCTGCCATTCTTGCCTGCGTTTTCTATAGCATTTGAAATAGCTTCGTTTTTCAGTATGTCCCCGCTTTCTATCTCCTTTGTTATCCTAGTAAGCTCCTGGTATACTATTCTTCCCGCTCCTATGTTCAGGTGACCGACCTCCGAATTTCCCATCTGTCCGTCAGGAAGGCCTACATCCATCCCGCTCGCAGAAATCTGAGAAGAAGGCCACTCGTTTGCATATTTTCTGAAATTAGGCATGTTGGCAAGCTTTACGGCATTGCCGTACTCATCTTCGTTTATTCCAAACCCGTCAAGTATTATAAGGGCTACCTGGTTTTTCAAATATATCAGCTCCCGCTTAAAAATTAACTAGTTTCACAAAACTTTGAGGGTCAAGACTGGCTCCACCTACAAGAGCTCCGTCTATATCCGACTCATTCATTATCTCTTCCACATTCTGAGGCTTGACGCTTCCGCCGTATTGTACCCTTACTTTTTCCGCGGTTTCACTCGAATATATATCCGCCAGCGTTTGCCTTATGTATTCTATTACCTCGTTTGCATCACTGCTTGTCGCCGCCAGCCCGGTGCCTATGGCCCATATAGGTTCATATGCCACAACCACGCATGCCGCTTGCTCATTAGTAAGCCCCTCAAAAGCCTTTTCCACCTGCATCCTGACCTTGTCCCTTGTCTGCTCTGCTTGTCTTTCCTCAAGTGTTTCTCCTACACACAATATGGGCTTTATGCTGTGCTCAAGGGCTTTTTTAAGCTTTTTGTTTACGTTCTCGTCCGTCTCGCCAAAATACTGTCTTCTTTCAGAATGTCCTATTATCACGTAGTCCATCCCTATCTCCTTGAGGTTAAGCACCGACACCTCTCCAGTGTAGGCTCCGCTTTCCTCAAAGTGCATGTTTTGTGCCCCTATTTTGATATTGCTTCCCTTTGCAGCTTCCTTCATGTCCTTAAGCAGTATGAATGGTGCGCAAAGAAGCACTTCTACTTCGGTTCCCTCGATCTGCGGCTTTATCTCTTCTATGAATGCAACTGCCTCTTTTATAGTCTTGTTCATCTTCCAGTTGCCTGCTATTATTGGTATTCTCAAGCCTTTCACCTCCTACTTCTCGTCAAGCGCCGCTATTCCAGGAAGCTGCTTGCCCTCTAGGAATTCCAGGCTTGCTCCTCCGCCGGTAGATATGTGTGTCATCTTATCACCATATCCCATCTGGTTTACAGCTGCCGCACTGTCTCCTCCGCCTATTACAGTTACAGCATCCGCATCTGCCATAGCCTTGGCAACAGCCCTGGTTCCGCTTGCGAACTCTTCAAATTCAAACACGCCCATAGGTCCGTTCCAAACAACCGTCTTAGACTCTTTTATCGCATCTGCAAACAGCTTTTCAGTTTCAGGTCCTATGTCAAGAGCCATCTTCCCGTCCGGAACGCTTCCGCTGAACAACTGAGCCTTTTCATCTTCTGAAAACTTGTCAGCCGCCCTGAAGTCAACAGGTACAAGAAGTTTTATACCCTTCTTTTCGGCCTTTTCAAACATTTCTTTCGCATAATCTATTTTGTCTTCTTCAAGAAGAGAGTTTCCTATTCCAAGTCCTTTAGCCTTTAGGAACGTATACGCCATTCCACCTCCTATTATAAGCGTGTCCACCTTTTCAAGGAGATTGTTTATTACGTTAAGCTTGTCTGAAACCTTTGCCCCCCCAAGTATTGCCGCAAAAGGCCTGCTTGGATTTTCAACAGCGCTTCCAAGGAATTCAAGTTCTTTTTGTATAAGGTATCCACAAACGCTCTGGTCTATGAATTCTGTAACCCCTACTGTAGAGCAGTGCGCCCTGTGGGCTGTTCCAAAAGCGTCATTTACGAATATGTCCGCCAGCGATGCAAGCTCTTTTGAATAGGCCGCTTCATTTTTAGTCTCTTCTTTTCTGTATCTCGTGTTTTGAAGAAGTACCACGTCTCCGCCATTCATATTGGCAACTGCCTTTTTCGCATTTTCTCCGACAACGTTGTCATCTGCCGCAAATACCACTTCTTTTCCAAGAAGCTGCGAAAGCCTCTTTGCAACCGGAAGAAGTGAAAGTTCCGGTTTTGGCTCTCCCTTAGGCTTTCCAAGATGAGAACAAAGTATAACCTTCGCTCCGCTTTTTATAAGATATTCTATTGTAGGGAGCGCTCCCAAAAGTCTGCTTTCATCTGTTATATTCTCTCCTGAAAGCGGAACATTGAAGTCGCATCTTACAAGAACCTTTTTTCCATTTACGTTTACATCTTCTATTGTCTTTTTGTTTAACATTATGTAACCTCCCCTTACACCCCTATTGGAATATTTTGAATATGGGATACTATTATTTTTTCAACTGCATTTATTTCACATACTTATTCTATATCAGACATACAACTTTTTCAATTGGAATTATGTATTATATATACAAATACAAAAAAAAACCGCTTGAAATGCGGATTTCTTATGGCTGTTTTCTTTGCGATGACGACAATATGCCCATTTCATCCCTGTATTTCGCAACGGTTCTTCTCGATACACTTATTCCCTTTTGATCTAGTATGGCACATATTTTCTGGTCGCTATACGGCTTCTTCTTGTTTTCACCGTCTATTATCTCTCTTACTATGCTTTTTATGCTGTTTGCGGCAACGTCTTCGCAACTTGGAGACCCGCTGAAGAAAAACTTCAGCTCAAAAAGCCCATATGGAGTCAGCATATATTTGCCGTTTACAGCCCTGCTTATGGTTGATTCATGGAATTCCAGTTCCTGGGCTATGTCCTTGAGTATCATGGGCTTTAGATAGTTCATGCCTTTTTCAAAAAAATCACTCTGCCTGTTTAGTATCTCCTGGGCAACCTTGAGTATTGTAGACTTTCTGCTTTCTATGTTCTTCATTAGATTTGCCGCAGAATTCAGCTTCTGCTTTATATACTCCTTGGCCTCTTCGTCCTGGGTGTTTAAAAGCAGCTTCTGGTAGAAGTCACTTATTGTTATTTTAGGTATGCTCGTCTCATTTAACCTTACTACAAACTTGCCATCAATATTTTCGGCTATGACATCCGGAGATACATATTTTTGATTTGCAGATTCAAAAATCCTTCCCGGCTTCGGCTCAAGAGACCTTATGGCCGCACAGTATCCACCTACAGTCTCCATGTCTATTTTATATTTTTTGCATATATCCTTATATTTTTTTGATGCTATCATGGAAAGGTTTTCCTTGATTATGGACTCAAGCACAGAATCATTTATCCCCTTTTCCCTAAGCTGTATGCAAAGGCATTCCTCAAGGCTCGTGGCTCCTATTCCCGGGGGATCAAGTGTTTGTACAACCTTAAGCATATCTTTCACTTTTTCAGTGCTTATTTTGAGAACTTTCGAAATATTTTCCACATTCTCTCTGAGATAGCCGTCACTGTCCATGGAGTCAATTATATATTCGGCTACAAGCATGTCTTCCTTTCTTCTCAACACGCAGCTTATCTGATCTTTCAGATGATCATACATGCTTTCTTCATATCTTATCATGTTTTCAAAATTGGTCTTTTCATCTGAATTGTCTACTGCCGAGCTGTACTGTTCTTTTCTAGAATTTTTTTTCATGGATTCAATATATTTTTCCCAGTCCACGGGATCCTTTTTTTCAATCTCCATCACAGGGTTTTCCTGACTTTCCTTTGTTATCTCAATTTCAAGTTCATTTAGGTTCATATTAAGTATCGCAAGAGACTGTTTGAGCTGCTGGGTTATTATTAATTTTTGGGTTTGCTCTAGGTTTAATTTGAAATTCAGATTCAATTTGGACTATCCTCTCTAATACATATTTATTAGTTTAATTATACCAGAAAAACGCTTTCACTTAAATTCTATTCATATACTTATGATTCATACCCAAAATAACTGTCCTATTCCATATACTTTTCAAAAGAGCTCAAACTTGTAAAACACAACTTATGAAGACTCAATGTAAACATAAAAAATGGCAAAGCCATTGTCTTAGGCTTTGCCATTTGAATATATCAAATTCCATTAAATTTCATATTATAAATAATGCAGTTTATACTAGCATTTCTGAAGATTCTTTTACGAGCATATCAAGCGACTGCTTAAGATCTGCTATTATGTCGTCCGGATTTTCAAGTCCCACCGAAAGTCTCACAAGACCGTCTGATATTCCCGCAGCAAGTCTTTCTTCAGGCTCGTATGGAGAGTGTGTCATTGAAGCTGGATGCTGTATAAGAGTCTCCGTGTCTCCAAGGCTAACCGCAAGAGTGCAAAGCTCAACGCTGTTCATAAGCTTTCTTCCCTCTTCCACTCCACCTTTGAGTTCAAATGCTATCATAGCTCCAGGAAGCTTCATTTGCTTTTTAGCCAGCTCATACTGAGGATGACTTTCAAGTCCTGGATAGTAAACTTCTTTTATCGCTGGGTGAGAGACAAGGAACTGTGCAACTTTTTCCGCATTTGCACAGTGTCTGTCCATTCTGACTTCAAGAGTTTTCATGCCTCTTAGAAGGAGATAAGCGTCAAATGGGCTGAGAACCGCACCAGTCATGTCTTTTACTCCGAAAAGTCTCACTGTATTTATAAACTCTTGATTTCCCGCAGCAAATCCGGCTATTACATCTCCGTGTCCGTTAAGGTATTTTGTAGCAGAGTGAAGAACTACATCCGCTCCAAGCTCAAGCGGTCTTTGAAGGTATGGAGTGCAAAAAGTGTTGTCAACCATGACCATGCATTCCTCGTTTTCGTGAGCTATATCTGATATCGCCTTTATGTCTATAACCTTCAGCGTTGGATTTGCAGGTGTTTCAAGATAAACCACCTTAGTGTTAGGCCTCATGGCTTTTCTTATGTTTTCTGGATTCCCCGCGTCAACAAACTCAACGTCCACTCCAAATCTTGTAAGTCCGTGGTTTAACAGCGCAAAAGTACATCCGTAAAGAGTGTCTGAAGCTATCATGTGGTCTCCAGCCCTAAGAGCGCTCCAAAGAGATGCCGATATCGCTCCCATTCCTGAAGCTGTAGACATTGCAGCTTCTGCCCCTTCTAAAAGTGCAAGCTTTTCTTCAAGCTGAGTGTTTGTTGGGTTTCCAAGTCTTGTATATATATATCCCGGCTCCTCAAGAGCGAATCTTCTTCCGCCTTGTTCTGCAGAGTCAAATACAAATGTAGAAGTTTGGAATATAGGTGTAGAAAGAGCTCCTGATACAGGATCCTTGTGGTGTCCCGCATGTATAGCTTTTGTTCCAAATCCCATATTCATCATTTTGTTCTTGTCCATTCTATTACCTCCCAAAATTTTTTTGTCTATTATTTTTATTACACATAAATACATATCTTTAACCATATTAAAAAATGTTCATCTGTTTATAATATAGAGCAATTTCCATGCCATCTTTCAATGCATGCTCTGTTTTTATAATGGAAATTTTTTTGACTATTCCAAATACTGACGCAACAACACTTACAGCCTTGCCAGCCCTGCATTGATATTTTTTATAGACAGTATAGATTTTATGACAAAAAAAGAAACGGCACGCAAGCGTGCCATTTCCGATGTTTTATGGCAATATTTATTTCCACATGGAAATTTTTATTGCCAGTGTATATTGTATTTTTTAATCTTGTTCATTATTGTAGTGTGGGATACTCCAAGGCGCCTTGCAGCCTTTCTTATGCCGCCACTTTTCTTAAGTGCCTCGGTTATGGCCTGCTTTTCGCATATTTCCACCACTTGAGCAAGGCTCATATCCTCTTCAAATCTTGATATTCTCTCAATCCTCTTCAAGTCCTTTTCAAAATCTATTATAAGGTGGTCGAGAGTCAGTAGTTTTCCCTCGCAAAGATTCATTGCCCTTTCCATTACATTTTCAAGTTCTCTGACGTTGCCCGGCCAATCATACTCCATGAGCCCGTTTAAAAACTCTATTTCGAAACCATCTACCCGTTTTCCTATTTTTCTTCCCAGTTTACCTATGAAGAATTTAGCCAGGAGTCCTATATCCTCTTTCCTATCGCTCAGAGGAGGTATATATATCGGTATCACATTGAGTCTGTAATAAAGGTCTTCCCTGAAACTCCCCTTTTTTATCATGTCTTCGAGGTTCTTGTTCGTAGCCGCTATTATCCTTACGTCCACGCTTTCCTCCCCGCTTCCACCTATCCTTCTTATCTTGCCTTCTTGGAGTACGCGGAGAAGCTTTGCCTGAAGCGGCATTGAAAGCTCTCCTATCTCGTCCAAAAAAAGAGTGCTTCCGCTTGCCTTTACGAAAAGTCCGTCCTTTCCCGTATCAAGCGCTCCTGTAAAGCTTCCCTTTTCATATCCGAAAAGCTCGCTTTCAAGAAGGCTTTCGGGAAGCGCCGCACAGTTTATAGCTATGAAATCACATGAACTTCTGTCGCTCAGATTGTGTATTGCCCTTGCAAAAACTTCTTTGCCTGTTCCACTCTCTCCCCTAAGAAGTATTGTGGAATTGCTTTTGGCCACGGTTGCCGCAATTTTTTTAACCTGCTCTATGGCCCTGCTGTTTCCAACGACTTCCTTGAAAGCGCCCTGGTCTGTAACAGATACTACGTTTGCAAGCTCTATCGCCTTTTCAATATCCGCAATAGACGCTACCGCTCCGAGAATCTCCCCATTGTCGCCAAGTATGGGCCTTCCCGTTGTAAGGTAGTGAAGCTGCCCGTTTTCAATATCCATTTTGAACTCCAAGTTGTCGTATTTTTCTCCGGTTTCCAAAAGATTCACCATAGGTGCATTTTCACTTATAAGGTCCCTTACATCAGTTCCCAAAACCGTTTCCTTTTTCATGCCGAAGAGGTTTTCACAATATCTGTTGAATATCTCGACTTCAAGATTCTTGTTCACAGCTATTATACCCTCGGCTACCGAATCGATCATGGCAATGAGCCTTCTTTCGTTTTCTTCATATGAAAGCAGCTGTATCCTTTTTATGTCTATTACCCCGTCTATGTTTAGAACATCTTTTTCTATCTTATCCATTTGAGCGTGAGACATGTCGTCTATTTTTATGCAAACTTTTCTCGGAAATACCTCAAGTGAATTTATATTAACCTTCTTGTTATAAAATGCAGTAAGTATCGAAAGGGTCATTCCTATCTTGTCTTCTCCAATAATTTCATACCTCAAAGGCCCAGCCATAAAATCACCCTTTACATGTTTTTCTTTAGCTCTTCAAGATCTTCCCTTGTGAAGTTGTACTTCGAATTGCAAAAATGGCACACAAGCTCCGCTCCGTTGTCTTCATTTATAAGCTTGTCGAAATCTTCCTCGCCTATTGTCACAAGTGCCTTTTCAAATTTTTCCCTGCTGCAGTCGCATTCAAAGTCCACTTCATCTTTTTGAAGAACTTTAGGGTCCAGCCCTTCAAACACCATGTCCATTATCTCTTCAGGCATATTTCCCTCTTCTATTAGAGCCGTTATGTTTTTCATGGATATCAGATTTTGCTCAAGCTTTGATACGCTTTCTTCATCAGCATCAGGCATAAGCTGAACTATGAATCCACCTGCAGCCTTTACAGAATAGTCCTTTTCTATAAGAACTCCAAGAGATACCGCAGAAGGTTGCTGCTCCGAATATGCATAGTAGTGAGTAAGGTCCTGTGCAATTTCGCCGTTGAACAGATCGTACTGTCCCACGTACGGCTCTTTCATACCAAGATCCCTCATTACGCTTATCTTGCCGTCTATTCCAACAGCTCCTCCTACATCAAGCTTTCCATCTTCTTTAAGCGGAATGTCCACAGAAGGGTTCGATATATATCCCTTTACCATTCCCTTTGAATTTGAAACCGCCACTATCGAACCGGCCGGTCCGCCACCCATAACCTGAAGAGTAAGCTTGTCCTTGTCGCCCTTCATCATAAGTCCCATTATGCTGGCCGCAGTCATAACCCTTCCAAGTGCCGCAGTCGCAACCGGAGTTGCTTCATGTACAGTTCTCGCCTTTTCAACCATTTCAGTTGTAACCGCGAAAAATCCTCTTATGTTGTTGTCTGCTGCAGATGTTCTTATTACATAATTACTCATTAATTAATTCTCCCTTCAAATTATATACATTCGGGCTCATTGTCTTTTCCATAAAATGTTCAGAAATGAGCGCATATATTGATTTCATTTTTGATTGATAAAAGTAAATATAGAATTGTTATCATTATCTTTATGTTTTCAATCTCTGCTAAAGGCATGTGCGGATATGAGCCCAGCCGGCTTTCTGGAGCTTTATAAAGGCTGCTCATTGAAATTCCGCCCAAAAATCGGCGGAGCACGTATCTTTACGCCGATGGAACCGACATGAACAAAAGCAGTCTGATTTAGCAAGGCTTGGTAGATTTCTAATCGAAATACACCCTGAAACCGTTGGAAACTTTGACTGTCTGAGCAAAGTGAGTTTCAAAGTTTTCCGGAATTCAGCGGTGGATGCGATAATAGAAATCCCAAGCCACAGCTTAAAGACAATTTTGTTCTGCCGGTCCCAAACGGTCGGGTTCATATCCACATGCCCTTTATGCCACTACTTCACCGCTGCAAAAAATACCCTTTCCGATCTTCCATGGTCCTCTTCAAAACCAAATTCAGAAAGCGCATTTGAATATTTGAATCCTGAGCTTTTAAGCATTTCTAAAATCTCGTCATTTTCATATGCCCTTTGAACGTGCAGTTCGTCAAACCTTCTATAAAGGCCGCTGTTTTCCTTCACAAAAAACGTAAGCTCCATGTCAACCGTATTTGCATCTTCATCATAATAGTTTTCCCATATATACGCCGTATCATCATCGACATGGGTGAATGTGGACTCGGATATTATATTTTTAAGCTTGAAGCCTGAGCTTATATCGAATATGAATGCGCCACCCTTTGGAAGCATAGCATATGTCCTTTCAAAGATAGACTTAAGTGCAGATTTGTCTGTTATATAATTGAAACCGTCGCATGCGCATATTACGCACTGTGCGCTCACGGCATCGTATTCAAAGTCCGCCATGTCAGATTGAATAAGGCTCACATCAAGCCTTTTGCCGTCAAGTTTTCCCTTTGCAATACACAGCATGTCATTCGAAATATCCATCCCTATGACAGAATACCCCTTCTCAGCCATTGGAATTGTTATATTCCCGGTGCCGCATGCAAGTTCAAGTATTGTGCCCACTTTTATTTCAGAAAACTTTTTTATAATGCATTCCAGATAACGCGACCACATGTCATAATCGACATCCCCCATAAGCTTGTCGTAAATGTTTGCAAATTCTCCATAGCAGTTCATATAATCCTCCAACCTAAAATATACAAATTATTGATTTCTAAATTATCACCGATGTTATATACATGTAAAGCATTATGCATACGATTACAGGCATAAATGCCATTACATCCCAAAACGGCACAAGGCTTTTTTCCTCGCTTTGAATTATAGCTCCCATGCCGTAATCCTCAGCCAGGCTCTCCATGAGCTTTTTGAGGCCCACAAGGCAAATAATGGCAATCCCGCCTATAAATACGGTTTGGATTACAAGCACATATGTGAATGGTATCTTATCCAATATATCCTGTGTGCTTTGCGTAGACTCTCCAGCATTTTTAATCGCCCAAAAGCCCAGAGTCGATGCTATTGAATTGTTGAGTGCATGGCATATCACTGCAGGCCATATTGATTTTGTAATGACAGTTACATATCCGAACACAACCCCAAGAATGAGGGGCCCTGCAAAATTATATATGTTGTAGTGAAAAAGTGCAAATAAAAATCCAGTAAAAAGTATGGAATTTCTTATTCCAAGCTCCCTGTTCATGCTGAGAAAAAAGCCGCGAAACAGTATTTCCTCGCATATTCCCGGAAGTATACCAATAATGGCTATATAGAGAATATACTGAGGTAAGTCGGATGCTATTGGAAATTGGGGGATGTTTGGCTGTTTAAACATGCTGAGTATTGTTATCACAACCACATTGCCAAACACAGCTATAGGATATGTCAAAAATGTAACGCCTACCACTTTAATCAGCGTGGACGGCTTGAATTTTCTGATCTTCAAAAACAATTTAGCTGTAGAATCCTTGTACATATTTGCAAACACAACGGCAGGCAGAAGGACTATCAAAAGCTCCGTAAGAACTATACCCGTGTTGAGGTTGTCCCTTTGAAACTCGCCCCCCATCGTCACAAACACTAGGGAAAGCAGCAAAAACACCATGTTTGAAGCCATAACTTTTTTCATTATATTAGCCCATCACCCCTTTATACTCCAAAAGCCTGACGTAAAATTCCACTCCGTACAAAAGAGCCCTTTCGTCCATATCGAACCCTATGTTGTGAAGGCTTTTCGTAAAGCCCTTACCCTCGTTCCTTGAACCCAGCATGAAAAACAGTCCTGGAACACTCCTTTGATAATATGAAAAGTCTTCCGCTATCATAAGCGGCTCAAGTATTTTTATATCCTGTTCGCCAACTGCATTTTTAAATTCCTCAAAAAGCCCCTGGTCGTTATTTACAGGTGGATAGTCGTCTCTTATCTCAACATTTACACTGCATCCGTAGGTCTGCTCAAACCCCTTTGATATCTCTCTTATCCTGCTCTTTATCTTTTCATATACGTTTTCCTTGAAAGCCCTTATAGTTCCTTCAAGCCTTACATTTCCGCTTATTATATTTCTTCTGCTTCCGCCTTCGATTTTTCCTATTGTAAGCACGCCCTCGTCAAGAGGCCTTATGTTCCTTGAAATTATGCTTTGAAGCGCGACTATATAGTTTGCGGCTATTACGACAGAGTCGTTCGCATCCTGAGGCATAGCCCCATGTCCGCTCTTTCCTATTATGTCTATGTCGACCTCTCCGGCACCCGATAGAAAATGCATAGGCCTCACCCCCGCATACCCCTCTTCCAGTTCAGGATACATATGAAGCCCGAATATCTCGTCTATGCCATATTTTTCAACAAGCCCCTTTTCCAGAAGAGGCTTCGCCCCTCCCGGCGCCTCTTCCGCAGGTTGAAACACAAATACAATATTGTCAACAAGGCTTTCCCTCTTTTTAACCACATATTCTATAAGCCCGAGCAGTACGCTCATATGCCCGTCATGCCCGCAAAGGTGCTTTACAGTCCCATCTCCCGTATTTAGCCCGTCAATGTCGGCTCTGAATGCAATGGTTCTTTCCCCCTTGCTTCCCTTTATAATACCCGTTACGGAAGTTTCCATAAGTTCGTCGTACTCAACGCCCATCCCGTCCAAAACAAATTTTATGTATTTTGAAGTTTCGTATTCACGCAGTCCAATCTCCGCAATTGAGCTGAGCTTTTTTCTGTGATTC
Source organism: uncultured Peptoclostridium sp. (assembly GCA_965368085.1). Classification (GTDB taxonomy): domain Bacteria; phylum Bacillota; class Clostridia; order Peptostreptococcales; family Peptostreptococcaceae; genus Peptoclostridium. Next base: position 40,343 of record CBDULP010000005.1, on the reverse strand, counting down.
GATACAGTTTCAAAAAGCCCCTTTACATCGTCCCTTAAATCATCAAACATCATATAAAATCACCTCTATGTAAAAATATTTTCTTTCACGCGTTAAATTGTTGAATATATTCATATTTAGTGTTAATATTGTATAAACTTTAGACTTAATGGGGGGTAACACTAATGAAAAAATTAAATGTAGCAATAGTCGGAGTTACCGGCAACGTTGGAAGAACATTTCTTAAGGTATTAGAGGAGAGAAATTTTCCTGTAGCTAAATTATACCCTATGGCTTCAAAAAAATCTGCAGGAAATAAGATTAATTTCCAAGGGCAGGAATGGGAAGTTGAAGAGTTAAACGAAAATTCTTTCGATAAGGACATAGACATAGCGCTTTTCTCTGCAGGCGGTTCTATAAGTGAAAAGTACGCACCTATAGCTCAGAAAAAAGGCGTGATAGTTATAGATAACAGCAGCGCGTGGAGAATGGATGAAAATGTTCCTCTTGTAGTTCCTGAGGTAAATCCTGAAGACGTGAAAAAGCACAATGGAATAATAGCAAATCCTAACTGCTCTACAATACAGGCTGTAGTCGCACTTAAGCCTCTTCACGACGCATTTGGAATAAAGAGAATAGTGTATTCTACTTATCAGGCTGTTTCGGGTTCTGGAGTTAAGGGAATAAAAGACTTAGAAGAAGGCATAAAGGGCAATAAGAACGAGCTTTACCCTCATCCTATAGCATACAACTGCCTTCCTCACATAGATGTATTCCTTGAAAACGGATATACTAAGGAAGAAATGAAAATGGTCCTTGAAACACAAAAAATACTTGGAGACGATTCTCTAAGAATAACTGCGACAGCTGTAAGGGTTCCTGTTATAAACGGACACAGCGAATCTGTGAATATAGAGTTTGAAAAACCGTTCGAGCTTGACAAGGTTCGTGAAATCCTTGAAAACGCACAAGGTGTTATAGTAGTGGACGATCTTGCAAACAACAAGTACCCTCTTGCGGTAGACGCTGCCGGAACAGACGAAGTGTACGTAGGAAGAATAAGAAGAGACTTTAGCCTTGATAACGGCCTTAATCTTTGGGTAGTAGCCGACAACATAAGAAAAGGCGCTGCTACAAACACAGTTCAAATTGCCGAACTGCTGATTCAATACAACCTAATTTAATTCGAAAGGATGATAGCATATGATATTCAAAGGTTCTGGAGTTGCCATAGTTACACCTTTTAAAGATGGAAAAGTTGATTTTGCAAAGCTTGAGGAACTTGTAGAATGGCAGATAAAAGAAGGAACTGACGCCATAGTCGTTGCAGGTACTACAGGCGAGGCTTCAACAATGACCGATAAAGACCATCTGGCTGCAATAAAATGCGTTATAGATAAAGTTGCCAAGAGAGTTCCTGTAATAGCAGGTACCGGCTCTAACGACACTCACCACGGCATAGAGCTTAGCCAGGAAGCTGAAAGACTGGGCGCAGACGGACTTTTGCTAGTCACTCCTTATTACAACAAGGCTACTCAAAAGGGCCTTATAATGCACTACACGGCTATAGCGAATAGTGTTAAGATACCTGTAATACTTTACAACGTTCCAGGAAGAACAGGTGTAAACATACTTCCTGAAACAGCTCTTGAACTTTCAAAAGTTGAAAACATAGTTGCCATGAAAGAGGCTTCTGGAAACATATCTCAAATAGCAAAGCTTGCTAGCATAGTGCCTGAAGACTTTGCAATATACTCGGGAAATGACGACCAGATAGTTCCTATACTTTCACTTGGAGGCATAGGAGTAATATCTGTAGTTGCAAACATATGCCCAAAAGACACTCACGACATGGTAATAAAATATCTTGAAGGCGATGTAAAAGGATCTACAAAGCTTCAGCTTGACATGAAGGCCCTTATAGACGCACTTTTCATAGAGGTTAACCCTATACCTGTCAAGACTGCGCTTAACGTTTTAGGCTTTGACGTTGGTGAGCTTAAGCTTCCTCTTTGTGAGATGGAGCCTTCAAACCTTGAAGTACTTAAAAACGAGCTTAAAAATTACGGTTTTGAAGTTAAATAATAGGGAGGACTCTAATGATTAACGTAATAATAAACGGGGCCCTTGGAAAAATGGGCAAGGTTCTTCTCCAGTCGGTTGAAGAAAATCCCGAAATTTCTCTTGCCGGAGCTGTCGACAAGGGGGCTGGAAGCCTTTCAGAAAAGCCTGATTGGCTTTACGCATCGGCATCTGAAATAGAAGGCCCTGTAGACGCAGTTGTGGACTTTTCAAGACCAGAAGCACTTCCTGAGCTTGTAGAATACTGCAAAGATAAAGGATGCGCTCTTGTCCTTGCCACTACGGGATATTCAGACAATGAGCTCGAAATGATAAATGAAGCTTCAAAAGACATAGCGGTTTTCCATTCATACAACATGTCTCTTGGAGTGAATCTGATGCTAAGCCTTGTAAGCCAGGCCGCAAAGGTGCTTTCGGATTTTGACATTGAAATAGTTGAAAAGCATCACAACGAAAAGGTTGACGCTCCTAGCGGAACTGCCATAATGATTGCAAATGCAATAAATGAGGCTCTTGAAAATTCAATGGAGATGAACTACGGAAGATATGGTACTGACTGCAAGCGTAATGAAAAAGAAATAGGCATACATGCGGTAAGAGGCGGCACGATCGTTGGTGAGCATACTGCAATTTTCGCTGGCAAAGACGAGATTGTAGAGATAAACCATATGGCCCTTTCAAAGAAAATATTTGCTGAAGGCGCACTTAAAGCCGCTCAGTTCATGAGCAAAAAGCCAAATGGCTACTATAACATGCAGGATCTATTTAAAGTATAAACGGAGGTTTTTAATTTTATGAAAAAAATGACAGATGCATATGAAATTGCAAAGTACATCAAGGAAGTTAAAAAGAAGACGCCTGTAAAGGTATATATGAACGCAGACTTTGACGCGTATGCTCTAAAGGAAAAGTACAGCGACCTCAAGGTATTTGGAAATGACGGTTCATTCGTACTTGTTGGCGACTACGAAGACATGAAAGTGATACTTTCAGAAAATGAAGGCAGTATAAGCGACTACCACATGGAGCATGACAGAAGAAATTCTGCAATTCCTATGTTCAACAAGCTTAGTTCTTCTGCAAGAATAGAGCCTGGCGCTATAATAAGGGACATGGTTTCTATAGCTGACAAAGTTGTAGTAATGATGGGTGCAGTTATAAACATAGGTTCTGAGATAGGCGAAGGTTCTATGATAGATATGAACGCAGTACTTGGTGCCAGAGCCATGATCGGAAAGAATGTTCACGTTGGAGCTGGAACAGTCGTTGCCGGAGTTCTTGAGCCGCCTTCAGCCACTCCTGTAATAGTTGAAGATGACGTAATGATAGGTGCAAACGCCGTAATACTGGAAGGCGTTAAGGTTGGAAAAGGTGCAGTTGTTGCCGCGGGAGCAGTTGTTACAAAAGATGTTCCTGAGGGAAGCGTTGTTGCCGGATCACCTGCAAAGGTTATAAAGATGAAAGACGAAAAGACATCTGAAAAGACTCAGCTTATGGACGATCTTAGAGGATAGTATGCAACTAAAGGCATGTGATGTATAAACCCATCAAATATCTTGCGCTTTGGAGCTGCATACATCTTCATATAAAACTTTAAATGTAAAATAAATAGCGATAATTTCCACTTTATCACCATGGGAAATTATCGCTATTTTTATGTTTGTTGCAAATTATGTATTTGCAGCCTTTTATATTTCTTCGTCAGTAACCGCAAAAACGTAAGGTACATTTCTGTAGTAGTCGCCGTAGTTAAGTCCGTATCCGACTACAAACTTGTCCTCTATTGTAAAACCTACATAGTCAGGCTTTAGTTCAACCTGTCTTCTGCTAGGCTTGTCCAAAAGCACGCAAGACTTTACGCTTGCAGGTTTTTTCCCTTTAAGGTGCTCCATGACAGATTTCATGGTAAAACCCGAGTCAGTTATATCATCAACCACAAGTATGTCATAACCTTCTATGTCGTCAGACAGGCCGGACATTTTCACCTTGCCGCTGCTCTCAAAATCATCTCCATAGCTTGATGTAGTCATAAATCCCAGTTTAACTTTTGTGTCAATGCTTCTCACAAGGTCAGATGCGAATATGAAGCTTCCTTTCAAAAGTGATATAACATATAGGTTTTTTCCATCATATTCGTCTGTAAGCTGCTTTCCAAGTTCTTCCACTCTGTCTTGTATGTCTTCCTTTGAACAAAGTATTTCCCATTTTCTCTTTTCTATATCCATTTTTTACCTCCACTATGGATTCTTTTTTACTTCTCTACTCAAATAAAAACTCTGTTGAGTATATGGCTGAAAAGCATATATTCAACAGAGCCTATATAAACTTCATTTTAATTTAAAATTCCAGCTTTGTCAACAAGCCCTCCGTACTTAGACAAGTACGTTTTTGTTTTTATTCATTCCATCCATTACATCCACTATTACATCGTCGGTTATTCTCATGCCTCTGCCGCTGACTTTTCCAAGGTTTCTTATGCTCTGTTCGACAGTTTCCCCTACTATTCCATTTAGCTTTGGAACAATGGATCCGTATTTCACATTGATTGCGCTTTGCATTGCCGCTGCTGCTGCACTTGAAAGCTTGTAAGCGCACCCCGCCTTTGCACCATCGCATACCATTCCGCTCAGGTTTGCAATCATGTTGTTTATGGCACCTTCAACCCCGTCATATCCAAGACCCATAAGCCATGTTATAGCCGCCGCTGATCCCACAGATGCCGCAACTCCGCATCCGCATACAGCCGAAAGCCTTCCAGTGTAGTTTTTGACATAAGATATCAAAAGGTGGCTTATAGCAAGCGCCTTTGCAAGTCTTTCATCACTTTGCGGATACTTGTCATTGTAAACAGCGATTGGAAGTATGGCCGTAAGTCCATGGTTTCCGCTTCCATTCGAGCTCATTACAGACATTTTAACACCCGACATTCTTGCATCCGATGCAGCTGCAGTCACCATCATAGACATGTTTATAAGGTCATCCGCTATGAATTTGTCTTCAATAGCTTTTTTAAAGCTGTATCCAACCCCTGCCCCAAGTTTTTGAGAAAGACCCTTTTCCGCCATTCTCTTGTTCATTTCAATTCCTTCAAGAAGGAATTCTATATCCTTAAATTCAAAGCTCTCCACCACATCTATAAGCTCTCTTATGCTAAGCTTTACGACAGGACTTTCTTCCCCTTCCAACGATGGGCTTGAGGCATTGCTCATGCACGTATTCAAAATGGTTTCATCATCTTTTTTTACGAGTATGAAATTGTCATGCTTTGTGCTTATTACAGCCTCTGATATGCTGTCTTCCCCCTTTAAAACGACCCTTGTAAATATCCTGTCTCCTTCTTTAAGTGGTGAAATATTTATGAAGCCCTCGTCCACAAGCCTTTGAGCCATATCCAGCTGGCATTCCTCAACACTTTCAAGCACATCAAGTCCGAGGCTTGAGTCTCCGCCCAAAAGTCCCATTGCAGCAGCTATTTCAAGTCCCACTTTGCCACCGCTTCCCGGGATTCCAACCCCCATTCCATTTTTATATATATTCGCACTCACTTCTATGCTACATTCTTTGCACTCCTGCCCAAGAACTTCTCTCGCCTTGGCAACTGCAAGCGCAACCGCTCCAGGCTCTGTGCATCCAAGCGCCGGCTTTACCTCTGATTTTAAAAGATTTAACAAAGCATTCTTCATATTAACCCCTCCAGTAATCGCATACCAATAATATTATGATATTGTATATAAGAGCAATTACCGTGCCAGTTCCAATTCGTGCGTCCATATGTTTTAAATATATTTAGAATGCAATTTCACACCTCTTGTGTTCCAAGAGATATGCGCTTTTGTATTTTATTTTTATGGATATGTTTTTGTAAAATTTTCAAATCCAATTCACATATGCATTTCATAGTTTCTTAAAACAATACAAAAAAGTCTCAAAATGATATTTTGTATCATTTTGAGACTTGATTGTCAGAAAATTCCCTCAGCATAATCTATATGCCATACTCCTTTATTTTCCTGTATAGTGTAGCCCTTGAAATTCCAAGTGCTTTTGCAGCCTTTTCCTTGCCCGATTTGTATTCTTTAAACCTGTCAAGTGCTCTTATTATCTCATCTCTTTCCATTTGAGCCAATGGCCTTATCTCTTCATGGCCCGCGCTTTTTTCACACTCTTCATATTCATAAGCTGCCCCACCCGATATCTTTTCCGGAATGTCATCAATAGTTATGCTTTCAGATGTAGTCATATTCACGCTGTACTCTATGACGTTTTGAAGCTCCCTTACATTCCCCGGCCAGTTGTATTCACATATCACATCAAGTGCTTCCGGTTCAATTCCCCTTACATTTTTGAGGAGTTTCTGAGAACACTCCTTTATTATATTTTCCACAAGCACAGGTATGTCCTCTTTCCTCTCAATCAGCGGAGGCACCATTATCGGAATTACATTGAGCCTGTAATATAGGTCTTCCCGAAACTCCCCAAGGCTTACCATTCTTCCTAGTTCCTTATTTGTAGCCGCTATTATTCTCACATCTACAGGTATGTTATAGTCAGATCCTATTTTTTCTATTTTTCTTTCCTGAAGCACCCTGAGAAGCTTGGCCTGAAGGTGAAGGCTCATGTCTCCAATCTCATCGAGGAAAATCGTGCCCTTGTCTGCAAGCTCGAATTTACCCATTTTGCCGCCTTTTTTCGCGCCTGTAAATGCACCTTCCTCGTATCCGAATAGCTCGCTTTCCAAAAGAGCCTCTGGAATCGCCGCACAGTTTATGGCGATAAATGGATAGCCTCTTCTGAAACTGCTGTTGTGTATCGAACGTGCAAACAGCTCCTTCCCCGTTCCGCTCTCGCCCGTTATAAGTATAGTCGATGAAGATGAAGACGCTATTTTAGCTTTTTCCTTCACCCTTTGCATTGCCCTGCTGTTTCCAACTATGTTGTCGAATGTTATGTTGTCCTCAAATGTAGTTATCTCGTTGAAGTCCTTTATTATGGATCTGGTATCCAAAAAATCAAATACAAACCCTTCTACATTCTCCTCTAGTATTATCGGGTTTATGTTGTATATACCCCTGAATGAATAGAGACCTTTTTTGTATATGAAGTTAGTGCTCCTTTGCCTTTCCTTTATTCCGAGTATCTCATCAATTTTTATGAAGTCAAGAATGTCGAATATGCTCTTTCCCTCTATATTGTCGTCTAATTTGAATGCGCGGATGAATTTTTGATTCCACCTGTCTATCTTTCCCTTTGAATCAACCGATACAACAGCCTTGTCCATATTGTTGAGAAGGGTTTGAAGCCTTCTCGCCTCTACCCTGAGCTCCACTGTCTTTTTTTCAGCCTTGAGCTTGCTTGATATGAGCTCTGACATCCTGTTTACAAAATCAAGGAGCTGCTTTTTGTTCTCAACCATCCTGCCCTTTTGTTCTTCATCAAACGCTATCAGGCCTATTACTCCAACCGAGCGCCCTCCAAGCATTATCGGACAGCACACTTCACCCCACTCATTGCATTGATCCTTCATGCTGCACATTTTGCATATATCGTCGACTCTCGGATTTTCTATTATGAAACTCTCACCAGTCTGCCTCGCTATGCCAAATGCAGAGAGCTCGCTTATCTGCTCGCCTACCTTTTTTATATAATTGCCTGTGCCTGCAATCCTGACAAGCTTCTCATCAACTATGGTAACGTCAATTTTAAGCGCCGAGGATATTGCATGGGCAATGTTTTGAATGTCCTTTTTTATACAATTCAAATCAACCATATTATCTGTCCTTTGTATTTATCCCAGTTAAAATATTTTTTATATCCTTTAAATTCAGCAGTATATTGTTTAATGTGTGCTGGATAGTTCCCAGTATTATAACTAATATTATAGCCACTACAATCTGATAGTTTATTTTCATCATTCTCCTCCATGTATGCAAAAAAGACTAGAAATTTCTAGTCTTCAATTGAGTTTTTTTCCAATATATATATATTTATTTTTTTCCACATACTTAAAAGCGCCTGCAAGGCCTATTTTTTCAAATTGCCTTTGGATTTCTTGCGGATAATAGAAAAAACACCTGAATCCCAATATCTTCTTTGTGATCATAAACAGCTTTGTAAGTATGCTCTTGGGGTCCGTTTCTTCAATTATAAGCTTCCCGTCTATCTTTAATACCCTATATATTTCCCTTAACACCTTTTTTTCATTTTCAAAACTATTGAAATGGTTTAAAAATATTATTTTGTCAAACAAATCCTCCGTAAACGGCATATGCTCTATGTTCCCGTCAACTATGCTGCAGTTGCAGTTCTTTACAATTGCAGACACATGGCTCTCCTGGGCGTTTTCAAATATTATCACATCCGCGCCAGTTTTTTTAAGGTATTTTCCGTAGTGGGAGATATCTCCTACAAGCAGTATCTTCTCCCCCGGGTTCGGATCTATAAAACCCATGAAATTACCCATGTTCTCCCTTTTCTTATTCGGACATATGCTTTTTACAGATTTGTCAAAATTGCTTAAAATAGCCTTTTCCAAGGAAATCACCTTCTAATTTTTTTAATTCCCTGCCGATATCCATATTATAGGGCATTTTCTCCGATCTATCAATACAGACAAAAAAAATTTTACACTATTTTAACATTAATATTTTTCATGTTCACTTCATCACAAGCTTTTGCAGGTGTTTCATCCCCTGACCTGAAAACAATTAGAACCACCTATTTTCAAATAACTTTCTTTATATACAAAAAATCAAGCACCCCTTGGCCTATTTCAAAGGGGTACTTGAGAAAGTTATGGAAGTTTAATATGGAAATTTACTATCAAGCAATTTTTTCAGCAAGTTCTTTTGATTTTTTAGCAGCTTTGAGCATAGTAATCGATGTATATAGTATTACTCCTATTACAAGCCATCTCAGTATTTCAAGAGGAAGTGACTTTACTAGATAAGCCGCTATGAAAACCCCTATGGCTCCGCCTATGCTTATACCCATTGAAGCCCTTCTGTCATATGCTCCTTCTTTGACAAATTTTATTGCAGCCACAGGCATAAGGAATGCACAAGAACCCATCATTATAGGGAATGCAACCTTTGGAGACATTCCAAGGAAAAATACAAGAGCCATGCAAGGAGCGTAAAGTCCTATTCCCGCAGTCATAAGTGCTCCAAGTATAAAGTTTCCTATTATGGCAATAACAAGTGTCGATCCGGAAAGGCCTATGGAATCTCCTCCACCAGGCATCCACTGCATTTGTCCTGCGAGCATAAGAAATGCCGTCACAAACAGCGCAACTCCCATTGCAAGCTGCACAACTCTTTCAGGAAGCTTCGACACTATCCCCGCTCCCAAATACGCCCCTACTGTAGCCGCAGCAAGCATTGACACAAGAGTTACCGCTTCAACCTCTATTGTAGTCATAAATATGAACGCCTCAAGCACAACGGCCACTGTACATGAAACATTAAGTGTTCCCGGTATAACCCTGTCGTGAACCTGCTTGAACCCTTTAAGCAGGGCTGTTGTCGGGGCAAACGACCCTATTCCAAGCGTGTCGAAAAAGTTTGTCACAAATCCTATTGCTGTTACCTTTCCCCATGAATTGTCCTCGAGATTGTTTTTATTGTTCAAAAAGTCCTTTACAAATACAGCCAGGAACCAAATCGTCAAAAAGCCCAAAACACCCAAAACCATTTTTATCATAAGCTTTTCCTCCCATACAGGTTTATATTTTATGCAATCTCATATTTGTTTATTTGTTCATTTTTTTATTATCATAAAATTAACAAATAAAAGCATGTCTGCTTATACGCAGACTATTTTAAAATAAATCCATACTTTACAGGGTCTTCATCATCAAATACAAAATGGTTGAATCCTGTGATATATGCTGATGCTGTTATTTCTGGGACTATAGCATCGAATTCGCCCACATTTGTTTTATCCAGTATTTTTCCTTTGAAAAGTGTCCCTAGTATGCTTTCATAAACAAATGGTTCACCTTCTTTTATATCTCCCTTTGAATGAAGAGTTGCAAGCTTTGCGCAAGTTCCCGTTCCACATGGAGATCTGTCCACCTGTCCCTGTCCGAATATGACCACATTCTTATAATCTGCGTCCGGGTGGGTTGGATCATCATATATTTCAACAAGGTCTACAGTTTTTATATGATCCAGCGTAGGGTGCTTTATTTCGATGGTTTCATTTATTATATCCCTTATCTGCAAAGCCACTTTTGTAAGTTCTTGGGTGTTTTCAGGAACAACCTTTATGCCGATCTCTTTTGCGCTCACTATTGCAAAAAAGCTTCCTCCGAAAGATATGTCAAACTTTATTCTGCCTATTTCAGGAACTTCTATTTCAACGTCTTTTTTATAGTGGAAAGCAGGTACGTTCTTGAACGATACTTCTTTTACCTTCTGGTTTTCCACTGTTGCAGTTGCTCTTATCAGCCCTGCTGGCGAGTCAAGAACCACTTGTGTATGCGGCTCTTTCATTTCAACCATTCCCGTTTCAAGAGCAACCGTTACTGCTCCTATGGTTCCGTGTCCACACATGTTGAGGTATCCGCCACCGTCCATGAATATTATTCCAATATCCGCTTCTTCGCTTGCAGGTGCGGTTATTATAGAACCGAACATGTCGTTATGTCCCCTTGGCTCAAGCATTATAGCCGTCCTTATGTGGTCCATTTTGCTTTCAAGATGAGCCTTTTTTTCAGCCATAGTCTTTCCTGGCACATTTGGAATTCCACCGGTAATTATACGTGTAGGCTCTCCCATAGTGTGTGAATCTACAGCTTGAATACTTTTTTGGAATTTCATTTAATTACTCTCCCTTCTTTTTCATTTTGAGTTTTAAAAAAGCTAAAGCTTTTTTTGCGTCCAGATGTACAGCATTGTTTTCGCCTACTACCTGCGTCTCTATGCCTTCTTTTGACTTGTTTATGTCTACAATAGTGTCCATGTACTTGTTTGTCACAACAAATTGGGCCTGCGTACCAATGAAGCTCAGTCCTACAACAGGAATATCCCGCTTTCCAATTTCCTCTATTGTATTGGCAAAATCGACATGTGAATTACCCCATCCGTCAACCGATATTATAACTCCGTCAGCCCTCATGCTCTCCACCCAGGCTGCAGCCCTTTTGCCTACAAAATATTTTTCATTGTTGTCTTGGGGTGTTCCTACAACCATTATCCCCAAAAGGTCTATATCCTTGTCGTCCCCTACCACATCAAGCAGTGGATCTCTGAAATGATGCAGCGAAGTTTCTTTTGTAGATGGTCCTATTCCCATATCATATCACCGCCTTAAGTAAGCGCTCGTAGTGCGCCGTCTCTATATTCGTTTGGCGAAAGTATCATGGGCACATTCCCTATGTCAATTATCGATATTCCTCCCGAAAGCCCGCTTGGCTCACTCGGGAAGAGTTGATTGTCATACATCGCTCCCTGGCCCGCTATTTGTTTTATCACTACTACCTTTTTCGCTCCAGGTCTTGTTTTGTCAAAATATTCATGCAATTCATCGGATTTTCTTCCGTCTATTTTCTTTAAAATTTCTCTGAAATGCTGACTGAACTTATTGCATGCCTTGAATGCCGCCATCGGAAGACTTCTGTCAAAAGGCATGTCCTTCTTTAGTTTTACATCAAAGTGAATTATATAGTCTCCTTTTGCCGGGGTTCCTGCTTTTCCAAGCACTATCTGATCTTTAAGCACCCCTTCCGAAGATCCAAATTCATGCATTTGCTTACCACTGCCGTCAGCTCCTGTAATCATTACATAAACACCTGTAAGAGTATGGGTTATTCCCTCTCCCAGACAGCCAAGAACTTTTGTCGATATGGGTATTATATCCATTATGGTATTTACATACCTGTCATGGTCTCCAGGCTTTATTATGTCTATGGAAACGTTTTCTATCAAACCGTCTTCAGATGCAAGTTCGTTTGATATTTTTCTATCAATAGTCAGCGTGCCATCGCCAATACTGTTTTTTTCTCCAAACTCCACTTTTTTCATGTGGAATGCTTTTATTACAAGCCTTCTCAGAATTTTTTCATTGCTCACAAGCATCACCCTGGGGTTTTTATTGTTTTAAAACTTCCCCCTGAAATATACAGAGGGAAGTTTTGATCCTATGGTATTCTTATATTTCTGCTACGTATTGGTAAGGTAGCGGCATTATTCTACCAGGAGTTTGAATCTCTATTAGCTTTAAAAGAGTATCCTTTAGCAGGTTTGTCTGCATATCTTTGTTGTTTGGCTCTCCAGCATTTGCGCCCATTGGAACAAGAGGCGCAACTGCTCTTGGTGAACCGTTTTGTCTAACTACAGGAGGAAGTGCGGCTACCATTATAGTCGGTATTCCAGCTTCCTCGATCGCTCTCTGCACAATCACGGCAGAGCGGTGGCAAGTACCTCAGCCAGCTGTTAGGACAACTGCGTCCACTTCTTCTTCTTTTAATTGTCTTGCTATTTCAGGACCAGTCTCTTCAGTGAATTTTTGCTGGTCTCCTCCTCCGCCCATGAATCCGAAATGCGCTGGAGCAACTTCTTTTATGAATCCTTCTTCCGCAATCTCCCTAAGCCTGTCTATAGGGAACATGCAGTTTATGTCTTTGTTTACGTCGGCGTTGTCGTATCCACCGTGCGATACCATCATGTCAGCAGTAGGAGCTTCTCCAGGTATAATCCTGAAAGTAAAATCTCCCGCCAAGTTAAATCTCTTGTCCGATTTCAAATGTACACCAGCAGCTGTAGCTAAAGCAATTTTCATATCCTTAAGCTCTTTAGTTACAGGAGTCCATACCGGTGGAGGTGTTATTGGTACATATATCTCCGATTGAAGTCCCTTTACTACAGTAAGACTCATTTATTATTCCTCGCTTTCCATACTTTTTTGTTTTTGTGCTTCACGTCTTTGATTTTCATTTATTATCTTTTCATATTTTTCATTTGGTTCCGGTCCTAAAACCTCTGGATAACTGAGCAGAAATCCCACTTCCAATCCGAGCTTGAGTTCGTAATCACTTATAAGCATCCTCTTTGGCATCTTAAATTGTCCCAGTCTTCCCTTGAGGTCAATTGTTACGCTTCCATCTGTCAGTTTAACTATTACTCCCTCATACATTCTCTCAGTGGAAGTGTATTTTAATCTGTCCATATTATCCTCCATTCACCATTTAGCTAGCTGCTTCTTCTTTCTCGTATATCTCTCTTCTTTTTTTGCTCATTTCCAGAGACTGCTCGTTTTCAAGAAGCTCCACTTTGTTTCCAGTCTCTTTTTCTATCATTTCAACGTTGTTAAGCTTTACATTTGCGTTCCATTTTCTCTCTGCAACCTTGACTTCTTCTCCAGCCATTACAGCCTTAAGCATAGCAAGTGCTCTTACAGCATCTTCCTCGCAAAGCGTATTGTTTGAAAGTACTTCGTTTTCTATACCCTGCTTTGATTTGTTGTTGTCTATCATGTACCTCATGTATTCATTTCCAACAACCAGCGCTCCCTGAACAGCAGAGAAAGTACATCCTACTACTGCAACGCCTCTCATTCCTATTTGCTCGTGGTGAGATGCGAAGTCTATGTGGTTGTTTCCGAAGCCTTCCGTAGTTATTACAGCCCCATCTACGTCCATTCCCTCTACCATCATGCCGAGTCTCTTTGAAACATAGAACTTCTCAGAGTTAACCTGAGGAGATCCTATGAATACAACTCCTGCAAGATCTATTTCTTCGTCGTTCATAGCTTCTATCACTAGCGGCTCTCTCCAGTAGTGTCTAGAGTTTTCCTTAGACGCAGGTCCTATACATGTAAGAGCGTGTATTCCTCCGTCAAGCACCTCAAGAGGTGAAAGCATTACAGGAACGTTTCCAAGGTCTACGTTTGGCTGAGCTCCTACTGTTCCAACAGGCTCTATTGGAAGTATGAGGTTGTCGTGCATTGCGCCCTGACCCATTATTTCTTTAACTATTACTACCTTTTTCTTTCCTGGTCTTCTATACTGTACTAGCTCCTCAGTGTCAACAACTAGTGACTCGTCAGCATCCTTAAGAGCTTCTCTTATTTCCTGAGTTATTATGTCTGTGGCCTTGTGCGCCGCAAGAGGTCCTGGCCTTTCCATATTCATTCCAGCTTTAACTGTAACCTGAGTCTTTATGAATATGTCTCCCATGTCAGGAGCTCCCGGTCTTCCCCACATTATATTCTTGTCAAGGTCTCCCTCCGAAGAACCGAATTCACCTATTTGAACTCCGTTTTCGTCGGTTCCTGTAACCATTACTATAACTCCGTCTATAACTCTTGTAACACCCATTCCAATTTCGCCCTCTTCTTTGGCTGCTATAGGTTGAACGTCCATTATAGTTTCGCTGTAAGTATTGTACGTATCAGGAGTTATTATTTCAATCTTCATGTCTGTAACAAGCTCTTCTGCAGCTATTGCTTCAGGGCATATGTCTTTTCTTACATAAAGAGTATTTCCGTCTATCTTAGTCTCATCAGCAAGCTCTACCTTGTCTATTTTGAAATGCTTTTTAACAAGCTTTCTCATCACTTTGGCTTCTTTTGCTGCGGCAGCCTCTAACTCTGCTACTTGCATTGCCTCTGGAACAGCAACCGCTTGAGGAACTATACCCATGTTAGCCGCCATTGTAAGAGGTATTTCAAGATCTATATTCCTTCCCTCTCCTATGTGTATCTTAACGCTTGATACTCCAGCAACAGGAGCCACAGATGATACCGGCGCTACAGCTGATAGCGGTGCTACCTCCTGTGCTACAACCTCTTTTAGCTCTGGCGCAGCTTCTTCTGCCTTAACTTCATTGACTCCATCAAGCACGTCAGCTGTAAGAGGAGTAAGCGCATCCACTGTCACCTTTAATTTTGCTCCAAGAACCTCTCCTATTTTAAGGCCATTTGAAGGCATTTCTAAAAGACCTGAATCTTCAAGGTCTGGCAATATATTGGGATCTTCAAGATTTGAAGGTTCAATCACAGTACCTGCCTCAAATCTACAACAAGTTACAGCAGGGTCGTTTGCATGCGCCTGAGCTGTTTCTGCAGTTATTGACATATCATTTCCTCCTTGATCTAATTTTAACAATTTTATTCAAAAGGCCATGTGAATAACTCTGTATCCACATAACCTTTCACTATCTATTTTTTTCTTCTGTACAACTTATGCCCAGACGCTCTCAAAACATGGTCTGTACTGTGGAACACCGGAACTCCTAAACTAGGAGCTACTTTCATCACTGTGTTAGTTCAATCCTCACAAGTACCTGTTATTATTGTTTCTGCACCATGCTTTTTGAGATACAGTACCGTCTCAGCCTGTCCAGGACAACTTCCTGGAAGATCACATCTGTATCTTCCTCTTCCGTCATCAGTCATTCTTTTACATTTTTTTTCAGCCACTACTATGGCTCCCATGCTCTCGGCTATTTCTCTAAGCCTTTCCTCCTGGGCCCCACACTCACATGCTATTATGCCTACTTTCTTCGCATGGCTTGGAAACGGCATTCCAACAAGTATTCCTCCAAGAGTCTTTGTAACAGGCGAATCATTGCTTCCTTTTTTTCCTGTGAAAGGCCCTCCGAGCACTATCTCTCCATACGGCTTTACAAAACCTCCGCATTTTTCGATATATGCACTTACAGGCATTCCCATGGGAACATCGAGGAAAACCTCTCCTGTTTTTGCACTCTCCACTCTTCCGCCTACTGTTATGTCTTTCGTTATAACAGGCATTCTTTCATCTATAGCCCTTGATATGTTCTTAAGTGTTTCAACATTTGTAACTACAGCGTTGGCCTCAAGCGGAAGCTGGCCAGGCTTAAGTTCAACTCCTGTCATTTCTCTGACTATAACCCTCTCGTCTCCTGCTGGATACATATTGGGCAGGAATTTCACATTTATGTTTTCTATGTCTTTGCATGCTTTAGCCATAGCCATGGCCGCCTTCATATGGATTTTCTTTATGGCAATTATTCCTTCTGAGGCTTTTGTAATCTCCATAGCATACATCAGACCCTTTACTACTATTTCAGGATTTTCTTCCATGAGCAAAGTATTGTGGTTAAGTATCGGCTCGCATTCCGCTGCATTGGCTATTACCATTCCACCGCTGCTTAGGTCTGCACTGAGCTTTATATGTGCTGGAAAACCGGCTCCGCCTGCTCCGACTATGCCCGCTTCTTTTATAAGCTCAATATAGTCATCGCTTGCACTTAGCTTTTCAAATTCATCCGGCTGATTTTCAAATGCATCTATTTCAACAGCATGTTCGTCAATACATGTGACTTTTCCATGCACGCTTGAATGTATGTTTGCGCCAAGTCCATCGGGAACTGCTATAAGCTGCCCTTTTTTAAGTTCGCTTCCTATTTCAACTATAGGCTTGCATGGACCTCCAACGTGTTGTCTCAATGGTAGCAATATCTTCATTGTTTCACCTCCCCTTAAATTTTTATTTATTGTAAAACACGAATAGCTAATAACTTTTTACGCAATACTATTAAAGCAACCCGCGTGCCAACTTTTCTTATTTCAGTATAATTTTTTTCTATTTTCATTATCAGCTATTGATATAACTGGATTTGTTTTTTTTATTAATCTGTTTCAAGTGATTAATATGCTCTATCTCACCAAAACACTTTTCGACTGTTCCGTCAGTTTTTCGACACTTTGCATTCCGATAGTTATTAATATTTTTTTAACAATTTTCCCCTGATACCCGCCCAGTCACCCGCGTAAACTGTATTTTAAAACTGCATATTTTTTCACAAAAGCAAAAATGTCAGTGTACCGACACTGTCGGTACACTGACATTACATGTTGTAAACTTCCATTTTGTAATATAATGTGCTTCTTGGAATATTCAAGAGCTTTGCCGCCTTAGCTTTGTTGCCGTCAGTCATTTCAAGGGCTCTTTTTATTGAGGCTTTTTCAACTTTTTCTACAGCAGCCCCAAGATCCAGAGGGTATTCGTCATTTATCTCCTTATATTTTATGTTTTCAATTATATATGACGGCACTATATCCATGCCTATGCTGTCATCACTATTTAAGACTATCAAATGCTCTACTGTGTTTTTCAGTTCCCTTATGTTTCCCTTCCATTCATAATTTTGAATGAGCTTTATAACGTCTTTTTCTATCGACGGCACATTTCTGCCGCTTTTTTTACAAATTTCTTTCAAAAAATGCTCTACCAGTAGAAGTATGTCCCCTTTTCGCTCTCTCAGCGGGGGCAAATCAACCTCCACCACATTCAGCCTGTAAAAGAGGTCTTCCCTGAATTCCCCATTTTCAACCATGTTTTTGAGATCCTTGTGGGTTGCCGACACTATTCTAGCGTCTATTTTTATCTTTTTCTCGCCCCCCACTCTCATTATTTCTCTTTCCTGAAGGACACGGAGGAGCTTCGCCTGCATATGCATGGGCATATCGCCTATTTCATCCAAAAATATTGTTCCGCCATTTGCCAGTTCGAATATTCCCATTTTTCCTTTTTTATTGGCACCTGTAAATGCTCCAGGCTCATATCCAAACAATTCGCTTTCAAAAAGTTCTCTTGGTATTGCGCTGCAGTTTACCGGAACAAAAAGTCCTTTTTTCCCGCTGTTTTCATGTATTGCTCTTGCAAAAACTTCTTTTCCAGTACCGCTTTCTCCGGTTATTATTATGCTCGCATCGCTTTTTGACACCCGTCTTGCAATCTCTATCCGTTTAATCAGCTTGGGACTGTTTCCTATTATATTTCCAAAACTTCCCGAGAATCGCTTCACTTCTTCTTCCAAAAAACTCAACTTTGTATTGGCCTTTTCCAGCTTCTGAGAAAGCTTTTTGACCTCGGTAACATCCCTGTCCGTAGACACCACTCCGACAAATTCTCCTCCCCGATATATGGGAAGGGCACTTATGAATATATGTGTATCCTTTCTTGGTGAATGGTATTCATTTTGGATTTCCTTTTTGTTTTTCAGCACCTTCGATATTGCAGCATCCGGGAAAAAGTCCAGTACGTTCTTTCCAATTATATTTTCGACAGGTATCTTGTAAAGCTTCTCCGCATTCTTGTTCCAAATTATCACTATTCCATCGGCATCCACAACACATATCGCCTCATATATGCTGTCTATTATGTTCTTAAGTTCCAAGCCAGCCTCTTCTATTTTCATATAGAAAAAATCCCTTATATGCTCTGGCCTTATGACTCCTGCTATGTTTCCGTTTTCCAAAATCGGCAAGACCCCTATGGAATTCCCAACCATTATATTCCTGCACTCCTTTAGGCTTTTTTCAGGATCCGCAGTAATGACGTCCTTATTCATATATTCCTTTACAGGCTTATTTTCATCGTACCTGCCCTTTTTCTTCATATTTGATATGTCAGTAAGAGTCAGTATTCCAACAATTTTTCCATGATCGTCTTTTACGAAAATATCCTTTAAATTTTTTCTAATCATCGTCTCAATGCATTCATCGATGTTCAAGTTCTGGTCTAAAGTTATAAAATCGTCAGACATGACCTCTCTTGAAATAACATTTTTGGAACCTAAAATGAACAAATCCATACACTCCTTTTTGTTTTCCATGCCACGCACAATAATTCAAACCTGTCTTGCTATATTATAATTATAAACATACTGTGCAAAACATATTTTGCCAATTCCAGCATTATCAGCCCGCTTTTACAGTGTATTTTGTTACTGCAATGCAAATTTGAATTCATTCATAGATTATTATTGGAGTGTATTTTGAAATTACGCGGCAGCAAAGAAAAGTTAAGCTTGTCTAGTTTGACAAGGAATTTATATTAAAACAAATCCATACTGTAATGGATCATCGTCGTCAAATACGAAATGGTTGAATCCTGTAATATATGCAGATGCCGTTATCTGCGGCACCACTGCGTCAAATTCCCCCACTTTGGCCGTATCAATTATCCTTCCCTTGAAAAGGGTTCCAAGAATGCTCTCATATACGAAAAGTTCATCCTCTTTTATATCACCTTTCGAATACAGGGTCGCAAGCTTTGCGCATGTTCCTGTTCCACACGGCGATCTGTCGGCCTGCCCCTGTCCGAATATGACGACATTTTTGTAGTCTGCATCCGGATGTGTGGGCTCATCGTATATTTCAACAAGGTCTACGGTTTTTATATGATCCAAAGTCGGGTGTTTTATTTCCACGCTTTCATTTAATATGTCCCTTATCAAAAGGGCTCTCTTTGTAAGCGCCTGTATGTTTTCAGGCTGTACACTTATACCTATCTCCTTTGCGCTCACTAATGCAAAAAAGCTCCCGCCAAACGATATGTCCAGCTTTATCTTCCCTATTTCAGGCACTTCTATTTCAACGTCTTTTTTGTAATGAAACGACGGCACGTTCTTGAATGAAACCTCTTTAACTTTTTTATTTTCGATTTTCGCTATAGCTCTTATAATCCCTGCCGGCGAGTCAAGAATCACCTGCGTATTTGGCTCCTCCATCTCAACCATCCCAGTTTCAAGTGCAACGGTCACTGCGCCTATTGTGCCGTGTCCGCACATGTTGAGGTATCCGCCGCCATCCATGAATATTATCCCAATGTCGGCCTTTTCGTTTGCCGGCGCTGTAAGTATGGAGCCGAACATGTCTTTGTGGCCTCTTGGCTCAAGCATTATGCCCGTTCTTATGTGATCCATTTTGCTTTCAAGGTAAGCCTTCTTTTCAGCCATTGTCTTTCCAGGTATGTTTGGAATTCCGCCTGTAACTATACGTGTCGGTTCCCCCATTGTATGTGAATCTACTGCTTGAATGCTTCTTTGAAATTTCACCTGTTTGACGCCTCCTTCTTTTTCATTTTAAGTTTTAAGAATGCAATTGCTTTTTTTGCATCCAGGCAGGCCAGGTTATTTTCTCCAACCACCTGAGTTTCTATTCCATATTCAGATTTGTTTATATCAACTACAGTGTCCATGTACCTGTTTTTCACGACAAACCGGGCCTGCGTTCCAATAAAGCTAATGCCTACAACGGGTATGCCCCTTTTTCCTATCTCCTCTATTGTATTTGCAAAATCCACATGTGAGTTTCCCCATCCGTCAATGGATATGATAACTCCATCAGCTCTCATGCTCTCAACCCATGCGGCAGCCCTTTGCCCTACAAAATATTTTTCCTGGTTGTCTTGCGGGGTTCCTACCACCATAACCCCCAAAAGGTCTATATCATTGTCATTTGACACAACATCAAGCAGAGGGTCCCTGAAATGATGCAGCGAAGTCTCTTTTGTAGATGGTCCTATTCCCATATTATCACCTCTAAGTAAGTGCCCTTATAGCCCCGTCCCTGTATTCATTCGGAGAAATTATCATTGGCACGTTTCCAATATCTATTATAGAAACCCCTCCAGAAAACCCGCTTGGCTCATTTGAAAAGAGCTGATTGTCATACATTGCGCCTTGTCCTGCTATTTGCTTTATCACCACTACCTTTTTTGCTCCGGGGCTTATCCTGTCGAGATATTCGTGCGACTCATCCGCTTTTCTGCCGTCCATGTTCTTTAGTATATCCCTGAAGCTCTGTACAAATTTGTCGCATGCCCTGAATGCCGAATTTGCGAGATTCCTGTCAAATGGCATATCAGACTTTAGTGTCACATCGACATGTATTATATAGTCCGTTTCAGAAGGGGTGCCCGCTTTGCCAAGCACCATGCGCTCCTTTAGGTTCCCTTCCGAGGAACCGAATTCGTGCATCTGATTTCCCTTGCTGTCCGCCCCGGTAAGCATCACATACACCCCTGTAAGAGTATGTGTGATCCCCGCCCCGAGCCTGCCCAGAACTTTTGAGGATATGGGGATTATGTCCATTATTGTATTTACATATCTATCATACTCCCCCGGCTTTATTATTTCTATCGAAACGCTCTCTATGAGCTTTTCTGCAGAAGCAATTTCATTTGATATTCGCCTGTCAATTGTCAACAGATTGCCGTCTATTGAGTTTTCATTTCCAAATTCAACATTTTCCACATGAAATGCCTTTATAACCAGTCTTCTTAAAATTTTTTCATCATTCATAGCAATCACCTTGGGGTTTTATTGTTTGCAGATTCCTCTCAAAGCAGGGGAATCTGCAATATGCATTCATTTTTACATTTTATATATTTGCCGAATACTCGTATGGAAGAGGAACTATTCTTCCTGGAGTCTGTATCTCAACAAGTTTTGAAAGCGAATCCTTCACAATATTGTACTGCATTTCAATATTGTTTGGCTCTCCGGCATTCGCTCCCATTGGAACAAGTGGCGCAACCGCCCTTGGAGAACCGTTTTGTCTTACTACAGGAGGAAGAGCCGCTATTATTATAGTCGGTATTCCGGCTTCCTCAATCGCTCTCTGCACAATCACGGCAGAGCGGTGGCAGGTACCTCAGCCGGCTGTCAGAAGAACTGCATCGACTCCCTCTTCCTTGAGCTTCCTCGCTATTTCCGGGCCTGTCTCATCAGTGAATTTCTGCTGGTCTCCACCGCCTCCCATAAATCCGAAATGCGCTGGAGCGACCTCTTTTATAAATCCCTCCTGCGCAAGTTCCCTGAGCCTGTCTATGGGGAACATGCAGTTGATATCCTTATTTACGTCCGCATTGTCGTATCCGCCGTGCGAAACCATCATTTCACTCGTTGGAGCGTCTCCTTGTATAACCCTGAAGCTGAAGTCTCCAGCCAGATTAAATCTTTCATCTGATTTCAAATGCACACCGGCGGCCGTAGCCAAAGCAACCCTCATTTCCCTCAGTTCTTTAGTCACAGGAGTCCATACCGGCGGAGGTGTTATCGGCACGAATATTTCAGATTGAAGTCCCTTTACTACAGTAAGACCCATTTATTTTTCCTCGCTTTCCATATGTTTTTGTTTTTCGGCTTCACGCCTCTTATTTTCATTTATTATTTTTTCGTACTTTTCATTCGGCTCTGGCCCCAATACCTCAGGATAGCTGAGCAGAAATCCCACTTCCAATCCGAGTTTGAGTTCATAGTCACTTATAAGCATTCTCTTTGGTATCTTGAACTGGCCAAGCCTTCCCTTGAGATCAATTGTAACGCTTCCATCTGTCAGTTCAACTATTACGCCCTCATACATTCTCTCTGTGGAAATATATTTTAATCTGTCCATATTATCCTCCATTCAATATTAAGCCTCTTCTTTTTCGTATATCTCTCTTCTCTTTCTGCTTTTTTCAAGAACCTGCTCGTTTTCAAGGAGATCCACCTTGTTTCCAGTTTCTTTTTCTATCATTTCAATATTGTTAAGCTTCACATTGGCGTTCCACTTTCTCTCTGCTGGCGTTATTTCTTCTCCCGCCATTACGGCTTTGAGCATGGCAAGCGCTCTTACAGCATCTTCCTTGCAAAGAGTGTTGTTTGAAAGTATCTCGTTTTCTATTCCCTGTTTTGACTTGTTGTTGTCTATCATGTATTTCATGTATTCGTTTCCTACAACAAGCGCACCCTGAACCGCGGAGAATGTACATCCAACCACAGCAACGCCCCTCATGCCTATTTGCTCATGATGAGACGCAAAGTCTATGTGGTTGTTTCCAAAGCCTTCAGTGGTTATTATGGCTCCGTCCACGTCCATTCCCTCCACCATCATTCCAAGTCTCTTTGAAACATAGAACTTCTCTGAGTTCACCTGTGGAGATCCTATGAATATCACTCCTGCAAGATCTATTTCCTCGTCGTTCATGGCCTCTATCACAAGAGGCTCTCTCCAGTAATGTCTCGAATTTTCCTTAGATGCAGGCCCTATGCATGTAAGTGCGTGTATTCCTCCATCAAGAACTTCAAGAGGCGAAAGCATTACAGGTACATTTCCAAGGTCGACGTTTGGCTGGGCTCCTACAGTTCCAACAGGCTCCACTGGAAGTATGAGGTTGTCGTGCATTGCCCCCTGGCCCATTATCTCCTTTACAAGCACCACCTTTTTCTTTCCTGGCCTTCTGTACTGTACTAGTTCCTGAGTTTCTGCAACAAGCGATTCCTGTGCCTCCTTAAGGGCGTCTCTTATCTCCTGTGTTATAACGTCTGTGGCCTTGTGTGCGGCAAGCGGCCCCGGCCTTTCCATGTTTGTTCCGGCCTTTATGGTAACCTGCGTCTTTATGAATATGTCTCCATAGTCCGGCGCTCCCGGCCTTCCCCACATTATGTTCTTGTCAAGGTCTCCCTCAGAAGAGCCGAATTCACCTATTTGAACTCCATTTTCATCGGTTCCTGTAACCATGACTATCACTCCATCTATAACCCTCGTAACACCTGTTCCTAGTTCGCCTTCTTCCTTGACAGCTATAGGCTGGACGTCCATTATGGTCTCGCTGTACGCATTGTACTTTTCGGGAGTTATTATTTCGATTTCGAGATCCGTGACAAGCTCCTCGGAAGCCACCGCATCCTGGCATATGTCCTTTCTTATATAAAGAGTGGTTCCATCTATTTTTGTTTCGTCTGAAAGCTTTACATTGTCTATTTTGAAATGCTTTTTAACAAGCCTTCTCATTTCCTTTGCATTTGGAGCTTCCACCTTTGCAGACTCCTGTCCTTTAGCTGACGAATCCGCTAAGGGAGCAGCCTGCTGGGGAAGCAGTCCCATGTTTGCAGCCACTGCAACCGGTATTTCAATATCTATGTTTCTTCCTTCACCTATGTGTATCTTGACGCTCGATCCGCCAGGCAGCGAAGTAACCGCAGATACAGGTTCCACTGGTGCTATAGTTGCCAACGGCGCCCCAGCGGCCTCTTCCTTCACAGGTTCTTTCGGATTTATTTCATTCACGCCCTCGAGCATGTCAGATGTAAGCGGTGTAAGGGCATCGACTGTGACCTTAAGCCTGGCCCCGAGCACCTCTTCTATTTTAAGACTGTTTGAAGGTATTTCCAAAAGCCCCGAATCCTCAAGGTCCGGCAGTATATTTGGATCTTCAAGATTTGAAGGTTCAACCACAGTACCCGCTTCAAATCTGCAACAAGTTACAGCGGGGTCTTTTGCATGAGCCTTAGCCGTTTCTACATTTATTGACATATCATTTCCTCCTTGTTCTGTCTTTTATGATTTTTGCAAAAGATCGCATGAATACTATTTATTCATATTATCTCAATTAATATTTACTTTTTTCTCCTGTAAAGATTGTGGCCAGCCGCCCTTAATACGTGGTCTGTGCTGTGGAAAATCGAAACTCCTAACCTAGGAGCTACTTTCGTCACTGTGTTAGTTCAATCCTCGCAGGTTCCCATTATTATTGTCTCGGCTCCGTGTTTTTTGAGATATAGGACCGTTTCAGCCTGTCCCGGGCATATTCCCGGAAGATCGCATCTGTATCTTCCTCTCCCGTCGTCAGTCATTCTCTTGCATTTTTTCTCTGCCACTACCTCGGCTCCCATTCCTGTTGCAATTTCTTTAAGCCTTTCTTCCTGAGCTCCGCATTCACATGCTATTATTCCCACTTTTTTGCGGTGACTTGGAAACGGCATTGCAATAAGTATTCCTCCAAGAGTCTTTGTCACAGGTGAATCCTCGCTTCCCCTGCAGCCCGTGAAAGGCCCGCCTAGCACGATCTCGCCGTACGGCTTTACAAAACCTCCGCAGTTTTCGATATACGAGCTTACAGGCATTCCAAGTGGGACGTCTAAAAAGGCCTCGCCCTTTTTGGCCTCCCCCACTCTTCCACCAACAGTTATGTCCTTTGTCATTACGGGCATCCTGTACTCTATGGCCCTTGTCATGTTTTTAAGGGTCTCCACATTCAAAACTACTGCATTCGCCTCTGTCGGAAACTGTCCAGGCTTTAGCTCGACTCCCGTCATCTCTCTTACTATAACTCTTTCATCTCCTGCAGGATACATTTCTGGCAGGAACTTTACGCTTATGTTTTTTATGTCCTTACATGCCTTCGCCATGGAAACGGCAGCCTTCATATGGCTTTTCTTTATGGCGATTATCCCCTGCGAGGCTTTCGTTATATCCATAGCATACTGAAGGCCCCTCAACACTATTTCCGGATTTTCTTCCATGAGAAGAGTATTGTGGTTTAGTATGGGCTCGCATTCCGCTGCATTCGCTATCACCACTCCCTCTTTTCCAATGTCAGCCTGCAGCTTTACATATGTGGGAAATCCCGCTCCGCCGGCCCCGACTATTCCGGCTTCTCTTACAAGCTCGAGATAGTCTCCGTTGCCGCTCAATTTCACAAATTCCTCAGGCTGGTCTTCAAATGCATCTATTTCAATTGCATTTTCTCCAATGCATGTGACCCTTCCATATACGCTTGAGTGTATGTTGGCGCCAAGTCCTTCAGGGACCGCAATGAGCTGGCCTTTTTTAAGCTTGCTACCCACTTTCACTATGGGTCTGCATGGACATCCAACGTGCTGTTTTAAATGTAAAACTATATTCATTTTCTCACTTCCTTGCAAACTATTTGAATACGCTGTAGCTGGTATCCTCTTAGATGAGTGATAATCGTCAATTTTGTTCGAAATATAAGGCTGCATTCAATTCAAACAGTTAAAAATTTATATGTCCGGCAATATCTGTTTTGATTTTGCTCAGCTCTTGTTACATATATAATTATCATTTTTTGACAAAATTTTACACGGGAACTGCAGTTTTGCATACACAATTTAAATCAAAAATGCAAACAGGTTTTTTTGAGTATGCTTTGCATATATTGGCCGGAATAGCCATAGATATTGTACAGCCCTTAAAATTCAGCTTATACGCCGACAAGACTACACTTTCACAGATGAAGAGCAATTTCTTTATAAGATGTTTCTATGATTTCAATAAATTCCTATACATATATATTATACCAGTAAAATTTAATATGCGCCAATTCACCCTGACAATCACGAGACATTCCGGATTATTTATGCCCAAATAAAGCATCTGCTGCACCGTATTATTATACCCGTATACAAGTTCAAAAACACAAAACCGCAGTATGATTTCAGCGGCAAAACAAGAATTTGCGAATGTATCCAAAAAAACCAACGGACATATGTCGTTTACACATTTATCCATTGGTTTTTTGCAAATTTGAAATTAAGCTTCATTTACCTTGTTCATAAGCTCCATCAATGTTTCGAAATACTCGCCGAACTTTGGATTCCATCTGTCCCTTGGATATTCAATATCTATTTGAAAATCCCCCGCTATCATGCCCGGCCTTGCACTCATCATTATGACTCTTGTCCCGAGAAATACAGCTTCTTCAACACTGTGAGTGACAAACACTATTGTTCTTTTATCTTCAAGCCAAAATTCAATTAAATCCTTTTGCATCTGGAATCTCGTGTATGCATCGAGTGCCCCAAAAGGCTCGTCCATGTAGAGTATCTTTGGTGACGTTGCAATAGACCTTGCTATTGCAGCCCTTTGCTTCATGCCTCCTGAAAGCTCATGCGGAAAGCTATGCTTGAAATCCCTAAGTCCGAACTTTTCAAGTATTTCCCCCGCCCTTTCATGCCTTTCCTTTTTAGGAACCCTCCTTAGCTCAAGTCCAAATGATACATTGTCTATTATATTTCTCCATGGCATAAGTGAATACTCCTGAAACACCATTCCAGCTTCAAGTACGGGTTCTTTCAGTTCTTTCCCCATTACGGATATCTCACCCTCGCTGGGGCTCTCAAGACCTTCCATGATCCGAAGCAATGTCGACTTCCCCGAACCCGAAGGTCCAAGAATACATACGAATTCTTGCTCCTTTATTTCAATATCTATGTCCTTTAGCGCATGTACGCTCTGCTTTTTCTCCGTCAGAAATGTCTTGCTGAGATTCCTTACGCTTATTATCCCACTTTCCATCTATATCACCTACCTTGACATGCTCTGCCATTTGAAAAACCTTATTTCGATCTTTTGGAACATCCAGTCGAACGCCCCTCCCACAAAGCTTATCGCTATCATGCCTGCTATAACTATGTCTGTTCTTGCAACGGTGTATGCATGAGTTATAAGATATCCTACCCCCGCAAGACTTCCCGGCAGCATTTCAGCCGAGACAAGGCACATCCAGGCCACTCCAAGACCTATTCTGAGTCCAGTTATAACAGAAGGCATTGACGCCGGCAGAAGCACCTTTAATATTATGTCGTTTTTGCTTGCACCGAGAGTTAACGCAGAATCCACAAGAGTTTTCCTTACGCTCTTGACCCCATATATGCTATTTGTAAGTATTGGGAAAAATGAGCCTATGAATATTATGAATATCATGGATATTTTTATATTGCTGAAAAGCACATATGCTTTTCCGCTTTCAATATTAAGTACTGTAGCCATGCTGTTAACCCCGAACCACGCAAGCACAAGCGGAACCCATGCAAGAGGTGCTATAGGTCTGAATATGTTTAAAAACATCATTAAAAAATTCTCCATTCGCCTTGAGTACCCTATTATAAGGCCAAACGGAATGGCTATGACAGCCGCTATTCCATAACCTATTCCGACTCTTAGTATGCTTACAAACACATTTTTTATTATGGAACCTATGCTCAAAAGATTTGCAGTAGGCTCTATGAGTATTTTCATGACTTGATCTACATTCGGAAGCACTATCGGGTTATCCAGCCTTACAGAAAAAATCTCCCAAAACATTATAAATGCTATGGGCAACATCACAGGCGAGATGTATTTCATTGTCCTGCTCAATATATCACCCCTTTGTTAATAACAAGCAAGGCAGGGCATATGCCCTGCCTATTTATTTTTAGGTTTTAGTATTATTTTTCAAGCGATTTTTTTATGAATCTAAAGTCAAACAGCTCATCCTTGACCTCTTCATATTCCTTTTCCACATATGAACCCTTAAGCTTATCCGCATTTTTAAGCGTATCATATACAAGTCCTAGGTTCGACACCCATGTATCGCTTGGATCTGCAGTATATTTTATGCTGGACATTTTCGCAGCCTCTTCAGAAACTCCCGTGAATTCCGAAGTTATCTTTGCGGCGTCATCCTTGTTTTCATCGGAGTACTGTGCAGCCACCGCCATAAGGTCGGTAAAGGCCTGAACAACTTCCGGCTTTTCCTGTATTATCTTTTCAGTGGCAGAAGCCACACAGCAAGGGAAATCATACCATTTGCCCTTCGGAGGCATATTTTTCATGTCCAGTATTATTTTCCCCGAGTTTTCAGTCACTGCAAGGTCCGGATACGGAGAAGGCCCCACCCATGCATCCACCTGATTTGAAACCAGTGCCGGTATGAGGTTTGAAGTCCCCTTGAGGTCTACAAGCAATATGTCCGCATCTGTATCCTCCGGGTTGAATGTATAAGGTATTCCCGCTTCCTTTATTGCCGCTTCAAACAATATTACAGGCGCACTTGTAGGTGAGTGGTATCCAACCTTCAAAGGTTTTTCGCTTTCCTTCGCCTTTTGGACAAATTCATCCCAGTTTGAAACAGAGGAGTCTTTTCCTGCAACCATTGCGATTCCCTCTGTATGGACGGGGCACAGCATCTTTATATTTGTTCCCTTGTCCATTGCAGTGATATTCGCGGCACTCGAAGCAAGGCCTATGTCTATGTGACCTTGAGACATCATTGTCATGGTCTCAGACCCACTCTTGCAAACCACAAGCTCAATATCTGCCACAGCCTTTTCGTCTTTCATAAGGGTATATTTTTGACGGTCAGCTATCTCCTTTAAATATATTCCCTTGTCCTTGAAAAATTCACCTTTTTTAGCGGCAACCATAAGCGGTGTCTGGTGATTTGTAAATATGTACGAAACTTTGATTTTTGGAATTTCCACATCCCCTGCCTGTGCTTTCGCCGCATCGCCGCCCTGAGACTGTGAACAACCCGAAACCATACACATTGTAAGCATTAACAGCGAAACTAGTATATTTGTAAATCTCCTCAATTATAATACCTCCCTTTCATTTTAAATTGGCATTTCCTACAATTAATTATATATTTTTGGCATATGCCAGTCCAATCACTTTTCTTAATATTTAAAACCATATACATTCATTAAATTGATAATGATTCCTCTGGGTACTTTCATTTTTCCTTCAAATGGTTTAATATTATATAAGTAGAGATTTTTTGGGGGATGATTAAAATGTTTGAAAACTCGTCTAAGGATTCAGCTTTGAACAAGCTTTTGATCCTGTATATATTTAAGCACATGGATGTTCCTGTTTCCAATTCACAGCTGACTCAGATGGTAATGGAAATCGACCTTTTGAATTATTTTGTATTCCAGCAGTTTATGAACGAACTTATAGAAAGCGATTTGATTGACAGCGACGATTTCAAAACCGGCTACTATAAGATCAATAAAAAAGGCGTAGAGACACTTAACTATTTCATATCAAGGATACCGCTTGAAGTCCGTAAAAAAATCGACAGCTATATAATCGATAATAAAGAAAATATATTGAAGGAAACTCAGATAAAATCAAATCTCAAAAAAAAGAGCGAAAATGAATTCATAATAGAACTCAGCGTGCTTGAAAACGAGTCTTCTTTGATAGATATAAAGCTGAACCTTCCGTCGAACAAGCAGGCTCAGCTCATATGCGACAATTGGAAGAAAAACGCGAACAGCCTATATGGTGATATAATAAAGCTTTTAATACAATAATATTCGCACTTAAATTCAAGGAGGAACTATTCAATGTTTACATTCAAGACATCGGGCTCTTGTGCAAAGGAAATCCAGTTTGAAATCGAAAACGGCAGACTGACTTGTCTGCATTTTCACGGCGGCTGCGATGGGAATCTAAAGGGCATATCTTCTCTTTGCAAAGGCATGAAAATAGAAGATATCATAGAAAGGCTTTCAGGCATAACTTGCGGCTCAAAGAGCACATCTTGCCCGGACCAGCTTTCAAAGGCACTCAGACAATATGTTATAGAAAATCAAATAAGCGCATAAAAAATATCCCGGAAATCCCGGGATATTTTTTTATGCGCTATTTTACATATTATTTTTCATATTTGTTTCTGATTATTACCGCCACTGCATTTGCCGAAAGCAGCAGTACCATGAGCACAAGTATCCCCGCCGCCGCGATGTTTTGGAACTCGGCCTGAGGTCTTGAAGTCCAGTTGAATATCTGTATAGGCAGAACAGTGAATGAATCCATCAAACTTTCAGGAAGGAATGATATATATCCAGCCGCACCTATTATTATAAGCGGCGCCGCCTCACCCATTGCACGTGACATTGCAAGAATTGTTCCAGTCAGTATTCCTGGTATGGCGTATGGAAGCACAACTCCTGTTATGGTCTGCCACTTTGAAACTCCAAGCGCGTATGCTCCGTGTCTGAGCTCGTTTGGAACCGATTTTAAAGCTTCCTGAGAAGACACTATTATAACCGGAAGTATGAGAAGTCCTAGCGTCAGAGCTCCAGATATTATGCTTCTTTCAAATCCCAGAAACCTTACAAAAACTGCAAGCCCCAGTATTCCATAAACTATAGACGGCACCCCAGCAAGGTTTGCTATATTGATTTGTAGTATCTGGTTAAATCTCTTTTTCTTGTCTGAATACTCTTCAAGATATATTGCAGTTCCCACTCCAAGAGGGAATGAGAAAAGGAATGTAAGCGACATAACCCATATGCTTCCAACAAGAGCCGACTTTATTCCGGCCTTTTTAGCAAATCTCGATGGGAAGCTCGTTATAAAATCCATGTCAAGCCATCCTATTCCTTCTTTTATTATATTGGCCATAAGCACCATAAGCATCACTATGCCAAATATTATTGCACCAAAGAAAAACAGCTCGAAGAATTTACTCTGCATCCTTCTTTTCATTATGTTGGATCTGCTTCCAACACCCTTTATCAAGCTGCTGTCAATTGCATTTTCAATCCCCTTCATATTAGTATTCCTCCCTGTATTTTGCCACTATATGTCTTGCAAGTATGTTCATGAAAAGAGTCATAAGGAAAAGCAAGAATCCAACCGCAAACACAGTCTTGTATTCAACAGACCCATGCGCTATGTCTCCAAGGCTTATGTTTACCATGTAGCCAGTCATGGTCTGTATACTCTTCAATGGATTCAGCGTCAGATTGCTATTCGCCCCTGCCGCTATTGCAACTATCATCGTCTCCCCTATAGCACGTGATATTGCCAGCACAAATGACGAAACTATATTTGAAAGCGCAGCTGGGAGTACAACCTTCACTGCTACTTCGAATCTTGTCGTTCCAAGGGCATATGCACCTTCTCTTATTGAATCGGGCACCGCCTTCATAGCATCCTCGCTTAGAGACGCAACCATAGGCATTGTCATTATTCCCACAGCTATTGCAGCACTCATTGCATTGAATACTTCTACATCGTTGAAAACAACCCTTAAAAACGGTGTTATGAAATTAAGTGCAAAGAATCCGTATACTATTGAAGGTATGCCTGCAAGTATCTCAAGCACCGGCTTTACTACCTTTCTTACATTCGCCGGGGCGAATTCGCTGAGGTATATTGCACTGCCAAGCCCTATAGGTATTGATATCACACTCGACATAAGAGCTATCATTAAAGTTCCTATAACCAGAGGGATAACCCCGAAGTGCTTTGGCGCAAGTGTCGGTGTCCATTTTGTAGTGAACAGGAATTCAAATATTGAAACTTCATTGAAAAAGCTCATGGTCTCCGAAAAAAGAGTCACCACTATTCCCAAAGTTACAAGTATCGATGTCGCTGAAAAAATTTGAAGAATTGTCTTTACAATTTTCTCTTGAGTATACATCTTCTTTATATACTTGTCTGCAGTCTTGATTTTTACGTTCTTAATCATTGTAACCCTCCACTTTTACGTCTGATTGTATTCTATATATCTGATTTGGCTTTTAGGTCTTCCCTGCTAAACAGCCAATTGATGAATCTCAATATAAAGGCTTTTTCAGTTTTATGGGGAAAGCCTTACCAGTTGCTTTGCATCGACTTCGTTTACATGTTAAATTATAGCATCAAACGTTGGAATACAGCGGTTAACATTGCGTTAAACGTGTTAAGTTCATGTTAAGATTGTTACTCCATACTTCAAATTAATATCCAAATATCCTTATCAATTCCTTTAAATTTTGAGAAAGCCTGTCCAAATCGTCGCTTTCCTTTTTCATATCTTCCATTATCTTAAACTGAAGCTTTGACTTTTCATTTGCACTCTCACTCATGCCCGCGGAGCTTTGAGCTATTTGTGAAATTTGCGAAACCGAATTTATTATCCCGTCTTTCATTTCGTTTATTCTTGATATGTTTCCTTCCACCATATTTATGTCTTCAATCATGCACATTATATTTTTAAGTATGTCATCAAATGCACACTTAGTATCACGTACAGCTTCTCTTTGCGATTTTATCGCCCTTCCGTTTTCACTTGAAATCACTACCGTCGAATGAGTCTTCACCCTTATGCCCTCTGTTATTTCTTTTATTGTATCCGACTCGCTTCTTACCATTTCGGCAAGTTTTCTTATCTCGTCAGCTACAACAGAAAATCCTCTTCCTGCTTCTCCTGCCCTTGCCGCTTCTATGCTGGCATTTAGTGCAAGCAGGTTTGTCTTTTTAGATATCGTAGCTATTGTAGCAACTATTTCCTGTATCCTGTCTATATGATCCACAAGCCCTTTCATTTCAGATTCAACCTCCATAGAGCAATTGTAGGCCGTATTTGACTTTTCCTCCATTATATCCATATGCTTTCCTCCCGTGCTTATAAGCTGGTCTGTTCGTTCGGAAGTCTTCATCATATTTTCAATATAACCGTTTGTCTTAGTTATCAGGCCGTCCAGATCCAATAACTCACCAGATGCATTTTCAAGCTCCATAGTCTGGCTTGCCGCGCCTATATGCACCTGCTCGACAACACATGCCATCTCATTTGTAAATTCACAGGCATTGCCCGAAATTTCACCTATATACCCGGATGCCCTGTTCATGCTTTCAGAAGCTGCGCTTATGTTTTCTATAAGCGTTTTGAGCTCTTTTACCATGAGGTTGAATACGTCATTCAGCCCCTTTATCTCCTTGTTGACTGCAAAGTCGGCATTTACATCAAGGTCTCCCTTAGCCACTTTATTCATAAGCTGTACTATTGATTTTATAGGCGTTTCTATATTTTTTGAAAATTTGAATGCCGAAACCATGCAAATCACTACAATAAATGCTGTAAGTATAAATATGAAATTCCGCACTGCATACATTCCGCTTTCAAATTCCGATTTTTCTATGTTAGCCACTACAAGCCATGGTGCATTTTGAAGGCTTTCAAATGCTGCAGCGTTTTTTGTTCCCTCTATGGTATAAAATCCAAATCCTGCTGCATTTTCATTTTCATCACCCAGCTTTTCAATGGAATTTTTTATGAGTCTGCTATTTGCATAATCATGCCCATTTTTTATATCGTTATTATAAAGTGTGTTTCCATCCTCATCTACTATGTATATAAATCCTGCATTCCCAACCGATATGTCCTCTATTGGCTGAGTAAATTTTTCAAGGTCATACATTATAACCATGACCCCAAGCTTTTGAGCAAGTGTAGATATAGGCTTTGCAGCTGGAATTATTGTCTTCCCTGTAGCTTCAGATATAAACGGTTTGCCAATCACAAAATCATAGCCGCTTTCTATGGATTCAAAATACACCTCGTCAGAAAAATTTTTCCTCATATATTCGTCATTGTGCTTTGATCCGACTGAAATAACATTGCCGTTTACATCCGTTATAAGTATTGTTTCATAAAGCCCCTTTGATGACTTTACTGCATTTTGGAGTGAAAAGCTTATTTTGTTGAGCCTTATCCTATCGTCTATTTTAAAGTCACTGTTCACATCCTCCATGAGCAGCGCCAGATCCGGCTGCGCTTCAATTCCCTGCATTACAGTCTGGGAATTTTGTATCATGAGGTCAAGGCTTGTTTTGACCTCATTTGACTTCGCATGGAGCATCTCCTCCTGTACTGAATTTATCTGACCTTGTACTTTAAAGTATGTAAAGCCTCCCATTGCCATTACTGGAATTACTGAGATCATCACCATTACCAGCAGAAGTTGAAATCTAAGTGATATTTCTGGCGAATTGAATATCCTTTTAAAATTCTTTAGAACAATTATCAGCGCTTGCTTAGCTGCCTTTTTTGCATCTCTGCTCTTTATGTTTTTTATTTCACTCAAAAACCTCGACAGCTCTTTTTTATTTTTTATTTTGAATCGGCTTGATATCGCCCGTTTAATTTCTCCTTTGTTTTTATCTTTGGCCTTGCTCTTTTTTATATAACGAGCTATTTTCTTCAGTTTTATTT
This sequence comes from uncultured Peptoclostridium sp., assembly GCA_965368085.1. Lineage (GTDB taxonomy): Bacteria > Bacillota > Clostridia > Peptostreptococcales > Peptostreptococcaceae > Peptoclostridium. The sequence goes on along the minus strand of CBDULP010000005.1, from coordinate 5,965 downwards.
TTCCCCTTATTCCTCTCATCCAGATCCCCCCTGAATTCAAATAATCACATTTAAAAAGCGCCTTCCAAATGGAGGCGCTTTTCAGTTTTATATTTTTGTTTTGTAGATTATTTTATAAGGTCAAGCCCCTTTTGGTACTCTTCATCTGGAAGAGCTACATATCCAACTTCTGCTGCAAGGTCTTTTGCATTTTCAAGATAAAACTGCACAAACGTCTTAACTTCTTCTTTCTCAAGAGATGACTTGTTCACATATATGAAAAGTGGTCTTGAAAGAGGTGCGTATTCTCCTGATTTTATAGTTTCAAACGTAGGTTCAACAGGACCGCTTCCGCCGTCTATCTTTACAATTTTAACCTTGTCCTTGTTTTCTGCATAGTAAGCGTACCCGAAGAATCCTATTGAGTTCTTGTCTCCGCTTATTCCCTGTACAAGCACGTTGTCGTCTTCACTTGGAGTAAAGTCCGGTCTCATTGCACCGCTCTCTCCGTTTATTTCTTCAGTGAAGTAATCGAATGTTCCAGAGTCAGTTCCAGGCGCGTAGAACTTTATTTCTTCATTTGGCCACTCAGCTCTTACATCTTTCCAAGTCTTCACTGTACTGTCTGGAGCCCATATCTTATTAAGTTCTTCTACGCTAAGGCTGTCAACCCAGTCATTTTCAGGATTTACAACAACTGATAGCCCGTCATATGCAACCGTGAAATCAATGTATTCGATTCCGTTTTCTTCAGCTTTTGCAGCCTCTGTGTCCTTAATAGGTCTTGAAGCGTCGTTTATGTCTGTCTCGTTTATCGTAAATTTTTTGAATCCTCCACCAGTTCCAGAAACCCCAACCGGTACTCTTACATCAGGATGCTCTGCAAGGAACTCTTCCGCTACAGCCTCTGTTATAGGAAATACTGTAGATGAACCATCGATTTTAATTTCTCCCGAAAGTTTTGCTGTCTCTCCTTCTGTACCTGCATCTTTTCCTCCGCCACATCCTGTGAATGCAAGCATTGAAGAAAGCAAAATCATTGATAAAAATCCAAGTCTTTTTTTGAATTTCATTTTTAGGTTCCCCTCTCATTTTTTGTTTTTTTCACGCGGACAATTTCAATTTTATATTCCGTCGTGTCATTTGCATTTAATTTATCTTACAAATAAGATTATAGCATCAAACGTTGAAAAGTAAACCCTTCTAGCCGTTAACATTGTGTTAACCGTGTTAAGTTAACGTTAAGATTATTGTGTTTATTTTACAAACTAATGGGACCGGCTGATTTCAGCCGGTCCCATTAGTTGTATTCAATTTAATTTTCACTCAATATTATGCTTCTCACGCTTCCTATCATGTAAAGAGAACCTGCAATTATTATGGAGCTATCCTCTTTTGCAATATTAACCGCCTCGTGTATTGATTTTCTTATACTGTTGTTGCTTGCGATTATGTGCACGCCTTTAATTTCCGCCCTTATCATATCTGAAAGCTCCGCTGAATCCATGGCCCTTGGATTTTCAGGAGATGTGCACACTACGGTTCCTGCCAGAGGAACAAGTTCTCTTATTACCTTGTCAACCTCTTTGTCCCTTAACATTCCAAGAACTAGTATCGTTTTTTCCCTTTTGAAGTTTTCGCTCATAAACTTTGAAAGTGCCTTTGCACCGTGGATATTGTGGGCTCCATCTATTATTATATCCGGATTTCTTTTCAATATCTCAAGCCGTCCGGGCCAGACCGTCTTTTCAAGCCCCTTGTACATGCAGTCTTTTGCTATGAAATAGTCGAATGTCTTGCTCAGCTCCCACACGACATTGAGCGCCACTATGGCATTGTTCACCTGGTGTCTTCCTATAAGGCCTATTTTCATATCTTCAAACTTATGGCCGTCTACCGTGCAGTCAAAAACCTGTCCCGAAAGATCGCTTTTTTTTATATTCCCTTCTATGTCGGCGATTATAAGCCTTGAATCATTTTCAGCAGCAACCCTCTTTATTACTTCCATGGCCTCTTTGCTTTGAGGATACAGTATTACAGGACTTTTGGGCTTTATTATACCCGCCTTTTCGTACGCTATCTTTTCAATTGTGTCTCCGAGCACGTCCATATGGTCCTTGTCTATAGGTGTTATCACGCTTACAACTGGTTTTTTTATTATATTCGTCGCATCATACCTTCCTCCAAGACCCACTTCAAGAACCACAAAATCAACCTCTTTTTCGCAGTAGTAGTAAAAGGCTATCGCGGTTACTATCTCAAACTCAGTCGGATGGTCAAATCCCATATCCAAAAGGGTGTCTACCGCCTTTTTAACCGCAGTGGCCGATTTTGCAAGCTCGTCTTTGCCTATGTCTTGAGAGTCTATTTTTATCCTTTCACAAAAGCTTTCAAGATATGGAGATGTAAAAAGCCCCGTCTTGTATCCCGACTGAGTCAGTATGTGACTTATGAATGATGATGTAGACCCTTTGCCGTTTGTTCCTCCCACATGTATTACTTTGAGCTTTTCCTGCGGGTCTCCCAATATTTCCATGAGTTTCTTTATCCTTTCAAGGCCAAGAACACTTCCGAACTTAGCTGTGGAATGGATATAATCAAGCGCCTCCCTGTAGTTCATCAATTTCACCTCTATGCCTGTAAAGCCGAAAACAATATGTTTTCGGCTTTATCATGTATTTAATACTATTTTCTTATTTTTTCATCTTTTTTTCAAGTGTTTCTAGTCTTTCAAGCACCATATCCATCATTTCCTGGTATTTTGCCTGCTTTGCCTTTTCTTCTTCTATAAGCGTTTCCGGTGCCTTAGCTATGAATCCTTGGTTTGAAAGCTTTCCAGAGACTCTCTTAAGCTCGCCCTCTAGTTTTGCCTTCTCTTTTTGAAGTCTTTCTATCTCCTTTTCAAAGTCAACAAGCTCATCAAGAGGAAGGAATATCTCGACTCCTTCAACAACTGAAGACATAGCATCTTCTGGAACTTCACTCTTGTCACCTGTGATTATAACATTTGAAGCCGAAGCCATGCTAATGAAGTACTCCTTTCCACTATTCATGCTGTCCATCTTGTCACCAGAGCATACAAGTATTACACTTGCCTTTTTAGATGGCGGAACATTCATTTCAGCTCTTATATTTCTTATGTTTCTTACAGCCTCCATTACAAGGTTCATGCTTTCCTCTTCAGCGCTGAAGTTGTTTTCCTCGCTGTATGTCGGCCAGCTCGAAACCATTACATCTCCCGAAGCAGTCGGAAGATAGCTGTATATCTCCTCTGTTATGAAAGGCATGAATGGATGAAGCAGCTTAAGTATGTTTTCAAGCACATACGTAAGCGTCCAAAGCGCAGCCTTCTTCGTATTCATGTCATCAGAATAAAGTCTTGGTTTTACCATTTCTATATACCAGTCGCAGTATTCAGACCAAGTGAATTCGTATATCTTTTGAACTGCTATTCCAAGCTCGAATTTTTCCATATTGTCAGCTATGTCTTTTACAAAGCCGTTAAGCCTTGAAAGTATCCACTTGTCCGCAAGCTGAAGATCGTCCTTAACACTTTCCCTGTCAAGATCATTTAGCATGTCGTCTTCAAGGTTCATGAATACGAATCTCGATGCGTTCCAAAGCTTGTTTGCAAAGTTTCTCGAAGATTCAACCCTCTCCATGTAGAATCTCATGTCGTTTCCAGGAGTGTTTCCTGTCGCAAGAGTGAATCTTAGGGCGTCCGCTCCGTATTGCTCTATTATCTCAAGAGGATCTATTCCGTTCCCAAGAGACTTACTCATCTTTCTTCCCTGAGAGTCCCTTACAAGACCGTGTATAAGCACGTACTCAAATGGTACCTCTCCTGTACAGTAAAGCGCTGCAAACGCCATTCTTATAACCCAGAAGAATATTATGTCGTAGCCTGTAACAAGAACACTCGTAGGATAGAAGAAGTCAAGCTCCTTTGTCTTCTCCGGCCAACCAAGAGTTGAAAACGGCCAAAGAGCAGAACTGAACCATGTGTCAAGAACATCCTCGTCCTGTCTTACATTCTTGCTGCTGCACTTGCTGCAACACTCCGGATTAGTTCTTGAAACCATTATCTCACCGCACTCGTCGCAGTAGTAAGCAGGTATTCTGTGTCCCCACCAAAGCTGTCTCGATATGCACCAGTCTCTTATGTTTTCAAGCCAGTGGAAATAAGTCTTGTCGAACCTTTCAGGAACAAGCTTTATCTTCTTGTCTTTAACCGCATCTATTGCAGGCTTTGCAAGACCTTCCATCTTTACAAACCACTGATCCGACACCATAGGCTCAACTACAGTGTTACATCTGTAGCAATGTCCAACGTTGTGACTGTGAGGCTCTATCTTTACAAGGAATCCAGCTTCTTTAAGGTCCTTGACTATTGCCTTTCTGCACTCGTATCTGTCCATTCCATTATATTTTCCTGCTTTTTCGTTCATTGTTCCATCTTCATTCATAACCACTATCTTTTCAAGGTCGTGTCTTGCTCCAACCTCGAAGTCGTTAGGGTCGTGCGCAGGAGTTATCTTTACCGCACCTGTTCCAAAATCCATTTCAACATAGTCATCGGCTATTATAGGTATTTCCCTTCCCACTCCAGGAAGCACAAGAGTCTTTCCTACAAGATGCGCGTATCTTTCATCTTCAGGGTTTACAGCCACTGCCGTATCTCCAAGTATTGTCTCAGGTCTTGTAGTCGCTATTATTATATTCTCGTCGCTGTCCTTTACAGGGTATTTGAAATGCCAGAAAAAGCCTTCAGACTCTTCGTGCTCAACCTCTGCATCCGAAAGGGAAGTCTTACAGTCAGGACACCAGTTTATTATCCTGTTTCCCCTGTATATGTGGCCGTCTTCATAAAGCTTTACGAAAAATTCAGTAACAGCCTTGTTGCAGCCCTCGTCCATTGTGAATCTTTCTTTTTCCCAGTCGCACGAGTCTCCAAGCTTTTTCATCTGTGTTACTATTCTTCTTCCGAACTCGTCTCTCCAGTCCCATGCTCTCTTTAGGAACTCATCTCTTCCAAGGTCGTATTTTGTCTTTCCTTCGTCTTTGAGTATTCTCTCTACAACCTTTACCTCTGTAGCTATGCTGGCATGGTCTGTTCCGGGCTGCCAAAGCGTAGCCTTTCCCTGCATCCTTCTCCATCTTATAAGTATGTCCTGAAGCGTATGATCAAGCGCATGGCCCATGTGAAGCTGTCCTGTTATGTTTGGCGGTGGAAGCATTATGCTGTAAGGGTCCTTGTCATGGTCTACAACTCCCTTGAAGTAGCCTTCTTCCTCCCATTTCTTGTATAGTCTTTCTTCAAAATGCTTAGGATCATACGTCTTAGGCAAATTTTCTATGCTCATTTTGTTCCCTCCTGTGTATGTGATTCATATTGTTATTATTGCACCAAAAAACCCCCGTCCAAAAAATAAGGACGAGGGTCACAAATTCGCGATACCACCTTAATTCCACAGACAAACAAATCCGCCCATGGCTCTCAAATGTTATAACGGTACAACCGTCCAGCCCTACTCCACTTTCAGGCCAAAAGCTCCGAAGCTACCTTCCACCACCTCTAAATAGGAGACCTTTCAGCCCTTGAATCTCCCTCTCTAAAAAAAGAAAATGATATACTCCTCTTCATCATTGCAGTCAATATGATTTTTAGTTTATTATATAATATTCTGGATATTTGTCAACACCTGCATGTAATTTGTACTTAAGCTGTTATTTTATATATTCTTAGCATAATCGCAAAAGGCATGTGCAGGTATGAATAAATCCGGCTTTCTGAAGCTTTGTAGAGCTGTCCATTGAAATTCTGCCTGATAGCCGATGGAAGCTTTGACTTGTTTGAGCGCAGCGAGTTTCAAAGGGTTCCCGGCTGTAGGCTGAATGAGATGTGTGCAGCTCCAAAGCGCAAGACGTCCGGACGTTTTATGCCTCATATGCCCATTAGTCTATTTCTATTCTCTCGCCCTTTGCA
>CBDULP010000004.1:0-116238 GCA_965368085.1 uncultured Peptoclostridium sp. | reverse complement strand
GAAGAGGTTCCCTTATTTCGTATTTTGAGAATACTGCGAAACAGCTTATGGATTCATCTCGAATGCTTTGCTCATATCCTCTTGAATAACAGAGGCATTACATTTTTGATAGAAGTTTTTTACTGTAATCACTATGTTATCCTAATGCAACACCAAGGAGCATCACTACAGAAAATCCAAGCATACATTAATGTTCTAGCCAATCAAACATTAGTTTAACTCCTCTGTTTAATTTGTAATTGTGGTATTTTTATTCTTATTTTAACTGCGCTTCATTCACACATTTTATCTTTAGTAACTCTGTTTAAAATTAATTGAAGTATGTAATTTGAAAAATTCATGAAAGGATAATTAAATGAAAAAATAAGGGGTATTTATAAAAAAATTGAAAAATGTATTTTCGAAGGATTTTGATTTGATGATGGAATATAAAAATATGATGATTCAAAATTCGAAAGGAGTGTTGTTTAAGATGGCAAGAGTTGCGAGAGAGATGGTTGAAAAATCAGGTGTTGATGTTGATAAGCTGCTTGAATTGCTGATAAAAAACGCATCTGCAGAGCTGACCACCTATTATTATTACACTATTCTTCGTGCCAACCTGATTGGACTTAAAGGAGAAGGCGTAAAAGAAATAGCCGAGGTTGCACGCATAGAGGACAGGAATCACTTTGAGGCGCTTATACCAAGGATATATGAACTCGGCGGAAAGCTGCCAGATGACATGAAGGAATTTCACGATATATCGGCATGTCCTCCCGCGAATCTGCCAGCAGATCCAACAAATGTTGAGGAAATGTTAAAAGTTTTAGTGAACGCTGAAAGATGCGCTGTCAGAGGTTACACTGAAATATGCAATATGACTGCAGGTAAAGACCACAGAACTTATGACCTGGCATTGGCAATACTAAATGAAGAAATTGAACATGAATCTTGGTTCTCTGAATTTTTAGGAGAAGGGCCTTCGGGACATTTTATGAGAAGAGGCGAAACTTCTCCGTTTGTTTCAAAATTTTTAAGATAAAGATTTGAAATGAAGCCGCTACTTAAGTAGCGGCTTTATTTGTTGATGATTTACAATTTCATTTGTAATTTGAATGTAATTGTATGCCTTGTAATTAACAAACTTATATGATATAATAACTTGCAAAATCAAGTAGAATAGGTTAAATGCATTGATAAAGAGAGTACTTTGCATACTGTGGAAAAAGAGAAGATTGCCTTGGCTGAAAGCAATCCCGAAACAGGCGCATTGGAAGTTCGCTTTTGAGCATCAGGGCTGAAGCCGCAAGGTGTGTAAGCCTTTGACGAGTTGGACGCGTTAAGTCCGTATGAGGGGTTTTCGCATGCGAAAACTACTAGAGTGGTACCGCGGGAGAATATAGCCTTTCGTCTCTATTTTGAGACGAAAGGCTTTTTGTTTTTGCAGTAAAGCATAAATGTGACTTTAAGCGGCAAAATATAATTACATGAAAGGGTGAAAAAATTGAAGGAAAAATTACTATCTATAAAAGAAAGAGTAATGCAGCAGATAAGCGAGTGCGACGGTATTGACCAGATAGAGCAAATAAGGGTTTCCGTGCTTGGTAAAAAAGGTGAGATTACAGCAATACTAAAGGGAATGAAGGACCTTTCAGGCGAAGAAAGACCGGTTATAGGAAAGATTGCAAACGAGGTGAGGGAAGAGCTTGAGGAGGCCATATCCCAAAAGAAAATACAGATGAAAGAGGCTGAAAAGCAAAAGAGAATGGCCTCTGAGACAATAGATGTTACAATGCCTGCTAAAAAGGTGTCTGTTGGAAGAAAGCACCCTGTAACACAGGTGTTTGACGAGCTTAAATACATATTCATGGGAATGGGATTCAAGGTTGCGGAAGGCCCTGAGATAGAGACTGTGCTCAACAACTTCGATGCTCTTAACGCGCCTAAGGACCACCCGTCAAGGGACATGAGCGATACATTCTATTTCGATGAAAACCTTCTTTTAAGGACCCAGACATCTCCTGTACAGGTAAGGACTATGAGGTCGGTTAAGCCGCCTATAAAGATAATTTCACCGGGAAGATGCTTCAGATCGGACACTCCTGATGCGACGCACTCTCCAATGTTCCACCAGCTTGAAGGGCTTGTAATAGACAAGCACGTTACAATGGCTGAACTTAAGGGAACGCTTCAGACATTTGCGGAGCACTTCTTTGGAGAGGGAACGAGAATAAAATTCAGACCTCACAACTTCCCATTCACAGAGCCAAGTGCAGAGGTTGACGTTACATGCTTCAAATGCGGCGGCAAGGGATGCTCAATGTGCAAGGGCGAAGGCTGGATAGAAATACTTGGAGCTGGAATGGTTCACCCTAACGTTCTTAGAAACTGTGGGATAGACCCTGAGGAATACAGCGGATTTGCATTTGGAATGGGTGTTGACAGAATATCCATGCTTAGATACGAAGTAGACGACATAAGACTTTTCTTTGAAAATGACATGAGATTTTTGAACCAGTTCTAATTAATTACAAAAAATGAGGAGGTATTTTTATGTTAGCGCCATTAAAATGGATTAGAGAATATGTTGATATAGATGTGGATGCAAAAGAATTTTCAGATATGATGACTATGACGGGTTCGAAAGTGGAAGCTGTTGAATATCTTGGAGAAGATATAAAGAACGTGGTTGTGGGAAAGATACTTAAAATAGAGGGACATCCTGATGCGGACAAGCTGATAGTGTGCCAGGTGGATGCTGGAGAAAAGCAGATACAAATAGTGACAGGAGCCCAGAATGTGTCTGAGGGGGACTACATACCTGTAGCGCTTCACGGTTCTGTCCTTCCAGGCGGAATAAAGATAAAAAAAGGAAAGCTTAGAGGCGAAGTCTCGGAAGGTATGATGTGCTCTTCGAACGAGCTGGGCATTCCAGAGAGCATGATAGAGGAAAACAAGAGAAACGGAATATATATAATAGACTGGGAAGACAAGATTTCAGAAGAAGGCATAACTGGAAGGGATGTAAGGGACTTCCTTGACATAAACGATGCAATAGTTGAATTTGAGATAACTTCAAACAGACCAGACTGCCTTTCTATGATAGGAATAGCAAGAGAGGCCGCTGCGACTCTTAAAACGGAAGTGAAATACCCACAGATAAGCGTTAAAGAATCAGATGAGGACATGAAGTTCGGAATCAAAATAGAGGATGCAGACCTTTGCCCTAGATATGCAGCGAGAATGGTAAAAGACGTTACAATTAAGCCGTCTCCTTACTGGATGCAAAGAAGGCTTATAGAAGCCGGTATGAGACCTATAAACAATATAGTCGACATAACAAACTATGTAATGCTTGAACTTGGACAGCCGCTTCACGCATTTGACTTCGACAAGATAGAAGGTGAAAGCATAATAGTGAGAAGGGCCAAAGAGGGAGAAATCATGGTTACTCTTGACGACGTTGAGAGAAAGCTTGACACGGAAATGCTTCTTATAACGGACGAGAAAAAATCGCTTGCAATAGCCGGAATAATGGGCGGAGGAAACTCGGAAGTCGATGAAAACACTAAGACTCTTCTTATAGAGAGTGCAAACTTTGTAAAGGCCGGCATAAGAGCAACTTCGAAAAGGCTTGGACTAAGATCCGAGGCGTCTTCAAGATTTGAAAAGGGAGTGGACCCAAGTCTTGCTGAAACTGCGATAAACAGGGTTGCACAGCTTATAGAGGAGACTGGTTCGGGAACTGTTCTAAGGGGAATTGAGGACAACTATCCAAATCCAGTGCAGAGCAAGACCATAGAGGTTTCAGTTGAAAGGATAAACAAGCTTCTTGGAGACGTTATACCAGGGGAAGAAATGGTGAATATGCTCCAAAGCCTTGAATTTGAATGTGTTCTTAATTCGGATGAGCTAAGCATAAAAGTGCCTACGTTTAGACTGGACATGGAGCATGAAGCCGACGTACTTGAGGAAGTTGCAAGAATATACGGATATGACAACATAAGCTCTCACATGATACATGGAGTAACTACAATGGGCCTTAAGACAATAGGGCAGCTGTTTGAAGACAGCATAAAGGACATGCTTACGGGAGCTGGAGTAAATGAAATACTCACTTATTCGTTTGTAAGCCCTAAAGGCGTGAAAAAGATCAACATAGATGAGTCTTCTATAAAGAACAATTTCATGAAGCTTTTGAACCCTCTTGGAGAAGAGACAAGCGTTATGAGAACAACGCTTATTCCTAACATGATGGAGGTAATAAGCACAAACAATTCCAAAAAAGTTGAAAGATTCGCGGGATTCGAGCTTGGGAATACATTCATGGCCGTGAACGAGATAATACCTGTAGAGAAAAAAGCTGTGTGCATAGGGCTTTATGAAGACGGCGCAGATTTCTTCACTCTAAAGGGTATTGTGGAGGCGCTGTTTGAAAAACTTGGAATAAAGAGATGCGAGATAATACCTGAAAAGAACCACACTACGTTCCACTCTGGAAGATGTGCAAACATAGTAAATGGAAGCTATACTCTTGGAACATTCGGAGAAATACATCCTGACGTGCTTGAAAACTATGACATAAAGAGAAGGGTTTACGTAGCTGAGCTTGATTTTGAACTCATGCTTACATTCGCAAGGGACATGAAAATATACAAGCCTCTTCCGAAATACCCTGCAATGAGCAGAGACATAGCGCTTGTAGTCAAGGAAGAAGTGTTTGTAAAGCAGATAGAGGACATAATAAGAGACAATTCCCAGGGGCTTGTCGAAAGCTTTAAACTGTTTGACGTATACAGGGGAGAGCAGGTTGAAAGCGGACACAAGTCGGTTGCATATTCGCTGACTTACAGAAGCGACGAAAATACTCTTACTGACGAAGAGGTTGAAAAGGTACATTCTGTAATAGTTGAAAAACTTGAAAGTGAACTCGAGGCAAAGCTTAGAGACTAAGCGCACCTGCTTATAAACTAAAAAAACTACAATAATATTATATATAGCCTTTAAATTTAGCAAGATATAAAATATAATTAGTAGTAAGCAGTATATACCGAGGGGATGAGCATATGAACAGAGTGTGCATTAAGATAAACGGCCAAGAATACAACATGTGCGCGGCAGAATCCAAAGAGCATATGTTGATGATAGGCAATTTCGTTGATGAAAAGATGCAGGAAGTTATAAAATCCAATCCTAGGCTCAGCACCACAATGGCAGCGGTTCTCACTTCAGTGAATATTGCAAACGAGCTTTTCAAAAAGGCGGAAGAGATTGAGACTATAAACAAAAAGATAAAAGGTCCTCTCAAAGACTTGGAAAGCGCAAACATCAGAGTGGAGTCGCTCCAAAACGAGCTGGAAGAGAAAAGGGTTAAGATTGAGGAATTTGAAAAGCAAATCAGCCTTCTCAAGACAAGTCTTGAGGAGTATTCGGCAAGGGAAGAAGAACTTGTCCAAGAAAAAGATGAGTTTTCAGGCTTGATTATGGAAAAGGATCAAAAGATCAGGGATGCAGAAGAAATAGTTACAGATTTTCAAAACAGGCTGTATCAGATGCAGATGAAAATAGTGAAAATGGAAAAGAAAGACTAATAAAAGCCTCCAGGACGTATGCCTGGAGGCTTTTAAAGGTAAAATTTGGAGGAGATATTTTGAAGAAAATTGAAATACTATCGCCGGCCGGCTCATTCGAGGCGTTTGTGGCTGCGGTTCAAAGCGGTGCGGATGCAATATATATAGGCGGGGAGCAGTTCGGTGCAAGGGCATTTGCGAATAATTTCGACAGGGATGAAATAATGGAGGCTGTAAGATATGCCCACATAAGAGGCGTAAAGGTTTATGTAACCGTGAATACGCTTGTAAAGGAAAAGGAAGCCAAAGAGTTCTTGGAGTATGTGGATTTTCTGTACGGCGAAGATGTCGACGCTTTGATACTTCAGGACATTGGAATGGCAGGCGCAGTCAAAAAGAGATATCCTGATTTTGAAATCCATGCCAGCACGCAGATGAGTGCTCATTCGATTGAAGACGTAAAATTCCTTGAAAACATGGGATTTACAAGAGTTGTGCTGTCAAGAGAGCTTTCAATAGAAGAGATAGAATATATAAGCAAAAATTCAAAGGCCGAAATAGAGGTATTCGTGCACGGGGCGCTTTGCGTGTGCTATTCGGGACAATGCCTTATGAGCAGCATGATAGGCGGAAGGTCTGGAAACAGGGGCAGATGCGCACAGCCTTGCAGGAAGGAATACGACCTTTTAAACACTAAAAGTGGTGAGACCATCCGTACGGATGGTAGATACGTGCTTAGCCCTATGGACACGTGCACAATAGACGAAATAGGGAAGATAATAGATTCAGGATCCTTTTCGCTTAAGATAGAGGGAAGGATGAAAAAGCCTGAATACGTTGCCACTGTGACTGGAATATACAAAAAGGCTGCGCAGTCTTATATTGAATCCGGAAAAAGCTGCGTATCGCAGGACGACATTGACGAGTTGCATGCAATATTCAGCAGGGGTTTTACCAAGGGATACATGTTCGGCGAGGAAAATGGCGGAATAATAAGCACAAACAACCAGAGTAAAAAGGGAATAAGGATAGGAACCGTAGAATATCTTGACAAGGGAAGAAAAAGGCTTGGCATAAAGCTCGAAAAGAGAATATCCAAGGGAGACGGTCTCACTGTTGGAGGAATTGTCGGAAGAGTGCTCATAAAGGGAAGGCCGAGCAACTATGCTGATGCCGGCCAGACGGTGGAGCTTGACTATATAGGAACCGCAACAGAAGGTGAAGTTATATATAGGAATCTGGATGCAGAGCTTATAAAAAAAGCCCAGCAGACATATAAAAACGGAGCTGAAAACAGGCCTGCCTTAATAAATATGGATTTTAGGGCCCAAATAGGAAAGTACCCTAAGCTTTCGATAAGAGACGACAGGGGAAATGAAGTCTCCATAGAAGGCGGCATGCTGACAGAAAAGGCCCTTAAGGTTGCATTGAGCAGCGACAAGGTGATGCAGCAGCTTCAAAAACTTGGAGGCACTCCCTATGAACTGGAATCTGCCAATGTAGACATAGAGGAAGGCCTGAGCATGCCTGTAAAGCTCATAAACGAGATGAGAAGAGATGCCATAGAGATGCTTGACGAAATGAGAACCCTAATGAATGAGGGCAGGGATTACATTGAAGAAGACCTGGCCGCGTTTGAGTTTAATTCTCAAATCGGAAAAGAACTGCCGGAGTATCCACAGATCAGGGTACGTGCGTACGGAATAGACCAGCTTAAAAAGATCATGGAGCTGGAAGATGCAGACCTTATTGACGCAGTGTACTTTGAATGTGAGAGGGATGTTGAAGAGGCAGCAAGAATATGCGCTGAAAAAGGAGTGAAATTCATATCATCTCTTCCGAGGATAATGCGAAAAGGAGAATACACTCTCATAGACAGGCTGCACGGAATGGGCGTAAACGACTTTTACGTTTCTACCCACGGGCAGATGGATGCCGTGAAGAGCATAGGAGCAAGATTTTGCTGTGACCACGGTCTGAACATATTCAACTCATATTCGGCAAATAGCTTGATTGCACAGGGTGCAGGAGCGGTTTGCATATCTCCGGAACTCAACATATCTGACATTAAAAATGTTTGCGACAAGACAACTGGACTGGTTGAAGCATTTGTATATGGAAGAGTGCCTCTTATGATAAGCGAATACTGCCTTGTAGGAACTCTTGCAGGAGAATGCGCGGGCGGAAAGAGAGAAGGCAAATGCATAAACAACGGTTCATATGCCATAAGGGACAAAATGGAAGAGGTTTTCCCTGTTGGAAAGGCAAGCGGTTGCAGGAGCGTAATATACAACTCAAAGACACTTTGTATGCTTGATAGGCTTAGGGACGTTTACAAGGCCGGAATAGGAATATTTAAAATAGATCTTGCGCTTGAGAGCCCTGATGAGTCAAAAGAAATTGTAAGGGCTCACATACAGGCAGTGGAAGACGGATTTGAAATGGACGACAATACAAATGACATGTATCAGAAGCTAAAAGAAAGGGGAATAACAAATGGACATTTCTATAGGGGTGTCGAATAGAAAAATAGGACGATAGTTCAATTAAAGTTAATATATTAATTGAAAAAATCCCGAGGCTGTTTTGTAGCCTTGGGATTTTTTGTGGTGTTTTTTTCAGCGGCTGAATATGAGTCAAATAGGGGATGGAAAGAACAGCCCTATATTTGGTACGTTAAGCTCTAGTTAATCATGATTAATAAACATAGAAATGCAGTTGAATATTTGCTATAATAGACTGAAGTGTTCGACAATAGTCGACAAAACATTGATGACTTAATTGCAGAAAAAAACAACTAGGGGGATGTTGAATGAAAAGTATTAAGAGCATTGTATCGGTTTCAATTGCAGTAATAATAGTGCTCCTGTCGGTGGTTCAGGCGGGAATTGGGAACTTCAATATGAGAAAGCACATGTCGAGGGAAATAGATTCATTTCTTCAGACAAGGGTCCAAAAGGAATCTGCTCTTATAAACTCCATGTTTTCGAAGTGGGGAAAGTCTGCAGAGTTGTATGTGTCAAATATGGAGACCATGCCAGGGTATGAAACTGAAATGCTCTTGGGCATACTTGAAAAGTACATAGAAAGTGATGAATTCATAGTTGGTGGCGGATTCTGGCTTGAACCGTACCAGTATGACAATGAACATGAATACTATGGGCCGTACATGTACAGGGACAGCGGGCATATAACACTTACCTGGGACTACAGCAATCCTGAAGAAGACTACTTCAGCCAGAGCTGGTATAAAGATGGAATAAATAGCAGCGATAAGGTAGTATGGAGTGAGCCGTATGCTGATGCAGTAACAGGGGTTCCTATGATAACGGCAACAAGCCCTATAAGCAAAAATGGGCAAAAATCCGGCGTTGTAACAATAGACATAGGTCTTGAAGAGCTGCAAAAGCAGGTTGGGGATATAAAGATAGGAGAAGAAGGATTTGCGTTCATAGTATCAAAGGAAGGCTACTATCTGGGACACAGGGATTCGTCAAAGAACATGAATGAAAACATCATCAAGGAAAGCGACTTGGAACTTAGGGAATACGGGCAGGAAATAGTGGCTGGAGAAAATCTGCACTCAAGAAAAATCAAAATGGAAGATAAAAATTATCTGTCATCATACACATCCATAGGGGATACGGGACTAAAGCTTGTGGTATTCATGCCTGTTTCAGAAATATACAAGCCGATTACTAAAATGCTATTCACCAATGGAATTTTGATATTGATTTCTGTAATCATATTAATATTGTTCATATACGTATTCCTCAGCAAACTGGTAATAAATCCGATAATGATGATAACCAGCGATGCACAAAAAATTGCAGAGGGCGATCTCAAAAAGCATGAAAAACTGGAACTGCTCAGCACTAAAAAACATGAGATAGGAATGCTTTCAGGATCATTTGTAGAAATGGGTTCAAACATTCAAAATCTGATATTGGAAATAAAGCAAAGTACAAGAGATGTGATAGAATCATGCTCAAAGCTTGTTGACGTTTCGGCGGGAGTGGCTTCATCTTCAGAGCAAATCACAGCCACTGTGCATGAACTTGCGAATGGAAGTGTCGAGCAGGCAGAAAGCACACAGCTTGGAAATGAAATGGTGGACCAGATAATATCGGGACTTTCGGTAGTCAACAGTGATGCCGCAGAATGTGAGAAACTTACATTTGAGACAATGGGGATAGTTGAAGAGAGTTCAAAACAGATGAAATTCCAGCTTGAAAAAATGAATGAGAGCAAAGAGGCTACAAACAAGGTTTCAAATTCAATAGAAATGCTTTCTCAAAAATCGGGGCAGATAGGGGAAATTGTAAATACAATAGAAGGAATAGCCCAGCAGACGAACTTACTGGCGCTCAATGCAGCCATAGAAGCTGCAAGAGCGGGCGAACAAGGGAAAGGATTTGCTGTTGTAGCAGACGAAGTCAGAAAGCTTGCAGAGCAGTCTTCGGCTTCTACGGATAAGATAAATGCCCTTATAAACGAAATACAATGGTGTATAAGTGACACTGTAAATGAAATGGGAGTAACTAAAACTACAATAGTGGAACAGGAAAAAGCGGTCAGTGAAATGGAAAAGGTACTTGAGAGAATAATAACTTCTGCAGGGGATGTTGCAGATAAGATAAAAAATATGTCTGATGATTCAAGCAGGCTCAATGAGAGCGCGCAGCATGCGGTTGGTGCCATAAACGAACTTGCGAGAATATCGGAGGAAAGTGCTGCGGGAACAGAAGAAGTTGCAGCTACAGTGGAACATAACATGGAATCTGTAAAAGTAATAGAAGCAGAAGTCAACAATCTAAAAAACATAGTGGAGATACTGGAACAGGGAACAGATAAATTTACTGTATAAAAATAAATGAGAGGCTGTCATTTGAACTTGCGTTTGGATGACAGATCTCTTTTTTTATTTTTTTGAAATGACATGATTTAAGTTGTTTTTAAGGAAAATGTTGTAGTATTAAATTAAAGTGTTAATATGCGCTTTGTTTTGGTTAATTATAGAATGTACAGATGTGAGAATACAAATTGAATACTGTGGGGAGGGATTGTAATGAATTTTTTGAAGATATTGTCAGTGTGTTCTGCTGTTTTTTTCATATTGTCGTTTCAAAATGCAAGCGCACAGGAGGCTAAAAAACTTGGCGACATAATATATGAAGAAGAGCAAAACATATACATAGAATACGGCAGAGATATATTAAAGCTCAGAAAGGATTTTTCATCATACTATGAATATCTTTCTGAAGGGGAAAAGATGTCAGTCAGGCAAAATGAGAAAGAGGGTTTCAAAAGCAGTGAATATTCCATAAAGACTGATATCCCAGGAGTTGTGGACTTAAACAGCGGAAGGTTCAAATATTTCAGCGCCGAAAGGCTTGAAAATCAGAACAAGGATATTGGAAAGACAATAGGAAGCTTTAAAATAAGCGACGCAGTATTAAAACTCGGAAGGACTGACGGGTACTATGGAGAATCGATTCCGACATATGCAGTAAATGGAGAACTTTATATAGTTGCAGAAAATCTAGGGGATTACGGTTACAATGTGGAATGGGATGAAAAAAATAGAATAACCGTAATTGAATTTGAAGATAAAAAGCAGGTGATTGGAACAAAAAGCCATATAAAAGAAAGCGGAAACATATATGACAGCGATGTCGAGATATGGATAGGCGGAGTGAAAGTGACGCCATACAATATAGGGGGGTATTCACTAATACCCGCAAGGCAGCTGGAAGAGAATCCGAACATGATGGTGTTCAGGGATTACGATGAGGAAAACAGAAGTTTCCATCTGTCGGGAAGCATAAGCCTTCCAAAGGGACAGCTTGCGCCAAAAGGGGGGCTTTCTGGGAGTCTTGTGGCGTATACATACGGCTACAAGGGAGAGCCAGAAGAGCTTGCGAAATACACATTCAACATACAGGAGGGAACAAATTCTGCAAAGTATTTTATTGATCCCAAATCTGGGCAGACAGGAGAAAACTCACATGAATGGGGATATTCAGATGTATTCATAGGGTATGAGATTGCAGAAAATGAAGAGTATGTAGACGGAGCAGTAAAGTACGAAAACGGACAGCCTGTTGAAAACTACGACATGTTTGTAAGGAAAATGGATGACTACAGCGTGGACTATGAAAATTTCAAAATAAAAATACTTCCGAAGGCGAAGCTGTCGGGCAAAATAAGGCTTGAAGACAGTGTAAAGACACTATTCAGAGACGGCCTGAGGGAGGTCAGGATAAAGGCAGTCGATGCGGACAATCCAGATGAGTACGTCAACTGCATAAGCAAGACTTTGGAAGTGGGTCAGAACGAGACTGAAATACCGTATTCGATGGAGCTTATAGGAGGCAAAAACTATTTGATGTCTTATGAGATAAAACTTCATGGAATATTCCCTTCAAGATATGAGCTTTGGACCGGAGGCGGATACCCGAACCTTGCAAAGGGATACCTTGGAACAGACGGGGAAATGGTGGAATATGCACTCAAAGCCAAAGTTATAGAAGTTTCTTCTGATATAAGCGGAATAGACATTTCGGTTCCTGTGTCTGAAAACGAAGGCTTGGTGGTAGGAACAACGGAAGGCACTGACATAAGCGTATATGTTGAAGGTCAAAAAGTCAGAGGCGTAAATATCGGAGGAAACATGGCAATATATGTTGAAGACTTGAGGGTCGCGGGATTTGACGTAGAATTTGATAGTCAGGGCAAAATTGTGCGTGTTTCAAAAAGAGATGAATCATTGAATGGAGACGGTGTCGCTTTTGAAGTTGATTCGTCGCAAGTAAGCGCTGCGGATTCGGTGAAATATACGGACGTAAAGACATGCATAGGGGAAAAAAAAATCGATTCATATAAACTTGAAGACAATATACTTGTACTTGTAAAGGATATTAAGACTGCAGGATTCAATGTTGAGTTTGACGGTGAAAAAAGAAGAGTGGATATGCACTGTAATTAAGATATGCTATAAAATGCACACAGACATGTGTGCATTTTTATTTTGAATATATTCAATATGTTTTAAAATAAAAATTTAAAGCACATACTGAAAAGGGAAAAGGTGGGTATAAAAACAATGTAAGGCTTAAACATTGGAAGTTAATAAGAAAAGACGAGAAAGGAGAATATTATGTATAAGCGAATATTAGCCATATTTTTTTCAATAGTGATGATACTTCCGCAGACAGCTGGAGCGCAGAGCGGATATCAAAATCACTGGGCGGGAGAGCACATTCAAAAATGGGTGAACAATGGTTGGATAAGGGGTTATGAAGACGGTAGTGTAAAACCTGACGGCATGGTTACAAGAGCTGAATTTACTACCATGATAAATAGGGCATTCGGTTTTACTGAAAAGGCTGAAATAGAATTTGATGACGTGGCAGAATCTGATTGGTTTTATGACGAAATAGCAAAAGGTATGGGTGCGGGATATTTGGAAGGTTTGGAAGATGGGAATTTAGGGCCTTACGAGCAGATATCCAGGCAGGAGGCGATATATTTTATTTACAAAATATTTGAAGCTGAGGGGTTTGAGGAAGAGACGCTAGAAGTGCCTGATATAAAGGATTACAGTAATGTTTCAAGGTGGGCCTCGGAAGCTGTTGGGTTTGGATTTAAAAACGGCATAACCATAGGCGATGAGCATGGGTACTTCAGGCCACAGGAAAGCATTACAAGGGCAGAAGCAATGGTGATTATTGATAGGGCCAACGAACATATGGAAAGAGAAAGAGAGCGAGAAAGGGATAGAGAACCAGGGGATATGGATAAAGAACAAGAAAGGGAGCAAGAGAGAGAACAGGCAAGAGAGCCGGAAAGTTCGCTTGATCACAGAGCCGTATATATAATAGAAAAATGGGTTTCAGGTGGAGATGTATATGTGGAATTCGAGGAATATGATAAAGGTGTATTTGAAGTCAAAGTGAAAGATTTGGAATTTGAAGAGATTGATGCACAAAGGCCGTATATAGCAAAGATAAGAAGAAGTGAAATGGAGATTATAAAACCAGATGATTCAAATAGATTTGATATAGTGTACGGATTGGTTGTAGAAAAAAGCGGAGATATCATGGAAGTTGATACCACCCCTTCAAATGGACAAGATGACACAGTTAAATTGAACAATTCCAGAAGCAATACCGTAGTGTATGAGAAGGACGACGACAAAGAATATGAAGATGTATATGAAGGAGACTATGTCTGGATAGTGGCGGAAAGCGGCACAAGACCAAGGGTGATAGAAATTCTTACAGACGAAGAACTGAATGAAGACCGGGATGAGCCACCTTACAGCGATGGCTATTAACAGGCATGGAATTTCTTGATATGAAAATATAAAACAACCCCGGGCGCTTGAACCCGGGGTTGTTCTATAGCATTTCTTTGCTGCTGGCTATATTTGAGGAATTAGACCGGCAGCTTGCTTGTGGGCTACCATATATGAGTTCGACCGTGTTTTCGAGGTTTTGAGGTGCATATATGGTAGCGTTGCTGCCTGAGCGTATATTTGAAGTTTTGGGATTTTCTGCAGGCCGCCTTGGAGCAGCCTTTGCAGGACTGTTTCTAGATGATCGTATTTTGCATGGATTTGGCTTGAAAAGGCCTTGTATGTACTCTATTATGAAAAAGTCAAACAGCATTATTCCGCCCATTGAAAAAACTGTGATTGCAAGGTGCAGTTTGTTTTTTTCCAGGCCGGGCTTCATTAGTATTCCATATATGAAAAACATGATAGTAAAAAGCAGCGTCAAGAATAAAATATTGAATATGGAAGCCGAAAGGCATTTTTTTCTGCCCTTTTTACAGTCCATTTTGAATGTGTACACATAAACAAGGAAAATAAAAGGATAGATGTAAAAATAAAATTTAGTCCAATTGGATAGAGATTCCGGCTTGAAAAAATAACTGAAGCTCAGCAGAGAATAAAAAATAAATCCCAGAAATATGAGTGTTCTAGTCATGATTTTAAATGGTTTGGGTCTTCCATTTTGTCTTTTTTTTCTGACTGGGTTTGATGAAGAAGACATTTTTTTGCTCCCTTCTGTTAGTGTAAAATAACTGTGAATTGCAAGAAATTTACAATTCGCATATCAAACGACTGCTATATGAACCGTACATTAATATATTACCACAGTAGGTATATTTTATAGGAGGTTTTTTACAAGTAGATGTGATTTGGAGTGAAAATGAGCAGCTGTAACTATAAGGTTGTAAAAAAGGCTTTATAAAGGATTGCATTGAAAATGCATTGTGTAGGCAAAAGGCAAATAATATCAAAAATATTTGAACTGGGGCGCATAAATGTGATAGTCTTAAATTTGGAGAATAAGTGATTAATGGAGGAGTATTAAAAGAAATGAATAAAAAAGCGCTTAAAGTACTAGAGTACTATAAAATAATAGATATGTTAAAAGAAATGGCGAGCTCGTCGCTTGGCAAAAAGCTTGCGCAAGAGCTACAGCCTTCAAATTCATTTGAAGAGGTTGAGCACTGGCAAAAAGAAACAAGCGAAGCGCAATCGCTAATATTAAAATCGGGAAATATACCGCTTGGAGGAGTACGTGATGCCAAGCACCTTGTAAGAAGGGCTGGAATGGGATCATCTCTTGACCCGGGACATCTTCTTATTGTATGCGACACGCTCAGAGCTGCGAGGAGAATGAAGTCATTCATAGAAAAGAGGGAGGAAAGCGAAGAATACCCGATACTCACGTCGATTGCCCAGACGCTTGCTGTTTTCAGAGAGCTTGAAGAGACGATAGAAAACAGCATAATAAGCGAAAATGAAATATCTGATTCTGCAAGCCCGCAACTTAGAAGCATAAGAAGAAGGATAGTACAAAAAAATGAAGCCATAAGGTCGAAGCTTCACTCGATAATAACATCGGCTTCATATCAAAAATACCTTCAAGATGCAATAATCACAATAAGAGGGGACAGGTTCGTGGTGCCTGTAAAGCACGAGTACAAGTCAAACGTGCCTGGAATAGTCCATGACCAGTCATCGTCAGGGGCAACTCTTTTCATAGAGCCAATGTCTGTTGTAAACATGAACAACGAGCTCAGGGAGCTTAGAATATCTGAGCAGGATGAAATAGAGAAAATACTGAGGGAACTTTCAACAAGTGTTGGAGAGGTTGAAGAGGAGATATGTGTAAATCTTGATGCGCTTGCAAAAATAGATTTCATATTTGCAAAGGGCAAGCTTTCTGTCAGAATGAGGGCCATAGAGCCAAGCATTTCAAAAGACATGAAGCTCAGGATGAAAAATGCAAGACATCCGCTTATACCGGCAAAGCAGGTTGTGCCTATAAATATATGGCTAGGGGAAGACTTTACAACTCTTGTGATAACCGGGCCGAATACAGGTGGTAAGACGGTTACGCTTAAGACAGTGGGGCTTTTCAGTCTTATGAATCAAAGCGGCCTGCACATACCGGCTGACTATGGAACTAGCATGTGCGTGTTCGAGAACATATTTGCGGACATAGGAGACGAGCAGAGCATAGAGCAGAGCCTTTCCACTTTTTCTTCACATATGACAAACATAGTGGAAATAACAAAAAATGTAACACATGATTCGCTTGTACTGTTTGACGAGCTAGGGGCGGGAACAGATCCCATAGAAGGTGCTGCCCTTGCGATGTCGATACTTGACGACCTTTATAAACTGGGAGCAAGGACAATAGCCACAACGCACTACAGCGAGCTTAAGCAGTATGCACTTGCAAAGCCTGGAGTTGAAAATGCATCTGTTGAGTTTGACGTAAAAACTCTGAGCCCAACATACAGGCTTCTTATAGGTGTTCCTGGAAAATCCAACGCATTTGAAATATCAAAAAAACTTGGACTGGATGACTATATAATAGACAATGCAAAAGAGCTGATAAGCAGCGAAAACATAGAGTTTGAGGAACTCCTTCAGGATATAGAGACAAAAAGGCAAAAGGCTCAAGAGGATAGCAAAAGAGCCCTTATGGACAAGCAAGAGGCTCAAAGAGTGAGGGAAGACCTTGAGGAGAAGCGGGAAAAGGTGGCTACTCAAAGGGATAAAATAGTCTCAGATGCAAAAAGAGAGGCACAAAGCATACTCAAAAGAGCCAAGGCGGAGGCTGATGAAATAGTTAAAAAGCTTAGACAGCTTGAAAAAGCTGGATACAGCAGTGAAATGGGCAAAAAGGTTGAAAAGCTTAGACATGACATGAAAAAATCCATGGGAAGTCTTGATGAGAGTGTAGACAAGCTTATACTTCCGAAGGCGGCAAAAAAAGAAATAAGCAATCTGAAAGAAGGCGAAGAAGTCGAGGTTATAACGCTTGGACAAAAGGGAAGTGTTATATCGGCGGATGAAAAGAAGAAGGAGGCCCTTGTTCAAATAGGAATAATGAAGATGAACCTTCCTTATGCTTCGCTTCAAAGGGTCAAAAAAGACAAGTCCCAGAAGAAAAACTCGGGTGCGGGAAGGATAATGAAGAGCAAGTCGCAGAACGTAAAAATGGAGATAGACCTTAGGGGAATGAACCTTGAAGAGGCAATGTATGAAGTGGACAAATACCTTGATGACGCATATATTGCAGGTCTTGAAAAAGTGACTATAATACACGGTGTTGGAACGGGAGTTCTAAAGTCGGGGATAAAGCAGATGCTCAAAAAACATTCCCATGTAAAAAGCGCCAGAGATGGAGGCTACGGGGAAGGAGGAGCAGGTGTTACAGTTGTGCACCTCAAATAGACAGTGGATGGACAAAAAGACAAAGTGCTTGTGGCGGCTTGCCTTGCAGGCGTGAGATGCCGATATGACGCAAGAGACGCCGCAAGTGAGAATGTAATGGAGTTTCTAAAGGACAGGGATTTTGTGCCCGTATGTCCGGAGCAGCTAGGAGGACTTTGCACGCCAAGGACTCCAGCTGAAATAGACTCGGGAGATGGATTTGATGTTTTGGATGGGAATAGCTCTATATTTTCAAAAAACGGGGACGACTTAACGCAGGCCTATGTAAAAGGCGCACAGGAAGCCGCAAAGATAGCCAAAATGACAGGGTGCAATATGGCGCTGCTCAAGGAACAAAGCCCATCGTGCGGAGTTCACAGGATTTACGACGGTAAATTCTCAGGGACGCTAAAGGACGGGTGTGGAGCTTTTTGTGCCCTTCTTAAAAGAGAGGGCATAGAGGTTATGAGCGATGAGGATGTATAAAGCATAATAAAATGTTGCGAATATTGAGAAAATTTATGGAGATTTTGAGCGTTAATCTGATAAAATAGTTAGTGTCATAATATAGATTAAATCAAATCAAGGGGGTTTGGGGTTATGGACATAAAAGAGGCAAAACAGCTTGCGAGAGAGCGTATGAAGGGCTTTTGTAATGTATGCAGGGAGTGCAACGGAGTGGCTTGTGCAGGACAGGTTCCAGGAATGGGTG
The DNA here is from genome assembly GCA_965368085.1 of uncultured Peptoclostridium sp. Taxonomy (GTDB): domain Bacteria; phylum Bacillota; class Clostridia; order Peptostreptococcales; family Peptostreptococcaceae; genus Peptoclostridium. Next base: position 98,231 of record CBDULP010000004.1, on the reverse strand, counting down.
GAGCAGGCACGGGGGATGCATTCAAGAGAAATTTTGAAGCACTTAAGAACGTAAAGGTAGTGCTTAGGACTCTTCACAATGCCAAGGATCCTGATACAAGCATTGAAGTGCTTGGACAAAAGCTTTCACTTCCACTGATTACGGCTCCTGTTACGGGAAGCGGAATCAACATGGGAGGATATCTTACGGAAGAGCAGTACTGCGATGCTGTTGTAGAGGGAAGCAAGGCCGCCGGAACAATGGCCATGGTTGGAGACAGCGGAAAGCCTGAATTTTATGTGGCTGGACTTGACAGCGTAAAAAGGGCAGGCGGGGAAGGAATTGCAATAATAAAGCCGAGAGAAAACGACGCCGTAATAGAACGAATAAAAATGGCTGAAGAGGCCGGAGTAAAAATGGTTGGAATGGACATAGACGGGGCGGGGCTCGTTACAATGGCTCTTTTCGGACAGCCTGTAGGCCCTAAGAGCGTGGAAGATATTGCGAAGATCAAAGAGTCGACAGACCTTCCATTCATATTAAAGGGGATAATGACTCCAGAAGAGGCGGAGCTTGCTGTTGAAGCTGGAGTGGAGGCCATAGTCGTTTCAAACCACGGGGGAAGGGTTCTAAATCATACTCTTGGCGTTGCTGAGGCGCTTCCGGCAATTGCGAGAGCAGTAAAGGGCAAGATAACAATACTTGCAGATGGAAATGTCAGGGAAGGCGTTGACATACTAAAATACATAGCGCTCGGAGCCGATGCCGTACTTGCGGCAAGGCCGGTGATATGGGGAGCAGTTGCAGGAAATGAAAAAGGCGTTCAGACTGTCATAGAGACATTCAAAAATCAGCTTTACCAGTCTATGATACTTACTGGATGCAATGATATAAAGTCTATAGATGAGAGCAAAATAGTCAACCTAAACTCCATAAAGTAAAAAATCATGTGAAATCTGAGATATTCAGGTCGGACAGGTTATATATACATGACTTTTGTTGAGACTGTATAAATTATGTACCCCGCAGATACAAAATGAAATTTTGTTTGCGGGGTTATTTATTTACTTGGAATTTAATTTGCCGTATATTTTATATATGGCTATAATATAGAATAAATACCGGCATGAAGAGTCGGCACGATATGCAAAGTGATACTACAGTGTGAAATCTGTGATTAATGCTGAGAATCCATTTATAAAGGGGAAATGTTAATGATCAATTCAATAAAGACTGGAGCCGTCAAAGGCATCCAGACTACCGTTTTTCTTGCGAAAATAGTCATACCGGTATATTTCGTTGTAACAATAGTCCAGCATACGGCAATGATAGATATCATAGCGAAACTATTTAGCCCTATAATGTCTCTGTTCAACCTTCCGGGAGAGGCTGCGATAGTGATTGTGCTTGGAAACTGCCTTAACATATATGCGGCCATAGGAGCCATGGGCGCAATAGACCTTACTGCCCATCAAGCTACCACGATAGCGCTTATGCTTTCGTTTTCACATTCTCTTTTCATGGAGACGGCTGTCGTGAAAATGCTTGGAACAAGCGCTTCAAAGGCCGTGTTGATAAGGCTTGTGATGATGATAATAGCAGGAGTGGCAGCGGGTAATATCGGAGGTGCGTTTATATGATGGATATAATATTGGATGCGGGATACGGAAGCCTTAAATCTATTGCAGGCATAGGCATGATAGTGGTGCCGCTTATGATTGCAATGCAGATTCTAAAGGACTGCAAAGTGCTCGATAAGATTGCCGATGCATTAAGGCCAATGACTGAATTTTTCGGCATGTCCAAAGCGGCCTCATTTCCGCTTATAGTTGGGCTTGTATTTGGCCTTTCGTATGGGGCTGGGGTAATAGTCCAAAGCAGCGAGGAGGGGAATCTCACAAAAAAAGACGTAACGCTCATGGTGCTGTTTCTCATAAACTGCCATGCGGTGTTTGAAGACACGCTGATATTTGTGGCAGTCGGGGCCAACGGGTGGGTGCTTCTATTTGCGAGAACGGCAGCGGCTGTAGCTTTGACATATTTCATGTCGAAAAGGGTAAAGAATCTGGACGAAAATAAGCTAGTGGATGCTGCAAGTGACAAGGGATGCACTCATCACCACTTATAACACAAAAATGCCAAGCCTGCGGAATAGTTTGATTCCGTATGCTTGGCATTTGATTTGTATAAAATTTAGAAGTGCAAATAATGCATTGTGAACACATGTTTTGATATTTTGTGGTTTTTGTTCTGGATTTGATGTATAATGAAACGTGAACATATGTTCTGCAGGATGAAAGTATTATTTTTGTCAAAATAATTTTTGTTCGGATGAGGTTAAAATTGGGTATAAAATAAAAAATGAAATTTCAATTGAACAAACTTGAATGCAAACTTGGAGGTGAAAATTTATGATAACCATAGATATACAGCAAGCCCAAAAAAAGAAAAAAAAGCATAAAACGGAAAAGAAAAATTTCAAATTGCAAAACGACCTTAACAGTTACATAAAGGGAAAATATATAAATGCGACATACGAGGGCAGTGGTAAAAAAACTGCTGTACTTGCTGCTGCTGTACTTGCAGTTACAGTGATTGCGGGCATGAAAATCATTGGGATCATATGATTTTTGGAAGCGTTTAAATATTTTTTTATAAGAAAAAAATATTTAGGGGTTGACTCTATTTGATAAACAGACTATACTCTTATTCAAGAATTAACTTGCGAATACATCAGCAAAATGTGATGTGTGGAGTTATAAAAAATAATAATCAAATCTATTGATTGGGAAAGTAAGTAAATCGTTTTGTCAAAGCGAGCCGGAGGTGGTGAGAGTCCGGAACAAAGGTTTTATTGAAACGTACCCATGAAGAGGTTTTCAGAAAGAAAAGTCGAGTATGAAAATCCGGCAGCCTCCGTTAAGGGCCTTGAGTGAAAATGAGAAACTGTCTGAGTATGAAGGCGGCCTCGTTTTAAGAAGAGTGGTAACGCGGATAAGCTTCGTCTCTTACATTAGTGTAAGTGCGAGGTTTTTTTTATTACAAATTTATAAGAATATATTGAATAAGCGGTCAAATCTATTGATTGGGAAAGTAAGTAAATCATTTTGTCAAAGCGAGCCGGAGGTGGTGAGAGTCCGGAACAAAGGTTTTATTGAAACGTACCCATGAAGAGGTTTTCAGAAAGAAAAGTCGAGTATGAAAATCCGGCAGCCTCCGTTAAGGGCCTTGAGTGAAAATGAGAAACTGTCTGAGTATGAAGGCGGCCTCGTTTTAAGAAGAGTGGTAACGCGGATAAGCTTCGTCTCTTACATTAGTGTAAGTGCGGGGTTTTTTTTATTACAATTTTACATTTAAGAGTATGACTGATTTGGGTATAAAAAGAGAATGGGGAGGTGGACTGGCTCGATAGACTGAAACTTGGAATTGTCATTCAATATTTGAAATTATAAAAAATCTAAAAAGTTGAAAGGGAGATGTTTTATGAAAAATCTAAAAAAGATAATGGTTGTTGTGCTTTCGTTAATGATTGTGCTTTCGGTTGCAGGATGCGGACAAAAAGAAGAAGCTGAGGTCCAAAAGACAAAGCTGGAGCAGATAAAGGAAAGCGGACAGCTTGTAATAGGAACCAGTGCTTCATATCCACCATATGAATTCCACAAGCAAATAGACGGAAAAGACCAGATAGTCGGATTCGACATCGAAATAGCAAAAGAGATAGCAAGCGACCTTGGAGTAGAGCTTGTGATAAAGGACATGAAGTTTGAAGGGCTTCTTGCAGCTCTAAACACTGGAAAGATAGACATGGTAATCGCTGGAATGACTCCTACTGAAGAGAGAAAGAAAAGCGTAGACTTCTCAAAGGTGTACTATGTGGCAACACAGTCGGTAATAGTGAAGGCTGACCAGGTTGAAAACTACAAGACGCCAGAGGATCTTAAGGACAAGATGATAGGAGTTCAAAAGGGAACTCTTCAGGAAGAGATAGCGAAGGACGTAGTTCCAGCAGAGCAGATAAAGGGACTTGGAAAGGTTGCGGATGTAATACTTGAGCTTAAAGGCGACAAGGTTGACGCAATAATAGTTGAAAGCCCTGTAGGAAAGGCCTATGCGAAAAACAACGACGACCTTGGGGTTGCAGAGATAGACTTCAACACTGGAGACAGCGGGTCTGCAATAGCAATCAAAAAGGGAAGCACGGATTTTGTAGCAGCTGTAGATGTTACTCTTGACAGACTTATGAACGAAGGAAAGATAGACGAGTTCGTGGCTGCCGCTACAGAGCTTGCAGACAAGTAACAGCAAAGGCTGATGTGAAAAAGGTGAAATGGCCTGCAGCGGGCGTTCCGGCCGGCTGCAGGCATACTATAAAATTATAAAAAATGAAGAGCACAAAAACTTACATTAACAATTGAAAGGGGATATATGACATGAAAGAAAAAGTTATACTAGCGTACTCTGGAGGACTTGACACATCTATAATAATACCTTGGATAAAGGAAAACTACGATCTTGATATAATAGCTGCCTGCATAAATGTTGGGCAGAATGACGATATGAGCAAAGTTGAAGAAAAGGCAATAAAATCAGGGGCTTCAAAAGCCTATATTGAAAACGTGGTTGACGAGTTTGTAAGCGACTATGTATACAAGGCGATAAAGGCAAATGCAGTTTACGAGGACAAGTACCTTATGGGAACGTCTGTGGCAAGACCTCTTATAGGAAAGAAGCTTGTTGAAATAGCACACAAGGAAGGGGCTAAATACATAGCTCACGGATGTACAGGAAAAGGAAATGACCAGGTTAGATTCGAGGCGGCAATAGCGGCTCTTGACCCTACAATAAAGGTAATAGCTCCTTGGAGAATATGGGACATAAGCTCAAGAGAAGATGCAATAGACTATGCAAATGAGAAGGGAATAGAAATTCCTGTTACAAAGGAAAAGATATACTCAAGAGACATGAACCTTATGCACATAAGCCACGAGGGCGGGGCGATAGAAGATCCTAAAAACGAGCAGCCTGAAGATCTTTACCTTATGACTAAGACTCTTGAAGATGCAAAGGACGAGGCTGAATACGTGGAGCTTTATTTTGAAAACGGCGAGGCCGTAAAGCTTAACGGAAAGGAAATGAAGCCTTCGGCAATACTTGCAGAGCTTAACAAGATAGGCGGAGAGCATGGGATAGGAATAGAAGACATACTTGAAAACAGACTGGTTGGAATGAAGTCTAGAGGAATATACGAAACACCGGGAGCTACAATACTTATGAGCGCCCACAAAGAACTTGAGCATCTGTGCCTTGACAAATTGACATACCAGTACAAGCAGATGCTTTCACTTAAATACGCAGAGCTTGTATACAATGGAACTTGGTTCTGCCAGCTTAGAGAAGCTCTTGACGCATTCATAGACAAGACTCAGGAGACGGTTACTGGATGGGTTAAGCTTAAACTTTACAAGGGCAACATAATATTCGCCGGAATGGATTCCCCATATGCGCTTTACGAGCACAGCATATCTTCATTCGGAGCAAGCGACTTCTACGATCAAAAGGATGCTACAGGATTTATAAACATATTCAATCTGCCTCTTAAGATACAGGCAATGACAAACAAAAAGAACCAAAAATAAAGTGTAAAATAAAAAGGACGGTATGAGATATGAAGCTATGGGGCGGAAGATTTAAAACAGAAGAAAGCAAGCTGATGGAAGATTTCAACACATCGCTGCCTTTCGACAGAAGACTTTACAAGCAGGACATAGTGGGAAGCATAGCACATGTCAAAATGCTTTCAAAATGCAATATACTTACTGGCGAAGAGGCCGGAAAGATAGAGGAAGGGCTAAGGTCGATACTTGAAGACATAAAAAGCGGAAAGCTTTTGGTTGAAGGAGACTATGAGGACATACACTCTTTCATGGAGGTCAACCTCATAAAGAGAATAGGCGAGCTTGGAAAGAAGCTCCACACTTCAAGATCCAGAAACGATCAGGTTGCAGTGGACATGAGAATGTTCGCCAAGGAAGAAGCAATCGAGATTGCGAATGAGCTTGGGTTGCTTCTTCAGACAATCAAAAAGCTGGCTGATGAAAACAGGGTCATAATGCCTGGATACACTCACCTTCAAAGAGCTCAGGTTGTAACATTCAAGCATCACATGATGGCTTACTACAGCATGTTCTCCAGGGACAAAAAGAGGGTTGAAAACGCCATAGACATACTTGATGAGAGTCCTCTTGGATGCTGTGCGCTTGCGGGAACGACATACGATATAGACAGAAAGATCACAAGCGATGCGCTTGGATTTAAAAAGCCCGTGGACAATTTCATGGACGGCGTCAGCGACAGGGACTACCTTCTTGAGCTTTGCTCTTGCTTTTCTATAATAATGATGCACATGAGTAGGCTGAGCGAAGAGCTTATAATATGGAGCAGCCAGGAGTTCAAATTCGTGGACATGTCGGACGCTTTTTCGACTGGAAGTAGCATAATGCCTCAAAAGAAGAATCCTGACGCGGCAGAGCTCATAAGAGGAAAGACTGGAAGGGTTTACGGAAGCCTGATGTCGCTTCTTACAACTTTAAAGGGACTTCCGCTTGCATATAACAAGGACATGCAGGAAGACAAAGAGCAGTTCTTCGACTCTCTTGACACCGTTATGGCGTGTATAAAGGTAATGAACGGAATGCTTTCTACAATAAAGATCAACGAGGGCAATATGAGAAATGCCGTAAAACACGGATTCCTAAACGCCACAGAGGTTGCAGACTACCTTGTAAACAAGGGAGTTGCATTCAGGGATGCCCACGGAATAGTTGGACAGATAGTGATATACTGCGAGGACAAGGGCTGCGGGATAGAAGACCTTAGCCTTGAGGAATTCCAAAAATTCGACGGTTCGTTTGGCGATGACATATACGGCTTTATAGATTATGACAATGTACTTGAAAAAGGCATCAAAAAATATCTTTAAAAAAGACTGAAAATGAAGGTTTTTGCCTTCATTTTCTTTTGCCCCTTGATTTTATCCGATTTTTTATATATCATTTATTCAGAAATACAATTTGGCTTTACAAAAAAATCCCTTTTGGGTTCGACTCTGGAAAACTATTAATCCAGAGTCTTTTGCAGTTTGGTTAAGCCGATAACGGGAGGAAAATTTAAATGAGAGATTATAAATTGGACGTGGCAAATGCCATAGCCCAAAAAGTTGAAGAGCTTGAGCTGGAAGGCATACTGGAGTCAATAGAGGTGCCGCCTAACAAGGAGATGGGGGATTACGCTTTCCCATGTTTCAAGCTTGCAAAGATATTCAGAAAGGCTCCTAACATGATTGCCCAGGAAATATCAGAAAAAATTGAAAAAGGTGAATATATTGAAAGAGCAGAGCCTGCTGGAGGATATGTAAACTTCTTTGTAAACAAGTCTTCAATGGCAAAGTCTGTAGTCGATGAAGTGCTTTCAAAGGGAGCTGATTATGGAAAGAGCGACTTTGGAAATGGCAAGAAGGTAATAGTGGAGTTTTCTTCTCCAAACATAGCAAAGCCTTTCCACATAGGCCACATAAGAAGTACGGTTATAGGAAACGCCATATACAAGATATACGATGCAATGGGATATGACACTGTGACAGTCAACCACCTTGGGGACTATGGAACTCAGTTTGGAAAGCTCATAGTTGCAATAAAGAAATGGGGAGACGAGAAGGTAATACAGGAAAACCCTATAAAGGAGCTTCTTAAGATATACATAAAGTTCCACGACGAAGCTGAAAAGGAGCCATCTCTTGAAGATGAGGCGAGAATGTGGTTCAAAAAGCTTGAAGACGGGGACGAAGAGGCTCAAAGACTTTGGAAGTGGATAAGAGATGTATCGCTTATTGAGTTTGGAAGGGTTTACGACATGCTTGGAATCAAATTCGACTCGTATGCAGGAGAGAGCTTCTATTCTGACAAGATGGACAGAATAGTGGGCATAATGGAAGATAAGAACATACTCAAAAAGTCTGAAGGTGCGGATATAGTCGACCTTGAAGAGTACTCTATGCCTCCAGCCCTTATAAGAAAGAGCGACGGATCGACCCTCTATATAACAAGGGACATAGCTGCGGCTGTTTACAGGAAAGAGCACTATGACTTCTTCAAGAACATATACGTAGTTGCATCTCAGCAGAACCTTCACTTCAAGCAGTGGTTCAAAGTGCTTGAGCTTATGGGGTTTGACTGGGCTGAAGAGTGCGAGCACGTGCCATTTGGCCTTGTGAGCCTTGAAGAGGGAACACTTGCGACTAGAAAGGGAAGAGTCGTATTCCTTGAGGACGTTCTCAACAAGGCTGTTGAAAAGACAACGGACATAATAAAGGAAAAGAATCCGAACCTTGAAAACATAGACCAGGTTGCAAGACAGGTTGGAATAGGCGCGGTAATATTCCAAGAGCTTTACAACAACAGGATAAAGGACTACACGTTCTCATTCGACAGAACTCTAAGCTTTGAAGGTGAGACTGGACCATATGTTCAGTACACTCATGCAAGATCGTGCTCTGTTCTTAGAAAGGCTGGAGGATACGATAAGGACAGCATAGACTACTCGGTTCTTGCGGCTGCAGACGAGTTCGACCTTATAAAAGAGCTTGAAAAGATGCCGAAGGCAGTGGCGGACGCATGTGCTAAAAACGAGCCTCACGTCGTTTCTAGATACGTTATGGACGTTGCAAAGGCATTCAACAAGTTCTACCACAATAACCAGATAATAATAGATGACGAGAAAGTTAAAAACGCAAGACTTGCGCTTGTTGATGCGACAAGACAGGCAATAAAAAATTCACTTACCCTTCTTGGTGTGGAATCTCCTGAGAGAATGTAGAGGCGCGAAATGGAAAAAAGAATAAGAAATTCAATAATGTATTCTTTTTTGACGAGTGATGCGAATATAAGAAATCTTATAGTATTAAACGCGAAATCCCTTGCGGATGACAAAGAGGGAAAGGCTGTGCGAATAGACGAAAAAAGGCTTAAATGCGAGCTTTTATACTATAGATACTATTTTGAAAATCATAATAGGGGCATATACGGACTTGCCCCTATTATTTCTGTGATAGCATCAAATAAAAGTAAAAAGGCATCAGCCATCGAGGCGGTAAAAGCCATGAGCATCTCGGCTAATGCTGTCTTTGGATCAAAGCATGAGAACATGATCTCGGCAATGCTGCTGAGCCATTCATATCATAAAATACTCCAAAAGCCGGGTGTAGAAATAGAAGAGCTGGCAGAATATCTTAAGAATGAAGTGGCCGACATAAGTTTTGAATGTGAAGGTAGCATGGACATAATAAATTCTGAAAAGGCCAGGATATATTCAATGCAAAAGATTGACCGGCTCCTTAGAGGGGATATTGAAGGCATGAGCGAAAAAAATCCTGTAGACGGACTATTGAGAGTGTTTTATCAGATATTCATACAGGACTATGAAGAAAGCGACAGCGAACTTTTGAGTGTTAAAAAAGCGCTTATGGGGGCGGCCGGCGTAAATATAGAAGAAGATCCGTTGAATTTGGGCATAGACAATTGGAAATTCCTGAGCAGCATGGCGGACTATATATTGAAGCTCAGGGAATATTCAATAGGGAAAGAATGTCTTCAGGAAAAATGCGACCCCAGAAACCTTGTGCGACTTAAAAAGGGAGAAACCTTTGCAGATCCAATAATGGGAAAAGTGACAGCAGAAGATATGTTCATGTCAGATGACGTGTTGAACATTCAAATAAAATCTAAAATGGGAAAATATGTATTCAAATTCAAAAAAAAGTAGGGGCTCCATTGAGCCCCTATTTATATGCAACAAAAAACAGTTTACACTTGTGATGTCTATTTTTCTAGGAATTTCATGAAATCTTCGGATGAAGATTCAGTCAGAAAACAAAGCTCGTCAAGTATGTTGCTTCTAAGGTTCATAAACTCATCAATGCCAGTCTTTTCAAAAGTGAATTCAAGAGACTTGAGAATAAGAAGTAATTCTTTTTTTGAAATTTGTTCAATAGATATTTTTTCGAAATCTTCCACAATCCACACTCCTTTATGGAAATCCAGCTTATTGCTAGACATATTTTGTTTTTAAAAGTTTATATAAAACATTTTATCATAAATAATATGTAATTGCTTCAAATGTAATAAATTTGTAAGCAATAGTCAGATAAAATAGTTTATTATAATAGATATACAGAGTCATATGGTTGTATAGTTTCTGATGGAATTTAAAATTTTTAGGCTACGGATTAATTATTTTGGAATCATAAAATTCAATGAAAAACAATTAAAACCATGAATGATAAAAAGGAGATGCAATATTGAATATGAACAGAAGGCTTATGTCCATTGTCATTTTAGTTGTATTAGTATTTTCAGGATGCGGCGATGTCTTGCTTAAAGAGCCGAAGGAGCTCATGAAGCCCCCTCGTCTGAGCAGCGGACATGAAAAGATAAGAAAATTCATCTCGAATACCATCCCGGAGGAATGCGTTTTGTCGGCACCATTGGAAGTGGAAAAACTGGCGGCTATAAATTTTGTAGACATAAATGCTGACGGAACAGATGAAATAATAGCATTTTATAAATACAGGGAGCATCCGAGGTACGGCATGGTTGTAATAAGCCAGGACAAAGGGATACTTAAAAAAGTTACGGACATAGAGGCTCCGGGAGACGGAATAGACTATGTCAGCTTTATAGACATGGATTATGACGGCCTGTCCGAAATACAAATAGGCTGGGAAACCGATATAAACGACGAAAAGTACAGGGAACTTCACATATACAGATTCAACAACACAAGGCTTGAAAAGATATTCTCGCGTGGATACAACGAGCTGGCCATAGACAATCTGGACAGGGATGGATTGTTTGAGATAGTGCTACTTAATTTGCAGGGGCCATATGGCGAAGAGGGCGCTTACGCACAGCTTTTTAGATACACGAATAAGTCCGTGGATAAAATAGACAGTTTGAAGCTGGACTTTGGCAGCCATATGGGCAGCTTCTATTCTGTGAAATCGGGAAAACTTTCTACAGGTAAAAAGGGAGTGTTTATTGACTTTGGACATTTGGGAGATTCTTTTGCAACAGAAGTGCTGCTCGTAGAAAGTTCAAAGCTTGAAATGGTTTTTGCGAAAAAATTGTATACGGAGTATGCGCAGTTTGATGAAGTGTATGAAGAGACACTTAAGACATATGAGATCAAAAGCAGTGACATCGACAAAGATGGGATAATTGAAATAGGAAAACTCATAAGGCCTTCGGGATATGAAGACTCGCCCAAAATATCAATTCCATGGATAAGGGGATGGTACAAATGGGATGGAGGCAGCGGCCTTACAGCTTCGAGGGAGAGCTTTTTGAATGCCGCCCAAGGATATGAAATACTATTTCCAAAGAGGTGGAACGGCAGTATGACCATCGAAAGATCCGGATTCGGGGAAAACCCGAGCTGGGTAACTATAAGGTATATCGGAGAAGGCCTGAAAAAAAGTATCCCATTATATACCATTATGGCACTTGATATGGAGTCGGAGTATGATGAAAGTGTATATCGAGATGCAAGCAGATTTATAGACATTGGCGAAAGATACGGAAAAAAATATATTATCAGGCTGGACTATAAGGACAGTGGAATATCAAAAGGAGCCGATCGGGAATACAGAAAGATGGTTATGACCAGGGATGAAATTTTTGACAATTTCAAGATACTGAGATAAAGGGGGATGAAAAGTCTATGCCTGTGAAAATACTGCTTCTCGAAGACGAAAGGCCAATAAGAAGCTTTATAAGAATAAACCTGAAAAGAAAAGGATTTGAAGTGATAGAAGCATCAAGTGGGGAGGAAGCACTACAGCTGTTTGAAAAAAACAGGGATATAAGCGTAGCGGTTTTAGATGTGATGCTTCCAGGTATAAGTGGATTTGAGGTCTGTTCTGCCATAAGGAGTATTGACGGGGAAATCGGAATAATAATGCTTACGGCAAAATCGCAGGAAGAAGACAAGATAGAGGGGTTTGACATAGGAGCAGATGACTATGTGACCAAGCCTTTCAGTCCCAGCGAACTCATAGCCAGAATAAATGCTCTCTTGAGAAGAGTTGGAGACAGGGAAAAACAGGTTGAGAGGAGGCTGGAGTCGGGACCCTTTGTACTGGACATGGAAGAGCGAAGGCTTTTCAAGTCGGGCATGGAAATAGAAATAACACCTACGGAATTTTCAATACTTGAGCTTTTCATGAAGAGCGAGGGCAAAAACATAAGCAAGGACCATATACTGGATGCAATATGGGGAGAAAATTATATAGGCGACATGAAGATAGTCAGCGTAAACATAAGAAGGCTTAGAAGTAAAATAGAGGACGAGCCGTCACAGCCAAGGCATATAGAAACCCTTTGGGGATATGGATACAGATGGAGTGAGGAGGAAAAGGCTTGAAGGGGATAAGGAAAAAGCTCATGCTTAGCTATGCGCTGGTGAGCATTTTGACAATAGGTATATTTCAAGTCATGTTTTGCGCCGGTATAATACAATACTATCACGGGAATATAATACAGTCGCTTTCAAACAGGGCTCATGTATCCTCGGAATTTTACAACACATATATGAAATATGAAAGGCTTGAGGACAAGGCCAAATACATGATGGAGAACTTCTCGCTGGATGAATACCTTGAGATGCAGATAATAGATAAAAATGGGAATGTCCTTGAGTCTTCAAGTGGATTTTATTCAAATGAATATGTGGACACTCCAGACTTCAGGGATGTGATTGAACGGGAAGGCATAGGTTCATGGATTGGGGAAAATACAAGAACTTCAGAGCGGGTTATATCAGTATCAGCGCCGCTTTACTATGCAGAGGAAATTACTGGAGCCGTGAGATATATAACTTCAATGGAGGATGTTGACAAAACGGTAAAAGCATTGATAATAAGAATCGCTCTTGTAGGCATTGCGGCATTTATAGCAGCGCTTGTTGTAAGCCTGATGCTCGGAAAGGGGATAACAAGACCAATAAAAAGCCTCAGGGAAATATCTGAGAAAATGGCAGGTGGAGATTTCAGCCTTAGGGCCGATATAAAAAATGATAATGAAATTGGCGAACTTGCTGAAACGCTCAATTATATGGCAGATGAAATAGTAAAAAGCAACAGCGTAAAAAACGAATTCATATCGTCAATATCACATGAGATAAGGACTCCGCTGACGTCCATAAAGGGATGGAGCGAGACAATACTCAGCGGGGATATGGATGACGAAGAGGAAACTAGGGAGGGCCTTCAAATAATATCGTCTGAAACAGACCGGCTTATAAAGCTGGTCGAGGAGCTTCTCGATTTTTCGCGATTCAATTCTAAAAAAATGTCCCTGAAAAGGGGAAATGTGGATATAATTCATCTTTGCACTGATACGGTAAGGCAGTTTTGGTCAAAGGCACAGTCAAATGGAATGTCCATAACATGCGGATTTGAAAAAAACACATTGAATGTAAACTGTGACAGAGACAGGATAAAGCAGGTTGTCATAAATTTTTTGGAAAATGCCATAAAATTCGGAAAAAGCAAAATACATGTGAGTGCCTGGATTGAAGAGTCTTATGCCTGTATATGCGTTGAAGACGACGGGCTTGGAATAGATTGCGATGATGTGGAAAAGGTCAAGGAGAAGTTCTACAAGGGAAATCCAAACATGCCCGGAAGCGGTTTGGGGCTTTCGATAAGCGATGAGATTGCAAATCTTCACGGTGGAAGAATAGAAATATCAAGAAGCGGCCTTTCGGGAGCAAGCATAAAATTGATATTGCCCTTGCAATAGTGTGAGGTGAAATTAAAAGTTCAAAACAGATTATTCTGGGTATCTATCATAGAATTGAATAAATAAAAAGTTTAAAATCAGGAGGATATTATGAGAGTTCTTAGAGAAAAAACTGTAGCAATGATAATAGACATACAGGAAAAATTCATTCCCCACATGATTTATAACCACGAGCTCATAGAAAATATGGAGATACTTGTAAAGGGGCTTAAAATACTTGACATACCAATGCTTATGACTGAGCAGTATAAAAAGGGCCTGGGAGAGACCGTAGAGCCCATAAGAACGGCTGTAGAAGAGATAGAGGCCATGGAAAAAATGACTTTCAGCTGCTGTGATGCAGACCACATAGCGAAGCAGATAGATGACATGGGAAAGAAATATGTGATACTGGCCGGTATAGAATCACATATATGTGTACTTCAAACGGCTGTGGATCTTCTAAGCCGTGGATATATACCGGTAGTTGTGGAAGACTGCATATCATCAAGAAAAGAAAACGACAAGAAGATAGCTGTTGAAAGGATGAGGCAAGAGGGCGCTATAATAACGACATATGAGTCAATACTGTTCGAACTGTGCAGGGATGCAAGGGCTGCGGAGTTTAAGGGAATATCCCAGATTGTAAAATAATACTTAGGAATCAGATCTGAAAAAGCAGTATATGTAAACAAATGAATCGGATGTCAGAATAAAACCAAGCCGCCATTGCAATGGCGGCTTGGTTTTATTTTTTATGAATATTGGCGTTTGAATTTGTTGCATATAGCTTTTTGAAATTCTCTATAGGCATTGGTTTTCCAAAAAAGAATCCCTGCATTTCGTCGCATTTGTTTTCCTTGAGAAAATTGACCTGCTCCTGGCTTTCCACACCCTCAGCCACTATTGAAAGATCGAGGCTTTTTCCTAGAGCAAGCACTGTTGAAGGTATTATTGAATTGCCCTTTTCGCCGTTTATTTTGCTTACAAATGACCTGTCTATCTTAAGTTTGTTTACTGAAAAATTGCTCAACTGGCTGAGTGATGAATAACCGGTTCCGAAGTCATCTATGGCAAATTTTATGCCCATTGCCTTTAAATCGCTTATCATATTGAGTGTGTGATCGACATTTTGCATCGCAACGCTTTCTGTTATTTCTAGCTCGAGATACTGCGGATCGAGCCCTGTTTCAGCTAAAACACGTGACACCATCTTTGTGAGGTTTTGAAGCTCGAACTGGACTGCAGAAAGGTTTACGGCAACTGTTATATGTTGAAATCCCATGTTGTGTATGGCCTTGGTGTGCGTACATGCGGTGTGCAAAACCCATTCACCGATAGGGACTATAAGGCCGGTCTCTTCTGCAAGAGGAATGAACTTTTGGGGAGGAACAAGCCCCCATTTTGGATGCTGCCACCTGACAAGCGCCTCCATTCCTATGACCTGTTCGGTTTCAGTATCCACTTTAGGCTGGTAGTGGACTACGAATTCATTGTATTCCAGTGCGCGTCTCAGGCTGTTTTCAAGAGCCAGCCTTTCAAGTGCTTTTGCATTCAAAGCTGGGGTATATATCTGGAAGTTGTTTTTGCCCTTCTCCTTAGCACGATACATGGCAACGTCGGCGTTTGTTAGCAGCGTTTCCTCGTTTTCGCCGTCATTTGGAAATACGGTAATGCCTATGCTTATTGTGAGGTAGAGTTCGTGCTCATTGATTACTATGGGTTCCCTTATGGAATTTAATACCCTGTGCGCTATGTTGCCTATTTTCTCCTCCTGAGTTATTCCGGGAAGGAGTATTACAAACTCGTCTCCGCCTATTCGAGCTACAGTGTCGTCCGGGCGAACACAGCTTTTGAGTCTTGATGAAATCTGTTTTAGGACTTTATCACCCATGTTATGTCCGAGAGTGTCGTTTATGAGTTTGAACCTGTCAAGGTCCAGATACATTACGGCAAGCTTTTGACTTGTGTGCTTTGCATGTGAAATTTCAAGTGTCAGACGGTCTTTTAGGAGAAGCCTGTTGGGCAGATCGGTAAGAGAATCGTAAAAGGCCTTGTACTTTATCATGTCTTCATAGTTTTTTCTTTCAGTTATATCCCTAAAAATCACTGTATACAGTGAAGAATCAGATGAGTTGAATTTGCTTATGGTCAGTTCTAAAGGAATTGCATCTCCGGTATTTTTATATCCGGAAAATTCACAGTTTCCATCATATATGTTTTCGTAATATATATTGGGGAATTTAAGGCCCGATATTAAATTGCAAATGTTGCTACCCAAGAGTTCGCTTTGATTATATCCAAATATGCTTTCAGCGGCGGGATTTATGAACTTTATGATGCCGCCTGAGTCTACGGTCATTATGCCTTCAACGGCATGATTTACTATTGAAAGGGCGAACGCTTCGCTTTGCCCCAGTGATATCTCATTGCGACGGGCCTTGAGAAGGCGTGTAATTCTCTGGTGCAGCACGGCCCAGTTTATGGGCTTGCTTATATAATCGGCAGCTCCTGAATTGAATACACGGTTTACAGAATGCTCATCATCCATAGAAGTTATCATTATGATGGGCGTATCTTTACCGTTTTTCAGCTGCTGAATTTTTGAACATGCGGTGATCCCGTCCATTTGAGGCATCACAAAATCCATAAGAACAAGGTCTGGACATTTGCTTTCGAACAATGATAGAGCCTGAGCTCCATTTTCCGCTTCTATAACCCTGTAGCCGTACTCTTTCAAAAAATTATGTATTGTAGAACGTATGAGAGCCGAATCGTCAGCGACTAGAATCAGTGGATTTTTCTTATTGAAAATTTGATTGATCATTACTTGTTTCATACTCCTTCCGAATTTCGTGCAGAACTTGTGAAGAATATTTATAAATGAAAATATAAATTCATGCGGAATTGCAATATGTATTGCTCCCTGTAATCAATTATAAGACATGGCACGCTATAAAACGAGCCCCAAATATAAAATGAATACATATTTAAATTATTGTTTATTATGAATGTCTGTTGCTTTTGAGTGCAGGTGGGTATTTTAAAAATATGATTAATCAGATAATTGAAGATATTACAATTGAAAGGGATATTCGCTTGAAGGCACACCAGGGAGATGAAATATGAAGACGAGTCAATGGTTATGAAGAGCAGAATAAGCGCATTGAAGCTTAAAAAGGAATAGTATGAGATATAAAGGCAGCTAAACGCGGCTGTTTTTATCCAGATTTATTTTGTTCAAGAAAAAAAACAAAAATATTCTGGTTTTTTATTATAATAAATTCGATTTGTGGTAAAATAGTCAACGGAGAATAATTGCGGAGAAACATTACGGAGAATAATTAATGATTAAGGATAGTGAGGTTGATTATGAAAATAGGTTTTGATCCACAGAAATATTTAGAAGAGCAGTCAAAGTTCATACTTGAGAGAGTTAATAACTACGACAAGCTATATTTGGAGTTCGGAGGAAAACTTCTGTTTGACATGCACGCAAAGAGAGTGCTTCCAGGTTTTGACGAAAATGCAAAGATAAAGCTTCTTCATAAGCTTAAGGAAAAAGTGGAAGTTGTAATCTGCGTTTATGCAGGAGACATCGAAAGAAACAAAATCCGTGGAGACTTTGGAATAACTTATGACATGGATGTTTTAAGACTTATTGATGACTTGAGAGCATATGAGCTTGACGTAAATAGCGTTGTCATAACTAGATATGCAAATCAGCCTGCGGCTACAATATTTATGAACAAGCTTGAAAGAAGGGGCATAAAGGTATATACTCACAGCGCTACAAAAGGATATCCTACAGACGTGGATACCATAGTAAGCGACGAAGGATATGGAAAGAACCCGTATATAGAGACTACAAAGCCTATAGTGGTTGTCACAGCTCCTGGACCTGGAAGCGGAAAGCTTGCTACATGCCTAAGCCAGCTTTACCATGAGCACAAGAACGGAAAAGTTGCGGGATACTCGAAGTTCGAGACATTCCCGGTATGGAATGTTCCGCTGAAGCACCCGCTTAACATAGCATATGAGTCGGCAACTGTTGACCTTAAGGACGTAAACATGATAGACTCATTCCATTTCGATGCATATAATGAAGTGGCTGTAAACTACAACAGAGACATAGAGACTTTCCCTGTTCTAAAGAGAATAATAGAGAAGATAACAGGAGAGGAAGCGGTTTATAAGTCGCCTACGGACATGGGAGTAAACCGTGTAGGTTTTGGAATAATTGACGACGAAGTTGTAAAAGAGGCATCGAGACAGGAAATAATAAGAAGATACTTCAAAACTGGATGCGAGTACAAAAAAGGTTATGTAGACCTTGAAACTTACCAAAGGGCTAGACTTATAATGGAAGAGCTTAACCTCAAGCCTGAGGACAGAAAAGTTATTGTACCTGCAAGAGAAAGGGCTGCAAGACTTAAGGAAGAACTTTCTGAAAAAGAGCAGTGCACAGCGGTAGCACTTGAGCTTAGCGACGGAACAATCCTTACTGGTAAGGGATCGGCTACAATGGATGCGGCAGCTGCGGTAATACTAAATGCAATAAAGCATCTTTCAAACATGGATGACGAAATCCATTTGATTTCACCTGTTATACTTGAACCTATAATAAACCTTAAGGAAAAGACTCTTGGAAGCAGCATAACAGCTTTGAATTGTGAAGAGATACTGATAGCTCTTAGCATAAGTGCAGCTACAAACCCTATGGCAGAGGTTGCTATGGAAAAGCTTGCGATGTTTAAAGGATGCCAGGTTCACTCGACTACAATATTAAGCACTAACGACGAGCAGACGTTCATGAGGCTTGGAATGGACGTGACTTGCGACCCTGAATATCCATCAGAAAGACTTTACTACTAAAATTAATAAATAAAAAATATTGACTTGTAAAAATCTGCATGTTTATTGGGAAAAATATTCTCTATGGACGTGCGGGTTTTTATTTTTGTAAAAAATAAGCCGGGTATTCCAGATATAACGAACATTATAACTGGAGTTTCAAAGATATGAATTATTATATTATATTGATAAGATAATATGACATGGCAGACAATGTGGCTATGAAAACACGCAGTGCATTATGTTTATTTTTAATGGTGAGCACCCCCTCTTTGTAAAATTGTAGTGAATGTGCATTATACCATGAAAACTGGATGGAGTCAAATGAATATAGGCGGAATTTAGAGATATGACCAATATTACAGCAAGGGTTTTGTGAAAAAATGGCGTAAAGACATAATTCGACAAAACTTCCTGATATTCTGCAAATCAGTCTGGGTAATATTAAAATATAATAATAAGTTAAAGGGCAAACTTGTCAAAAGACAAGGACGCAAAGCCAAGAGTCTAAGATGCATATTACACATTATGACGGTCTGGCTGCCAAACTATCTGTGGCAGCCGGACTTTTTTTTTGTTTATTATGTAACTTGAGGAATTAGGAGGCGTATATTATGAGGGGAAATATAGTGCGGATTATGGTTATTGCGATTGTATCCTTGCTGGTAGCATCGGGCCCACAAATGCAAATTGCGCATGCGGGGAAAGATAAAATTGAAGAACCTATAACTTCAGCTTTTGAAGATGAAAACTTTAAACAAGCTGTAAAAGCGGAGCTGGGCATTGGAGAAAATGAGGAAATATATCCGAGCGATGTTGAGAAAGTTACCAATCTGGATCTAAGTTTGGATGTCGATTTGAAAAGGGATGAACAAGGCAGTGACGGCGAATATGGCTTGAATGAGGAAGAACAAGCGCTAAGAGAAGAAAAAGGCATAGGAAATTTGAGCGGAATAGAGTATTTTAAGAATTTAAAAAGCCTTGATATTTATGGGAACAAGGTAAATGACATCAGTCAGCTTAAAGACTTGGGTGAATTAAAGTCACTGGTGGCATGCGGGAATGAAATAAGCAACATTGCAGGTCTTTCTGGACTTACGGATTTAAAAGAACTAAGGCTTTCACACAATAATATAACGGACATTAGTGCATTGGCAGGACTGGAAAAGATCAGCGAATTGAAGCTTGCCCATAATTCCATATATGACACAGAGCCTCTGAAAGAGCTTGTTCACATTACAGAATTAAACCTTGCACACAATAATATATCAAATATAAATGCTCTGGAAGATCTGAAAAACATTACGGACTTAAACTTTGCATACAACAATATAGAAAGCGTTGAGGCCATATCTGGAATGAGGGAGCTCACCCGCTTGAATTTGGCTCACAACGACATAAAAGAGCTTCCTGACATGAGCGGTTTGATGAACCTGACATTTTTCAATGTAGCCCACAACAGCATTATGAGCGTGGAGCCTTTGGCAGGGATATACACACAGCTGAAAGTGATTAACCTTTCTGAAAATAACATAGTCGATTACTCACCGATAGGCGGAGAGCCTCACCATTCTGAAGATGAACATTTTCATGACGACAGCCATTAAGGCCACGGCGGCGGTGAATAACACTATAAATTAACACTGTTATTAAAAATCCACCTGACATTCATCAGGTGGATTTTACAGCTCCAAATTATTTTTTATCAGATCGTGGCATACCTTTTTATAAACGATCTCAGCCTGAAATTATCAGACTGGCCGAATATATAATCGGGAGAGCCTTCGTCGGCGATAACACCACCATCCATGAATATCACCCTATCTGATATTTCCCTTGCAAACTCCATTTCATGGGTGACTATTATCATTGATATGTCCTCTTTTGAAAGCGACTTTATAACATCGAGGACTTCACCTACAAGTTCGGGGTCAAGGGCGGATGTAGGTTCGTCAAACAGTATAATGTCTGGCATTAGGGCCATTGCCCTTGCTATGCCGACCCTTTGCTGCTGGCCGCCGGAAAGCTGTGATGGATAGCTGCCGGCCTTGTCCGAAAGCCCTATTTTCTCAAGCAGTTCAAGCCCGGTTTTTTCAGCAGATTTCTTTTCTGTGCCGCTTAATATGAGCCCTTCTGTTATGTTTTCAAGCGCTGTCTTGTTCTTGAATAGATTGTAATTTTGAAATACCATTGAGGCGGTTTTTCTTATGCTTCTCTTGTCCTTGTCGCTTACGGATTTCATGTCGTATTCAGAGCCGTTGATTACCATGCGGCCCCCATCGGCCTGTTCCAAAAAGTTCACGAGTCTTAAAAGCGTAGATTTTCCGGAGCCTGAAGAGCCTATTATTGATAGTATCTCGCCTTTTTCCAATTTAAGGTCAATGCCTTTTAACACTTCGTTTTTACCGAAAGACTTTTTGACGTTTATAAGTTCAAGCATTATAATGCACCATCCTTGCTTAGTTTGGTTTCAATTGCAATATTTATGCGTGTGACCACCAAAGTGATTATCCAGTATATTATTCCAACAGCCAGGAACGACTCGAGGAATCTGTATGAGGCTGCAGCGTTCACTTTGGATATGCCCATTATGTCCTTGAGGCCCAGCATGAATGTGATGGCAGTCCCCTGTATAAGGCTTATGAATGTGTTTCCGAGTGGAAGCACTGCGATTTTGAACGCCTGGGGAAGAACAACCCTTTCCATGGCCTGGAACTTGCTCATTCCCACTGAAAGGGCCGCCTCAAGCTGGCCCTTGTCAACCGCATCTATAGTTGCCTTGACTACTTCGGAGATATATGCGCTGGCGTTTATGGACAGCACTATCACTGCGGCGTAGTAAGCATTGACCTTTGAGAGCAAAGGCAATATTTGGGGAAGGCCGAAGAAAAATATGAACAGCTGCACCATGAGCGGTGTTCCCCTGAAGAATGAAACATATGCGTCGAACGCCTTGTTTAGAATGTCAAACTGAGTACGCCTTAAAAATGTAACTGCAACTCCAAGGGCAAGCCCTATGGCCATTGCAAAAATGCTTATTGAAATTGTAATGGGAAGAGCCCTGATTATTATTGGGAATACCCGCATAAAGTAGTTTACATCAAATCCAGCCATGATTCCTCCTATTTTCTTGTTATGTCAACAGGGAACCATTTGAGTGAAATTTCGTTAAATGTCCCATCGGCGTACATGTCGTCAATGGCTGCGTTTATTTCAGCTATGAGGGCTTTGTTTTCATCAGATTTTTTGAAAGGAAATGCGTTAAACATCATTTCTACAGGCTCTCCGCCGAGTTTAAGGTCAAGGCCGGATTCTTCTATTGCAATCATTCCGGCAAGCTTGTCGTTAAGCACGGCGTCTATTCTTCCAAGAGATACGTCCTGGAGTGACGCCTGGTAGCTTTCATATGTTATGACTTCGATTTTTTCTTCACTGTCAAAACTTTTTACCATTTCTTCGTAGTTAGAGCCAAGGCTTACCCCAACTTTTTTGCCGTAGAGCGATTCGAGGTCTGTGGTTTCGGAGTCTGAAGACCTCACGACAAGTTGAGCTCCATAGTATACGTAAGGGTTCGAAAAGTCGTATTTTTCAAGTCTTTTCTCATTTACTGTTATCTGATTGGATATAGTGTCTATTTTTCCGGAGTCTAACAGCCCGAAAAGGCCGCTGAACTCGGCAGTTTGAAATTCAATGTCCTTTCCTATTCTCTTTCCTATTTCATTCCACGTATCGACTTCAAATCCAGTCAAATTGCCATTTTCATCACTGAATGTGTACGGTTTGTATCCTCCGCTCATCCCAACTATTACAACATCATCTGTATTCTCGCTTACTCCGGAGTTTCCTCCTGCAAACATTAGAGCACCTGCAATAAGTGTAAATACCAATAGTCCGATAATTCCTTTTTTCATTATATTCTCCTCCTGATTTTTCAAACTAATATTTTAGAATGTTTTTGTATTTTAGAGTCCCGGGTTTTTCAAAAACACAAAAAAGGAGAAGGTGTAAGTTTACCTTCTCCTCAAACAGGGCATTTGCCCTTTTAAATTCATTTTGACAAAAGTGTAAATTGCACGCTAAGTAACTGCTATTTTTTTGTGGATCACAAAACAACAGCAGCAACAGCATGAATTAGAAACAGCATTTTTAATTTTATTTACATATGAGTTATTTAAACTAGCCATACCATTTCCTCCTCACTTTTATTCGACAATATTCGTCGTTAAACTTAGGATAATTCATAACGTAAAAAAAAGCAATACTTTTTTCGAAAGATATCCTAGTGAAACACTAGGATATCGTGAAATACATTGGAATTACAGGTGTGGATGGGAAAAAATTTAAATGGCGCTAAATTTTCAAATCTTTTTCAAAGGCAGGCTTTCCTAGAAGCACGACTCCAAGGTCTCCGTTTACGGTGACAATATCGCCCGTTTTGATCCACTTTGTAGCATGCGGTATGCCGTTGACTGCGGGTATGTTCATCTCCCTTGCGATTATGGAGCTGTGGACCAGCATTCCGCCCCTTCTTTCAACGATTGCACCCGCCAGCGATATTATAAATGTCATCTGCGGCTGGACTTCGTCAAATACAAGAACCTCTCCGTTTTTAACGCTTTGAAAGTCATTAATGGAGTTGATCACACGGGCAATGCCTGTATATATGCCGGGGGAAGATGGTTGTCCAATAATTTGAATCTGCCTGGGGCTTTCAATATATGCGCTGGTGGTTTTTGATGCACAGCGCTTCTTACTAGGATTAACCTTTCTTTCGTTTTTGAGGCCTTCAAATATACGCAGCCAGTCGTCCAATGCAAAGTCTGCGGAGGAGCCTTCTATAAGACCTTCTTTTTTCAACATGATAATGGCTGCATGCATGAAGCCCAGCAGCTGGTTTTCAAGCTTGCCCAGGAGAATGTTGTCGTCGTCACGGAGCTGCCAGCTCACCCTGCCTATCCGGAGCCATTGCTCGGCTTCTTTTTTTCCTTCATTTCCAGCATTTTCGAAATATCGCGATATATATTTTTGTATATCTTTATTGTCCGCATGCTTTGTAATTCCAGTGACTTCTGACAGTTTTATGATGACATTCAGAGAGATTTCAGGGGCGCTGTCAAGATTGACATTTTGGTATTGTGTATCCATTTTGTTCTTCAAAAACTTCAGAAATGCACTTACAAAAGCTTCCTCGTCAGGCCCTTTTTGACCGATTTTAACAAGTTCATCGAAAAGCCGCTCTCCTTTCATGCCAGAGCGGACGGCTTTCTTCAGAACTCGCTTCAAATAAGTCATATGATTTAAAGTCTTGGCAAGCATGCTCATTTCACTGTTTCGGCTTTCTGCCATAAGGGGGGTTCCCTTCAGAAGACGCATAAACTCATATGGGTCTTTGGGATGCATTAGTTCATTGTAAAAGAGCCCGAACTGGCGTATGCCGTGTGCAAAAGGAATGAAGTCGTTTTGATAGACCTTTTTCCAGTAATCGTAGCTTTCGCCTCTGTCTTTAAGAGCTTCGGCCAGCTCTTTTTTGGAGAGGCCCTCGGGGGATGTCCCTGCAAATCTTTCACATGTTTGCATGAGCTGGGGAATCAGTACGCGCTCAACCTTTTTGGTTAGGTTCACCAATTTTTTCATTTTAGGAGTCAAAGTCAAATACCACTGCCGTTCTTCATTGGAATCCTGAGCCAGTCCAGTGATTGGCCGAACCTGCAGCACTGTGAACTCTTCCCCAAGCCCTGTCCATTCTATGTCTACGGGTTCATTGAACAGTTTTTCGATATGAACAACCTGCTTCTTAAGCGATTCTATATCGGAATCTTTAAGAAGCCTTCCGTCTATTGGAGACTGAACAAGCTGAGCATTTCCGGATATCTTGCTGATGCGAATTTGTTCAGGCGTCTTTACGTTGTCTACCAGCATGTCCAAAGACCCTTCTATGGCTTCGACTATTATCATTGTAGTGTCATTTGATATGGGATTTGCGGTAAAAGCAAGTCCCGATACGTCCTTGTATTCCATTTTCTGAATGAGTACAGCCATGGAGCTTTTTAGCACATCGAGTGAAATCTCTTTCTTGTAAAGCAGTGAACGGTCGCTCCAAAGGGAGGCCCACACCAGCTTGACTTTATCAATTACATTGAGGGTTCCTTTTACATGTATGTAAGACTCGTGTATGCCTGCAAAGGAATGCGCCTTTGTGTCCTCCAGCGGCGAAGAGGAGCGGATTGCAAATGCGGTTTCTTCAGGCCATTTCGACAGCTGGCTTATTATATCGGTTTCAAGCTTCTTGGGTATTTCGGCCTTGGTGAAAGCCGACTGTATCCTAAGCGCGGCGTCCCAAAGCTCCTCCCAACGCATTTCGTCAAACGGCTTTTTTAATATCTCCATTTCTATGAAATGACACAGATTATTGTGATTCAAAAACCACTTATATCCCTGCGTGCTTATGCAAAAGCCTTCGGGCACATTAAAGCCCTCTCTTTTGCATATGGAGAGATTTTTTACTTTCCCTCCGACCATTTGAACAGGATGGTCGAAGGCCTTGTCTAAAGAAATTATGTATTTTGATTTGGAGTCCATATTACCACCTGCCTGAAATAGTGAATTTGTATATATTTTATAAACTGCATTTTGTATATTGTTTTTGATGTGTTCTGTTAATTTATACCCCTGTAAGGCGTTATTACATCAGGTGGAATTTTTAGTATAGAAAGACATAAAAATGAAACAGACCACATGATTAAGTGATTTTTCACTAATAATCATATGGTCTGCTTGATGATATTTTGGACGATTAAAATTTATACAAGTTAGTGTTTCAAGTATTTGGTCGGAGTGACAGGACTTGAACCTGCGACCCCTTGACCCCCAGATAGACGACTGGAATTTCCTGGGGGTACAAAAAGACTGAATGTGTTGCAAATAGTACGTTTTTAGTGGATGGAAATTGCTGTGAATGCATATGAATGCACTGTTTTTCACCCGGGTAGCTGTACGGTTGCTGTACAGCTATAGTGGCTGTGATTATTCAAAATACTTGGATATAGATGATGCTTTGTTTTTTTGCCGTAAGTACAGCATGTGGATACCTACTCCAAAATATCTACAAGAGCATCATTTCTTGAGCTCAACAATGACAGAAGCTCCCCTTGAATTTGTTCATATGTTCTCCAGTGCATTCCCTTTGGTTTTTGAATGAACGGGAGCTCCGCGAGCAGCTCATAAGTGCATAGTCCCTTTATCCCCAGTTTATAGGCTTTTGTTGTTAGCTTATAGTCCACACGGGCTATCTCATCATGGTTTTTCTGGCTGCTTTTGTAGTTGAGGTTATGGCACTTTCGACAAAGGAATTTGCCAGCCTTCAGATAGAGCTTCAAGGCTCTTTTACCACAGCATGGACATATAAACCATGTACGATAACCGCCATAGTTACAGGCCATTCTATTGAGTCTCACAGGGTATATATGCTCTTGGCCTTTAAGTGCATACTGAAGCTGCAGGTAAGTGTCATGTACTTCAATATCTATGCTGGCCCCACCTTCCCATTTGACCGATAGAGTTGATTCTGGTTGCAAGTATCCTTTTGAGAGCTGCGCAATGTTCAGACATAGACATTCGCTTGTCGTAAGCTTTCGTATTCCTCTAAATCCTGAACCATATCCGCCCATGATATCACCTTCCCCTGAGATAGCTTATAATCATTCGCCTAAATGAATAGCCATTTTTTTACAATGAATGCAGTTGATTGCTATCTGTAAGCTTGAACTACAGAATTGGCCTATATGCTATTCATACAATATGTAGTGTTTCATATATACTATTATGTATATTTTACCATATTATATATATTTGTTCCATGAAGGGACATTTTACAGAGACAGTGACAGAGGCAATTCTCAAAACAAAAAAACGGAAACCATTAGGAACAATGACTTCCGCTTGTCTGTTGATATATTCGATTTACTTGCAGGTGAATTGATTAAGCTTACAGGCAATGTTACTATTTAACTTTCTTGCTGCTCGTTTCAAATAGATGGTTTATTTTCTTGGCAGCCGATTTCTTAACTTCTGGCATTACATGAGAATATATGTCTAGTGTTATTCTTACATCACTATGCCCCATGAGTTCTTGGACCACTTTTGGATGTTCGTTTAATTCAACAAATCTTGTCGCATAGGTGTGTCGTAGGGCGTGGAAATTGATGTTGTCAATTCCAGCTTTTTTCAGGATTGCCTTGAACCTTCTCACCAAATTTTTAGAGTCTATTGGTTTTCCCAGTGTTGTGGCAAATACAAGGTCGTTGTCTTCGTAAATTTCTCCGGCAGCCAGTTTCTCCTCAAGCTGATGCCTTCGGTGTTGCTTTAATATTTCAACTGCAGCACCAGGCAAAGGTATGGTTCTTTTCCCGTTTTTTGTCTTGGGCTCTTGGTACATAAGAGTTGTTTTCGTGTCAGCATTAGGGTCATGGTTGTTAACCCTACCTAATGAACTTACAATCCTAATGGCCCCTTCTTCGAAGTCTACGTACTTCCAGCGAAGTGCTAAAAGCTCACCTTGTCTAACTCCTGTAGAGAGAGCCAAAATAAAGGCTGCTTCTAACCGTTCTCCATTTAAGGCACCTATGAATCTTGCTTGTTCTTCTATGCTGAGTGTTTTGATTTCGGTTTTCTTTTGCTTTGGAAGTGTGGTCGCTTCTGAAACATTACGAATGACCAAATTGTTCTTTATTGCCTGTTTTAAAGCAGCGTGCATAATGGTATGGAGATATTTGATTGTTCGAGTGGAGAGTCCGCTCTTGAGCTTTTCATTATAAAGGGTTTGCAGGTGCTCGGGTTTCAAATCTTTCAATTTAATCATTCCTATAGTAGGACATATATGAACACGTGAAAGACTTTCATAACTGTCGAATGTGGAAGGCCTTACGCTATTTTTCTTGTACTCAAACAGCCATATATGAAGCCATTCGGTAACTGTAATTGTAGATGGCTCAACGAAGTTGCCGGTCATTATGCTGTTGAGAGCTTTGTTCATCTTTTCGGCTACTTCCTGCCTGGTCTTGCCATAGAAATACTTTCTCTTGGGGGAGCCGTCAGGCTTTTTCCCGATTGTTATCTGAGAACACCATTTGCCATCGCCACGTTTGTATATGCTCCCTTCATTATTTCCTCTTTTCTTAGACATTTTAAATCACCTCATTTTCAATACGTCTCTGTTTAGCCTCCTGATTTTTTCGATATCAAAAATATGACCATATAAAGAATGTACTTCTGCGACTGTTTTGCTTTCTTCAAGCATGTTTTTTATTTTGATTTCCAGGTTCTTGGTGTCGTAGTAAAATTCTTTGACTTTTTTCTTTGTTATATAGTCGCAATTTTTTTCTACATACGCTAAAACCTCTTCGAATGTGAAACCTTCATCTTTTTTCTTTAATATTATTTTTTTTGCTTCTTCATGTTTCCTATTACGAAATTTGTGTTGCCTGTATTTTTCAGAACACTCTGGCGTGCAATAAATCTGGTCCTTATGTCTTTTTACAAATGGTATTTTACACTCAGGATTTGCACAAATTTTTGTATTTCGAACTTTATCTTTTATGTGCATTAGCTGGATTGCATCATATAAAGAATTGAAGCCATATATGATATGTATATCTCCATTTTTATCCATTTGATTATAGAGTGTTACCTCATTTATTTTTATTTTATTTTCGTTAAATTCACTAGGATCTAGAGTACTTGCAATAACTTGGATTTTTTTCCTGATGTAATTAATCGCATGAATTAAATCATCCACATTTTCACCATAGCTTTTAAAGAACATTTCATAATCTTCGTAATAGTTCTGAGGCTTTTTTGTGGTTGGGAAGAAATCCTTTATATATGAATCATGAGCGATAAGCATATCACCTATATTTCGAGGAGTGATATTTTTTTTTCGCAAATATTCCGCTGTTGGTATGACGCCATACTCCCGAGTGCCAAAATCATCAGTTTGAACATATATAATATCATGGGCAAATGATTGGAATAAACCAAATAATCCGTATTTTCCTACGAAAACCAATATACGATTACCTATAGTTGTATAGGTATTTGCCAGTTTGCGTTTGAGACTTTCTAACTGCTTTACATTTGACCTGCTTGGATGCCTGTTTAATGATTTGATATGACTTTTGAGAGATATCATATCTGCATAGTGGTGGCTGAATATTTCATTGGCCATTTGTATAAAATCATTTATTAGTTCCTTAGCTTCTTCAAAAGGGTCATATTTTTCGATGGTAGCATTTTCTTTGGGCACAATAGAATAGCTTCCATTCTCTTCATACAATGTATAATCACTTGCCTTTACCCAAAGACGATTAGCTCTATATAATTCATTGCTTGTTTTTTTCGATTCCAAAATAAACCTCCTATAACATTAAAAAAATACAACGGACTGAAACATTCACACCGTTTTAAAAATAGCATAACATATACATAGACACAGAGCAATCGTCTATGCTGATTAAAACAAAGGAGTGATAAGAATGTTGCGACTTGAGTACGAAAGAAGAAAAAGGAATATGTCAAAAAATCAATTAGCTTTCGAGACAAAGATTTCTCCGTGCACCATAGGAAAGTTGGAGGCTTCAAAGCTATATGCATATCCAGGGTATAAAAAGAAGTTGGAAGAATATTTTGGTATTAGTGGTGATGGATTGTTTGAGGAGGTGGATGAGAATGGAAGAAAACAGTTATCAAGAACTTGTAAGTAGGATTGAGGCACTAGAGGAGCAACTGGCACATCAGGAACAAAAGTTGTGCATTAACGTCAAGGATGCAGCAAAGCTGTGTGGCTGCTCTGAGAGGCTAATGAGAGACATGGTAAACATAAAAGGATTCCCGAAAATAATCCATGGCAGAAGAATAATAATACCAAAGAAGGCATTTGTAAGCTGGCTTGAAACCTATGCAATGGAAGATGGATTCAAGGGATGGCAATAAAAGTAAGGTGTTGAACAACGTAACTGCTTAAATTGAGGAGGGTGTATGGAAAAAAAACATAAGCGGGGCATGCAGCGTGATGCCGACAATTATAGATTTTATCAAATGCCGAAATTTCTATTTGAAGGAGATCTGAAAAAACTATCTATTAATGCGAAGGTTTTGTACTCGCTTTTGCGAGATAGGCATGATTTGAGTCTGAAAAATGGATGGGCTGATGATAACGGTGAAGCGTACGTAATTTATTCAAGGGAAAGCATGGGGGACCTGTTAGGGTGCAGCCAACCAACGGTGCGAAAAGCCATTAAGCAGCTAGAGGAACATGGGCTGATAAGGGAAAAACGCCAGGGATTAAACAAGCCTAACATAATATTTATAATGCCTGTAGGCGGTAAAGAGACCACAGACGGTAGTGAAACTAAATACAATTGGAGGGAAAGATTTCTTCATTCAATAGAGAAAGGAGGGTTCGATTTACTCAGTAAAAACATTTCAGGTAATGATACTGAGAGTATTGAGACTGAGATTAAAGAAACTGAGACTATACAACCCTCCGCGTCGATAGGAGAACCTCTAGCGGAGAGCCGTGAATACATCATCCTACCGGATGACGATCCGTTTCTTTTGGCTTATAAGGACTGTTTCAGACGGTTCATGGGAAAAGAGCACATGCGAGTAACAGAATGGCAATTGGATACCATACTGAGCAATATTGAAATACTAGAATCAAATGATATAGACATAGATATCTTCATAGAGAAAGTGGAAGAGCATTTTCAAGCTTTGCCAAAAGCGAACAATGGCAACATAATAGCCTTTTTTACAGCTATGAACAGGTATTTTTGTATACATCCAGCAGGCATGTATTAACAAAATGCAAGGAATATAGGGAGGAATTAAATGAACTATAACTACACAAAAAAGGAAATTGAGACTCTGCTGAAGAATATGGTGATAATTTCAGACACACGGGAGCAAAAGAACCAGCACATTTTGGAATACTTTGACTCGAAACACATCTCTTATAAAGAAGAATGTTTGGACTATGGAGATTACAGCTGCATGCTGCCTGCAAATCCAGAACTGGGAATCATGAGGGACGTGTACTTCAGTAGCGACTTAGTAATCGAGCGAAAAGGGTCGTTAGATGAGCTCGCAGGGAACTTTGCAAATGACAGGACCAGAATCGAAAGTGAACTTTTACGAGTGAAAGGCAAAGCCATTTTGCTTATCGAAGGCGCCAGCTATGGCGACATAATCAGCCACAATTACAGGAGCCAGTATTTACCCAAAAGCTTTATTGCCACATTGAAAGCATTCGAAGCAAGGTATGACATGGGCACGGTATTTATCGATAAAGCGCTTGCAGGGGATTTTATGTATCACACATTTAAATATCTTGTAAGAGAAAAACTGCAGGGATAAGCAGATCCAGGTTCACAATGCTATTATGCGCGGCTAGGATTACGACCCAAAACAGCCGCCAGTCGTCTTATTACTGGAGATCAAGAATATAATACAAGGCTCACAAGAGCCATAAAGGAGAGAGAAAATAGATGATAGGATTTGAAAATACATTAGTAAAATACAACAAGGACCTTGCGGATAACAACAAAACGGAGATATACTTCGACAAAAGATCAATGACAGACGATAATGTGCCTTCTGAATTTTATGTGTTCAAGAAAGGCCGTGGCCCGAATGCCAGGAGGACAAAACTGTTAGGTAAAGTTGTTTTCCAGGACTCATTTAAGCAAAATAGAAATGCAAATGACAGCGGAGTAACCGACATAGATGCGTTAAATATGGTTCTTTGCAAACTTGAGAACCTGCAAGCGCAAAAGGATACGAGGTGCAGACATAAGGCCAATGCGATTACACATATTGAGGAAGCCATAATGTGGCTTAACCGTTCGAAGGTTTACAACAGGCAGCGTGGCCAGGCGGTGAAGGCCGATGAACAAGCTGAATGATTCCGGAGAGCGCATAGTGTATATAGAAGGCGGAGCCGTGAGGGAGCCTGCCGCCGGCAAGGGCAGATATGACCTCATAAGCCCGATATTTTTACACCGCTTGGCACAGCACTATGAAAAACTAATGCCTGATATGCAGGACATTCCAACAAGGATAAAGGATAAAAATATTGTATATAAAACACGACAATATAAACAACTTACAGATTTTCAGCAACACCGAATTTGGAGAAATAGAAGTTATAGTTTTAGACGGAAAAGAATGGTTTGGAGCAACACAAATAGCAAAGGCTCTTGGATATGCAAATCCGTATAAGGCAGTAATAGACCACTGCAAGGAAGATGGGCTAACAAAACGTGAGGTCATAGATTCAATGGGTAGAACCCAGGAAATGAAGTTCATCAATGAGGGGAATTTATATAGGCTCATTGTAAAGTCGAAGCTTCCAACGGCTGAAAAATTTGAACGCTGGGTATTCGATGATGTCCTTCCTACAATCCACAAGCATGGAGCATACATGACATCGCAAAAGATTGAGGAAGTGCTTTTAAACCCAGATACAATAATTCGACTTGCAACTGACCTCAAACATGAGCAGGAAATGACAAGGCAACTTGAAAATCAGATAGAGCAGGATAAGCCATATACCAGCTTAGGACAGGCAATTGCAACAAGTAGCGACAGTATAAACATAGGCCAGTTTTGCAAGATGGTATATGACAGAGAAGAAATCAAGATAGGCAGGAATAGAATGTTCGGATGGCTCCGTGAAAAAGGCTATTTAGTTACAAGAGGGAAAGAGAAAAATCATCCCAAACAACAATATCTCGAACAAGGTTTGTTTGAAGTAGCGTCGGGGATAGTTAAGGATATTCAGGGTGATATCCAGACGTTCACAACGCTTATGACGGGGAAAGGGCAAATGTATTTCTTGGACAAGCTCAAAATGGAGTGGGCACATGAATAGAGAACAACTTGTAGAATTTGTTGAAAAAAGCTTGCAGGGAATTTTATATATCACACATTCAGATATCTTGTGAGAGAAAAGCTGAATGGGTGAAATTGAACAGTGAAATGTAAAAAGGCAAACCTTTCTTAGGGGTCTGCCTTTTTGTATATTTGTTTTGGAGAATAGCGGGTGTTGATTAAAAATATGTTTTTGTTTTAAAAATGGTTTAACTGCATGACACTGCACTACAAATTTCCACAAATTACATACATACCATAAAGAAGGAAAATCTGATAATATATATATAATATGGTTTTATGTGTAGAAAGGGAATATCTGGGGGAATAGTGGATGAATAATTTGAAAATGCTGGATAATAAAAAAAATGGGCGTGTTGGAGAAGAACTTAAAAATCATATACGGGCGGGATCTAAGATTTCGGTGGTATCGGCATATTTCACGATATATGCTTACAAAGAGCTCCGCAAGGAGCTTGGAAAGATTAAAAACATGAGATTCATATTTACAGAGCCCAGTTTCATAGGGGAGAAGAAGGAGCTCAGTAGGGAATACTACATAGACAAAAGTCCGGAGAGGAATATATCGGGAAACGAATTTGAAATAAAGATGAGAAACGAGCTCAACCAGGCCCATATTGCTAGAGAGTGCGCAGACTGGCTTAGGGAGAAGGTACAGGTTAAGTCATTTAAGAGTGCCAATCCGGCTCAACAGCGCCTTATATTTGTTGAAAATAAGGACGTAAATGTCTCTATTAACGGCACTGTCGATTTCACAGCTGATGGGCTTGGGTTTGCTTCTTCGAGCCGAAATGATATGAATGCATGCATAATAGGCAATGAGGCCACAATTCAGTTCATGCAGCAGTTCAACGAACTTTGGGAGGATGAATCTAAGCTCGAGGACGTCAAAAGAAAGGTTTTAGAGCAAATGCAGGTGATATATAAGGAAAATACACCTGAATTCATATACTTCGTGACACTTTATAACATTTTCAGGGATTATCTTGATGAACTGACAGAAGATAATATAGTCAAGACAAAGACAGGATTCAAGGACACCCTCATATGGAACAAGCTCTATAAGTTTCAAAAGGACGGAGTCCTTGGTGCGATAGACAAGCTTGAAAAGCACAACGGGTGCATAATCGCCGATTCGGTAGGGCTTGGAAAAACATATTCGGCGCTTGCTGTAATCAAATATTACGAGCTCAGAAATGATCGTGTCCTTGTCCTTTCGCCTAAAAAGCTCAGGGAGAACTGGACGGTATACACCCAAAACGACAGGCGAAACATACTTGTGGATGACAGGTTTAACTATGACGTGCTGAATCACACGGATCTTAGCAGGTACAATGGCTACTCGGGTGAAATAAACCTAGAGAGCGTCAATTGGTCGAATTATGACCTTATAGTCATAGACGAGTCTCATAACTTCAGGAACAACAACCTACGAAAAGACAAGAAGACGAGGTATTCAAGGCTTCTTGAAGATGTGGTCAAGGCAGGCGTCAAGACGAAGATACTAATGCTTTCGGCTACTCCAGTGAACAACAAGATGAATGACATCAAAAACCAGATAGCATTCATAACGGAAGGCAACGACAGGGCGTTTGAAGGCGAAGGGATCGCAAGTCTGGAGCAGACGCTGAGAAAGGCCCAACTTGTGTTCAACAGGTGGCTTGAGCTTTCAGAAGGAGAGCGCACGACAGATGTCTTTGTCGAGATGATGAACACTGACTATTTCAAGCTTCTTGATACAGTAACAATAGCAAGGTCGAGAAAGCACATAGAAAAGTATTACAACGTAGCAGAGATAGGAAAGTTTCCGGTAAGGAGAAAGCCGATCAATAAATACACGGACATAGACACAACCGGAAATTTTCCGCCTCTCGAACATGTGAACAAGGCCATAAAGAATCTCAACATGAGCGCATATTCTCCGCTCAAGTACGTCCTTCCTGAAAAAAGGGCGCTCTACAGCGAGAAGTACGACGTACACGTTAAAAATGGAAACTCAATATTTAGGCAGACGGACAGGGAGCAGGCCCTTATTAATCTTATGAGAATCAACATACTCAAGAGGATGGAAAGCTCGATAAGCTCATTCGGGTTAACGGTGTCAAGGCTTTTAAGCCAGATAGACGGAATGCTCAAGAAGATAGAAGCGAATCAGCTTGAATACGACGAGGGCATTAGCATAATGGACGTAGATGAATACGATGCGGAATACGAGGATGTCCTGATAGGGAGCAAGGTAAAGGTGCTGATTCAGGACATGGATCTCATAAGGTGGAGGCAGGATCTTGAGGATGACAAGGATAAGCTTGAGCAGCTTCTTATAGAGTCAGCCAAGGTGACAAACAAAAGAGACGCAAAGCTCAAAAGCCTCAAGGAGCTCATAATTGAAAAGCTCGAAAACCCTGTAAACTGCGGGAACAAGAAAGCGATAGTGTTTACAGCATTTTCGGATACCGCTCAATATCTATATGAGAACCTTTCAAGCTGGATAATGGACGAGTACAGACTTCACTCTGCTCTTGTCACGGGTTCTGGGGGCAACAGGACTACGCTTAAAAGCGTGGCGAGAAAAGACCTCAACTCAATACTTACAAATTTTTCTCCGATTTCAAAAGAAAGGGATAAAATCCAGTCGGACGCCAGAGATGAGATAGAACTTCTGATTGCGACAGACTGCATTTCAGAGGGACAGAATCTGCAGGACTGCGATTTCCTCGTAAACTACGATATACACTGGAACCCAGTAAGGATAATACAAAGGTTTGGGCGTATAGACCGCCTGGGATCTAAGAATGAATCTGTGCAGCTTGTCAACTTTTGGCCCAACATGCAGCTTGACGAGTATATAAACCTCGAAGCGAGGGTAGCAGGGAGAATGGTGCTCCTCGACATATCCGCAACAGGGGAGGAGAATGTAATCGAGTTTGATGAAAAAAAGAAGATGAATGATTTGGAGTACAGGAAAAAGCAGCTGAAGCAGCTTCAGGATGAAGTGGTGGATCTTGAGGACATCTCTGGAGGAATTTCAATCACAGACCTAACGATGAATGACTTCAAGATGGACCTCATGGAGAACATGAAGTGCGAAAGGGACAAGCTGGATAGGGCTCCTATGGGCATGTACGCAATAGCCTCTTCGAAAGGAAAGTTTGCAAGCGAGGACATGGCATCAGGGGTGATTTTCACGCTCAGACAGATAAATGCATCGGCAAAGCCGCAGGAGCACAACCCCTTCTATCCGTACTACATGGTATATGTTAATGAGGATGGAACGGTAAGGCACAGTCACATACACATGAAAAAAACAATGGACTACTACAAGAAGCTCTGCCTCGGCAAGAGCTCTGTGGACTTAGAACTTGTGGAGACTTTCAACAGGGACACAAGGGAAGGTATAGACATGGAAAGGTACTCGGAGCTTCTGGAGGTTGCCATAGAGAGCATAATAGGAAAGACTGAGGAAAAGGGGGTTGCTAGTCTTTTCGGTAAGGGAGGAACGACGATGCAGAAAAATCTTTTTTCTGGAATTGAAGACTTCGAGCTTATATCATTTCTGATAATAAAGTAGGTGGATATTATGTATAGCTTTTTCGACAGTTTGAATGCACCAAAATCATGTAGGGTGGACAACGTAATATTCAAGAAGCTTTTCTACGAGAACTCTGGCATGAGTAAAAAAGACAGGGAGATTTTCGCAAGCGATGTCAAGAAGATCATATGGAGGTTCTCGTTCAAAGAGAATACCATAAACATTCAGCCGTATATCGATGGAGAGCGCGAATACGAAGAAGTGGCTGTTATAGAGGTCGTGCTTGAAAACGTCAACAAGGCAAAACGCATAACCCAGATAATACAAAGGACAATACCGTATCCAGTGCTGCTTGTGATCACATATGAAAACAGTATGCTCGTAAGCGCCGCTCACAAGAGAGTTAACATGGCTGACAGAAGCAAAAATGCAGTGGAGGAGTTTATATACACCGACTGGATAAATTTTGAAAGCCCCAGCGATAGGGAAATGCGGTTTCTGGAGAGCATAGATATAAGAAAGCTTTCGTTTAGCAACTTCTACAGGTTCTATTCGGATATGGTTGACAGGATAAATCTGCTTAACGCATCGGAGATTGCAGGGGGCTACTCACAGGTGGAGGGCAAAGATCCGCAGAAAGTGAAAGAGCTCATGGGCAGAATAGGGGAAGTTGAAAAGAGGGTTGCGGAGCTGAAGGGCCGTATAAAAAAAGAAGCGAGCTTTAGCAACAAGGTCAGAATTAACATAGAAATAAAAAAGCAGGAAGAGATAAAAAAGGCCTTGATAGGCCAGTTTGGTGAACAGGGGGAATAGAAGTGCAAAAACTTGACTTTAGAAGCAAGGACATAGTGGCGGAAAATGTAAACAGAATAAAAGACCTCTTTCCAGAGGCGTTTTGCGAGGACAGAATAGATTTTGAAAGGCTTCAGGAGATTTTAGGAGAGTACATAGAGGACAGACAAGAAAGATATAGATTCGAGTGGAATGGGAAGTCAAGGTC
Source organism: uncultured Peptoclostridium sp. (assembly GCA_965368085.1). Taxonomy (GTDB): domain Bacteria; phylum Bacillota; class Clostridia; order Peptostreptococcales; family Peptostreptococcaceae; genus Peptoclostridium. The sequence continues at coordinate 61,090 of CBDULP010000004.1, read as the reverse complement.
GATAAAGCTTGCACAGACGCCTTCCACTGGGACTTTAAGGCCGAGTAAAGAGGAAAGTAAGAATTGGGACACGACTGAGAATATGTATATAGAAGGGGACAACCTTGAAGTGCTGAAGCTCCTCCAAAAGACATACCACAATAGGATAAAGATGATATACATAGACCCCCCATACAATACGGGGAAGGATTTCGTATATCCAGACGATTACAGGGACAACCTCAGAAACTACCTCGAAATAACAGGACAGGTTGATGAGGAAGGAAGAAAGATAAGCACTAACTCAGAAGGTAGCGGAAGATACCATACCGACTGGTTGAATATGATGTATCCGAGACTAAGATTGGCAAAGAATCTTCTGAGTGATGACGGGGCTATATTTATTAGTATTGATGATATAGAAATTAATAATCTAAGAAAGATGTGTGATGAGTTATTTGGGGAACAGAATTTTATTAGCGCTATGATATGGAGCGCCGGGAGAAAAAATGACTCTAAGTATATTTCGAATTCTCATGAATATATAGTAATCTATGCAAAAAATAAAGGTCGTTTGCTTGAAGATGGAATAGTGTGGAGACAAAAAAAGGAAGGATTGGATGAAATATATAAAAAAGTAGATGAGTTAGTGGCACTTTACAAGGAAGATTATTCGCAGGCATCAAAAGATCTTGTTGGATGGTATAGGTCTTTGTCAGATGGTCATCCATCAAAAAAACATAAACATTATAAGTGTATAGATAATAGAGGAATATATTTTCCTGCTGATATTTCTTGGCCTGGAGGTGGCGGACCTAAGTATGATATTTATCATCCGATAACGGGAAAGAAATGTAAAATTCCAGCCAGAGGATGGGTTTTTTCAAGTATCGAGAGGATGAATGAGGAGATAAAGAAAGGAAATATCCATTTTGGAATCGATGAAAATATAGTTCCTTGCCGAAAAATGTATCTTAAGGATAAGGAATACCAAGTTCCATATAGTGTTATATATAAAGATAACCGTGCTGCAATGAAGCGTCTAAGAGAATTATTTGGTGGAGTTACAGTTTTTGATTATCCTAAGGATGAGGAAATTTTATGTGATTTAATAAGTTTTTTAACTAAAGAGGAGGATGTAGTTCTCGACTTTTTCTCGGGTTCTGCTGCTACAGCCCATGCAGTAATGCAGCTCAATATAGAGGATAGAAGCAAACGAAAATTTATAATGGTTCAGCTACAAGAACCCTGTGATGAAAAAAGTGAAGCCTACAAGGTCGGATATGAGAATATATGTGAAATAGGAAAGGAAAGAATCAGGAAAGCTGGAGACAAGATTGTTGAAAAAAACAAGAACAAGGAAGGTATTGAGAATCTGGATACAGGATTTAAAGTGTTTAAGCTGGACTCTTCCAATCTAAAAAAGTGGAATCCTGACTATGACAACCTGGAGCTGACATTTGACAACATGATAAACAATTTTGTTGATGGAAGGACTCAAGAGGATGTGCTTTACGAGATAATGCTCAAATACGGCATTGATTTGACTTATCCTGTTGAAGAGCTTGAAATAAATGGAAAGAAGATTTTTAGTATAGGATTTGGAGCGCTTATTGTATGTCTTGATGATGACATAACGCTTGATGTTGTTGAAGGCATAGCAAGCCTTAAGGAAGAGCTCTGCCCTGAGGTAATAAGGGTAGTTTTCAAGGACAATGGGTTTAAAAGTGATTCAGTTAAGACTAACGCTATCCAAATTTTAAGAAGAAATGGTATTGAAGAGATAATGAGCGTATAGGGGGTGATGATTTGAAGCTTAAATTCAATCCGGAATTAGACTACCAGAAAGAAGCCATAGATTCTATTGTCAATATATTTGAGGGACAGTCTATAGTCCAGTCGAATTTCACAGTCGCAAACCTACTTGGGCAGGTGGGGATGAGCGAAACCAATCTAGGAATAGGCAACAAGCTGGACTCGAACTTTGACGAAGAAGACATACTCAAAAATGTCAGGAAGATTCAGCTAAAAAACGGGCTTGCGCAGTCGGAAAAAATAAAAAAGGACAACTATCACTTCACAGTTGAAATGGAGACAGGAACAGGAAAGACTTATGTGTACCTCAGGTCTATATTCGAGCTAAACAAAAAGTATGGTTTTACAAAGTTTATAATAGTAGTCCCTTCAGTGGCCATAAAGGAAGGCGTTGTAAAATCAATAGATATAATGAGCGAGCATTTCAGGCTTCTCTATGACAATGTGATATTCAAGGCCAATGAGTACAAGTCGAAAAGCATTGAAAACATAAGGGAGTTTGCAACAAGCGACCACATACGGATAATGGTGATGACCATACAGTCGTTCAATAAGGACACTAACATAATAAACAATGACCACGAGAGGACAAATGGGCTAAGACCATTGGACTTTATAAGGGACACAAATCCAATAGTGATAATAGACGAGCCGCAGTCGACTGTAAGTACGAAAAAGGCAAGCGATGCAGTAATGTCACTCAACCCCCTTTGCACTCTGAGGTATTCGGCAACGCACAAGGAAAAGCACAATCTCATGTACAGGCTGGATGCTGTAGACGCATATCAAAGGCAGCTTGTAAAGCAAATAGAGGTTGCAAGCTTGATGTCGAAGGACCACAATAACGATGCGTACATGAAGCTTGTGAGTGTCAGCAACAAGACCTCTCCCATAAAGGCTAAGATTGAGATAGACAAGAAAGAGCGAGGCAAGATAAAGAGAAAGATAGTGACTGTGAAGAAGGGTGATGACATTTTTGCTGTCTCCGGAGAAAGAGAGCAGTACAGCGGCTACAGGATAAGCGAGATATATGCAGAGGAGGGAGCCGCGTATGTCGACTTTTCAACCAAGGATAGGCTGAGTATTGGAGAAGTCAGAGGAGAGGTCGACGATGACGTGATAAAGAGAGCTCAGATAAGGAAGACAATAGAGGAGCATCTCGAAAAGGAAATGAGGTTAAAGCAGGAGGGAATAAAGGTACTGAGCTTGTTTTTCATAGACAAAGTTGCAAATTACAGGCATTATGACAGTGAGGGCAACAGGCAGAAAGGCAAGTACGCCCAGTGGTTTGAGGAGGAGTACAAGAATATAATACAGAAGCCAAAGTACAACAACTTCTTTAAAGACGTGGACGTAGACACAGAGGTTGAGGCGGTACACGACGGATATTTTTCCCAGGATAAAAAGGGAAAACTGAAGGATACCAAAGGAAACACGATTGCAGACGAGGATACATATTCTCTGATAATGAAGGACAAGGAAAAACTTTTGAGCTTCGACTCCAAGCTTAAGTTTATATTTTCGCATTCAGCACTTAAAGAAGGATGGGACAATCCAAATGTGTTCCAGATATGTACTTTGATAGAGAACAAAGACTCATTCACAAAGCGCCAGAAGATAGGAAGAGGCCTAAGAATTGCCGTTGATCAAAACGGAGAGAGAAAGCATGGCTTCCACATAAACACTCTCACCGTCATGGCGAACGAATCGTATGAGGATTTCGCAAAGTCGCTTCAAAAAGAGATAGAAAAAGAAGAGGGCATAAAATTCGGAATAATCGAAAAGCACACATTTGCCAATATAACTTTTGAAGAAGACGGGGAGAGCAAGTATCTGGAGCAAGAGGCGTCGGAAGAACTGTGGGGTTACATGAAGGAAAGGGATTACATAGACGACAGCGGCAGAGTGACGGATGATTTAAAAGTTGACTTAAAGGCTGGAGGAGTCGAGCTTCCGCAGAAGTATGAACATGTCCAGGCAAAGGTTGTCGATGTGATAAAGAAGATTGCGACAAGCCTCAACATAAAGAATGCAACCGACAAGAAGCCTGTAAAAATCAACAAGAGAAGGTTTTTGAGCCCGGAGTTTAAGGAACTTTGGGACAGGATAAAATACAAGACTACATATTCAGTGGAGTTCGATACGGAAAAGCTTGTAGAGGAATGTGTAAAAGAGATAATGAAAAGCTTGAAAGTCGACAAGGCTAGGCTCATATACTCAAAGGCTCAAGTGGATATAAATGCTGGCGGGACAATAGCAGAAGAAAGCGACAGGTATTCGGTAGAGGTTGATGATGCGGGATATGCCCTGCCGGACATAATAACGTACCTTCAAAATGAGACAAACCTTACAAGGAAAACACTTGTTAGAATTCTGAAAGAGTCAGGGAGGCTTGAAGATTTCAAGAACAATCCCCAAAAGTTTATGGATGAAGTAAGCCTGATAATACAAAGGAAAATGAAATACTTTATAGTAGATGGAATAAAGTATCAGAAGATGGGTGACGAGGAATTTTACGCGCAGGAGCTGTTCGAGGAAGAGGAGCTTTTCGGATATCTGTCTAAAAACATGATTGAAAGCGAAAAGTCTGTATACGAGTATATTGTTTACGACTCTGACGTTGAGGCAGATTTTGCGAAAAAATTCGAAAGGAATAATAGCGTTAAGGTTTATGCAAAACTTCCGGGATGGTTTAAGATAGGAACACCACTTGGAAACTACAATCCAGACTGGTCTGTACTTGTAGAAAAAAATGGGGAAGAGAAGCTGTACTTTGTAATGGAGACAAAGGGAAATATACTTGCCGAAGAACTAAGGCAGAGTGAGATTAGCAAAATAGCATGTGGTCACAAGCATTTTGAAGCATTGGGTAATGAGGTGAAATTTCAGGAGTATGATAATTTCAACGAGTTTATTGAAAGGGTTTAGAATACAATTTCAGTGAGATTCATGAGAATTGATTTGTGGATTTATTTTTAAAGCTTAGAGATGTTGATAAAAAACAATGAAAAGGGGAATGAAAAATGTTTTTGCATATTCTTAATGAAAAAGAAAGAAAGAATTTTTTGGATGTTGCTTATTATATAGCAAATTGTGATGATGATTTTGCTGAAGAAGAAAAGGAGATGATTAGACAGTATAGAAGGGAGTTAGAGCTGTCGGAAAGCGATTATATAATTAGAGAAAAGATCAATTTAGAAAATGTTTTAGGTGAATTTAGTAAGGCAGATAGGGCTGTAAAAAATGCGATTTTTATGGAAATAATTGCACTTGTATTTGCAGATGATGTATTTGCGGATGAGGAAAAGAAAATAGTGGAGAATATAATGACAATGTTTAAAATTGGTGATGGACAGTTCCAGAAAACAAAAAAATGGATAGAGGAGTTAAAAAATTTATATGGAAGAGCAGAAGAGCTTATTCAAATGTAAAAAATGTGGGGCATGTTGTAAATCGATAAGTCTAAATTATTTGTATAAGGATTTGGACAGAGGCGATGGGATTTGTAAATTCTTGGACTTAAATACGAATTTATGTACCATATACGAGACTAGGCCGGAATTTTGTAATATCGATAAAATGTACAGTTTGGTTTTTAAAAAAAGATATACACTACAAGAATACCATATGCTAAATTACAAATCATGTGATTTATTACGGAAAAAATTAATTGAAGAGAATAGGAGGAATGAATGATGCCATTACCTTTTTTGCTTGCAGGTGCTGCAATTATTGGGGGAATTACAGGAATTGCAAAGGGAGCGGAGGCTGTTTCGAATAATTCAGAAGCAAGGGAGCTTTTTGAAGAAGCACAAGAGTTATTTGAAGATGCGAAGTATGAAATGGAGCGATGTAGAGAAAGTGCAGCAGAATCGTTATCAGAATTAGGAAAACTAAAATTAGAAATTTGGGACAGACAGTTTGGAAGATTTATACAGTTGGTGGAGAGGGTAAAAAATGTAGAGTTAGAAGGAGAAGCAGCTATAGATAGCGATTTATATCTGCATGTTACAGATGAAGAACTAGGAGAAATGAAACAAATGTCATTGAAAGCAGGTGAGGTAGTGGCTGGAGGATTCACTTCTTTAGGGGCGGGAGCTTTAGCTGGAGTAGCATCATATGGAGGAGCCATGATGTTTGCTACTGCTTCGACTGGTACAGCGATAAGTACATTATCTGGTGCGGCTGCGGCTAACGCTACAATGGCTTGGTTTGGGGGCGGATCTCTTGCAGCAGGAGGGTTGGGAATGGCAGGCGGAACTGCAGTTTTAGGTGGAATTGTGGCAGGACCAGTGTTAGCTATAGGCGGTATGATCATGGCTGCAAAATCAAGGGAAAATTTGGCGGAAGCTAGGAAGAAGTATGCGCAAGCGGAAAAAGCCGCAGAGGAAATGAAATGTGCAAGTAGTGTTCTTAGAGCAATAGACAGATTATCTGATCAATTTTACGACGTGACTGAACAAATGGACCAAAAGATGACAAACATATTGGATGGGTTGGAAATTATGTTGAATACTTTTGAAAATAGTCCAGATAGGAGTTTTGGATTTAAATTTAAAAGAGCTATTAGGCGGATACTAGGAAAGAAAATGGTTATAGATTATACTGAATTGACAGTTGAAGAAAAAAAATCTATTCACTTGGCATATCAGGTGGCTCAGGTAATGAAAATTTTACTTGAAACGCCATTGTTGAAGCAGGATGGAAATATAGATGAAGAAGCACAAAGTGTTTTGCCTAAGATTGGAGAGGCATTGGCATTGCCAGAAATTTAAGGGAGAGATAAGTATGTTTGGGGGGCTTTTTAAGAAAAAGAAGAAAAATAATTCTTCAAAGAATAAATGTGGAATAGAGGGTTTTGCAGGAGGCCAAGTAGGTAATTATTTATCGAAAAACTATTCTCAGGCAAGTGATGAAGCAATTGAGGGTATGGGTCTTTTGCGAAAAGAGGCGGAAAGGTTACTTAACGTTTCGGATGGAATAAAACAAGGAAATTTATTTGAAATTATTGAAAAGACAAAATTCAATGTAGATGCGGCAGTAAAGGAGTCTAGTGTGAGAGCTGTTACAACGGCAGAGTTGGGTTCTCCACATGCTGCTCCAGATATATTGATAAGAGATGGAGAAAAGGTGTTACAGGAAGTACAGGCGAAATCAAGCAATAGTGCATCAAGAGCTACATTTATGATAAGTGAAGAAAAATATAATGGGATGCAGAAACTTGTAAATTCTGACAAGGCAGATAGAGTTAGAGAACTCGCGATAAAAAGAGCAGAAACAGGGACATTGAAAGCTACTGAATATATAGACACAGCTGAAAATGTGACTCCTGAATTGAAATATAAGAATATTTCTTCTGGAGGAACGTCTAGTGATGAGGCATTATCAGCAACGAAAGATACAGATGCATATTCTAATTCATTTGAAATAAAACAGATTAAGGAAGAGCTTGGGGTGTCTGTAAAGCAATCGGCAGCGGCAGGTGCAGTAATTGGAGGAGCTATATCAATAGTAAAAAATTCTGTAGAGGTCTGCCGAACGGATATGTCAGTGCAAGAAGCAATAGAGAATGTCGCTCAAGATACAACAAAGGCAGGAGTAAAAAGCGGTGCGGTCGGAGGCCTTGGATCAGGAATCCGTGCAGTTGCAAAAAAAACAGGTGTTGATTCTTTAGCAAAAGCAAATACGTCTACAACAGTCGCGGCAGGTATCATTGATATGGGAGTAACAGTTTTAAAATATGCTAAAGGAGAGATAATGGCAGAAAAGGCAATGGAGGAGATGGGACAAAAGGGTTTTAGTTCGATGCTTAGTGTTTATTCAGGAGCAACTGCAGGGCTTGTTTTTGGACCAGGTGGAGCGGTTATTGGAAGTATAGCAGGTTATATGGCGGCATCAAATGTATATCAGAATTGTATAGAAATTTTCAAATATGCGGAGCTAAAGGAAAAAGAAGCGCAGAAAGTGATTGCTCTTTGTGAAGCAGCATGTGAAGTTATGAGAGTCCAAAGAAAAGAATTTGAACAAAATATAGAAAACAGATTAAATCTAAATAAAGATAAATTTTCTAAATTATTTTCAATTATTGAAAAGGGAATTAAAGAAAATGATCATAATAAATGTATATTAGCATTTAGCGAGTTTGCTGATTTTTGGGGTGAAGAATTGAAACTCGTTAAGTTTGAAGAATTTGATGATCATATGAGTACAAATAACTATTTAAAGTTGTAAGGACAAATAATATATCAGTACCGTCCAGCCCGTTGTTTTTACAAGTAGGGCTGTATATATAAGTAGTGGTGCGAATTGAAATCGAAAGAATTATTCAAAAAACATCTATAGTAAAAGTCTTGATGAGTACAGAGGATATCCCATTCAATTTGCTTTCTCCAGCGGTGCTGTAGTAGAATACAGATCAATTAATGGATCGAAAGAGCGGCATATATAAACAGCGTATCAATTATTGAAAATTCTTAATTTGGAGGGGATAAGGTAGTGAGAATGGATATTTTTATTAATGAGTATGTTAAAGAAATACTAGACGAGAATGCAGCAATATTTGCAGGAGCTGGTTTGTCAATTCCGGCAGGGTATGTAAATTGGAGTGAGTTGCTTAGGCCGTTGGCAGAGGAAATTGGTTTGGATATTGATAAGGAAAGTGACTTAGTATCTTTAGCACAATATCACTCTAATGAAAATCATGGAAATCGTAATAGGATAAATCAGGTGATTCTTGATGAGTTTTCGAGTGAAGCTAGATTGACTGAAAACCATAGAATTCTAGCGAGGCTTAATATTCCAACATATTGGACAACAAACTATGATGATATGATTGAGAAAGCTCTAAAGGACGAAGGAAAAGTTGCTGATGTGAAGTATACTACTGAACATTTGACATTGACAAAGCGCGGTCGTAATGCTGTAGTTTATAAGATGCATGGTGATGTGTCTCACCCTAATAAAGCTATTATTCTAAAAGATGATTATGAGTCTTATCATGTTAAAATGCAGCCATATATAACTGCTCTAAGTGGTGATTTGGTATCGAAGACTTTTCTTTTCTTAGGGTTTAGTTTTACTGATCCTAATTTAGATTATATTCTAAGCCGCGTGAGGGTGAATTACTCTAATAATCAGAGACGACATTATTGCTTATTAAAAGAAGTTAAACAAAAGAAAGATGAAGCACTTGCTGAATTTGAATATCGTCAGCGAAAGCAAGAGTTGTTTATCAATGATCTTAAACGCTTTAATATACAGACGATTTTAATTAAAAGTTATGATGAAATCACTGAAGCTCTTATGAAAATTGACAATTTGATTAAGAAAAAGACAGTATTTATTTCAGGGAGTGCACATTCATATAAAGAGGAATGGGGGGATAAGGATTCGAAAGAGTTCATTCACAAACTTAGCAAGAAACTTATTTCAAATGGATACAATATTGTATCTGGATTTGGTCTTGGTGTCGGGAGCTATGTGATAAATGGTGCATTGGAAGAAATATTTGTAAATCAAGGAAAGATGAATGACGACAGATTGATTCTAAGACCATTCCCACAATATAATTCTGGGAATACTGACATTATGAAATTATGGCATACTTATAGAACAGATATGTTATCTAGGACGGGCATAAGTATTTTTATATTTGGCAATAAATTTCAAGATGAAAAGGTTGTTGATGCTGGTGGTGTGGTTAAAGAATTTGAAATTGCAAAGAGTAAAGGAAATTCATTAGTGCCTGTTGGTGCAACAAAATATGTTAGTAAGTTACTTTGGGAAAAAATATGGAATAACTTTGATGAGTATTATCCAGAAGCAAATCCAAGATTAAAGGAACAATTTAGAAAACTTAATGAGGGCTCGATGTCGGTAGATGAATTGATTAATGAAGTATTAGTATTTATAAGGCTACTGATTTGATTAATTGCAAAAAAGATTAAAATAGTATTAAACGAAAATACGAGAGGGAGGTAAGTTATATGGCAAGGAGAGTATTTTACAGTTTTCATTATGAACCAGATAACTGGAGAGCAAGTCAAGTAAGAAACATGAAAAAAGTTGAAGGGAATTCAGCTCTTTCAGATAATGATTGGGAAGAAGTTGCGAAATCTGATAAAGCCATCGAGGAATGGATAGAGGGTCAACTTAATGGTAAATCATGCGCAATTGTATTGATTGGAGAAAATACAGCTGGTCGAAAATGGATCAAATATGAGATTGAAAAGGCGTGGAATGATGGTAAAGGTGTGTTAGGAATATATGTCCATAAGCTAAAAGATGTAAAAGGAAATCAAGCAAATAAAGGAAAGAATCCATTTAGTGATTTTACTATGAAAAGAGACGGGAAGAAGCTATCGAGTATTGTAAAAGCTTATTCGCCACCATATACAGGAAGTAAAAATGTATACGAATACATAAGCGACAATATTGAAGAATGGATAGAAGAGGCAATTGAAATAAGAAAAAATTACTAGTGTGATATGTTTTGTGACCTTCTAGTTGATTACAGGATTCGATATGATGGTTTGGAAGAACCGTATGACAATACGCAAGTCAAAATTAAAAAGACATCCCAGTTTAATATTGGGATGTCTTTTTAATTTTGGGTTGCTGTACGGTTGCTGTATTTTTACAAACCCACCACCATACACAAACCATGTACCCGTTGAAATTTCTGGTCGGAGTGACAGGACTTGAACCTGCGACCCCTTGACCCCCAGTCAAGTGCGCTACCAAACTGCGCCACACCCCGAAAATATTGTTTTTACATAAACATTATATTCAAAAAAAAGGTTTTTGTAAACCTGCAAAGCAAACATATAATACAAAAAATGAAATTTGAGATTATAATATAAAGCCACTGAATAGAAAATGCATATACTATAGAGATTTCTAATTCGACACTGCGGTGTATTTGGTTTAAAATTTTTAGGTGGTGAGAAGTTTTTTTATACTTGAAAAATATATGAATAGAGGTGTTTTTATTGAATCAAAAAGAGAGACTTTTAAAGGCTTTAAGTGGAAAAAAAGTTGACAGGCCTCCGGTTATATGTCCGGGAGGAATGATGAATGCAGGAGTCACTGGAATACTTGACAATATAGAAGAAAACCACAATTGCAGCGTAGATGCAATGGTCGAGGTTGCAAAGAGGATAAACGAGGACGTGGGTTTTGAAAACTACGGTGTCCCATTTTGCATGACAATAGAGGCAGAGCCTGTGGGAGTAAAGCTTGATTTTGGAGGCAAGCTTGTAGAGCCGCTTGTGAAGGAGTACAACGAGGACTCTGTTGACGAAATAATGAAAAACTATAGAGTGGATCCGCTGAAAGACTACAGGATGCCCGTTGTAATAGAGGCTATAAAAAAACTTAAAAATGACGAGGTTCCTGTAATAGGAAATATAACAGGGCCGCTTAGCACGGCGACTTCTATAGTAGATCCTCTTGATTTTTTGAAGATGCTAAGAAGAGACCCTGACAAGGCATTTGAGTTCTTGAAGTATGTAAATGAGTATTCTATAAGATACGCTGTTGAGATGGTAAGGGCAGGGGCTGATGTCATAACTTTTTCAGATCCTACCGCTACTGGAGAGATACTGGGCAGCAAAAACTTCGAAAGATTCGTAGTGCCTCTTTACACCGAGTCAATAGAAAGGATCCATGCGGAAGGGGCGAAGGTCATAGTGCACATATGCGGAAAGGCAAAGGCCATAGTGGACAGCATGAACAAAATGGGAGCTGACGCTTTGAGCTTTGACTCCGCAGTTGGAATGAAAATGGCGAGAAGGCTTGTTCATACAAGGCTCATGGGAAATGTAAGCACGCAGCTTTTAAACGACGGAGTTCCTGAAAAGGTTGTGACTGCGACAACCGTATCGATAGAATCGGGCGTGGACATAGTGGCTCCTGCTTGCGGGCTTGGAATGTCAACTCCTGTTGAAAACCTCAAGGCCATGACGGGCCATGTGAGAAACGGAAACTATTCATATGTCAGAGGGGATGTATTGGAATATGGCAAAGATAACATTTAAGGGATATGAAATTGAAATAGATGCGAAAGACGGTGAAAAGCTTTCGGATTGCATAAGGCGTGCGGGGCTTAAAATAGAGACTCCTTGCAACGGAATAGGTACATGCGGAAAATGCAGGGTGATTGCAAGGGGGGATATGTATCCTCCAAACGATGCGGAGAAAAATATAATAGCGGGACAGGAAGGTGTAAGGCTTTCCTGCCAGGCGAAAGTGAAGGGCGACGTTGAAGTGGAGCTTTTCAATATAAAGCCTGCGGGATCTGAAATGAAGACCATAAACAGGGGATATGCTATAGATGCCCCTGTCGACTCTAGAATAAGGGGGATTGACATAGAGTGCAGCGAAAAGCTGTCTTCTTCTCCTCAGTTCAATTCACTTGGATTTGGGGCTTCAAGACCCGGGATTCTCAAAAAAATGGGCTGCATAGAAAGAAGCGGGATTGGCGGCTTCCATGCAGTGCTGTGCGACAACGAGATAATAGACGCCCACAGTGAAAAGCAGGGAATAATGGGAATTTCCATAGACATAGGGACTACCGGGCTTTCTGCATATCTTGTTAACCTTGAAACCGGTGATGTGATTAAAAAGGTTTCTGGGCTGAATCCTCAGACTGAGTACGGCGGAGACGTGCTTTCAAGGATAACCTATATAATGAACAACGAAAACGGAGCGCCCCAGCTTGAAGCATGTATAGTTAAAGAAATTAACAGCATGATATCAAAACTTGTTGACGGGATATGCAATGTAGAAAACGTATATAATGTCGTAATAGCCGGAAACACCACAATGCTTCACCTGCTCTTGGGGGTGGATCCTGTTTCAATAGCTAGGGCTCCTTACAGGCCGGTATTCTTGCATGCTATAGACATTTCTCCTGCCGAATGCGCGGTGGATATAAACAAGGCGGGAGTGATAACTGTGCTTCCAAGTGCCTCTGGATATGTGGGCGCGGATATAGTTTCTGGAGTAATAGCCACGGGCTTCAACAAGAAGAAAAACACGTGCATATTCATAGACATAGGTACAAACGGTGAGATTGTAGCTATAAACGGGGGAAAGATGGCGGGAACGTCAACTGCGGCAGGGCCTGCGCTTGAGGGTATGAACATATCCTGCGGAATGAGGGCGGAAAACGGAGCTATAGAATCATTTAATATAGACGAAAACGGAAAGTTTGAAATAGGGGTAATAGGAGACTCGAAGGCCGTGGGAATATGCGGCAGCGGTCTTATAGACATTGTAGCCCAGCTTTTGGAAAAGGATATAGTCATGAAAAGCGGAAAGTTTAATGCCAAGGGGATGGATGAAAAATTTGTTTCAAGGCTTGACGACAAGAAGTTCAAAATAACTGACGAAGTGTTCATATCACAAGGCGACATAAGGCAGATACAGCTTGCAAAGGGCGCAATAGCAACAGGTGTGACAATGCTTCTAAAAGAGCTTGAAATAGGCATAGAAGAGGTTGGAGAAGCTGTTATAGCAGGAGCATTCGGATACCATCTGGACCCTGAAAACATAAAGACCGTGGGACTTATACCAAAGGGATTCAAGGGCGATATAAACTTTGTTGGCAACTCGTCAATAGAAGGAGCTAGGCTTTCGCTTATAAACAGGAATCTTTTGGAGGATATGAAGCGCGAGGCCGAAAACATTTCTGTACTTGAGCTTTCGACAAGGGCGGAGTTCCAGGACTATTTCATAAGGGAGCTCAGATTCTAGGTTCACAATATATCTGCAGGGGAGGACGTTATGAGTTTTGAATGCAAGGCTGACAAGTTTGAAGTCATAGATAGCCAAAAATTTATTGAAAATGGAATATCATTTCCAAATATTCACACTGACTTGGATCAGATGGTGAGTTATTCGCTCCTTGTAAAGGAGAGCAAGGGTGATTGCTTTGCGAGTGTTCCATTTTGTGTGACTGTCGAGGCGGAGAGCCTTGGAGCTGAGATAAATCTTGGAGATGAAAATCTTGGCCCGAGGTCGAAGGAATACTTTATAGATGATGCCAAGGACATATACAAGATAGGAAAGCATGACTTTTCAGTGGGAAGGATGAGCACAGTGCTTCATGCCGTTGAAAAACTTTCGGATATGGGAGAAACGGTGGCTCTTAATGTGGAAGGTCCTATAACAATAGCAATGCAGCTTATGGATTCTTCCGCATTTTACAAGGCACTCAGGAAAGATGAAAATGCCTGCAGTTATTTCGTAGAGACAATGAGCAATAACATATTCGAATATATAAGAGAGGGAGCTAAAAGAGGCGCCGAGATAATATCTTTTGCAGACCCGAGTGGCGACATAAAGATTGTAGGGCCGAAGCTTTACAAGAGCATATGCGAGCCCGTGATAGCGAATGTCCTCGGACGGATAAAGCGTGAAATAAAGGGTGTGGTTGTGCACATATGCGGTAAAACATCCACAGCTCTTGAGTCGAGAGGCGCCGCCGAAATTGAAAAAGTGGAGTACCAAAAGGATAAAAGCTATGGAAGAGCCATTTGCGACATGTTCAATGAGAATGAGGCGATTTTCATAGGCCACAGATGCATAAAGACTTCGGGCAGGATATATGAAAACCCTACAATGTTTGTGCTTGGACTTAAATAACAGCAGGGAGGGAATGTATTGGAATATTTTGTGAAGCCGGATGAAATGACACCAAGGGAGAGAATGGAGGCTTTTGCAAGGGGCGACGAGATAGACCGGGTTCCGTGTTGTCCCATAATGGGGGAGACGTGCGCGCCAATATTTGGAATATATCCCGCACAGCACAACCATTCCTCTGAGCTTATGATGAAGGTAGAGGTGGAAGTATTCAAGATGTTCAGGGCTGATGGAGCTGGAATAGGAACAGGGCTTAGAGGCGTTGCAGAGGCCATGGGAACTGAACTTGTATATCCTGAAAAGAGCATATCATATGTCAAAAATCCTGTTTTAAAAAGCTATGAAGACCTTGGAAAGATAAAGCCTGCGGATCCAAGAAAGGACGGGAGACTTCCTATAATACTGGATGCGCTTGATATGATAGACAAGGAGATAGGGCATGAGGTTGAGGTTTCAACGGACATAGCCGGGCCATTCAGCGTTGCTGCGGCTGTAAGAGGTACTGAGAATCTGCTAAAAGACCTTCGCAAGAACCCAAAAGAGCTTCACTACCTTTTAGACATAATAACGGAGAGCAATTTGAGATTCATAGATGAGGCATGCAAAATGGGATTTGGAGTGGGGTTTTCGGACCCCGTGTCATCGCAGAGCATGATAAGTATCAAGCAGTTTGAAGAATTCGTTAAGCCGTACATGAAAAGATGCATGGACAGGATAGCGAAGTGGAGGGGAAGCGGCGGAGGACTTCACATATGCGGAAAGAGCAAGGGAATATGGGAGTCAATGGTCGATTGCGGCATATCGGTTCTTAGCATAGACAATATAGAGGATATTGAGGAAGCGAAGAATGCAGTTGGTGACAGGGTTGTGATAATGGGAAACATAAAGCCTGTGGAGACTGTCAAGTATGGAAGCATACAAGACATATACCAGGAAGCCAGGGAGTGCATAGAAAAGGGCAATGACAGCCCTGAAGGCTTCATACTCAGCACAGGATGCCAGATTCCAATAGGAACTCCTCCTGAGAACATAAAGGCGGTTATGGATGCCGCCAGGATAGTTGGCAGATAGTTTGCGAAAGCAAGTGTAGCGCAAAAGCATAAATGATATGCATTTTTAATAAAAACAAGGGCGTTTTGCAAATCTGGTTTATTTCGGCTGGATTGCGGACGCTCTTTTTATTTTTTAAGTAAGCCATATGCGCTGTGGGTATATAAAAAAGTAAAATAACATTTTACAAAGAATATTATAGAGGGAGGTGGTACCGTTGATTAAGTTGACTTCATATTTTTTGATAGCTGCCGTGTGTATAATGTCATCTTTTTTAACATTGAATTTTAGCAGGGATTCGATAGAGGCTGTGCAATTGGAAGACTCAGATTTTAAAATTGACAGTGCTGATGAAAAAATCAGTGAGCTTATTGAAAGTGCGTCAAGCTTGAATAAAAAAGCATCAGTATTGAAGGAGGATCTTAAAGAAATATCAAAATTGGCATATTCAAGTCCTTATGAAGGGGAAGACACATCCCGGGGAGGATATTACAGGAAAAACTACATTGACATGAAGCTGAATCAAAAGTGCGGCTATTCAAAAAGCCAGCTTGAAAACACGGTAAAGGGCACCCCTCTTGAAGGAATTGGAGAATATGCCCTTGCGGCTGAGCACATACATGGGGTGAACGCTCTTTTTATAATATCCCTTGCGCAGCATGAGTCGGGTAATGGAAGATCAAGACTTGCAATAAACAAAAACAATCTATTTGGCCTTGGGGCGTATGATTCAAGTCCCTACGAGAGCGCTATAAGCTACAGTTCAAAAGAGGATTGCATAATGGAGTTTGCAAAAATAATAAGCAAAAGCTATTTCAGCAATGGAAGATACAGCCTAAGGAAGATAGGCGGCAGGTATGCATCTGATCCGGCATGGGCTGAAGGAATCGCAAAAACTATGAAGTCAAATGAACAAAAGGCATTGAAATAGGATGTATCTGTTATTGAAGGTAAATATTTATATTAAAACTTAATAGTATCTTTATTAAAACAGCTTTTATTTCAATAAACTGGAACCTATAGAGCGGTCACTAAAAAAAGAGTGTCTGCGCTATAGGTTCTTTTTGTATAACAAAAATAGAAAGAGGTGTTTCCTAGGAGAAAGAAAAGAGTTGGTCAAGATGAGTAGATGGAACTTTAGTGCAACTTACCCATTTTATTCAAACATAAGCGATTTATCTTTTGGAAAGATGATGCGCAGAGTAGTATCTTTCTTAACACTTGATTCTATTTCAAGCTTCAAGTTCATTTTTTCGCAAAGCCGTTTGCACAAGTAAAGTCCTATTCCTGTAGATTTTCCAAATTTGCGTCCGTTTACTCCAGTAAAGCTTTTTTCAAAAACGCGAGAAAGGTCGCTTTCGGGTATACCTATTCCGTTATCATGGATGGACAGTATAATGTTACTTTGTGATTCTGATGCTGAAAATGCAAGTGCAAAAGGATTACTGCGATACTTTATGCTGTTTGAAATGAGCTGCCCCAGAATGAAATCCAACCACTTTTTATCCGAATAGACCGTAAAATCCAGATTTTCAAATGATATTGAACAGTTTGTTGCTATAAGCTGTCTGGAGTATTTTTTCAAACTTGATTTTACGGCTGATTCAATATGGATGCTATGAATGTTATAATCCTTTTCTACATTAGTGCTTCGTGCATAGTACAATGCCTGTTCGACAAAGTAATCGATCTTTGTTGCTTCATTAAGAATATTTGCACTGGTTTCATTCCAGCTGTTTTCACATAGGAGAGAAATGCAGGCGATTGGAGTTTTTACTTCGTGTATCCAAGTTTCGATATATTCTCTGTAATCTTCATTTTTCCGCTCGTAGAAAGCAATTTCATCATTCATTGCCTTTGTTGCCTGTTTTAGAATATCAACCAGTATTTCAGCCTCGGTAAAGTCGGGTGATTCGATTACAGATGAAATATATTGCTTTTTGTCCATCTGCTCAAGTGTTTGGTATAGGTTCTTATAATAATGACTCTTTTTGACATATTCAAAAGCAAGAGATGTTGCATTTATGGTAGTAAAGACAGCACACAGCAAAATAGCAGCTGCATAGCTTATATTGAGAACTTTGAATAGGAATATCTCAAAAGCGATAAGCAAGCTTTGCAACAGCAGAAAAGCCCATTTGTTCTTCAAAAAAGATGACAGCTTCATACTATGTACCCCTGTTTGCGCCTAGTTTTGATGTAATTATGGGCACCTATTTCATCCAGCTTGTGACGCAGACGATTTACGTTGACTGTGAGGGTGTTGTCGTTTATAAATTCGTCAGACTGCCAAAGCTCATTCATCAGCTTGTTGCGACTGACGATCTTTCCTGCATTCTGGATAAGGACAGTCAGAATTTGAAGCTCGTTTTTTGTAAGCTCTGTTTCATTTGCTCCATGAGATACTGTGCTTTTTGTTGGAATCACATTGACTCCCTTGTATCCAATCTTTTCGCTATAATTACTTGTTTTAGAACGCTTCAATAGTGCTGAGATTCGCGCAAGCAGAATATGCATGTTGTATGGTTTTGTGACAAAGTCATCGGCACCGAGATTTAAGCTCATAAGTTCATCCATATCTGTTTGCCGACTAGTCATCACGATAATGGCGACAGAGGACGCTTTTCGTATTTCACGACAAATATGATAGCCGTCAACATAGGGCAGATTGATGTCGAGCAAGATCAAATCCGCATTAGAGTCCAAAGCGAGATTTATGCTGTTCTCAAAATCAGTGCTAAACTCACAAGTGTAATTGTAAGAGGACAAAAACTTGCTAAGCTCTGTGCATAAGACAATGTCGTCTTCCAATATATATATCTTCATATTAATCCTCCAAATCAAAGTAGCGATAACATTGTTACTCTAATTTTACTGCCATAAGCAGTTTCTTACAATACGTAAAAGCTATAAACTTTTGAATAAGCCTATTGGCGGCACTCTAAATTCAGTTTGCGGACTCGAATTTTATTCAGCATAACAAATATATGCAATCCTATTTTTGACACTACATGAAAACTTTCTGTTTACAGAGAGCTTTTTGAATAAATCAAGATATAAGCTTGTCTGTCAATGTGACGGGAATGTTAGTTTTGTGTAAGGCGAACCGATGGTTGATAATGTGTAACTACAGTATAATAATTATTATTAAACAAAAACAAGCGGGAGGAAAATGAGATATGAAGAAGTTCGATGCGTTTCAAGTTAAAATGTTCATGGCTATCTTAATGGTTTTTGACCACCTGCCACATATTTATGGATTGATCCCTGGGCCATGGGTTGGAATCATACATGCTTTAACTCGCTGTGTATCCGCCTGGTTTGCATTTATGGCGGTGGAAGGCATTATCCATACTAGAAACAAGCTAAAATATAATGGACGATTATTTTTGTGGGCTGGTATAATGTTTTGCGGAAACTCGTTGCTGGATATTATATTTCAAAGCAAAGAGATACACGTTTTTAACAACATATTCTTGACATTGGCATTTGGTGTGTTGATGATAAATGTCATGTCTTTCGAAATAAAAGGATTAACCGAAAAGAGCACGGGGATACAGCAAGCGGTTATGTTTGTACGAATAGTGCTGGGCCTCATAGTCATGTTTGGCGGTATACTGATCACTGAGGGAGGTCACGTTGTATTGCCTTTTATGCTAATAACATATTTTTTCAAAAATCAAAACAAGTTGCGCGACATCGGATATATTGCTTTGGCGGCAGTTATGTTTTTCGTTACACTTTTGAATGTTCAAATTTATGACACTGTATCAATGACTATTGACATGATTTTATTTAACGCCGATTGGTTATTTGTCACAGTCATTCCGTTTATATACTTGTATAATGGACAGCGTGGCAGAAATGATAAATTCAGCAAGTACTTTTTCTATGTGTTTTATCCTTTGCATTTGTGGATTATTGCAACTATTAGTTATTTTGTATCTTAGATTTGTATCTTAAAAAAGGGAGGTTTTGTTATGAAAAATGGTAAAAAAATTATCATTGCAACATTGGTTTTGGTGGCGGTAAGTTCTTTGGCTTTTATGGGCATTAAAGCTGTATCTTACCTGAGCGGACCAAAGATTGAGGTTGATTCTCCTGTTATATCAACTTCAGTAGATGAAAATGGAAATCCAGTTGATATTCTAGCAGACAAGAAGGAAAGCAAGGAAGATGAGGTGCTGATAATTCCAAAAGATACAGGGGCCGTTATAGCTTCAGCCAAGAGAACAAGGTTTATCAACCTGAAAACAGCTTATATCCGCTTGTATTATTTATGTGAGTATGATGAAAATGTCTGCGTTACCGGCAAGGAAGATTGTACATGGAACGACCAAACATTTCCGTATGATGGCAAAAAGCTTTTTGAAGTGCCGTGCGATTTGACAAGTTCAAATTATTACAATCTTGTTATTGACAATATTGATGAGCTGAAAGCCGGAAGATACAGGGTGGATTTTATGGATGGCGGAAAAGTCAGAAACACGTCTATTGAATTTATAATTGCTGATTGATGCTATGATTGAAGGGGAAAGGAAGTTCTTGCAGTATGGAAAACAATACTTGAAAGGAATGAAATAAATGAGTGAAATATTAAAAGTTAAAAACCTGAAAAAGTATTATGGAGGAAAAGGAAATATAACAAAAGCTATAAGCGACATCAGCTTTTCGGTTGATGAGGGTGAATACATTGGGATAATGGGTGCGTCGGGAAGTGGCAAAACCACTCTGCTTAATTGCATTTCCACTATTGACAGTGTTACAGCCGGGAATATTCTCATTAACGGGCAAGATGTTACCGAAATGAAGGCGGAGGCTTTGTTGGAGTTTCGCAGAAAAAAGCTGGGGTTTATTTTCCAGGACTTCAATTTGCTTGACACCCTTACGGCATATGAGAATATTGCTCTTGCGCTTGTCATTGTAAACACCCCGGCAAATGAAATTGCCGCAAGAGTAACAAATGTTGCGAATTTACTCAGCATCACCGATATTTTGCAAAAATATCCATATCAGATGTCGGGGGGGCAAAAGCAGCGTGTTGCTTCGGCCCGGGCTATTATAACGAGCCCATCCATGATTTTAGCAGATGAACCCACCGGTGCGCTGGATTCCAAATCTGCGAAAATGCTCTTGGAAAGCTTTAAAAAGCTCAATGAAGAAATCGGAGCAAGTATTTTAATGGTTACACACGATACGTTTGCAGCAAGTTATTGCAGGCGTATTTTGTTTATTAAAGACGGCAGGCTTTTTAATGAATTGGTCCGCGGGAATGAGACAAGAAAAGAGTTTTTTGACCGTATTATGGAGGTGGTGGCACTTCTTGGAGGTGATCTGAATGCTGATTAGGCTTGCGATTAAAAATATTGGGAAAAGCTTTCGCGACTATGCGGTGTACTTTTTTACGCTTGTACTGGGCGTGTGCATATTTTACATGTTTAACTCAATTTACGCCCAGAAAGAGATTATGGGTGTTACGCAGATGATTAATGAATCTATGGAATCCTTAAATAAGATATTGTCTTATATTTCTGTATTTGTTGCAGTGGTACTTGGTTTTTTGATTGTCTATGCAAACAATTTTTTTATCAAGCGTAGAAAGAAAGAGTTTGGAATATATATGCTTTTGGGGATGGCAAAGGGAAAAATTTCAAAGATACTCGTGCTTGAAACTTCGCTTATGGCGGTTGTCGCACTTGTTGTGGGCCTGTTGCTCGGGGTATTGGGTTCTCAGTTCATGTCGGTATTTACAGCAAATATATTTGAAGCGGACATGACTAGGTTCAAGTTCATATTCGCTCCAGCAGCCGCTTTAAAAAGCATTCTATATTTCGGAGTGATTTTTTCCGTGGTGATTGCATTCAACACATATTCCATTGGAAAGCATAAGCTTATTGACTTGCTTTACGATGGGAGAAAAAATGAAGTCCTGACAGTTGAGAAGCTTTGGGTTTGCGTACTTTCATTTGCAGTCTCAATTGTATGTTTAGCCGGAGCTTATATAATTATTTTGAAAAATGGAATTATAGAGGTTAATCTTTATTTCGCGACTTCTATTGTTTTGGGCATTGTTGGAACTTTATTGTTTTTCTTTTCTATCGCAGGAATTTTGACAAAGTTAATTCAAAGCAATGAAAAATTGTATTTCAAGAACCTCAATATGTTTGTGCTTCGCCAAATCAACAGCAAAATCAATACAAACTTCATATCAATTTCGGTAGTTTGTATTGTATTGCTGTTGGTCATGGGAATATTTTCTAGTGGATACAGCTTGCAAAGCGTGATATCCAAAGATTTGAAGGATGATATTTCTTATGACTTTTCTATTTACAATTACAGTTATGCAGGACATGAGGCAAAGCCGATTTATGATAACTTGCCGAAAAGAATCACTTCTTTCAATGGTATAAAAAGTTATGGCGAATTTGCAGTATATGAAATTCCACAATCGGAAATGACATTTGAAGATTTAGGGCTGGAATTCGGATCAGATTTTACAGGGGCGGAAAGAGATACGGTGAAACTGGTTACATTGAGTGATTATAATAAAATGCGCATGTTATCGGGATTGGAAAAGTTTGATTTGCCAAAGGGTCGGTATGCCGTGACTTGTACTTTTGAAAAGCTAAATGGAATAACAAGGCAGCTTGTTACAAATGGTACAATTCTTTCTGTAAACGATTTGGATTTGGCCCCAGTGGGAAAAGTTGAACAAACGAATGTTGGCAATGGCGTTTATTATATTCTGTTTGTAGTTAATGACCATGTGGTGAAAGATATCCCTATTATGCAAAGAGTTTTAAACATCCAGTGTACGAACGATGAGAAAGAATACGAGTTCGACGAGTTGTTGAAAGCGTTTCAAAGTGGAAGTGAAAATGAAGCATTTTCGTATTACAGGTCGAAATTGGCTATATATGGAAACTCGATTTCGATTAAAGCAATCATATCTTTCCTATCTATGTATCTTGGAATTGTATTTATGATTACATGTGCGGCAATCATTGCAATTCAACAGCTTTCTGAAGCGGCAGACAACAGGGAACGCTACAGGTTGCTTGTTAAGCTTGGAACCGGCAAGAAGATGTTAAACAGGGCACTGTTTATACAGAATCTTTGCTATTTTATATTTCCTCTTATGCTTGCGATTATTCATTCGGTGGTAGGGCTGCGTGCCGCAAACGATGTCATAAAAAACTTCGGACATGTTGATGTTACAGCAACTATTATTGCAACGGCTGCTTTTGTAGTGATGATTTATGGATCATATTTTGTACTGACTTATATAGGCAGCAAAAGCATTATCAATAAGGGTTGAATTCATAGAAAGCAGGGGTGGGAGTGTTGGGTAAAAAAATATGCATTGTGGAAGATGAAAAAGGCATATCGAATTTAATCAAAGTGCATTTGGAGATAGCAGGGTATGAAGGCAAGCAAGTTTTTGACGGGATAGAGGCTTTAAATCTGATAGAAAGCGAGAAATTTGATTTGATATTGCTGGATGTTATGATTCCGAACATAGATGGATTTTCTTTGATGAAAAAAATTAGTCATTTAAATATACCGGTAATATTTCTTACCGCTAAAGACGCAGTGCTCAACAAAGTTGAGGGACTGAAACTAGGGGCGGAAGATTATATTGTAAAGCCATTTGAGGCAATAGAACTTCTTGCAAGGATAGAAGTTGTGTTGCGAAGGTATGGGAAAAATGATTCTGTTATACAGTTTAAGGACTTGACCATTTTATTGGATGAGAGAACGATAAAAAAAGAAGGAAAAACAATAGAATTAACCCTGAAGGAATATGATCTTTTGGTGTTGCTTGTCCAAAATAAAAACATGGCTTTATCCAGAGAGCAAATTTTAGAAAGGGTTTGGGGATATGAATACTTGGGGGAAACAAGAACGGTGGACACCCATGTGCAAAAGTTGAGAAAAAAATTAGATCTCAATGACAATATAAAGACTGTCTTCAAGATTGGATATCGATTGGAGGACTAGGTAAACAATGAAGCTTTGGCAAAAGATATATAGCATTTTCTTTATCTGTTTTATAATAACATTCAACATAGCAGGAATTGCAATAATAGAAAAAATCCATAATGAAAGTTTGAATGGAGAAGTAAAAAACACATTAAAGGATTATAGAAGCATGCTATTGGTATTGGACGCAAATTTTTTTAAAAATTTTGCGATGAAGAGAGATAGAGATGTAATTGGAGCTGTGAGGAAATCTTCAGAACAATATGTCGCGTGTTTTAGTCAAGAAAAAATTCATGTTGAAATTTTAGACGTTAATAATGATGTTATATTTACCAATTTCAACGCATTAAATCCAAGTGAGAGAGAAGAACTAAGAAATCTTGCCATGGAAAAAAGAAGCTATATTATAAGGGAATTTGAGAATGAAGCCTATTTGTTTGTATCCGGCCTGACGAATATAGAGAATCAAAACTTTAAAATATCCTATATAAAAAACATTTCATCTATATATGAAGAAAGAAAAAGGCGATATGATTTTTTCTTTAAATTTGAAATAAATATATGTATTATATTTGCTGCTTTCATGTATATAATCAGCAAATTAATAACAAGCCCAATAAACAAGTTGACAAAATCCACCCAGAATATAGCTAAAGGAAACTATCATGAAAGAGTACAGATATCCTCAAAGGATGAGCTTGGAATTTTATCCAATGATTTTAATGCCATGGCAGACGCGATAGAAGAAAAAATAAATGAACTTCAAAGGTATAATGATGAAAAACAGCGGTTTATAGATAATTTGACACATGAATTAAAAACTCCTTTAACCTCTATTATCGGTTATGCAAATTTACTTAGAACAACAAAAATAAGTGAAAAAATGTTTTATGATGCGGTGGATTTTATTTATGAAGAAGGAAAAAGATTGGAACAACTGTCGTTTAAAATGATGAACTTAGTACTCGTCAAAGCAGATGATTTTCAATTAAAATCCGAAAGCATAATGGAAATATTAGCGGAAACAAAGATGTCGCTGCTCCCGAAAGTAATGGAAAAAAATATAGACCTGATTATAGAAGGAGAAGAATGTGTGTTATATGTAGAAAAAGACTTGATTAGAATGCTCATAGCCAACTTACTGGATAATGCGATAAAAGCTTCTGAAAAAGGGTCTAAAGTATATTTAAGAGTATATAAAAACAAAGAAAAAACCATTGTTGAAGTAAAGGATTGTGGAATAGGAATGGATAAGGAGCATTTGGATAAGATTATGGAACCTTTTTACATGGTGGACAAATCAAGAAGCAGAAAGGAAAATGGAGCCGGGCTGGGTCTTTCGATCTGCAAAAAAATAACTGATATTCATGATGCTCATATCACAGTTGAAAGTGAATTGAATAAAGGGACAAGTGTAAAGGTGCTTTTCTCTTAAATTTTACAACTATTTAACAACTTTATCAAATCTTCATAATATCCCATTGCTATACTTGATAAATGAAAAGAGGACAAAAATAGGAGGGGGGGATAAAAATGAAGGCAGGAAAAATAATAACAGGTTTTGTGTTAGCGGGACTTTTAATGGGAGGCGGTTACAATTGTTGTAAGCTTGTCCAAAATAATGCTTTGGCCAATAAGGTGAAGGAAAATATAGTGTATGCGGGAAAAAACCAGGAAGAATACTCAATTGAGGAGACGCTAAAAAGCGAAGCAATGGCGGTAATTAAAAAGTATTATGACGAAGCGCCGGATTTTAGCGATTTGACATTTAGTGCTGGACATGAAAGTACAAAAAAGCAAACTGAAGACATAGACATGGCTATTGAGCATTTAAAGTCTATCTCGAATAAGACTGCAGAGGATGAAAAATGGATAAAAAAGCTGCAAGAATACAAGAATAAAATTAAATCCGGAAGAATATCTATATCTTGGATACGAGAAAACAACAACAGTGACCTTTTTGAAGTTTACGGTGTGGACTTCAATGATGCAACAAAAGAAGTTTTAAACGTCACATACAAAGAAAAATTCGATTTAAGCAAAATAAAACCGGAAAACCTCATTACAATTGAGGAGTCAAAGAAAGTGGCAGAAGATTTTATTCTTAAAAATAAGCTGGAAGACATGGAAAAAGCAAAATTAACTGGAAAAACAGAATATGAAACATATTGCACAGACGGATATAAAGGGGTGGACACTGTTTTTTTCATGTATCAGGATGCAAATGATGCAAGTAAAAAAGTGAATGTGGAAATAAATAGAATCACAGGTGATATCACTTATTTTTCCGTAGGAGAATGTGCCGAAATAGAGAGTACAAAGAATGAAGTGTAAAATGAAATGAGAAAAATCGATAATGATGCCGATGGATTGAAAACAAGGAATTGACAGGAGGATGAATTTATGAAAATTAAAGAGGCCGTGTGCATTTGCTTAATGAGTACAATGATATTTGCCGGTTGCGGTGAGAAAACAGTTGAAGCAGGCAATGTTTCTGATACTGGATCTGTTTTGAAAGAAGAATCTGCCAGCGAGTTGGAGGGGAATGGACAGGCAAAAGATTTAAAAGCAGAAGAAAAGATAACAGTAGTGAATGAATATGGAGATTTAATTGATGTTAGAATCTCAAAAGACAGAGCTATCGAAATTGCGAAACAAAAGCAAAAGGAGTACTTTGGCGTAGAGCTTGCTGACAATATAGAAGTCAATGTTTCATTGGAAGGAGGATATTCTGTATTGGAGCCCAATTGGAATGTCACAATGTTAAAAAAAGATGATTTTTATGGCGCCTGCATGATAGATGTAAATACAGGAGCGGTTACTTTTGGGTCGTATATGTATTTCAATGAAAAACCTTTAACGGGCAATGAAATATCACTTGAAGAAGCAAAAAAAATCATATTGAAATTCCTTGTTGATAAGAAAATTATAAAAAGTGAAAATGAAGTGAGGTACGTAGGCCAGTCCAAGGAATTCCAATCGAAAAAAGGTTGGTCTTTAGATTTTGCAAGTGTAAGTGATGAGAACCATATCTATAATGTCGCAGTGGACAAGGTAAGCAAGAAGGTCAATCTATATTTAGACTATAAAAAATTAACTCCAAAAGAGCGAGAGCAGCTTAAAGAGTATGGTGAAAGCCATATGAGGTAATTAAAAAATATAAGAATAATGAACCGGGAGTGGGTGGATTTGAATAAGATTAAGGTGCTTGTATTATTGGCAGTATTGGCTATAACGATGGTTTTAGGCTGCGGTTGTGGCAAAGATTCTTATTATTACGAGCAGGGAGAGCCTGATGAGAGTGAATTGAAAATTCGCGGGACGGTAAAATCTGAAAACGGCAGCATGTATACACTGTTTGAGGATAATAGCATAAAAAAGTATGACTCGACGGGTGTATTGGAAAATGAGATTAAACTGGATATTCCAGAGGAAACGAAGAGATTCATTAATGGTATGGGAGTTGATGACGAAGAGAACATTTATGTTGATGCTTATGAAATCGGACCTCAAATAGGGAATGAAGAGAAAAAGCATAATATTTGGAAATTCGACAAGAATGGTAAAAAAGAAGAAGAAGTCCCCGTAAGCGATAATGATAGCATAGGATTTCCCATGGGCGGATTTAATCAGATTTACGCTACACAAGAAAATGGCTTTATGTATGTAAATGACAATACCTTATTGATAGAGACAGACTCTACAGGAAAACAAATCGGCACAATAATAAAAAACAAAGTTTTAGATTATGTAAAAGTGGGTGACTGCATTTATGCAGCAATTGAGGAAAATGATGAAACTTTTCTGATAAAAAAAGAATTAGGAAAGAATGATTATGACTTTAAAGTTGAAACGGACAATGAGGTTGTGTATGCAAAAATAGATTATGATAAAAATAAAAATGAAATTGTTTACCTGTCCAGTCAGTTGGAGCTCAAAAGCTATGATGAAAAGGGAAACAAGGTGAAATCACTGGGAAACAGCATTGATTTTCCTATATTCCTAAACAATTTAGAAATCTTAAGTCTTGCAATCGGTGAAAATGAAGACATAGTTTTAACCTGCATGATTATTTCGAAAGAACAGGCGGAGTTCGCCAATGTAACACTGGTGAAAAAAGAAGGAAGCAAACCGGGGTCCGGTAAAAAGCTAGTGAGCGTTGGAGCGAACAGTGAGGATGAAAAGCTGGCATTGAAAATTTTGGCAACAGAATTCATGAAAGAAAATCCAGAAGTTATAATTGAAGTCAACAATTACAACTATACAAAGGAAACATCTTCGGATTATTTGAAAAAAATCAATACAGAAATGATGTCTGGAGAGGGGGATGACCTGATCCCTACGCAATACCTTCCAATGAGCAAATTTATGAAAAATGGGGTTTTTCAAGAACTAAACGAATATATGGACGGGAATGAAAGCAGTCAGTATTATGAAAATGTATTAGATGGATTCAAGTACGACGGCAAATATTATGCATTGCCATATTCATTCACAATAAGCGGATTGGTTGTTGACAAGAATTCATTGAAGCAATATAAGCTGGAAATGGATCAAGAAACATTTACCAGAAATGATTTTATAAATATGATGCGAGAGTTAAAATCAAACAGAGATAATCCCTGTTTGGCAAAAATGGAAAAAGCAGGACTGATAAAGGCTCTGTTTTTACCTGAAATGCAAAATTGGATCAACTATAAAGACAATACAACAAATTTTAACGATGCGACCTTTGACAATCTGATAGAAGATGTGGAAACGATAGCGAATGGAGAATTGATGAGCAAAGATATGGATATGTTAGATGCAAAAAAAAGTGGAAGAGAAACGGAACTCGTATTTGAGGTGGCACCCGTGATTGAACTTTATGGCTTTGAAAGTGTTACAGAAATGAAGAATTACAGGGATGACTTTAAAATTTGTCCTGTTCCACTTGAACAAAGCCTTGGTGAATATGCATTCAATGCGAATGGATATGGATTGAACAGGATGTCGGAAAACAAAGATATTGCATGGAAGTTTATGAAATACATATCCCAAAAGTTTGGATTGGATGGTTATTACTATTCGTTTAATCCGGTCATTGAGATAAACGAAGGCGTGATAGATAAGCTAAAAGATATGGAGAAAAAGCCGTTTGTTTTTATTTCAGATGATCTAGTGCTATACAATCACCCTATAGGAAAAGAAACAGGAGAAGAATTGAAAAGAATATTGGAAAATGCAAAAATCAGCATCAACCTGGATCCTCAAATTGAATTGATTATAACGGAGGCATTTGAAAAGTACAGCAACGGTGAAATAAGTAAAGAAAAATTGAAAAATGACTTGGACAGTAAGATACAAACGTATTTGAAAGAATAAGCTTTTATGTCCAGATGGAAATTAAGGAGGGGTACTTTGAAGGAAATAAGAAAAATTCAAAACATGGAGAGTAAGTTTGGCTTAGGTTTTATTCTGCCTAGCGTTATTGGACAGTGCGTTTTTTTCTTATTTCCTATGATGATAATATTTTACTATTCCATGATAAAAAATCCCATGAATAAAACATTTGTGGGATTAAACAACTATATAAGCATTTGGCATAATGAAATGTTTCTAAGGGCCATGAAAAACACTTTTGCATTTATCGGAATCAGTATTTCCTTGATAATGGTATTGTCTTTATTGCTTGCAATGATTCTGAACAAGCCCTTGTTTTTAAGAAATATTTTTAGGATATGCTTTATGATTCCCTTAATAGTGCCATCAGTATCCGTACTTATGGTATGGGACTTGCTGTTTAATTTTAACGGGGCTTTGAACAATGCCGTTACAGCACTTGGGCTCACTCCTGTAGACTGGATGAATTCAAAGTATTCAAGGATTTTGGTTATCATTTTTTTTATTTGGAAAAATATCGGATATAATATGGTGCTATTTTTGGCGGCGCTGCAAAGCATACCTAAGGAGCAATACGAAGCCGCAAGTATTGACGGCGCAAATAAATGGCTTATGTTTAAACATATTACGCTAATAAACATATTGCCAACAACATTTTTCATTTTTATTATTTCAATCACCAATTCATTTCGGATATTCAGAGAAATTTTTTTGATAAGCGGGGAGTATCCCCAGGAGGACATTTACATGATTCAGCATTATATTAATAACTTATTTAATGTCATGGATTATCAAAAACTTTCTGTAAGCGCAATATATTTAATGTTTTTTATATTCATGCTGGTGGTTTTATGGAGGGTATTAGAAAAAAAATTGGAGGAGTAGGTGGGGTAAATGAAAAAAAAGATAATATTGAGCATTTTTGTTGGAGTGATTGCAATAGCATTTGTTCTGCCCCTTGTTATTACTTTTTTAAATTCATTCATGGAGCCGAATGAAGTCAAGAACCAGTATGAAACAATACTTAGCGGAGCAAATGGAGAACAATTTCAAGGGATAAAGTTTTTTCCGAACTGGATAAGCCTGAAACAGTATTATCAAGTGTTAATATTGAAACCGCAGTTTTTAAAAATGTTTTGGAATTCAGTTATAATGGTTTTTCCTATAATTGCTGGGCAGGTCATGATATCATCGCTTGCGGCCTACGGATTTTCAAAAATCAAATTTCCTTTTAGAGAGAAGATTTTTTATACATATATCTTGTTGATGTTGCTGCCTTTTCAAGTTACGGCCGTACCCAATTATTTGATTGCAAATTTCTTTGGGATAATAAACAAGTTCCAGTCGATTATTTTTATGGGGATTTTCAATGTATTCGGTGTTTTTCTGATGAGGCAATTCATGAAAAAAATACCTGATGAATACGTTGAGGCTGCAAAAATTGATGGTGCAAATCATTTTCAAATATTCTTGAGAATTATTCTGCCGCTTTCGAAAAATTATTTGGCATCACTGAGCGTGCTGCTGCTTATTGATCATTGGAATATGGTGGAGCAGCCGCTGATTTTCTTAAAGGATAAAATAAAATACCCATTATCGCTGTATTTGGCGCAGGTAAGCAAGGATGAATCGGTGATAGCCTTTGCCGCAGCTATAATTTATATGATACCGGTATTGTTGATATACTTATACGCTGAAAAGTATTTTATTGAAGGCGTAAAAAATAGTGGATTAAAGGGTTAGGTGGAATAATGGATAAAAAAAAGATAAGGAAAATGATTTTAAAATATTTTCTTGCCATGTTTGTATTGACTATATTGTCCAACAGCCTGACCAATATGGCTCTGCCGCAAGTGGATGTCGAGGGTGTGAAATCGAATTCATTAAAATTCCAGATAAAGTCAAGCGGCAAACTTACAGCAGTAAAAAATGTGCTTGTAGAGGGTGTGAATTTGGTCAAAATAGACAATATTTTGGTGAGAGAAGGTCAGAAAGTAGAGAAAGGCCAAAATCTGGTGGAATTAAATAAAGACAGTGTAGATGAGTTGTTCACCAGCAAAGAGAATGAAGTTGAAATTGCAAAACTAGATTATGAAATTGCACAGATAAATAAACAAGAGGGTTTAATGAAAGCGGAGATAGAATATAATCAGGCAAAAAAGAAATATGAAGATAATCTGGTTTTATTTGAAAATGGCGCAGTTTCGAAAAATGAGCTGGAAAAAAGCAAAGCGGATTTGGAGCTGTCTGAATTGGATTTGAAAAATAAAACAGTTCAAAACAGCAAGGAAAAAGAAAAAGAATTTTTAAACGCCAAGCAGTTATACAATACTAAAAATACAGAATTCGAAAAAATCAAAAAAATTAAAAACGACAATTATTACATAAAAGCTCCAACAGCCGGGGTTGTAAATAACATATATGCAAGGATTGGTGTCACAATGGGTGAAAATGAAAAACTGCTGGACATTAAAGACAGGAATTCAGGTTTTGAATTAAGAATTGTCATACCGAAGCAAGTGGCAAAATATGTTGAAATTGGCGAAAAGATGAAAGCGTCAGCTTTAGGCGATTTGGAAATTGAGGCAGAAGTCAAGGGAATAGTGGATGACAAGGAAGACCCGGAAAATAAAAAAGAGGTTTGCTTTTTACTAAATAATGATTTATTGGCAGGAGATGAAACAGTTACTATAAATGCGGTAAAAACTTCAAAAATTTATGACATGGTAATTCCCAAAAGTGCCGTAGGCAAGGAGGCTACTGGAGAAACTTTTGTCTGGAAAATCAGGACAGAAGAAAAATCCTTTGGAAAGGAATTTTATGTGGAAAAGGCATTAGTTACAATTTCTGACGAAGACTTGAAAAGTTCGGCTATTGCAAGTGGATTGGCTTTTGGAGACAAAGTGGTAGGCAATGCTGGAGAATTGGATTTAAAAGAAAATGGCAGAGTTATTGAAAAATAGAAAGAGGGTAATAAAGTGAAATTAAAAAATGTATCGGTAAACACACTTGTTATTTTAATTTTTCTATTTATGATAAATCAAATTTTGATTACCAGCATATCCACGTATTTTAATACGAAAGAGCCCATGTATGAACTGTCAAAAAAAGCCATCGACTTGAAAATAAATTACAAAGACTTGAATTTGATAGAAGATGCCCTCAATTCAGATATAGTCATAACGGGGAGAGCAAAAGCTGACCTAGCCAGCTATAGCAATAAAAAAGAGGTTGAAATAAAAGGCGTATATGGCAATTATGAAAACTATTTTAAGAGTGGGATACAAAGCGGCAGGTTTATAAAAGATTCATATGACGGAGAAAACAATGCCATAGTTATATCGTCAAAGATCGCAAGGAATCTATTTAATCAAGATGAAGCTGTTGGACTGGAAATCAAAAAAAATGGTTTGAGGTCTGAAATTGTGGGTGTTTATGGAAAAAATGCATTTGATATGCTGGCACCTGAAGAAGCTGCTTATATTCATTTGGCAGAAATGGTTGATACGGAAGGTTTTGTTCAAATTGAAGCCATTTATATCAACAAGAAGGATAAAGCTGGAGCTGATATACAGGAGGATTATATTGCTTCTGTTTTGAATAATTATGGGATTGATCCAGACACTTATATTATTAAGGACATCGACAAAAAAACAAATTCGATACATACAATGGAAAGCGTCCTGGTTTTCTTTATGGCATTTTTTTTAATAAAGGATATTGCTAATAGTATAGTTCAAAGAATTAAGAGCTTGATTTTGCATACTAAAAATAATGGCGTGAAGAATCTGGCTAAAGAAAAGGTGAGCATTGAAATTGTAATAGTGGTAAGCTGTTTTGTTTTTATGCGGTATTTATTTGGAACAATAAATTATGAACATTTGCCAGTGGATTTGATTTTGAAAGAAGATGTAATAACTTGTAAGTTTTATGAGGAAAATTTTAAAAAAATATGGTTCGATTTGTTTCATATGAGCAATGTTTATATAACAAGCAAATATTATTTTTTAAACTTGATAACTACAATTGCTACAGTTAATTATATTATTTGCGGTGTTTTATTGTATTTTCAACGGAGATACCGAGGAAGCAACATGGATTACAAGCACGTATGGATTGTAACTAGTACTTTTGCCTGTATATGTGCACGCCTTAGTTTTAAATACAGGATTAATTTTATGCCGGATACAAATATTGTTATTTTATTTGGATTGACAATGTTCATGGAACAGTTGTGCGGCAACAGTGATGAGCCTTCTTAACAGTGTAAACAGATTGTTTATTCAGGCGGTTTTGCCGACATGGATTGAAAGTTGCTTTTACAAAATAACAGGGATTATGCTTGTTGCTAATATAAACGAGGTGTATTATGGCTAGTGTAACGCTTAAAAATATAAATAAAACTTATGACGGGAGCGTTGAGGCGGTAAAAAATTTGAGTCTTGAAATAGAAGATAAAGATTTTGTAGTTTTGGTTGGACCTTCTGGATGCGGTAAGTCAACAACACTTAGAATGATTGCAGGGCTTGAAGGTATTTCAGCAGGAGAACTGTTGATTGAGGGAAATGTTGTAAATGATGTTCCTTCAAAGGATAGGAATATTGCGATGGTATTTCAAAATTATGCGCTGTATCCGCATATGAGTGTATATAAAAACATGTCATTTGCTCTTGAATTGGCAGGGGTGAAGAAGGAGGAAATCAATAGAAAAGTAAAAGAAACTGCTGGAATATTAAAAATTGAAAATTTATTAGACAGAAAACCCAAGCAACTCTCAGGCGGTCAAAGGCAAAGAGTCGCTCTTGGCAGAGCTATCGTGAGAAATCCAAAAGTATTTCTTATGGATGAGCCATTATCGAATTTGGATGCAAAGCTAAGGGTACAAATGCGTCATGAGATTACAAAGCTACATAAAAGACTTGACACTACATTTATATATGTAACACACGATCAAACGGAAGCCATGACTATGGGAAGCAAAATTGTAATTATGAAAGACGGAATATTACAGCAAGCAGGCTCTCCGAGAGAAGTCTATGAAAATCCTAAAAATTTATTTGTTGCAAGTTTCATAGGCAGTCCTCAGATGAATTTTATTGAGGTTAAAATAAGAACAAATAGTTCAGGTGTCGATGAATTAGTTTATGGGGAAAATGCAATTTATTTAGATGAGGAAAAAATGGAAAAAATAAAAAGAAACATAGGCAGTGTGAAAACGCTTATTGTTGGAATTCGAACAGAAGGATTATCTTGGGAAACAGAAAAAAATTGCATAGGCTTAGGAATGGGAAGAAATACCATAACCGGGACAGTGGACACAATTGAATATTTAGGTGCTGAAAAGCATGTTTTTTTAGATGCGGGAGATTCATCAATAACGTTTAGTGTTAAAAATGAAGCGGATATATACATTGGAGAAAAAATTCGTTTGACCTTTGATGAGAATCGTTTGTATTTTTTTGACAAGGAAAAGGGATTGAGGATATAGAAGAACAAACTCATATGTGACAAAAATGCGAGTTTATTGTAATGTGATTGAATGGATAAGTTGATTCTAGTGTGGTAACATTCAAGTTATAGCAAAAAGTAATAGCAAAGAGGACGTTTGGTTTAGCATTTTTTCGAATGTATTTCCTGTTGATGCTTGGTGCCGAATCATAAATTGGACATTTCAATTTGGGGGACTTAATGTATCAGGTAACTTAGGCATATGTACAGATGGAGAGGGAATTGTAATATAGAATATGCAAGCTGGAATATCTAATGGAATGGAGATGAATAAAAATGAAAAAGAAAGTGCTGAGCCTTTTTTTAATGGTAAGCATTCTGCTAAGCATGAATATTGGCGTATTTGCTGAAGAAATGGATTTTGGCAAAACAAGTGATGATTCAATGAACAATTACTTTGTTGATCAGGAGTACGATTTGTATACATCAGGTGTATACCAAGGCATGGTTAAATTTAAAAAAGGCGGAATCGATTTTACTAAAATTGATCCAAAGACAAGAGAACAATATAAAAGAAACGAGTTGGGCAGAAATTCAGTTGATAGAATGGAAATCCAAGATTTATATGAGGAACTCGACCATTTTGCAAATACAAGATGGGACAAGGATCAAGTGAGTACTGGTAATGGCAAAAAGTTCAATAAATATATCACATACACGGGTCAAGTAGGAAAAAAACAAGTGACATCTCAATTGTGGGCGAGAAGAGATCTTGGCGATGAAAATAACATAGACGTAATTACTGTGGACAACGAAGTTGTCGCTTTTATTCAAACGGGAAGATACTCTATGGATATATTGGTGAAAAGAGGATTTGAAAATGTAACGCCTCTAACCAAATATCAAGATCCGCTGTTGTCTAAAGCGGAAAATGGTATTATACCATCCGGGCTGATTTATATAACTATGAGTGACGGCGTAAAATTAGGTACAAATGTATATTTGCCTACAAGCACAAAACAAGGTGAAAAGGTGCCTGCTATAATAGTGAGAACTCCATATGGAAAAGAAGGCAATGCAAGAAATTTGCTTCATTTGGTGAATCGTGGATATGCTCTTGTTGTGCAAGATGTAAGAGGCCTTGGTGACAGCGAAGGAGAGTTGCTGGTTTATCAGAATGAAAAAAACGATGGAAATGACTTGATTGACTGGGTGGCTGGGCAACAATGGTGCGACGGCAATGTAGGAGCCTTTGGAGCATCATATTTGGGCTACACTGCAAATGCAATGGCTACAACTGGAAATCCCAATTTGAAGACAGTTATAAGCGAAGTATGCGTAGGATCTCCGTTTAAAGATATAAGCCGTAGAAATGGAACAATTGCATCTTGGGGGTCCATGTCTTGGCTGATGGCGCAATCTGTAAGCAACAGAGTGGATTTTTCAATATTCAGCGGACAATCAATTGATCCTTATGCCGTTTGCAGTTCAAGGCCTCTTGGCGAAATCCCACAAAAGTTCATAGGAAAAGACATACCTTCTTGGAGTGAGTGGGAAAATCATTACTACTATGATGAGTTTTGGGAAAAGTCAGACACTACAATGAACGCAAAAAATATAAAAGTTCCTATGCTGCTTATATCAGGCTGGCATGACGATGATAATCTGGGAACACAGGAGCTGTGGCATGCTTTAAAGGAAAATAATGTGGAAGGTGCTAAAATGGTGCTGGGGCCGTGGCCGCATACATCAAACGACTGGAGAGCTTGCAATGGGGTGGAGTTTGGAGATAATGCCATTGACTATGACTTTGATACTAGAATAATACGTTGGTTTGACAGATACCTGAAAGGGATTGAAAACGGCGAAGATAAAAAGCCGAAAGTGACATACTATTTAGAGGGAGAAAACCAGTGGAAAACTTCAGATGATTGGATGCCTGAGGAAGCTGTTTTAACCAATTTATATCTGGGCGACAAGGCATCGGGTAAATTACCTGATAAAACCAGTTTCAGGTCATATGTATATGATCCTGAGAATCCAATAGGCCTTATGGGCGGTTTTGAACTTCCTGTATGTAATGAAGTCCAAGACAGAGAAGATTGTCTAGTATATGATACTGATGTACTGACAGAAGATGTGGCTGTTGCAGGAGATTTTTATGCAGAAATTTATGCATCTTCATCAGCTAAGGATACAGATTTTATAGTGAGAGTGTCGGATGTTGATGAAAACGGCGTAACAAGAGGGATATCATCAAGTGTTATGCGAGCTGAATTTAGAAAAGGATTAAAAAATCCTGAGTTGTTGACACCGGAGAAAATAGAAAAATTTGAATTTATAATGAACTTTAATGGATATGTCTTTAAAGCAGGTCATAAAATTAGAGTTGATATAAGTTCAAGTAATTTTGTGGAATTTTTCCCAAATACAAATACGGGTATAAATCCATACGAAAATCCAGAACCTATCAAGGCGACACAAAAAATTTATTCGGGTAACGAGTATCCATCACATGTAAAAATCCCTGTATTGTATGGGGCATTTTAAAACATGATTTGCTGGAAAGTGTTTGAAAAATATTCAAATATCCATTTAAATCATAAAATAATAGAAAAAATGCAAATAAACCATATATAAGTGTGGGAAAGACTCTAATATTATATTGTGAATTTGGGAATCTATATACAACGTATTAAACATTTTTATGCAAAAAAGACTATTACGGTGCTATAAATCAATATTGGTAACGATTTATAGAATAGAATTTCTTTAATTCGTTATATATACAAACGGTGTTTGAGTTATTTTGAGGCCGCTGAAAAAGTCCGATGCTTACAAAGATACAATAAAAATGACTAAACGACACAAAAACAAGCCTTAGATTCAATTCTGATGGCTTGTTTTTGTGTCGATAGAGATTCTCTTGTTTTCGAGAGGATTTTTTTATTGGCATTGTTATTTTTAGTATAATGTTTACTATCGGCAAAAATTTCATCCTATTTCAATATGCTTTTTATAAACGAGCTTTTTTCGAGGCTGCTCTTGTATCTTGACATTTCGTCCATGTCTTCTTCCGCGACTTGAAGTTCCTGTTCAAGAACTTCTATGTCTTTTTTGAGAAGGGCGTTTTCGCTTTCGAGATCACTACATTTTTTGACGGCGGTCTTATAAGTTGACTTCATTTGCTCGTAATCTCTTTTCATGTCGAAATACATGCTTCCGAGGCTTACAGCGGTACAGGTGAACAGCAGAAGGATCGCAAACGACATTATCTGGTTCAACCTAAGTGAATTTAGCCTGCCGCCCAAACTGTAGAAGTGGAGTGTTATATTTTCGCTGAAAAAGGGTTTTTCGAAAAGGCGCTTTAAAGCTTTCAATTTTATCACCTCAAAATTTTCTTTTAAATTTAATAATACCAATATAAACGGGTATTAAAACCTAAAATACAAAAATGAGTTTGGCGGAGGGATGCTATGATAAAGGACATGGATATAAAAAAAGGGTACAAGAAGATGATAAAAAAGGACGAAATTACAATAATATCGAAGGGATGTAGCATAACGGGAGAACTACAGGGAGAATGCGACATTAAAATAGCCGGAACTGTAATCGGAAATATAACTACGGTGGGAGAAGTGATAACGGAGGAAGAATCTTTGGTAAGGGGGAATATAAATGCACCGAATGTACATGTGAAGGGAGAAGTGCACGGGGATATAGTAGTATCAGAGAATATAATACTCGATTCAAATGCAAAACTTGAAGGCAGCATGACATACAAGACGCTTTTGGTGGAAAAGGGAGCGTTTTTCAACGGGACATGCAGCGTAGTGCAAAATGA
This sequence comes from uncultured Peptoclostridium sp., assembly GCA_965368085.1. Lineage (GTDB taxonomy): Bacteria > Bacillota > Clostridia > Peptostreptococcales > Peptostreptococcaceae > Peptoclostridium. Next base: position 22,944 of record CBDULP010000004.1, on the reverse strand, counting down.
TAAAGCAGCTCAAATTCCCATTGAAAAAGACGCGTAGAGGGCATTTGGAAGATATACTATCTATAAAAGAGAAAAAGGATGCGAAATCGCATCCTTTTTTATATGTTTAATATCCGGAATATCCGGCGGCTTTTTGAAGGCTCTTGCTTGCAACTATTGAGTGTTCCGATACCAGTATGCCCACTGCGGAAGATACGTTTATGGAACCGTGGATATCGTTTATGTATCCGGCAGGGTTGTCCTTGTATTCAAGGTGAAGTTCTTCAATGAACTTTACTATGTTTTTCCTGCTCAACTCGTCCATATATGGCATGTTTATGTTTTTAAGACCTGAGAAAACTTTGAAATTGTCGTGAAGACGCTTTTCATATGTCAAATGCTCTTTGAGCTTGTCGTGAAAGTATTCCCTGTCGTGGTGCGGAAGACAGAAGAAATCTGAAAGGAAATGAGTTATCACTCCGAGTTTTACGGAAAATCTGTTTATTGAAATAGGATTGTCATGAAGACCCAGTCTCATAAGGTTTTCCATCTCGTCAATTACAAAATTAAAGCTCTTGTCCTTATAGTGTTTCTTCACTGCGAGTGTAGGCCATATGTCAGGCTTTACACTTCCATATATCAAAAGATTCTTGTTTAGCTTTATTCCTGTTTTTTTCTCTATATTCTCATGAAGGTGCGATCCTATTATCTTATGTGTCTGCGCTAACAATTTATCGACCTCTTTTCACTATAGTGTGTATTGCCTCTACATTCTATTTTATGCTAATAAATGTAAAATTTCAAGTTTTATTGTAAAGATGATTTTAAATATTTTAATTTGAAATGGCAATGTGTTGAAATAATGCACTTAATTTGTTTTCAAATAGATATAAAAATTTTTTTGTGCTAATATATTATAGAATTAGAAATAGTTTTGGAGGAAAATTTATGAATGTACTTCTCGTAGCAATTAATTCCAAATTCATTCACACGAATTTGGCGGTGAGATATCTTAAAAAAGCGTGCGAGGATATTGCCCATGTGGATATTCTTGAAAACTCTATAAACACGGACAAGAATATAGTACTGAAGAAGATGTATCTTAAAAGGCCCGACATCATATGCTTTTCATGCTATATATGGAATATAGACTATATGATTGAAATAGCCGAAAATATAAAAAAGGTCATGCCGGATGTTCCCGTTTTGTTTGGGGGGCCGGAGGTTTCATTCGACCCAGAGGAGATAATGGGAGAATACTCATTTATAGACTTCATACTTTCCGGGGAGGGAGAGGAGTCCATTAGGGATATAATAACGTGCATTGAATACGATGGCGACTATGACTCCGTAGACGGACTCACTTTCAGAAAAAATGGAAATGTCGTAAAAAATGCGCCAAGAGAGCTCATAAGCGACATGGGAAATGTAAAGAGCCCATATGAGGATATGGATGAGGACGAGTACAAGGACAAGATAATATACTACGAAAGCTCAAGGGGATGCCCGTTCAACTGCCAGTACTGCATGTCTTCGACCATAAGAGGGGTTAGGAACTTTCCGTTTGACAGAGTGAAAAAAGAGCTCGGGGCATTTATAGATGCAAATGTCAAGCAGGTGAAGTTTGTGGACAGGACTTTCAATGCCAACAGGGACAGAACCCTTGAAATGATAAGCTTCTTGAAGGAAAATGACAACGGATACACGAATTTTCATTTCGAGGTGGCCGCTCACATAATGGACGACGAGCTAATAAACGTTCTTTCGGATTCGAGAAGGGGACTTTTCCAAATAGAGATAGGAATCCAGTCCACCAATCCCGACACACTTGCGGAGATATGCAGGCGCCAGGATTTTGAGAGGATAAGGCATGTTGTGGACACCATATCCAAAGGCTGCAACGTACACCAGCACGTAGACCTCATAGCGGGATTGCCGTATGAGGGGTATGAGAGCTTTGGCAGATCGTTTGACGATGTATTTTCGCTGAATGGGGACCATGTCCAGCTTGGATTTTTGAAGCTTTTGAAGGGATCTCCTATACGGGAGAACCAGATTGAAAAGCACGGGTATGAATTCTCTTCGAAGCCCCCATATGAAGTGCTCAGCAACAAATATATAGGTTTTGGGGAGATTTTAAAGCTAAAGGAGATAGAGGAGATACTGGAGCTTTACTGGAACTCTCACAGCTTTTCAAAATCATGTAAATATGTCATTGAAAATTTTTATGCTGAAAGTCCGTTTAGATTCTTTGATGACTTTTCGGCATACTGGAGCGCGAATGGATATTTTGAAATGGGCCATTCAAGAAATGCCCTGTATGAAATATTCTCAGGATTTTATGAATTTCACATAGGAAATAACTTGGAGCTTTTCAAGGAGCTTCTCAGGCATGACTACATGGCAAGCGCAAAAGCGTCTGCCGCTCCAAAGGTTTTGGGAAGCTACGATATAAGAGGGTTTAAGGGCAGATGCTATGATTTTGTAAGCAGCCGTGAAAATGTGTCGAGATACATGGAAATTTACAGCGGACTTGATGCGAAGGGGATACTCAGGAAGATAAGAATAGAGGCATTTTCCTATGACATAGGGGTTCAGTTTGAGGATATGAAGGCCGAGCCTGTGAAAAAAGATACATTTGCACTTTATGTATATGAAGGTGTGGACAGCCTGCTTGAAAAGTCAAATGTTTATTTCATAGAAATTTAAATAGAAAATAATATTTTCAAATGGAGGTAGTTTTGTTTTATGAAGTCTCATATAGAAAAATATCTTATAGAAAGAACGAAAGATATTTCGTTTATAAGGATAAAAGAAAATGCGGAGTTGAATCTTAAGGGATACACTCTTCCGGCGGAAGGTCTGGACATACCGGTTCTTAATTCAGACCTTGCAAAGGGAATACAGGATGGAAGCGCTCAAAAGGGCATAAGCGTGGCTGCAATAGCAAGGGGTATTATAGATATAATCGGAACGGATCCATCTTTTAGAAACAACGGAGAGTACAAGAAGATGCTTTCTGCAATGTACAATGACATAGGAGGATATATTGAATACAGCGGAGTCAAAATGGCCAATGAGGGCAAAAAGTTTGACGCCATTGTGTATTTCAGGGCACTTATGGAGCTGGATGAAAAGAACATAAACGGACCTTACAACTATGCTCTTCTTTGCCAGGATGTGGCCTTCTCATGCGACGGTGAAAAAGAGGCCAAAAAGCGCAAGGACTTTTTGAAAGAGGCAAAGTCCTATTTTGAAAAGCTTGCAAATGAATACCCGGACTTTTCAAAAGGAATTTACAATCTGGCATTCTTCAAATACGAAGAAGGCGAATATGAAAATGCAAAAAAAATGTGGAACGATGCCATTGAAGCGGGGCTTGAAGGCGATCTTGAGCAACGAGCGCTTGAAATGATAGAGCTTTGTGCAGACAAGGTAAGGATCGAAGAGGGAATAGAACTTGTAATATCAGGGGACCCTCGGGCGGCATTGGAGACTATGCTTCCGCTTGTAAACAAGCACATGGGAGACTGGAAGCTGCTATTCTTCATAGGCGTTGCATACAGGCAGCTTGGAGAGGTGCAAGAGGCTATGATGTACTTCAGGGACATACTTTTTATAGACGATAACAATGTGGATACAATGGTTGAACTGGGACTTTGCAAGGCTATGCTTGGAGAGGCTAAAGAGTCAATCGAGCATTTTGAAAAGGCATTGAGCCTGAGAAGCGACGATCCGGAGATACTTTGCAATACAGCGATGGCATACTACAATACGGGTGACATGGAAAAGGCGGATGAATACATTCGAAAATCCATTGAGATAGATCCAAGCGATGAGATAACACAGGCATGCCTTGCTGAAATAGAAAAAAATAAAAAAAAATAAAGTGAATACATTGACATGTACGCTTTAATGTGATATCATATTTTTCGTTGGCAAGAGAAATATGATTTGCGGGTGTAGCTCAGTGGTAGAGCCCCGGCCTTCCAAGCCGGTTGCGAGGGTTCGATCCCCTTCACCCGCTCCAGTAAAAGAGCCCTTTTGCAGGTTTTCCTGTAAGAGGGCTCTTTGTCGTCTTTGAAAATGATTCAGCTGCAATTGAAATGGAGATTCCGCCGCTAAAAATTACTGAGTTTGATGAGAATAAGTTTTATTTTATATTTAAAAGTCCCATAACAGGGTATAAACAATAAGGTTTAAGTGTTTTGTCAATGTAAAAAATGGAGGCGCCCTATGATTGAAATTTTACACAATTCTCATGATGAATTTTACAGAAGCCCGTTCGGGGCTGTAGCATGCGATGCCCAGGTCAAGCTCAGGCTGGACGTATGGGGGGATAAAAAGATATCAAATGTAAAGCTCCTAATAAGGAAAGACGGAATGAGCGTTGAAGACTTTGATATGGAATGCGAGCTTGATGATAAGGGTGTGTCTACATATGCCATAGACGTGAAAATGCCCTGCAGCCCTTTTGTTGTGTGGTATTTTTTTGCTGTGATTTCAGAACATGAAACCATATATTACGGTAACAATGAAGAGGGACTCGGCGGAAAAGGTATAAAGTATCAGCATAAAAACCCGTTGCCTTTCCAAATAACAGTATACAAACCCACATACAACACTCCAAAGTGGTACAGGGAGTCGATTGTCTATCAAATATTTGTTGATAGATTTTTTAATGGGAACTTAAATGGACAAATTTCAAATCCCAAGCCGCAAAGCCTTGTTCATGCAAATTGGAACGACACTCCGTTTTATGTCAAGGACAGGCGGGGAGACATAGTGAAATGGGATTTTTACGGGGGAAACATAAAGGGAATAATAAAAAAGTTAGACTATCTGAAGGAACTCGGAGTGGGCTGCATATACATGAATCCGATATTTGAATCTGTAAGCAACCATAAATATGACACTGGAGACTACAAGAAGATAGATCCCATGTTCGGAAGCGAAAAGGACCTGGAAGGGCTGTGTTCTTTGGCACGGGAAAAGGAGATTAATATAGTGCTTGACGGAGTCTTCAGCCATACTGGAAGTGACAGTGTATACTTTAATAAAAAAGGCAGTTATGATGAGCTGGGAGCATATCAGTCGGAGGATTCAAAGTATTACAGCTGGTACAAGTTTGAAAATCATCCCGATGAATACAAGGGCTGGTGGGGAGTCAAGTCTCTTCCCGAGGTGAATGAAATGGAAGAGAGCTATACGGATTTTATAATATGGGATGAAGACAGCGTGATAAGCCACTGGATGAAAAAAGGAGTAAGGGGATGGAGGCTTGACGTTGCGGACGAGCTTCCGGATGAATTCATAGAGCAGCTTAGAAGCAGGATAAAGAGCATAGATGCAGAAGCTGTTATAATAGGCGAGGTCTGGGAGGATGCGTCAAACAAGATCAGTTATGGAAGGCGAAGGAACTATTTCAGCGGTCTTGAACTGGACGGAGCCATGAACTATCCTTTCAGAAAAATATTGTCTGAGTACATAATGGGATACATATCATCTGATGAAGCGGGAAGGCGATTCTGGAGCATGTACGAAAACTATCCCAAACAGGCCTTCTACTCAAATTTGAATGTGATTGGAAGCCACGATGTCATAAGGATACTCACTATTTTGGGGGAGGCTCCCGACGAAAAAAGGCTTGGAGACTTTGAAAAATATACATTCAAGCTTTCAAAAGAAAGCAGGAGTCTTGCCATAGAGAGGCTAAAGCTCATGTCTCTTGTACAGATGACGTTTCCGGGAGTCCCGTGCATATACTACGGTGACGAGGCGGGACTTGAAGGGTATAGCGACCCGTTTAACAGGGCCGCTTTTCCATGGGGGCTGGAGGAAAAGGATCTTCTGGACTGGTATAAAAAAATGGCGCACATAAGGAATACGAATGATGCGTTAAAAAGAGGAGGCTGGAGACTCGTCGAATCATGCAGCGATATATTTGCGTTTGCAAGGACTGTGAATGAAGGTGACGCAAAGCACGGCGAGGGCGGTGTGATCATGGTCGCAGTCAACAGAAACAAAAATAAAAAAGCCGTATTGAATGCGCAAATCAGGGAAATAGTGCATGAAAAGGAATGCGAATTTGAAGATTTGATTACGGGAAAGAGGCATAAGACTATATGTGGAGTGATTGTACTTGAAATTGAAGAACTAGGGGCGGTTGTTCTTAAAAATATAAACTAAGACATGTGCAATGTCTAAAACATAAGGAAAGGGTTGCAGCTAATATGGATAAAAGAGGCGTAGACTACATGGCTTTAGATGATTTTCAAATGCATCTTTTTAACGAGGGAAGGTACCACCACAGCTATAATGTCATGGGTGCTCACTTTAATGAGGTTGAGGGAAAAAAAGGAGTAATCTTCAATGTATGGGCACCAAATGCGAAAGCTGTGAGAGTTGTCGGAAACTTCAACGACTGGAACGGCAATGGGTTTGAAATGAAAAAAATGAAAAAATCGGGCATATGGAATATCTTCATAGAGGGCCTTGAGCAGGGGGATATATACAAGTACGAGGTGACCTCAAGAAGCGGTAAAAAGACACTAAAATCTGATCCGTATGCCTTTTTTTCAGAAAAGAGCCCAAACACAGCTTCTAAAATCGTATCGCTTGAGGGGTACAGCTGGGGTGATGGAAATTGGATGGGCGAAAAAAAGAAAAAAGACACATACAGCCTGCCGATGAACATATACGAACTCCATCTGGGATCTTGGAAGACGAGGGAAGATGGAAGCTTTTATACATACAAGGAGATCGCTGACGAACTTTGCGAGTACCTGAAAGACATGAAATACACTCATGTGGAGCTTATGCCGGTTACGGAGCATCCATTTGGAGGCTCATGGGGATATCAATCTACAGGATATTACAGCGTCACAAGCAGATACGGAACTCCCCAGGATTTCATGTACTTTGTAGACAGATGCCATCAAAGCGGCATAGGGGTGATACTTGACTGGGTGCCAGGACATTTCTGCAAGGACGAGCACGGGCTTTACAGATTTGATGGAACACCCACATACGAGTATAAAAGTGTGCTTAAGGGAGAGCATCCTGAATGGGGAACTGCGAATTTTGACCTTGGAAGAACAGAGGTAATGAGCTTTTTGATTTCAAATGCAGTATTTTGGTTTGACATTTATCACATAGACGGCATGAGGGTGGATGCGGTTGCAAACATGTTGTACCTGAACTATTGCAGGGAGGATGGGCAGTGGGAGCCAAACAGGTATGGAGGGTGTGAGAACATTGAGGCAGTGGAATTTCTGAGAAGTTTAAACAAGGCGGTGTTCAACTATCATCCTCACGCGCTCATGATTGCGGAGGAATCCACTGCGTGGCCGCTTGTAACAGCGCCGACATACCTTGGAGGCCTGGGATTCAATTACAAGTGGAATATGGGGTGGATGAACGACATGCTAAGGTATATGGAACTTGACCCCATACATAGGAAATGGAACCACAACCTCATAACATTTTCGCTTACATATGCGTTTTCGGAAAACTACGTACTGCCCCTTTCGCACGACGAGGTGGTCCACGGCAAGAAATCGCTTCTGGACAAGATGCCTGGCGACTACTGGCAAAAATTCGCGGGGCTCAGGATGTTTTATGCATACATGTTTGCCCATCCCGGGAAGAAGCTACTTTTCATGGGGGGAGAGTTCGGCCAGTTCATAGAATGGGACTATAAAAAAGAGCTTGACTGGTTCCTCACCGAATACGAAATGCACTCAAAGCTTTTACAATATGTAAAAGACCTTAACGGTATATACCTGAATGAAAGTGCCCTTTGGGAAAAAGACCATAAGCAGGAAGGGTTTGAGTGGATAGACCTTCACAACTACGAGGAAAGCGTGATAGCTTTCATGAGAAAAGGAAGTGAAGAGGGAGAATTTGTAATAGGCGTATTCAATTTCACTCCCGTGGAAAGATTCGGATACAGGATAGGGGTTCCGCAGATGGGAGAGTATGAAGTTGTAATGACAAGCAATGATGTGGAGTTTGGAGGGAATGGAAGGGGCACGTGCGAAAGCGTATGCGCAGAGAACGTCGAATGGAACAACCAGAGCTATTCGATAAAGCTCGACATAGGTCCGTTGACGGCGCTTTACATAAAGCTTAAAAAGAATACTGCGAAGGCCAAACCAGTGTGCAAAGATTAAAGGCAAGTAGAAAGCAAATAATACAAATGTATATAAAATATACACTTTAATTGTTTTAATTAAACGGTTATGTGGATATATATTTATTGTGGGACTGTAGAAATTTAAATAGTTTAAGCCGACGGAGAGGAGATAGTATTATGAAGAAAAAGAAAAAAGAAGCCATAGCTATGATATTGGCAGGTGGACAGGGCAGCAGGCTGGGAGCGCTTACCAAGGAAAATGCAAAACCAGCTGTTCCTTTTGGGGGTAAATACAGAATAATAGACTTTCCGCTGAGCAACTGCTCGAATTCGGGGATATATACGGTGGGGGTGCTTACTCAGTATCGACCTCTTATACTCAACACGCATATAGGCATAGGAAGCTACTGTGACCTTGACAGGATGGATGGAGGGGTAAGCATACTCCCGCCTTTTGTAAGCAGGGACGGCGGAAGATGGTATAAGGGAACCGCAAACGCCATATATGAAAACAGGGAGTTTGTGGACGTGTATGATCCGGAATACATAATAATATTGTCGGGCGACCACATATATAAAATGGATTACTCTGAAATGCTGAAGTACCACAAGGAAAAAGGCGCCCATGCGACAATATCGGTAATGGAGGTTCCGTGGGAGGATACAAGCAGGTTTGGTATAATGAACTGCAATGAAGACGACACTATATACGAGTTTGAGGAAAAACCTCAAAATGCAAAGAGCAATCTTGCGTCTATGGGGATATATATATTCAACTGGAAGCTTTTAAAGGAATATCTGAAGTCGGATGAAGAGGATATAGAGTCTGACAATGACTTTGGCAAAAATATAATACCTAAAATGCTCAATGATGGAAATAAAATGTGTGCATACAGGTTTGACGGATACTGGAAGGACGTTGGTACTGTTAAGAGCCTTTGGGAGGCCAACATGGACCTTTTAAAGGATGACAATGAGCTTAACCTATATGACAGAAACTGGAGAATATATTCGGTAAACCCTATAAGTCCTCCGCATTTCATATCCAGTGAAGCGGATGTGAAATTGAGCCTTCTGAATGAGGGCTGCGTAGTATATGGGAATATACAAAATTCCGTACTTTTCCCGGATGTTGAGGTTGAAAAAGGAGCTAAAGTGGTCGACTCGGTCATAATGTCTGGTGTGAAGGTAGAAGAAGGCGCAGTTATTGAAAGGGCCATAATAGGAGAAGGCGTTGTAGTGAAGGCGGGACAAAAAATAGGGGATATTGACTCTGAGGACATAGCACTTATAACGGAATAGACATGGAGGAGATGTAGCATGAAAGACGTAATGGGTATAATAAATCTTAGCGAAAATGAAGAACATATAAAAGAGCTCACATACAACAGGCCAGTAGGATCAATACCATTTTTGGGAAGATACAGGGTCATAGATTTTGTACTGTCGAACATGGTGAATGCGGGTATTGAAAACGTGGGAGTGTTTGCATGCAGCAAGTTTAGCTCGCTCAGAGACCATCTGGGGTCGGGAAAGCCGTGGGACCTGGACAGAAAGATAGACAGGCTTTTCTTTTTGAGTCCCGAGCTTCAAACGTATGCAACGTCAATACAGGAAGGTGATTTGAAAAACTTCAAAGATCATCTTGACTATATAAAAAGAAGCAGGCAGGAATATGTCATACTGTCAAAAAGCTGCATGATTTTCAATATGGACTATTCAAAGGCATTTGAATACCATAAGGATTCAGGTTCGGACATAACTATAATATACAAGAGGGAATGTGAAAACATAGAAAAATTCCTCAACTGCGACACTTTGAATCTTGATGAAGACGGCAACGTAATAAGCATTGGAACCAATATGGGAGCTAAGACTTGCAGCAATATATCCATGGAAATGTATATAATGAAAAAACAGATACTTATAGATGTGATAGAGGATTCGATATCTAAGGGGTATGCAAAGAATCTTAAGGATGTATTTTTCATGAATATAGAAAACTACAATGTCAATTCATATGAATACGATGGATACCTTGCATGTATCAATTCCCTAAAGAACTATTACGATGCAAGCATGGAGATATTAAACACTGAAAACTCAAGAAAGCTTTTCAGCGAACACGGACTCATATGCACTAAGGTCAAGGATGAGGCCCCTACAAAGTACGGTCAGCACGGCAGCGTAAAAAACTCGCTTGTTGCAAATGGATGCATAATAGATGGGCAGGTTGAGAACAGCATAATATTCAGGGGAGTGAAGGTGAAGCAGGGCTCGTGCATTAAAAACAGCATAGTGATGCAAAGAAGTGAAATAGATGAAAATGCAAACATAGAAAATGCCATACTTGACAAGCATGTCACGATAACAAGGGGCAAGGAGCTTAAGGGAGATGCAAAAAGCCCCATAGTCATACGAAAAGGCACTGTAATATAGAAGAATATGCATAGTAGGCAATTGAAAAATAACGGGTCAAATAGGCGTGAAATATAATGTTTGGAGGGGATCTGATTGACTAGGGTTTTGTTCGCATCGTCAGAAGCATATCCTTTTATAAAGACGGGAGGGCTTGCGGATGTATCATTTGCTCTTCCGAGGGAGCTTAGAGGATATGGCGTGGATGCCAGGGTTATAATACCAAAATACATGGACATAAGTGAAGAGTTTAAAAATAAGATGAGATTTGTAAAGAGTTTCAACGTACAGGTAGGGTGGAGGAACCAGTATTGCGGAGTGTTTGAAATGGACTATGAAGGCGTTCCGTTTTACTTTATAGATAATGAGTACTATTTTAAAAGGGGCGGAGTATACGGCTTTTATGACGAAGCCGAAAGGTTTGCTTTCTTTTCAAGGGCTGTGCTCGAATTCATTGCCAATATGGATTTTAAACCGGAGATAATACACTGCAATGACTGGCAGACGGCAATGGTAAGCCCGCTACTTAAAAGCCAGTATTCATTTAACGCGGATATGTCAGATATAAAGACTGTATTTACCATACATAACCTGAAGTATCAGGGCATATATGGCTCGGAGGTAATTGGAGACCTGTTCGGGCTGGGAAGTGAACACATGACCCCTTCGGGGCTTGAATTTTATGGTGATGTGAACTTTATAAAGGGGGGGCTCAATTATTCCGAGGCCATAACTACTGTGAGCGACACTTATGCAATGGAGATACAGGATCCGTACTATGGAGAAAGACTTGACGGGGTGTTAAGGGATAAAAGCGCTAAGCTTCACGGCATATTAAATGGAATAGATTATAAGATATACGATCCGTCGACTGATTCCAATATAGTGCAAAACTATGATGCAAGCAGCGTATCCTGCGGAAAGACTACAAACAAGCTTGAACTTATGGATATGCTCAACTTGGATAAAAATTCGGATACTCCACTTATAGGAATGGTAAGCAGGCTCACAGACCAAAAAGGGCTTGACCTTTTGGAGCACATAATGCAGGATTTTATGAAAAATACAAATGCAAGTATGGTCATACTTGGAACAGGAGACCAGAAATATGAAAATTCTTTCAGGTATTTTGAATCGAAGTATCCGGGAAGACTTTCTGTAAATTTGAAATTCGACAACAAGCTGGCGCATATGATATATGCGTCGTGTGACATGTTCCTTATGCCGTCGAAGTTCGAGCCCTGCGGACTCAGCCAGTTAATATCGCTGAGATATGGAACTCTTCCTATCGTCAGAGAAACTGGAGGTTTAAGGGACACCGTGACTCCTTATAACAAGTATACGGGAGAAGGAAATGGTTTTAGTTTCTCTAACTATAATGCACACGAAATGCTTTATACTATTGAAAAAGCTGTTGAATTATACAAAGATAAAAAGAGTTGGGATTCAATTGTTAAAACTGCTATGAAAGAGGATTTTAGCTGGAAGAAATCAGCATTAATGTATAAAAGCCTTTACAACAAGGTCTTGAATAACAGCTTATGATAAAGAGCAAGCCACTTACTGGCTTGCTTTAGATTTCAGGGAGGTTTTTACAATGGATTTGAGCAAAAAGAGATTCAAAAGTGATTTTATAAATGGGCTTATGGCGAAAAGGGCAAAAAGTGTCAAGGAGGCTTCGGACTGGGATTTGTATGCAACGCTTGGAAGCATTGTAAGGGGATATCTTTCGAAGAACTGGGTGGATACAAACACCGAGTATAGTAGTATAGGGACAAAGCAGGTTTACTATTTTTCAATGGAGTTTCTGACTGGAAGGCTTTTGGAAAAGCATCTCATCAATTTGGACATAATTGAAGTGTGCAGAGACGGTCTTGGGGAACTTGGCATAGACCTTGATGAGATACTTCGAGTTGAAAAGGACCAAGGGCTTGGAAATGGAGGGCTTGGAAGACTGGCTGCATGTTTTTTGGATTCGATGGCAGCCATAGGAATACCGGGGCATGGATGCGGCATAAGATATAAGCGTGGATTTTTTGAGCAGAAGATAGTGGATGGGTACCAGGTTGAAAGACCCGAAAAATGGCTTGCAGAAGAAAACATATGGGAGATAAAAAAACCTGATAAAGCTGTAGAAGTCAGATTTTGGGGAGACGTAAAGGTCAATAGTGAAAATGGAAACATGGAGTTTGTACATGAAAACTATGAGCCCATAATTGCAGTTCCATATGATACTCCGGTAGTAGGGCATACGAACAAAACTGTCAACACGCTTAGGCTGTGGAGCGCCGAGCCCGCAAGAAAAGACTTTGACTTTTCGCTTTTTAACAAGGGTAATTACCTTAAAGCCATGGAATACAACTATCTTGTAGAATCAATATCAGAAATGCTCTATCCAAATGACTCCCATCCTGAAGGAAAGCTGCTGAGGCTCAAGCAGGAATATTTTCTTGTGTCGGCGGGGATTCAAAGCATAGTCAGGACTTTTAAGAAGAACAAAAGGCCCATAGAAGAGTTTGACGAGTATGTTTCTATACACATAAATGACACTCATCCATCTCTTGCGATACCTGAGCTCATGAGGATACTCGTGGACGAGGAAGGTCTTGGCTGGGACCAAGCCTGGAAGATTACAACAAGCACAATATCATACACCAATCACACAATAATGGCGGAGGCTCTTGAAAAATGGCCTATAGACATGTTTAAAAGCCTTCTTCCGAGAATATACATGATAGTTTATGAGATAAACGAGAGGTTTTGCGCCAACATATGGAAGAAATATCCGGGAGACTGGGACAGAATTGCGAGAATGGCAATAATAGCAAATGGATACGTCAAAATGGCATACCTCTCAATAGTGGGCAGCCACAGCGTAAACGGAGTTGCAAGGCTTCACACGGAGCTTCTCGAGAATCAGGAGCTTAGGGACTTCGCGCAGTTTTATCCAAACAGATTCAACAACAAGACAAATGGAATAACCCACAGAAGATGGCTGCTCCAGTCGAACAAAAGACTTTCTGGACTAATAAATGAGTCTATTGGCACTGGGTGGATAAAGAATCCACGAAAGCTTAGGAAACTCGAAAAGTATATCGGTGACAGGGCATTTCTTGACAGGTTGTATGAAATTAAGCATCAAAACAAAATCAGGCTGGCAAACCACATAAAAGACAAGTACTCGATAGACGTCGATCCAGATTCTATATTTGACATACAGGCCAAGCGTCTACACGAGTATAAAAGGCAGCTTTTGAATGTGCTCAATATAATGCACATATACAACAAGTTAATTGAAAATCCGAATATGGATATGACTCCAAGGACATTCATATTTGGCGCAAAGGCCGCACCTGGATATGCCATGGCAAAGAACATAATAAAGCTTATAAACACTGTGGCAGACAAGGTCAACAACGACATCAGGGTCAGAAGCAAGCTGAAAGTTATATTCCTTGAAAATTACAGGGTTTCACTATCTCAGATAATGATTCCGGCGGCAAATGTGAGTGAGCAGATATCAACGGCTACAAAGGAAGCCTCGGGAACTGGAAACATGAAATTCATGATGAATGGCGCTGTAACACTTGCGACTCTTGACGGAGCAAATATAGAAATACATGAGGCGGTTGGAGATGACAACATAATACTATTCGGCCTTGAAAAGGATGAGGTTCTGGAGTACTACAGCAATGGGAAATACATCCCTATGGACATATACAATTCTGATGTCAGGATAAAAAGGGTTGTTGACCAGCTTACAAACGGATTCTTTGGAGTTGACAAGGAAGAGTTTGCCGGAATAAGGTATGCATTGACAAGGCAGAATGAGCCATATTTTATATTGAAGGATTTTGATTCCTATGTGCAGGCTCAAAAGAGGATAAGCACTTTGTATGAGGATAAGTATAAATGGCAAAATATGTCACTTGTGAACATATCACGTTCTGGGAAGTTTTCAAGTGATGAAACCATAAGAAAGTACGCGGCAGATATTTGGAGTGCAAAACCCATAGAAAGATAATTGTAAAAGAGCCGATATTCTGAATATCGGCTCTTTTTTAGACAACATACTGCAGGCATGTGAGGTATGAGCTTGCATTTTATGAAATCTGCATATTATTGTGAATATACATAAAAATATTCGTGATATTTCATACAAAATACAGCTATATTTGCTATAATAAACGTATAAAACAAATATAGGAGGAGATGGATTTGGAAAAGGTTTTATTTTCTTTTGAGATGAAGAGTACGGATGCAAAGGCCATAAGGGAATACTCAATACCGGGAATGGTACTTATGGAAAATGCAGGAAGGAAGACGTTTGAAATAATAAGTAGACGCTTTCCGTGTAAAAGCAAGAGAATGCTCGTAGTCTGTGGCATAGGCAATAACGGTGGGGACGGCTATGTTGTGGCTAGGCATCTTAACAACAACGGATACGATGTAGTTGTTGCCATAACAGGAAATAAGGAAGAGATTCGGGGAGACGCCCTTTTAAATCTTGAAATAATTGAAAAGATGGGCATGAATGTGGTTTATACGTATACTGGAGAGGACTTTAAGGATTTTATTTGTGAAAACAGTTTTGAAGTCATAGTGGATGCCATATTTGGAATAGGCATAGACAGGCCTGTCAAGGGAAGGATGAAAGAGATAATAGAGAGCATAAATGAATATGATCCAAAGGAATATGTTTTTTCGGTGGATCTGCCTTCGGGAATAAATGCGGATACCGGATTTGTAATGGGCTGTGCAGTCAAGGCGGATGAGACGGTTACATTTGCATCGTACAAGCCTGCACATATAATAAATGATGGAATTTATTACAGCGGAAAGACTGAGCTTGTTGACATTTCGATACCCAAATCAATACTGAGTGGATTTGACAGGAATATTCTGGACATGGATTACATATGCAAAACACTAAAAAAGAGAAGGGGAAATTCACACAAGGGAACATACGGTAAAATTGGAATGGCGGCTGGAAGCAGGAACATGCCAGGTGCGGCGCTGCTTTGTTCAAAGGCGGCCATGAGAAGTGGCAGTGGAATAGTAAATCTATATGTGGACTACAACACTTTTGGGGCGGTATCAGGCAAAAATGCTGAAGTAATAACAGTGGAATCTGATTTTTCAGATGCCAATTTCATGCTTGAAAGCCTAAAAAAAATGGACGCAATACTCGTAGGTCCAGGATTGTCGCAGGCGACTGAAAGAAAAGCGCTTGTGGAAAAACTTATTGAATCAGAAGTACCAATGGTAATAGATGCCGACGGGCTCAATGTTCTTAAGGATAATCTGGATATAATAAAGGAAAAGGACATAATAATAACGCCCCACATGGGCGAAATGGCAAGGGTGCTTGGAAAGGACACTGAATATGTGCTTGAAAATTGCATAAGCATTGCCAGAAAATTTGCTTCAGACTATGGAGTCACGGTAGTTCTAAAGGGAACTGCTACGGTTATAGCGTCGCCTGGAGAGCAGACATACATATGCTGCAATCCAAATCCAGGTATGGCTACAGCTGGAAGTGGAGACGTACTTTCTGGAATAATAGCAAGCATGTTGGGACAAGGGTACTCCCTTTCGGAATCAGCCACGCTTGGTGTATACATACATAGCATGGCTGGAAGGCTTGCGCTTGAAAAATACGGGGAGTATTCTCTTATAGCATCTGACATAATAGAGATGATTCCAAAAGGCATTAAAGATATACTAGAATCGAAATAGGCTCTGCAATATAAGATTTCCAACTTGGCATATATTTTCTTTGACCAAAGATTCTCTTTTTATGGGAACTAGGCTGCCTGCATCGAATGCAAGCAGCTTTTTTCCGTTCGAGTCATTTGTCCTTATGAGGCTTATATCCATTTTTATAGAATCATTTTCAGACTTCACATTGAAATTTTTTTCATATACCTCAAATGGCATTGGAAGATTCGAATTCAGGCTGTAAACAAATGAAAGCACCAGCCCTTTTAATTTGAACGACTCCATGAAAGCCAGACATTCCTGCCCGTTTATATTTAGGCTGATGGAGTTTTGAGTTTTTTTGCTATTTATAACATCCTCTATGCTTAAAAGTTTTGAGAGGTAGTATATGTCATCGTGGTTGTGGAGAAGTATTTTTCTTTTTAGGTATTCATCTTGGCTCTTTTCGAACGAATTATAGAGCTCAACGCTCTCTTTTCCAGAAATGGTATCTTCACGTTGTATTCCCAGTGATATTTCTATATCCTTGAGGCGGCAGCTTTCAAGCTGCAAAAGCTCCTTGTGCGATCTTACAATCCTAAGAAGATCTAATCCATTGTCCTTTTCTATTTGAAAGTCTATATTGCAATTTTTAAGTCTTGCATTTAAAAATGGTATGTCGAATGAAAAACCATTATATGATATGTGTCCATTAAATGTCTTAAAGAGTTCTTTGAAATAAAATAGAAGTTCTTTTTCGCTCTTCCTGTTGTGTGCAAAAAGTTGCTTTATGTGCGTCTTTCCCCATTTTTCAAACAGAATTCCTATGAGTATTACATGGCAGCGTGCATGGCTCAGGCCTGTGGTTTCTATGTCGAATACGCAGTGATTTTCAGGCAGGCCCACGGACTCATCTATTATATGTGAAATTATTTCCATAATATAATTTCTCCTTTTGATCGCAAATTGACCACAAAAATTTGATGGGGTATTCGCTTCAGAACCTTTGCGGCATTATATTGCCTTGAAATTTGAAATGTGATTTAAAATCAAGATGCATTAAATATTTTGTGAAAATTATTTTATATAATACATATGTTATCATATAAGTGGGTCACCCATAAATTACTTTTGAATATAGGGGATTTTGCCCGGTGGATTTTGGATGTTTATTGTGTAGGTTATGTTATTGGATATCATTAAATATCAAGGAACTGCCAGTTTATAGCATTTGTATATGAATTGGTGGCTTCGGGATAAGCTTTATTATAGAAGGCAGGTAATGGAGATATGTACAATGGATTGGACGGCGAACAGGTTAAGGCTGCGAAGCATTTTAAAGGCCCGTGTGCGGTAATAGCGGGTCCTGGTTCTGGAAAGACCAGGGTGATAACATACAGGATTGCAAACCTGGTAAAAAACAATGGAGTAAACCCCAAAAATATACTTTCAATAAGCTTTACAAGGGCGTCTGCACTTGAAATGAAGGAAAGAGCCATAGGAATTTGTCCGGAAAGCCGCAACTGTTCATTTGGAACATTTCATTCGGTGTTTTTCAGAATGCTCAGGGCTTTCAGGGGTTACAGCTCTGATAATGTAATTGATGAGAATTTGAAAAAAAAGATACTTAAAAACATACTGTCGACTTTTTCGGTGGAAAACGCCCAGGATGACGATTTTGTATCTGATGTGATACTTGAAATTTCATATATAAAAAATGACATGATCCCAATTGGACAGTTTAGCTCACAGGTGTTTTCGAACGAGGAACTCCAAAGAGTGTTCGATTCATATGAGAATTATAAAAAAGAGATGAACAAGATAGACTTTGATGACATGCTGACTTTAACTCACAGACTTTTTGAACAGGACAGCAGGGCTCTTGAGTATGTGAGAAACAGGTACAAACACATACTTATAGACGAGTTTCAGGATATAAACAGGGTTCAGCTTGAAACTGTGAAAATGCTGGTGTCAAGCGAGCAAAATATTTTTGTGGTGGGGGACGAAGACCAGTCGATATACGGATTTAGAGGGGCAAGGCCAGAGTTTTTAAGCGAGTTTGAAAACTATTTTTCGCCCGTAAAAAAGATAATACTAAGCTCCAATTACAGGTCGGCAGCCAGCATAGTGGAGTCGGCAAACAGCCTCATAAAGAACAATGGTGAGAGAAACTTCAAGAATATAAGGCCGGTAAGGAAGGATAAGGGTTCGGTGGATATTGTCGAGGCAAAGGACTCTGTGGACGAGGCTGAAAAAGTGGCAAACGACATACTGGAGAAAGTGAGAAAGCTTTCGATGGACTTTTCTGATTTCGCGGTCATATACAGGACGAATATGCAGTCGAGGGCGATTATAGATGTGTTCATGGACTATAACATACCTTTTACAGTTGCGGACAGGATAATGACGGTATATGATCACTGGGTTGCAAAGGATGTGATAGCTTACCTGAAGGCTGCGTGTGAAATGGCGTCGGGAGACGACTATAAGAGAATAATAAACAAGCCGTTCAGATATATATCAAAAGACAGCATAGGAAGTGCAATGGGATGCATGGATTTTATAGAAGGGCTGAAGAGGTATTCAAATCTCCACAAGGTTCAAATAAAAACGCTTGACGAGATGAAAAGGGACCTGAATCTCATGTCGGGCGCTGCGCCTCAGGATGCTATTTCGATTTTAAGAACTCAGATAGAATATGACAGGTATATATTGGAGTATTCGGACAAAAGAAGTATAAAGCCAGAAGGACTGTTTGAGGTTCTTGACGAGATGCAGGAATCTGCCAAATATTTTCCGGATATAAAGGCTTTTATTGATCACATAGACAATGTAAAAAAAGAGCTTTTGGAACAGCGAAAAAAGAAGGTTGAAAACAGTGTCACCCTTACCACGATGCACGGTGCAAAGGGTCTTGAATTCAGGCATGTATTTGTAATAGGCGCTGTGGAAGGAATTTCGCCTCATGAAAAAAGTATGGAGGCGGGAATGGAAGAGGAGAGAAGGCTTTTTTATGTCGCACTCACAAGGGCTAAAGACAGTGCTCAAATATACACTCCAAAGCAAAAATACGGCAAAACAACAAGCCCGTCAAGGTTTGTGGATGAAATGTACAGTTCCCTGGAAAGTGCATATGAAGGCGAATATGTGTATCACAAGAACTTTAAAAGAGGGCTTGTCATAGAAAAAGATGAAAAAACCATAACGGTGAAATTTGGAGGGAGCATAAAAGTACTTGACTATGCGGCATGTCTGAAAAAGAAGCTCATAACAAGAGGAAAGTAAAATAGTGCACAATGAAATCAAAATAGTATAAAAAAATAGACTGTTAAGAAGCGATAATAAAAATGTAATGGAAATGATAAAAATGTCATATAATGTTAAGGGGATTTGCAAAATCGTAAAATAAGTTTGAGCAGAACAATAATGGATATTATAGTCGTAGGAAGGGTTCAAATTTATAGTAGTGGAGGAAGTTTATGTTTAGTGATAATGTAATGATAGCATTCGGGCTGACGCTTTTTGCAGGTCTTGCAACAGGTGTGGGAAGTGCCCTTGCATTTTTTGCAAAAACTACCAATAAAAAATTCCTATCCTATTCACTTGGATTTTCGGCGGGGGTCATGGTATATGTATCTTTTGTTGAAATTTTTCTTAAGGCAAAAGATTCGCTTGTGGCATTTAAAGGTGTGAAAATGGGGAACTGGATAACTGTGGCGTCCTTCTTTGGGGGAATGGCATTCATAGCATTGATAGACAAGCTGGTTCCTGCGTTTGAAAACCCGCATGAGGTCAGAAGTATCGAGCAAATGGGCGAAGTCGAGGAGCTTCGTGGCGGGGAAACGGATAAAAAGACAAAGCTTTTAAGGCTTGGACTTTTTTCGGCACTTGCAATAGGGATACACAATTTTCCAGAAGGACTGGCAACTTTTACAGCGACTCTTAAGGATGTATCTCTTGGAGTTCCAATTGCAGTTGCAATAGCAATACATAACGTGCCCGAGGGTATAGCTGTCTCAGTTCCAATATACTATGCCACTGGAAACAAGAAAAAGGCATTTTATTATTCGTTTCTTTCAGGTCTTGCGGAGCCTATAGGAGCCATTGTAGGATATGTACTGTTTTTGAGATTTTTCAATGACCTTGTATTCGGAATACTGTTTGCGGGAGTTGCGGGGATAATGGTGTTCATATCATTTGATGAACTGCTTCCAGCGGCAAGAGAGTATGGAGAGCACCACATATCCATATATGGACTTATATCGGGCATGATTGTAATGGCGATAAGCCTTTTGATGTTTGTATAACAGATTGGAGGGACTATTATGGACAATAGCGGCAAAAACAAAGCAACATCAGTTGCAGCGCTCATTCTGTCAGTGGCACTAATTATTTCATCGCTTATAGTTACAGGAGGGTTTGTAAAGGTAAAGTCGCTGCAAAACACACTTTCGGTCAAGGGCTCGGCAAAAAAACAGATTAAATCAGACTTTGCTGTTTGGACAGGCGGTTTCAGCGTGCAGTCGGCAAATTTGTCTACTGCATACGATATGCTTGGTGAAAATGCAAAAAAGGTAAAGGGGTATCTAGTGGAAAATGGAGTTCCCGAACAAGACATAGTTTTTTCAGCAATAAACACATCAACATACAATGAAATTTTGCCCAATGGAGTATATACAAACAGAGTTGAAAGCTACAGGCTCTACCAGAATGTTGAAATAAGCTCTAATGACATAGACAAGATAACACAGCTTTCAAGAAAGTCTACAGAACTTATAAATGAAGGCGTTGAATTTCAGTCCAATTCCCCGCAATATTTTTATACAAAACTTTCGGATTTGAAAATAGAGATGATAGAGGTGGCAGCGCAGGATGCAAAGCTAAGGGCTCAAAAACTCCTTTCAGTAACAGGCAATAAACCGGGTAAATTAAGGTCTGCAAGACTGGGGGTATTTCAAATTACTCCTCTCTATTCGAATGAAATATCCGACTATGGGATAAATGATACCACGTCAATAGAAAAAGAGATTACAGCGGTTGTTTCTTGTGAATTTGAAGTGAATTAAAAAGCCGGACGAGAATAAAACATATGACTTATTTCGACAAAACCGTATAAGAAAATTTGAATTACAGCACATATGATTTTAAATTTCTTTTTAAATGATGTGTATGTGGGTATAATAAATACAGGATATATATTAGCGTATACAGATTTACAAAAGAAACAGCAACTGGTTTTTGACATGGGGGAATGATTATGGATGAAAAAGATCTAGAACTTAGAGAAAAAGAACAGATAATAAAGATAATGAAGAATATTATAAAACAGATGGCAAAAGAAATAGAACATCTAAAGAAAGAGCTTGAGGAAAAAGAGGTTTGTATTAAAAAAGATTAAAAACATAAAAAATTCAGACAATATGCTTGACATATTGTCTGAATGCTTTTATAATAGCATACATAGAAATCGAAAATAAATGAGTTAAAAGTTTAGACGGAGACAAAAATACCTGTTTGCATGATTGTAGAGAGCTAATGGTTGGTGGAAATTAGCATCGTGTGAGGTGTACAATGATCACTCCCGAGCTGCCAAGTCGAAAGAATCCAAGTAGGCAAGGCCGGTCGCCACCGTTATATGGCTATATGGTTAAGGCTTGTCCCTGACCTGACTTTAGAGATGGCTTTTGCCATGAATTAGGGTGGTACCACGAGGAATATATACCTTCGTCCCTATGACTATATACTGTAGTTGTAGGAACGAAGGTTTTTTATTTACAAAAATTTAAAAGTGGGCCAAGCTGTTAACATATATTTTGAGAAATGGGGGAAATCAGGGATAACTGCAAATATCGAAATTTGAATATTCGAAATCTTCGAAAAATATAAAGGGGGGGAAATGGTATGGACAGGATGCTAAGTGTAAAGGTTGAAAGCGGTATGGAATCTCTTTTGAGAGTTGTAGGAGTTTTGAGAAGAAAGGAATTTTCTATAAAGAATTTACAAATGGATTTTTCAGACTGCGGAACATCAAGCCTTTTTATAACAATAAATGATGGAGAAAAGCTTGGAGTAAACCAGGCAATAAAACACATGGAAAAGCTTGTAGATGTATTTGAAATAGAAGAACTTAAGGGGGAAAACTAAAATGGCAAAAATGTATTATGAAAAAGACGGAGACTTCAATGTAATAAAGGACAAAAAAGTGGCGATAATAGGATACGGAAGCCAGGGCCACGCCCATGCGCTAAACCTCAAGGAAAGCGGAGCGGACGTTGTGATAGGACTTCACAAGGGCAGCAAGTCTGCTGACAAGGCGAGACAAGATGGATTCCAGGTATACGAGGTTGCAGAGGCTGCAAAGATGGCAAATGTGGTAATGCTGCTTATCCCGGATGAAAAGCAGAGAGAGGTTTATGAAAATAGCATAAAGGACAACCTTAAAGAAGGCGATGCGCTTGCATTCGCACATGGATTCAACATCCACTTCACTCAGATCAATCCGCCTGAAAACGTAGATGTGTTCATGGCAGCGCCAAAGGGACCAGGTCACCTTGTAAGAAGAGTCTATACAGAAGGCGGAGGAGTGCCGGCTCTTATAGCAATCCATCAGGACTACAGCGGAAAGGCGAGAGACCTTGCGATGTCTTATGCTATAGGAATAGGATCTGCAAGAGCAGGGGTGCTTGAGACAACTTTCAAGGAAGAGA